>NZ_JBDFQT010000002.1:401146-935754 GCF_039675725.1 Erwinia sp. Eh17-17 | reverse complement strand
CCGGGTGTGTAAGCGCAGCGATGCGTTGAGCTAACCGGTACTAATGACCCGTGAGGCTTAACCTTACAACGCCAGAAGCGTTCTGGTGTGCGTTATGAGAGACGCAAAAGAGATTTTCAGCCTGTTCAAAAACGGATTGGTTTGCAGCGCCTGAAAGGGCGGTGTGAATGAAACAGAATTTGCCTGGCGGCTTTAGCGCGGTGGTCCCACCTGACCCCATGCCGAACTCAGAAGTGAAACGCCGTAGCGCCGATGGTAGTGTGGGGTCTCCCCATGCGAGAGTAGGGAACTGCCAGGCATCAATTTAAGACCCGTTTACGGGTCGTGACCTTACCCCTGACAAGGTAAGGGCGAAACACCTGAAGTCAGACGCAGTCTGAAGTCAGTACAGAATCGGTGGAGCGGTAGTTCAGTTGGTTAGAATACCTGCCTGTCACGCAGGGGGTCGCGGGTTCGAGCCCCGTCCGTTCCGCCACTTAAACAGGAAGCCCTGACTCATAAGAGTCAGGGCTTTTTTGTGTTATTCTTTTATTAGCATTTCCTTACCTACAATCCACTGCGAATTGGCTCCCGCCGATTGAAACTCAGCAGTAAAGTCCCTATAACTGATAGATGGTAAACCTACCCAGTTGTAATAAGTTCAGGCGGTAACGTGCAGAAAAAGACTTATGCCATGAGATACGTAGCAGGTCAGCCAGCGGAGCGTATTTTCCCTCCCGTGGCGATGCTTCATGTCGGCCAGGCATTGCCTCCAGGTGCACCGCTGACCACCGAAGCGCGTCTGAAGGTTTTGGTGTGGAATATTTTCAAGCAGCAGCGTGCAGAATGGCTTTCCGTTCTGCAAAATTTCGGTAAAAATGCTCATCTTGTCCTGTTGCAGGAGGCGCAAACAACGCCAGAACTGGTACGTTTTGCTACGTCTCACTATCTCGCTGCCGATCAGGTGCCTGCCTTTGTATTGCCTCAACACCCCTCTGGCGTGATGACACTGGCTTCTGCCCATCCGGTCTACTGTTGCCCGCTTCGTGAGCGTGAGCCGCTGCTGAGGCTGGCAAAATCCGCCCTGGTCACAGCATATCCTTTGCCCGGCAATCAAATGCTGATGGTTGTGAACATCCACGCCGTCAATTTCAGTCTGGGAATAGACGTCTACAGTAAGCAGCTTGGACCTATTGGCGAGCAGATTATTCATCATAAGGGGCCGGTAATTATGGCCGGCGATTTTAATGCCTGGAGTCGCCAGCGTATTAACGCTCTGTATCGTTTTTCCCGTGAAATGGGGCTGCGTGAAGTCCGTTTCACCGACGATCACCGCCGGAAAGCTTTCGGGCGACCGCTGGATTTTGTTTTTTATCGCGGAATGAAGGTAGCAGAGGCTTCTGTATTGGTGACCAGCGCGTCCGATCACAACCCTCTGCTGGTCGAATTTGATTCTCACCCTGTGGATGAAATGTAATAAGAGGTTCTTCTGATGGCGACTCAGCACCACGATAATGTCGATAAACAGTTCGGTGAGCAGGCCGGGGCCTATCTCACCAGCGCGGTTCATGCCAGCGGCCAGGATTTACAGCGGCTGGCTGAACGGCTGTCAGGTGCCCCGAATGCGAAATTACTGGATATGGGATGCGGAGCAGGACATGCCAGTTTTACGGCGGCACGGTACGTTAAAGAGGTCGTGGCGTACGATCTGTCCGATAAAATGCTGGCGGTGGTACGTGAGGCGGCGGCAGAGCGGGGTTATCACCATCTGCATACTCAACAGGGCTATGCGGAAAACCTGCCCTTTAAAGATGAAGAATTTGATATTGTGATTAGCCGTTACTCGGCCCATCACTGGCATGATGTGGGAAGAGCACTACGTGAGGTTTGTCGGGTACTCAGGCCGGGCGGTAAAGCGATCTTTATGGACATCAGCGCACCGGGCCGCCCTGTAATGGATATCTGGCTACAGACGGTGGAAGCTCTGCGTGATACGTCTCACGTGCAGGATTACAGCCCCGGCCAGTGGATGACCATGATGACTGAGAGTGGCCTGGCAATACAGGGTCTGTTTCAGGGCAGGCTGGAGCTGGAGTTCAGCAGCTGGGTGGAGCGGATGCGTACGCCAGACGTCATGGTTCAGGCGATACGGGCCTATCAGCTTTCCGCGCCGGATGACGTTCAGCGTTACTATGCGCTACAGCCTGATGGTAGTTTCAGCACTGATACTATTTTTATCGAGGCTCAGCGGCTATAAAAAAAGATCACAAAAAAGCCCGTCAATGACGGGCTTTTTTTATCTGGATTTTCATCCGGTAATAGCATGACAATTAGCTGTCTGGCGTCGCGTTATTAGTCACAAACAGCGTTAGCTTATCGCCAGGCTGAATGTTTCTGGTATTACTGGCGACGCTATTCCAGCGCATCACATCTTTGATGTTCACGCCGTGACGTTTTGCGATACTGGCCAGAGAATCACCCTTACGTACCTGGTAGGTGATGCTGTCGCCGTTATCTGCCAGCCGCGTACTGCTGCTGTTACCCAGGCTTAATGTCTGACCTGGCTTGATACTGACACCGCGCATATTATTCGCACGCTGCAGATCTTTCACCGGTACACCCAGGCGCTTAGCAATGCCTGACAGAGTATCACCACTGCGTACCTTGTACGATGCGGTTGAAACGCTGTTCTTCGCCAGAGAAGTCGGCTGCACCGCCGCGATATCACCACTTGCCAGTGAGTTACGCAGTTTTGCTACGTTGGATTTGGGCACCATAATGTAGTGAGGACCATTCGGTGCGGTCTTTCCACGCGTGTAGCCGGAGTTAAACGTCTTCATCTTGCTCAGAGACATGCCAGCCATCTCGGCTGCCTGTGTCAGCTCTATCTGCTGGCCCACTTCCACTCGCGCCAGAGCGCGTGCTTCATTTGGTGCCGGCAAACGTACGCCATAACGCTTGCTGTTCCTGAGAATTTCCCCCAGAGCCAGCATTTTCGGTACATAGACCGTCGTTTCTCGTGGCAGCGCTAATGACCAGAAGTCCGTAGGTCGCCCTTTGGCCTTATTGGCTTTTATCGCTTTCAGCACACGACCTTCACCGCTGTTGTAGGCGGCAATGGTCAGTAACCAGTCACCGTCAAACATGCCGTTAAGGCGCTGCATCATATCCAGAGCAACTTTGGTCGATGCAACCACATCGCGTCGTCCGTCATACCACTGGGTCTGCTTCAGACCGTAATTACGTCCCGTCTGCGGCACAATCTGCCAGATGCCAGCGGCATTTGCAGATGATGTAGCATGAGGATTAAAAGCGCTCTCCACTATGGGTAGTAGTACCAGTTCCATCGGCATTTTACGTTGCTTAATCTGCTCGACAATCCAGTACATATACGGCTCTGCCCGTAATGTTACATCGTGGAGATAGCTCTTGTTACTCAGGTATTTCTGTTTTTGTTCGCGTATCCGGTAATTATCCGGAACCTTCATCTTCAGCTCGTCGCCAATGAAATTCCACAGATCTCTGTCGTGCGCTAAAGTCGTTCCATCGTCCTGCCAGCGCGGCGACAACATATCATCTGAGTACTGTCCATTTTCACTTTGACCTGCCGAAGACAAACTCTGTGCATGCTGTTCTGGGATGTTAGCATCGTGCCTTGACGCCTGGCATCCGACCAGCAAGACTGAGGCGAGTAATATCGCTTTAGCCTTCATGTGTGTGTCAATAGTTCGCTTAAAAGACGAGCAATAATACGTGGTCGATCCGGCGAACACAACCTTAAATATTAAAAAGCGTCTTTCTTCTCGCGTAGAGCCGCAAATACCTGCCATTCATGTTGCGGAGTTGTTTCTAATCCTATTTGTTTTTGTAATTCAATATCTTGCGTTCTCAGGAAAACATTTATTTTACGCTCCAGCGCCAGTTTTGTTGGCAAACTTATGCCATTTTTTGCGCGTAACTCCTTAATTTCACGGTAATAGCGTGCTATTTCTACCTCTTGTGGATAAATGGCCAGTGCAAAGGTTAAATTCGATAACGTATATTCATGCGCGCAACAAACCAGAGTTTCTTCGGGGAGTTGATTAAGCTTTTGAAAAGAATCAAACATTTGTTTCGCAGTACCTTCGAAAAGCCTGCCGCAACCGCCAGAAAATAAAGTATCCCCACAAAAGAGGTAAGGGAAACTGAAATATGAGATATGTCCTAAAGTGTGGCCGGGTGTAGCATAAATCGTAAAATTACACCCTAAAACGGAGACAGTATCTCCTTCGCTGACGATAGTTTTTGCGCCTTTGCTGCGCGTTTCTTCCGGTCCATAGACCTCTAAGGCAGGGTAGCGCGCCAGCAGTTCTGCCACGCCGCCAACGTGATCGTGATGATGGTGGGTGAGCAAAATTGCCACCGGCTGCCACTGATTTTTTTCCAGCGTGTGCAGGACCGGCGTAGCCTCTCCGGGGTCAACAATCAGGCAGCGACCCTCATCATCATTCAACGTCCAGATGTAGTTATCCTGCAAGGCTGGAATGCTGGTAAGATTCATTTTTGTCGCTCCTGGATGCTCGTAAGGGAAAGAAGATGGTAAAGCATGAAGCCTGCTAAAACACGCCAATTCCGTCAAGTACCAGAGTCCTGGTCGCAGATACCGTGCGGGGAATGGTACCGTGACGCGCTGTCGCATCATCTGCGGCCCGCCCTCAGCAAACTCTACGGTTTTCATCTGCTCAAGGTGGGTAATCTCAGTGCGGAAATTGATACCGAGTGCTGTGCTATCTCGCATCAGGTCAATGTGGGTATCGGGGGCGAATTACTTCAGGTTCACGCGGACCCACTTAGTTTACCGTTTGAGTCTAAATCAATAGACGCCTGTTTGCTGGCACACACCCTGGCGTGGAGCAGCGATCCCCATCGTATTCTGCGCGAAGTCGATCGCGTGTTGATCGATGACGGCTGGATGATCATCAGCGGTTTTAACCTGTTCAGCGTGCTGGGGATAGGCAAGCTGATTCCCGGAGTGCATCGCCGTATCCCATGGAACAGCCGGATGTTCACCCAGATGCGCCTGCTGGACTGGCTGAGTCTGCTCAATTATGAAGTGATGGAACGCACCAGTTTTCAGGTGCTGCCGTGGAACCGTCAGGGTGGCAAAATGATCAGCACACATCTTCCCGCCCTGGGCTGCCTGAACCTGATCGTGGCACGTAAGCGGACCTTCCCGCTCATCCGCAATCAGGCGAAAAGAGCGGCCACTAAGCGACAGCTACGTGCCGTGGGGGCGACCAGTCAGTACCGGGAAGGGCGCAGGGAATGAGAAGGGCGACCGCAAAACGGGTCGCTCTATAAGAGGCAGCCCGCTATCAGGATCCCGCCTGATAGCCAACATCATCAGACGTCGGGTTACCGGCGGCAGTGCGCGCCAGCTCATCACAACGTTCGTTTTCCACATGGCCGGCGTGGCCTTTTACCCACTTCCAGGTGATCTCATGGTGGCTGAGCGCGGCATCCAGTCGCTTCCACAGGTCGACATTCTTAACCGGCTTTTTATCCGTCGTTTTCCAGCCGCGTTTTTTCCAGTTATGGATCCATGTGGTGATCCCCTGACGCACATACTGGCTGTCGGTGCTGAGTATCACTGAACAGGGCTCTGTCAGCGCTTCCAGTGCCACAATCGCCGCCATCATCTCCATGCGATTATTGGTGGTCAGATGGAAGCCTGCGCTGTAGGTTTTCTCGTGTTTACCATAGCGCATAATCGCGCCGTATCCTCCGGGGCCAGGGTTACCAAGGCACGATCCGTCGGTGAAAATTTCTACCTGCTTAAGCATCTCTGGTAGACTCTCTGTAGAAAAACGCCAAGTCTGCCATAAACGGGTCCTATGAGCACAGTAAATACCACACGTCAGATCGTTCTTGATACCGAAACCACCGGTATGAACATGATCGGTGTCCACTATGAAGGGCATCGCATTATCGAAATTGGTGCTGTTGAGGTCATCAACCGCCGCCTGACGGGCAATAACTTCCACGTTTATCTCAAACCCGACCGTCTGGTTGACCCGGAAGCCTTTGGGGTTCACGGGATCGCTGACGAGTTTCTGCTGGATAAGCCGACCTTTGCTGAGGTGGCGGATGACTTTCTCGCCTACATCAACGGTGCAGAACTGATCATCCATAACGCCTCGTTCGATATCGGCTTTATGGACTACGAGTTTGCCAAATTACAGCGCGGCATTGCCAAAACAGAAACCTTCTGTCAGATCACCGACAGCCTGGCGATGGCGCGTAAGCTGTTCCCCGGCAAACGCAACAGCCTGGATGCGCTCTGCTCACGCTATGAGATAGACAACAGCAAGCGAACGCTGCACGGCGCACTGCTGGACTCCGAAATTCTGGCGGAAGTTTTCCTGACCATGACCGGTGGGCAGACCTCGCTGGCGTTTTCAATGGAAGGCGATCGTGAAGAGCAGAGTGACGGGGAAACGATTCACCGTATTACGCGGCCTTCATCCGGCCTGCGGGTGGTTCGCGCCAGTGCAGATGAGCTGGCTGCCCATGAAGAGCGTCTCGACCTGGTGCAGAAAAAGGGCGGCAGCTGTTTGTGGCGCCCGGAAGAGCTCAGTGACGCATAAGTGGCTAAAATGCGGATAGAAACCGCCCTGCGGTGAAAAAGAGAGCAGTTGAGATATTTCGCTATAAAAAGCGTTGACGAAGTTCGGGCTGCCCCGTAATATGCGCCTCGTTCCCGACGGGGAACATCGGTGGAGCGGTAGTTCAGTTGGTTAGAATACCTGCCTGTCACGCAGGGGGTCGCGGGTTCGAGCCCCGTCCGTTCCGCCAAGCATTTAGAGAAAGGCCGATTCGAAAGAATCGGCCTTTTTCGTTTTATCAGGACTCTTCCGGCATCGCCACTTTCGCGCTGTAACCTTTCATCGTGCTGTCAGCCACATCTGCGCGGGCAATCCAGCGATAACTACCTGCACCCAGCGCCACGCCAATAAACCAGCTAAAGTTCGCTACCTCATGCAGCGACGGGATGAAGCTGATCACCAGACCAATCGCCACCGATGGCAGCAGCGCGATAATCGCTTTCGGATTAAAGCCGCCGCGATACCAGTATTTTCCTTTTGGCGTAGCATCAAACAGGTCATCGACGGAGATCTGGCTGCGTTTAATCAGGTAGAAATCAGCCAGCAGAATCCCGAACAGCGGCCCGATAAAGGCACCCAGCACGTCCAGCGTATAGTGGATCAGCTCCGGTGACTGGAAAAGATTCCACGGCGTCAGCAGCACGGAGCCAACCGCGGCGATCATCCCACCAGTGCGGAAACTGATTTTCTGCGGTGAACAGTTAGAAAAGTCGAACGCCGGAGAGACGAAGTTCGCTACGATATTGATGCCGATTGTCGCCGTAATCATGGTCAGCAGACCAATCGCCACGGCCAGATCGTTACCGACCATACTGACGGTCTCAATCGGATCGGTAATCATGCGGCCAAACAGGGACTGCGTACCGGAGACGATCACCACCGTCACCAGTGCGAACAGCAGGAAGTTAAACGGCAGGCCCCAGCGGTTACCCCGACGGATCTCCCCCATGCTTTTACCGTAACGTGAGAAGTCACCGAAGTTCAGCAGCGGACCGGAGAAGTACGATACGACCAGCGCGGTCGCCGTCAGCATCTGCCAGGCCTGCTCACCGCCGGAGAGCGCCTTGCTCGCCAGAGTAAAGGAGATAGCGTCGAACCCTGTCTTGTATACAATCCAGCCCGCCAGCGCCAACATCACCACGTAGACCGCCGGACCGGCAATATCAATAAAACGCTTGATGGCGTTCATACCGTGCCAGAACACCATCGCCTGCAGCAGCCACATAATGCCAAAACAGATCCAGCCCAGCTGTGACAGGCCCAGCCAGGACGCGTGCGTCAGTGACGACAGCGCAGGCCAGAACTTCAGTGAGACCAGCATCAGCGCATTCGCCGCCAGCCAGGTCTGAATACCGTACCAGGCAAAGGCGATCAGCCCACGAATAACTGCCGGGATATTGGCACCGAACACGCCAAAAGCCTGACGGCAGATCACGGCATAAGGCACACCCGCCATCTGGCTCGGCTTGGCGACGAGGTTAGCGCAGACCTGCACAATACAGATGCCGACCAGCAGACACAGCAGCACCTGCCAGCTGGCAAGGCCCAGCGTAAAGAAGCTGGCCGCGACGACATAGCCACCCATACTGTGTACATCAGACATCCAGAAAGAAAAAATGTTGTACCAGCTCCAGTTCTGGTCACGTGTCGGGGCCAGATCTTCATTGCACAGCCGGGGGCTGTAGTGAGCAGCGGTATCTGAAGACGCCGCCGGGGCAGAACGTTGACTGTTTGGCATGAAACCTGCTCCTCTGAATACAGTTATCAATAAACCGGGTTGAGGGAGACATTGCAGGATCCAGGCCAGATTGTAATTTCATGTATACAAAAGTAAGAGTTCCTGTGTACGATTCTTGACGGAAATGATGTTTACCGGAGTAGGTATGAAGAGTGAAACCGGGCTGAAAACGGCCTCCGACCTGAGTGACAAGGATGAGCCTATCTATCAGGCGCTGATGACGGCTATCGTGGAACACCAGCTACCACCGGGGAGTAAATTACCGGAAGAGGCGCTCTCTGAGGTGTTTGGCGTCAGTCGTACCGGCATCAGGAAAGTGCTACAGCGCCTCGCCGCAGTGCAAATGATTACCCTGACGCCCAAACGTGGTGCACAGGTTGCCACCCCCACAGTTGAAGAGGCACAGGACATCTTCCGCAGCCGCAGCCTGATAGAGTGCGCCAACCTGCCTGACGTGCTGAAACACTGTCAGGCACCGCATTTAGCCGGGCTGGAGAAGCTCAACCGACAGGAACAGCTGGCACATGAGCAGCATGACGGTGCCGCCGCTATTCGCCTTTCCGCCGCTTTTCATATTCAACTGCAGGCGATCTCCGGCAACCAGGTGCTGACTGAAATCGTTACGCGCCTGACTCAGCGCTCTTCGCTGGTCGTTGCCGCTTACGGTGCCCCCTGGCAACAAGGGTGCCGCTGTGACGATCACGATCGTCTGGTCGTTATGCTGCGGGAAAAATCTCTCGACCAGTTGACTGACGCACTACGGCAACATTTCGATCATATTGTCACCAGTCTGCGCTTCGAACGCAGCGGTGAGACTCTGCCTGACTTCGGCCGCCTGTTTGCGCCTAAAGGAGCATGATAATGAGTAGCAAAGTGGTCATCCAGGTGATCAATCCCAATACCAGTCGTGCCATGACGGAAACCATCGGAAGCGCCGCCCGAGCGGTTGCCGCCGCCGGTACGGAAATCCTGGCAGTGTGTCCGACTCAGGGCGTTCCCTCCATTGAGGGGCACTTTGACGAGGCTATCGCCGCCATTGGCGTACTGGAGCAGGTCAAAAGCGGCCGCGAGCAGGGCGTCAGCGGCCACGTCATTGCCTGCTTCGGCGATCCCGGCCTGCTGGCCGCACGGGAGCTGGCCCAGGGGCCGGTGGTGGGCATTGCCGAAGCGGCCATGCATATGGCCACCCTCGTTGCCACACGTTTTTCCATCGTTACCACTTTGCCGCGTACCCTGATTATCGCCCGTCACCTGCTTCAGCAGTATGGCTTTGCGCACCACTGTGCGGCGCTACACGCTATCGACCTGCCGGTTCTGGCGCTGGAAGACGGCAGTGGTCTGGCGCAGGAGAAAGTGCGACAGCGTTGTATACAGGCGAAGCGCGAAGACGGCAGCGGGGCGATCGTGCTTGGCTGTGGCGGCATGGCTGACCTGGCGCAGGAACTGACGCGTGAGCTGGGTATGCCGGTGATCGATGGTGTCACGGCCGCAGTAAAAATGGTTGAGTCGCTGGTGGCTCTGGGTCTGAGTACCAGCAAACACGGCGATCTTGACTATCCGTTGCGAAAAAACCTGTCAGGCCAGTTTGAACGCCTAAACTAAAAGCCTGGTCCCATTTCTTTTTGCGACGTTAAGGATTGAGACGATGAGCACCACACCGGAAAAAAAAGAGTACAGCTTCAATAAAAACTATCCGCGCGATCTGCGCGGTTACGCCGGACAGCCGCCTCATGCGGCCTGGCCCGATCGGGCTAAAATCGCGGTCCAGTTTGTCCTCAACTATGAAGAGGGAGCCGAGAACAACGTGCTGCATGGCGATACCGGCTCCGAACAGTTCCTTTCCGACATCATCGGGGCTGCCAGCTATCCGGAACGCCATATGTCGATGGATTCGCTGTATGAATACGGTTCCCGTGCGGGATTCTGGCGTATTCACAACGAGTTTCAGAAACGCGGTCTGCCGCTGACAGTCTTCGGCGTGGCGATGGCCCTGGCCCGTCATCCTGAAATCGTCGCGGCGATCAAGGCGGCCGATTACGATGTGGTCAGCCACGGCTGGCGCTGGATCCACTATCAGAGTATCGATGCCAAAACCGAACGTCAGCATATGCAGCAGGCGCTGGATACGTTGACCGATCTGTTTGGTAAAACGCCCACTGGCTGGTACACCGGACGCGACAGCCCGAATACCCGGCGGCTGGTGGTTGAGCAGGGCGGGCTGACCTATGACAGCGACTATTATGGCGACGATCTGCCGTTCTGGACGCAGGTCACCTGTCAGGACGGCACCGTTAAGCCGCATCTGATCATCCCTTATACCCTTGAAACAAACGATATGCGTTTTGCCACTCCGCAGGGGTTTAACACCGCCGAGCAGTTTTATACCTATCTGAAAGACAGTTTTGATGTGCTCTACGAAGAAGGCGATGATGCACCCAAGATGTTGTCGATAGGCATGCACTGCCGTCTGCTCGGCCGCCCTGGGCGTTTTCGTGCGTTGCAGCGTTTCCTCGACCACATTCAGCAGCATGACCGTGTCTGGATTTGCACCCGCCAGCAGATTGCCGATCACTGGGTCGCCACTCACCCGTCCCCGCAGGTTTAATGACACAGGGTGAGGTTTCCCTCACCCTCTCCGATCGCATATTTCATTAAATGGCTATTTTACTATTCATAAAATGCGAATAATGGCTGGAATCTCTTAAAGGATATTGTAAAAAGCCTATAGTTATTGCTGGATGCATTTATTGTTTTAAGGACAAACCAGTATGGCTTATTCTAAAGAAGACTCAAGGCTGGAGTCGATCATCCGGCCGTTAATCCCTTTCTGGGAGCGTAGTAACGAATCGTGGTGGGTTAAGAGTAATAAATCTGAGTTCGTTTATGTTAATCCACACCTGAAAGATTTCCTGTTGATTCCCAATGATTTTGAAGTTGAAGGCCGGTTTGACGGCGAGTTACCGATCGCTATTCATGAGTTTGAACCGCAGTTTCAGGCACACGACAGAAAAGTAGAGCAGGCTGGCGATCGTGTTACCTCCATCGAAATCCATAAAGTCGGAAATAACGATTTCTTTCAACCCTGGTATTGCGATAAGTTTCCTGTTTTTGATGAGAGTGGCACGGCGCTGGGGATTATCGTTCACAACCGTCCTGTTGAGTCGATATTCATTACCCGGCTGTCAAAAATAAAAATACCCACCTCATTAATATTTACCCCGCCTGGCGAACTGTTTACCGAGAAAGAGTGGGAAATTATTTTTTATACCTGTCAGTCATTTACACCAAAAATGATTGAAAAAGCTATCGCCATCCCTCACCGCACGGTAGAGGATACGCTGTGCCGCATCTATAAAAAATCAGGTGTTGGCAACAAACGCGGTCTGATTGATTACTGTATTGAGCATGGGTTTAATAACTTTGTCCCGCAGAGCATTTTTCAGGGCAGCGATTCATTAGTGCTGTTTGAATAAATTATTGTCTGTGCCTCAATGGACTGATTTTCATAAAAGGATGATCTTATGGATGTGGAAAAGAAAGACGCGAAGATTGAACAGATTATTAAACCACTTATCCCTTTTTGGGAAGGGAGTAGCGAACCGTGGTGTGTTAAAAATTCCAATTCACAGTTTGTATACGCTAATAAAGTCATGCGTGACTTTATGGGAATGCCGAAGGGGTATGATCCTGTGGGGCGCTACGATGGTGAGTTACCTATTGCTTTGCACGAATTCGAGCCTGAATTTCAGGCGCACGATCGTAAAGTGCAAAAGGCCAGGGACCGGGTTACCTCAATCGAAATTCATAAGTACAATAATCTGGATTATTTGCAGTCGTGGTACTGTGAAAAATTCCCTCTTATGGATGAGGCTGGAAGGGTTATTGGCGTTATCCCTCACTGTCGCCCGGTAGAGTCAATTTTTATTACCCGCCTGAAAAAAATAAGAATGCCAACCTCTCTGGTATTTACACCGCCCGGTGAGTTGTTTACTGAGAAAGAGTGGGAAATCATCTTCTACACCTGTCAGTCATTTACGCCAAAAATGATTGAAAAAGCTATCGGTATCCCTAACCGCACGGTAGAGGATACGCTGTGCCGCATCTATAAGAAATCAGGTGTTGGCAACAAACGTGGTCTGATTGATTACTGTATTGAGCATGGGTTTAATAACTTTGTCCCACAGAGCATTTTTCAGGGCAGTGATTCATTAGTGCTGTTTGAATAAATTATTGTCTGTGCCTCAATGGACTGGTTTTCATAAAAGGATGATCTTATGGATGTGAAAAAAAAAGACGCGAAGATTGAACGCATTATTAAGCCACTTATCCGTTTCTGGGAAGGCAGTAACGAACCGTGGATCGTTAAAAATAATACATCCCAGTTCGTCTATGCGAATAAACGGATGCATGACTTTATCGGTTTACCCAAAGCATTCCGCATGGAAGGTCGCTATGATGGAGAGCTTCCTTTGGCGATGCACGAATTTGAACCTCAGTTTCAGGCTCACGATCGCAGGGTTGAAAAAGTAAAAGATCGCGTAACCTCTGTTGAGGTTCATGAGTTCGACCGACGGGATTTTTTACAGGCCTGGTATTCCGAAAAATTTCCAATTATTGATGACGATGGCACTCCACTGGGCGTTATCGCCCACTGTCGCCCCGTTGAGTCGCTATTCATTACCCGGCTGTCAAAAATCAAAATCCCCACGTCGTTAATGTTTACGCCTCCTACCGATGTGTATACCGAAAAAGAGTGGGAGGTTATTTTTTATACCTGTCAGTCATTTACGCCAAAAATGATCGAAAAAGCCATCGGTATCCCTAACCGCACGGTAGAGGATACCTTGAGCCGTATCTACAGGAAATCAGGTGTGGGTAATAAACGCGGGCTGATTGATTACTGTATTGAACACGGTTTTAATAATTTTATCCCACAGAGCATTTTTCAAAGCAGCGATTCAATCATGCCGTTTGAAGGTTAACCCCAGCATGGGAAGTGTATTCACACTTCCCTGTTATTGCCTTTGGTCGATTTTTGTCCGGTTTTACGGCGCATCTCATAACGAGTTGGCCAGATCTCTTCTGGCTCAATACCGATGGCATGGGCAATAATCTTCTCGCCCTTCGGCCACGGGCGCATCAGGGCATTGGCCAGCGTCCCTCCTGCCAGACCGTGCGCGCGTGACAATGCCGCAATAGAATATCCTTTAAGCCGTATGGCACATTTTATCTCTTCACGATGCCAGTCCTTAGCAGCATGTTTTTTTCTGACGGTGGTGTCCGGGCCTGGCTGGGAAGTGGTTTTCATGTGTCTCTCCTTTTCACATCTTTAGAGAGGCTTTTTTAACACCAGCAGGGGATTGTTGCTACCGTGTAAAGTACGGACGATTGGGCGCAGTAAGCGGCCTCTGAAGTCAGTGATTTAGTTCATTAAACTGACCTGAGCGGCAACAATACGCCAGCCACAGGGCAGTTTCACCCAGGTCTGCTGCTGGCGTCCTGTTTTATCACTGCCCTCGCGGGTAAATTCGGTACTGCACACGGCAAAATCGTCCCCGTAGCTGGTGATGACCGTATTGCGTAACTGGCGCGCCAGTCCGGCGGAAGGGCGTGCAGCGCGAAAAGCACGGATGGCGTCAATGCCATATAAATTTTCCCCGGCCCCCAGACGAACCGTCCGCTTGTCATGCCAGAACAGCTCATCCAGTACCGCAATATCATTGCCGATCAGCGCCTGCTCGTAGCGATAAAAAGCCGCAGTCACTTCGGCGAGGATCGCCGGACGGTCAATATATTCACTCATCATGATTGTTGCTCCATGTTGGCAGGTGCAGCCTGCGTGATGCCCAACTGTTCCAGGGTTCTGGCCGCACGCAGGCAGGCCGCTTCATTAAACGGGGCTGAAATCAGCTGTAAACCGATGGGTAAACCCGCTGCGGTTCGCAGCGGAACGCTGGTAACCGGCAGTCCCGCAAAGGAAATGGGCTGGGTCAGCATGCCCATGCTGGCACGCACGGGCAGGTCACTGCCGTTGATACGCATCGTTTCCTGACCAATCAGCGTCGCGCTGGTTGGGGTAGCGGGAGCAATCAGCACGTCAACGTGCCTGAACAGCGACAGTACCTGCTGCTGGAAGTGGCAGCGGAAACGCTGTGCCTGAATATACCAGGCGGCGGGGATCATCGCTCCGGCGACCAGACGCTCGCGCGACAGCGGTTCAAAACGTTCAGGTGAACTGCGCAGCGCGGGCAGATAGTGATTGCCTCCCTCAGAGGCGCTGAGAATAAACGCTGCCGTACGCGCCAGCTCGGCCTCCTGCAGAACGAACTCGTCGCTGGCATTCAGGGCGCTGGCGGCCAGCGCCACTGCCGCACGGGCATCATCGTCGCACCACTGCTGGAAATAACCGCCGAGCACGCCGCAGCGCAGGCCTTCCATTCCGTGCTCCAGCACCGGCGTCACCGGCTGTATGGCTTTCTCTGCCTGAAAGCGGTCGGCCGCATCAAAGCCCTGCAAGGCATCATAGACATGGGTGAGGTCGCTGACCCGGCGGGCAAATGGACCAATATGGTCGAGACTGGCGACAAACGGATGGCTGCCGCTGCGCGACAGGCGTCCAAAGGTGGGTTTCAGACCAAAGATACCGCACAGGGAGGAGGGCACACGAATCGACCCGTTGGTATCCGTGCCGAGGGAAAAATGCACCATGCCGGCCGCTACGGCGGCCGCTGAGCCACCCGACGATCCTCCGGCAATACGAGTGAGATCGTGCGGATTATGCGTCGCCCCGTAATGGCTGTTTTCGGTAGTGAAACCGTAGGCGTAGGCATCCATATTGAGCATCCCGGACAGCAGCCCGCCGCTGGCGGTCAGTTTCTCTACCGCCCAGGCATCCTGACAGGCGGGTGGACGTTCGCTGAACAGGCTGGCTCCGGCCAGAGTGGTATGCCCGGTGACGTCGAATAAATTTTTAACCGCATAAGGTACCGCCGCCAGCGGCGGAAGCGGCTGGCCCTCACGTTTCAGCCGATCGAGTCGATCGGCCTCCTGCAACATACGATCCTGTGTGATGTGGGTCCAGGCGTTGAGCGCCGGGTTATGCTGCTGAATGGCGGCCAGCGTCTGGCTGGCGATCTCTCGTGCGCTGAGCTCTCCGGCGGCCAGTGCGTGTTTCAGTTCGGCAATCGATAACGAGGCCAGATTCATGCTTGATAGACCCCCGCCACTTCCAGTCTGTCATCCAGCGGAAACGCCATCAGCGGCGCAGCCATCCCGGCAATACGGCTAAACTGAGTCAGCAGCTCCGCACGGCGTGTGTCGTCCAGCTCCAGTGCCAGTACCTGTTCCATCTGTGTGATATAGGCGGACCAGTCGGAGGTTGTTGGTTTCATGCTTATCTCCCTTGCTCTCTTTTAAAATCCGGCCGCGCTGCCGTTGCTGCGCGGATCGAATGCGCCTTCGAGCATGCCGTTGTTGTGGCGCACAATCGCCCCGGCATGACCAACGGCCTCACTGAAATCAGACAACATTTCAACCTCATGTCCCAGCGCACGCAGCGTGGCGACGGTTTCTGCCGAAAAGCGGCCTTCCAGCTTGAGTGAATCGGTGGCCTGGCCCCATGTCCGTCCGAGCAGCCAGCGCGGGGCGCTCACGGCCTGCTGCAGCGGCATGCCCTGCACCACATGGCGGGTAAAAATCGCCGCCTGGGTCTGCGGCTGACCATCGCCTCCCATCGAGCCATAAACCAGAGTGCGGCCATCGTTCAGCCGGGCGGCGGCAGGGTTGAGGGTGTGGAACGGCTGTTTGCCCGGAAGCAGAGCTAACAGATGGTCTGGATCGAGGCTAAAGGCGGCACCGCGGTTCTGCCAGGTGATGCCGGTACCGGGGATCACCACGCCGCTGCCGAACTCGTGGTAAATGCTCTGAATAAAGGAGACCGCCAGTCCGCTGCTGTCCATCACGCCCATCCACACCGTGTCGCCCGGTCCTTTACCGGTACCCCAGGGGGCTGCCTGACTGAGATCGATCTGTGCTGCCAGCTGTTGCAGACGATCGCTGTCGAGCAGCGCCTGCATCTCCTCGCGCATATGCTGCGGGTCGGTGATGTACTGGTCGCGCAGGCCAAAGGCCAGCTTGGTGGCTTCCACGATGCGGTGAATGGTTTGTGCTTCATCCGCATCGGCCATCTCCAGGCAGTCGGTGATGCCGAGAATGGCCAGTGAAACCAGACCCTGAGTTGGCGGTGTCATATTAAATACATCACCATACTGGTGACGGATACGCAGCGGCTTACATCGCTTCGCCTGCTGCCTGTTAAGGTCTTCCAGCGTGACCGGCATACCGAGCCGTGACATTTCACCGGCAATCCGACGGGCGAGCGGGCCACGATAGAAACTCTCCAGCCCGGCCTCAGCCAGGTGAATAAAGGTGTCCGCGAGATCGGGCTGGGTGAAGCGGCTGCCGCAGCGGGGCACCTCACCGTCGGGTAAAAAGGTGGCCGCGAATCCAGGCTGATTCACCAGCTCTGCCTGTTTGCTGGCGGTGGCGGCGGCCTGGGATTCGGTCACAGGAATACCATCAGCCGCATAGCGGATGGCATCAGAAAGCAGGCGCGGCAGGGGTTGCTGCTGTCCACCCAGCTCCCTGGAAATCGCCAGCGCTTCTGACCAGCCGCTGACTGTTCCCGCCACGGTCAGCGCCGACTTCGGGCCACGGTGGGGGATGGTGCTGCTGCCGTGATAAAAATCGAGCGTGGCCAGCGTTCCGGCGGCACCGCTGGCATCAATCGCGACCGGCTCGCCGTTCGGCGGTACGATCAGCCAGAAGCCGTCGCCTCCCAGGCCATTCATATGTGGGTAGACCACGGCGATAGTCGCGGCAGCGGCAACCATCGCCTCAATGGCGTTACCGCCTTCGCGTAAAATGCCCAGCGCCGTTTCGCTCGCCAGGTGGTGAGGCGTGACGGCCATCCCCAGCGGAGCCAGATTACTTTGATTCATGCGATTCTCGTCAATCGGGTTACAGATGCATTGAATAAGCAATAGCTGTTCCAGTTTGTCGAGTGCCGGGCTGTTACCAATTGAATATCTGTCGTACCGCGCAGATTTTGAGAGAAAAGTTCGCTGATTTTCAACACTCTCCACGACTGGCTACAGACAGGCACGGTATTTGTATATCATCCTGCAGATGAAACAAACGTTACAGGGCCAACACCATGATGCAGCTTGATGAGCGCCTGCGTAATTACTACGCACAGCTTTCTCCCCAGGAACAGCGTGTTGCTGATTTCGTCTTCGACCATTTCGACGATCTGATCAGCTATAACAGCGCCGATCTGGCACGCCTGAGTGGCGTTTCCAAAGCCACGGTGAGCCGCCTGTTTAAGCGTTTAGGCTATGAAAAATATAAAGATATGCGTGACGAGCTGCGCACCCTGCGCCAGAGCGGTATGCCGCTGACGGACAACCGCGATGCGGTACAGGGCAATACGCTGCTGGCACGTCACTATAAGCAGGAGATGGCGAATCTCACGCAGTGGGTCAACGGCATTGATGCAGCCCATTTTGGTGAAGTCGTGCAGGCGCTGGCAAAGAGTAAACGTATATTTATCATTGGCATGCGGAACGCCTACCCGGTAGCGCTGCATCTGCGTCAGCAGCTGCTCCAGGCGCGTAACCAGGTACAGGTGCTGCCTCAGCCGGGGCAGACACTCTCTGAAGAGCTGGTGGATTTAACTCCGGAGGATATGGTGGTGGTGATGGCTTTTCGCCGTCGTCCACGCATTATTCGCCCACTGTTGCTGCAGTTGCAGCATCGCGGCATCCCAACCCTGGCGCTATGCGAACCCCAAGCGCAGGCGGTGATTGCGCTGGCGCGCTGGCAGCTCTGCGCGCCGCTGGACAGCGTATCGGCCTTTGACAGCTATGCAGCGGCCAACAGCCTGATCAACCTGCTGGCCAATGCTGTACTGCACGAGCTGTTGAGCGACGGTCGCCAGCGTATTCACCAAATCGCCGACCTGTACGGGCAGCTGGATGAGCTGGAACATCGCTGATGGGGCGCTATTTTGGTGCTTTGCATGGTTTTGGGGCGCAGACAGGCGCCCCTTTTTATCGCCTGAGGTGCGAGATGATCTGCGTGAAAAGTCGCTCTGGCTTAGCCCTTTTTTATGGCTAATATCACGGCATAAAACGTTTTTTTACCCCTCTGCGTCTGCGGATGCTAAAAATTTCTATCCTCGTTCACGCGCTGGCACATTAGTTGCAAATAAATTCTTTAAGAATCTTTCGTTTCATGATGTATTAACCGGGGAAGTGAAGATGAAAAAAGGTTTACTGGCATTAATAGCAGGCGCGGTGCTGTTCTCTCAGACGATGATGGCCCATGCGGATCAATTGCAGGATATTGAAAAGCGTGGCGTTATTCGTATTGCCGTCCCGCAGGACTTCCCGCCGTTTGGTTCAGTCGGCACCGACTTACAGCCGCAGGGCTACGACATCGACATGGCGAAGTACCTGGCAAAGCAGATGAAACTTAAGTTGCAGCTGGTGCCGGTCACCAGCGCCAATCGCGTCCCCTATCTGCAAACGAATAAAGTGGATCTGGTGATCTCCAGCCTGGGTAAAAACCCGGAGCGTGAGAAAGTCATCGACTTCAGCCGCGCCTATGCGCCGTTCTTCCTCGGCGTCTTTGGCCCGAAAGACGGCACGCTGAAAGACGCGGCAGAACTGAGCGGTAAATCCATCGGCGTGACCCGTGGAGCGGTGGAAGATATGGTGCTGACCGGCATCGCGCCGAAAGACGCGCAGGTGAAACGTTACGAGGATAACAACACCACGCTGTCGGCTTACCTGTCAGGCCAGGTGCAGTATGTGGCGACGGGTAACCTGGTGGTGGCTGCGATTGCCCGCCAGAATGCAGACAAAGCGCCGGTCGCCCAGTTTATGCTGAAAGACTCGCCGTGCTATATCGGTATGAAAAAAGAAGAACCGGCGCTTAAAGCCAAAGTCGATGCGCTGATCGAACAGGCGATTCAGGACAAGACCCTGAACGGTCTCTCCGAACAGTGGCTGAAAGCGCCGCTGCCGGCTGACCTCGGCGCATAAGGGCTGACTGATGATTGGGCAACTGAACTTTCCCGCGCTGTGGCCTTACTGGCCGGAACTGCTTTCCGGCCTGTGGGTGACTATTCAGCTAACGGTGATGGCCACGGTGGGTGGGGTGGCGCTGGGGATTTTTGGCGCGGCGCTGCGCAGCGGCAAACCGTCACCGCTGAGCCGCGTCTGGGGCGTCTATGTCGAACTGATACGCAACACGCCGTTTGTGGTGCAGCTGTTTTTTATCGTGTTTGGTTTGCCCAATCTCGGACTGAAACTGACGGCGGGGGAAGCGGCGCTGCTGGCGATGCTGATTAACCTCGGTGCCTACAGCACGGAAATTATTCGTGCCGGGATCCAGGTAACGCCGAAAGGGCAGTGGGAGGCGGGGCGCGTGCTGGGCCTGACGCGGACACAGACCTTTATCCGCGTGGTGCTGCCACCTTCTCTGAAGCGTATTTACCCGGCGCTGGTCAGCCAGTGCATTATCGTTATGCTCGGCTCGTCGGTGGTATCGCAGGTCTCTTATGAAGAGCTGACCTTTGCCGCCAACCTGATTCAGTCACGCACCTTTTTGAGTTTTGAAGTCTACCTGGTGACCACGATGATGTATCTGGCGCTGTCGATTGCCATGCGCCAGCTGCTGCTGGCAGCGGGACGCAAATGGTTTGGGGAGCAGCCATAATGAACACCTTTACCGACTGGGACATCCTGCGCAACCTGCTGCTGGCGGCACGCTGGACGATTGCGCTGTCGCTGACGGCATTCTTCGGCGGCACGCTGGTGGCGATGCCGCTGGTGATGGTGCGCCTGAGCGGACGCATCTGGCCGAACCGGTTTATCCGCTGCTACATCGAACTGTTTCAGGGCACGCCGCTGCTGATGCAGCTGTTTCTCGCCTTCTTCGGCGTGGCGCTGTTTGGCATTGATGTATCGCCGTGGACGGCCGCCTCGCTGGCGCTGACCTTTTATACCAGTGCCTTCCTGGTAGATATCTGGCACGGCAGCATCAAAGCCTTACCGAAAGGGCAGTGGGAAGCCAGCCGCTGCCTCGGCCTGAGCTTCGGGCAGACGCTATTCCGCGTGGTGCTGCCGCAGGCGCTGCGTATTGGTATTGCTCCCACCGTGGGTTTTGCGGTGCAGGTGGTGAAAGGCACGGCGCTGGCCTCGATTATCGGCTTTATCGAGCTGACCAAAGCGGGCACCATTCTTAATAACGTGACGTATCAGCCTTTTAAAGTGTTCGGGCTGGTCGCCCTCGGTTACTTCCTGATGTGTTATCCGCTGTCACGCTACAGCCAGTATCTGGAGAAAAAATTTAATGCCGCTCATCACCATTAATCAGGTGCAAAAATATTATGGCGACAACCACGTACTGAAAGGCGTGGATCTCGACATCGAAATGGGTGAAGTGATCTCCATTATCGGCCGCAGCGGCTCAGGAAAAAGCACCCTGCTGCGCTGCATTAACGGGCTGGAAGGGTATCAGGAAGGCAGCATCAAGCTTGGCGGCATGACCATTACCGACCGGGATTCACAGGCGCGTGATATCAGCCGCTCCATCGGCATGGTATTCCAGAGCTTCAACCTGTTTCCGCATATGACCGCGCTGGAAAACGTGATGCTCGCTCCGCGCCGGGTGCTGAAAAAGAAAGAAGCAGAATGTCGTGAACTGGCCGCCCGGATGCTGGAAAAAGTCGGCCTGGGCGACCGTATGGATTACTATCCTGCCAACCTGTCCGGTGGTCAGCAGCAGCGCGTGGCGATCGCCCGTGCGCTGGCGATGTCACCCAAAGTGCTGCTGTGCGATGAAATCACCTCCG
Source organism: Erwinia sp. Eh17-17 (assembly GCF_039675725.1). Lineage (NCBI taxonomy): Bacteria > Pseudomonadati > Pseudomonadota > Gammaproteobacteria > Enterobacterales > Erwiniaceae > Erwinia > Erwinia sp. Eh17-17. The sequence continues at coordinate 914,474 of NZ_JBDFQT010000002.1, read as the reverse complement.
CCCTTGACCCGGAGCTGGTGGGCGAAGTGCTGAAGGTGCTGGAACAGCTGGCGAAAGAGGGCATGACGCTGATCCTCGTGACGCATGAAATGAACTTTGCCCGTGAGGTCGGCGACCGCGTGGTGTTTATGCACCAGGGCCGGGTATGGGAGCAGGGCGACAGCAAAACCGTATTCGCCAACCCTCAGACCAGTGAACTTAAACAATTTATCTCCTCGGTGCGCGGCCTCAGCTAAGCCCATCGTGAACGACCAGAAGGATGGAACAGATGGATTTATCGACATTTACCCAGATCAACCCGCCGCAGCGCCTGCTGATGGGGCCGGGGCCGATCAACGCCGATCCGCGCGTGCTGCGCGCCATGTCCAGCCAGCTGCTCGGCCAGTACGATCCGGCAATGACGCAGTACATGAACGAGGTGATGGCACTGTACCGCGGTGTCTTCCGTACCGAAAACCGCTGGACGATGCTGATCGACGGCACGTCCCGCGCCGGGATTGAAGCGATCCTGCTGTCGGCCATTCGTCCCGGCGACAAAGTGCTGGTGCCGGTATTTGGCCGCTTCGGTCACCTGCTGTGTGAAATTGCCCGCCGCTGCCGTGCAGAAGTCCACACCATTGAGGTGCCGTGGGGGGAAGTGTTTACCCCGGACCAGATCGAAGATGCGATTAAAAAGGTCAGGCCGCGCCTGCTGCTGACGGTGCAGGGGGATACTTCCACCACCATGCTGCAACCGCTGGAAGAGCTGGGCGCTATCTGTAAAAAATATGGCGTGCTGTTTTATAGCGATGCCACCGCCTCGCTGGCGGGAAACGTGTTTGAAACCGATGCCTGGGGGCTGGATGCCGTCTCCGTCGGTATGCAAAAGTGCCTGGGTGGCCCGTCCGGCACCTCACCGATTACCCTCAGCCCGGCAATGGAAGACGCGATCCGCAGGCGTAAATGCGTGGAGGCCGGGATCCGCACCGACGCGCACCAGGACGGCGATGAGGAGATGATTTACTCCAACTATTTCGATCTCGGCATGATCATGGATTACTGGGGCCCGGAGCGGCTGAACCACCATACTGAAGCCACCTCCGCGCTGTTCGGTGCGCGTGAGTGTGCCCGCCTGATCCTCGAAGAGGGGCTGGATAACGGCATCGCCCGCCACAAACTGCACGGCGATGCCATGCTGAAAGGGATCCAGGGGATGGGGCTGGACACCTTCGGCGACCTGAGCCACAAAATGAACAACGTGCTTGGCGTGATGATCCCGGCCGGCGTCAACGGTGACCAGGTGCGTAAGCTGATGCTGGAAGATTTTGGCATTGAGATCGGCACCTCTTTTGGCCCGTTGATTGGCAAGGTGTGGCGCATCGGCACTATGGGTTACAACGCCCGTAAAGACTGCGTGATGCAGACGCTGAGCGCGCTGGAGTCGGTACTGACTCACCTTGGCTTCCGTACGACTCAGGGTGCGGCCATGCAGGCAGCCTGGGATCATTACAACGGGAGTCGCGGATGAGTGAATGCCTGATGAATGCCACGGTCGCCGCCGCCGCTGCGGCGCGCGTGATGTCCCGCTGTGATGCGCTGGCAGAAATCAGTGAAACTCCGGGTTACCTGACCCGCGTTTATCTGTCGCCGGAGCACCTGCGCGCCAATGCGATGGTCGGTAAGTGGATGAAGGCCGCCGGTATGCAGGTGTGGCAGGACAGCGTGGGTAACATCTGTGGCCGCTATGAAGGTCAGCGCCAGGATGCGAAAGCGCTGCTGCTCGGCTCACACCTTGATACGGTGCGCAATGCCGGGCGCTATGACGGCATGCTGGGTGTGCTGGCGGCGATTGAAGTCGTGCAGTATCTGCACGATCGCGGTCAACGTCTGCCGCTGGCGATTGAGATTATCGGTTTTGCCGACGAAGAGGGCACGCGCTTTGGCATCACCCTGCTTGGCAGCCGCGGCCTGACCGGCACCTGGCCGGAACACTGGCTCAGCCACCCGGATGGCAACAGCATTACCGTCGGGCAGGCGATGAGCGATATCGGCCTTAAACCGGACCTGCTGTGGCAGGCGGCGCGTGACGTCGACGACTTCGTCGCCTACCTCGAACTGCATATCGAACAGGGGCCGTGTCTGGAGCAGGAGCAGCTGGCGCTGGGCGTGGTGACGGCCATTAACGGCGCACGTCGCCTCAACTGTCGCTTCACCGGCGAAGCCGGTCACGCCGGAACGGTGCCGATGAGCCTGCGTAAAGATGCGCTGGCCGCAGCGGCGGAGTGGATGGTATTTATCGAACAGCGCACCCCACAGCACGATCCCCTGCTGGTGGCCACGGTCGGCACCTTACAGTGTCATCCCGGTGCGGTAAACGTCATCCCCGGTGACGTGGCGCTGACCCTGGACGTGCGCGGCCCGGAAGATCGTCCGCTGGCAGAACTGCTGTCTGAACTGCTGGTTCAGGGTGAAGCGATTGCCCTGCGCCGTGGCCTGAGCTTTAGCGCAGAAGAGTACTACCACATCCCGGCCACGCGCTGCGATGACCATTTACAGGCTGCGCTGACCCGCGCCGTCAGAACCGTTCAGGGACGCAGCCTGTCGCTGCCGAGCGGGGCGGGGCACGATGCGATTGCGATTGCCGAACGCTGGCCGGTCGGGATGCTGTTCGTGCGCTGCGATCGCGGTATCAGCCACCATCCGGCGGAATCCGTCACGACGCAGGATGTGGCGCAGGCGCTTCAGGCCTATGCTCAGGTGGTGGGCGAGGTGGCAGGCTGATGAACCTGACCCGGTTTAACCAGGCGGAGGTGGAAGAGGCACAGCACAGTATCGAACACTGTGTCGCACTGCCCGACTGGACGGCGGCGCTGGTGGCGGCCCGGCCTTTTTCGACGCTGGACGCCCTGCTGAAGCACGCCGGGGCTCTGACGCAGGCCTGGGATAGCGCGGCGCTGACCCGGGCACTCTCTGCCCATCCTCGCATCGGTGAGCGCGCTGCAGGCAGCGGCAAAGAAGCCGCGCTATCGGGCAGCGAACAGAGCCAGGTGAACAGCGCGGATGCACCGCTGGCCGCCGCGCTGCGTGCAGGTAATGCCGCCTATGAACAGCGTTTTGGCCGGGTGTTTCTGATCCGCGCCAAAGGGCGCAGCGGTGAGCAGATCCTGAACGAGTTGCAGCGTCGCCTGCATAACAGCGCGCAGCAGGAGGAGCAGGAAGCCCTCGATCAGCTACGCGACATCACGCTATTACGCTTAGAGGAGATATTCCGGTGAGCACGATTACCACGCATATTCTGGATACCGCGCTGGGGAAACCGGCGGCAGGCGTCACCATTGTCCTTGAGCAGAATGACGGCCAGGGCTGGCAGCCGCTGGCCTCCGGCGTGACCAATGGCGATGGCCGTATCAGCGACCTGACGTCACAGCCGCTGGCCGCCGGGCACTACCGCCTGACGGCAGCCATCGGCAACTATTTTGCCGCTGACGGGCGCGAAACCCTGTACGTTAACGCGCAGATCGACGTCCGGATTGCCGCCAGTGGCCACTATCATCTTCCCTTTTTGATTACCCCGTGGTCGTGGTCGACCTATCGCGGTTCATAACCGGTAGCGCTAACGCCTGCGCTAGCAAAAATGAAAACGGTCCGCATCACGCCACGCCGGGAACTTGTCGCGATACTCGCGCAGGCTTTCCAGCGACAGTGCGGCATCAAGGCGCGCAGGCTGGTAAGGTTCAGCCTCTGCCAGAATCTCACCCTGTGGGCTGATTATCAGGCTGTTACCGCTGTACTGATGGCCGTTGCCGTCGCTGCCTGTGCGGTTGCATCCGGCGACATACGCCTGGTTCTCAATGGCGCGCGCCTGTAACAGCGTCTGCCAGTGCAGCGCCCGCGGCGCAGGCCAGTTCGCCACGTAAAGTGCCAGGTCATAATCATTCTGATTGCGGGAGAACACCGGGAAGCGCAGGTCATAGCAGACCTGTGGCAGGATACGCCAGCCGCGCCACTCAATCACCTCACGACGCTCGCCTGCCAGATAGTGTTGATGCTCCCCGGCCATGCGGAACAGGTGGCGCTTGTCATAGAAGTGTACTTTGCCCTCCGGTTCGACGAGAAAGAAGCGGTTCACCGCCCCTTTCTCGACCTGAATCGCGGCGCTGCCGGCGACCATCGCCTGCGCCGCCCTGGCTTTCGCCTGTAGCCAGGCAATCACGTCACTTTCTGGCAGCGAACGGGTTGCCGCCTCCATGGCGAATCCGGTGGTAAACATTTCCGGCAGAATAATCAGATCGCGGCCCCGCACGTCGCCCAGCAGGTCGTCGAAAAATTGCAGGTTAGCCGGGCCATCCATCCACACCAGCGGCTGCTGAAGAACAGTCATGTTTAAAGTTGACACAGGCGCTCCGCAGCAGCGTCCAGCGTGGCTTCCTGTTTGGCGAAGCACAGGCGGATCAGTTTATGGGGGAAGGCGTCAGCGCAGAACACCGACAGCGGGATAGCCGCGACGCCGACTTCTCTGGTCAGCCACTGGCAGAATGCCACGTCATCAAGATCGGAGATGGCGCTGTAATCGGCCAGCAGGAAATAGGTGCCTTCACACGGCAAAATTTCAAAGCGGCTGTCGGACAGCGCATTGACGAAGCGGTCGCGGCGCGCCCGGTAGAATTCCGGCAGTGCGCGGTAGTGCTGCGGTTCCTGCTCCAGCATATCGGCCATCGCCAGCTGCGCCGGGGTATTGACTGAGAAGGTCAGATACTGATGCACCTTACGCACTTCGGCGCTCAGCGCGGGCGGTGCCACGCAGTAGCCCACCTTCCAGCCGGTCATATGGAAAGTCTTACCGAATGAAGAGACGGCAATCGCACGCGCACGCAGCTGTGGGTGGGCCAGTACGCTGGCATGGCCGCTGGCGTCGAAGCAGATGTGTTCATACACTTCGTCGCTCAGCACATAGATCTCCTGCCGGGCAATCGCCTGCCACAGTTGGGCGAAGTCACTCTGCTGCCAGACGGTGGCCGTCGGGTTGTGTGGCGTATTGAGGATCACCAGCCGGGTGCGCGGTGACAGCAGGGCAGAAAAGGCCTGCCAGTCGGGGCGGAAGCCCGGCGGCTGCAAGGCAATTCGTTTCAGCACCCCACCCGCCAGCGTAACCGCCGGGGCGTAGCTGTCGTAGCTCGGGTCGAAGCAGATCACTTCATCACCGGGACGCACCAGCGCAGTAATGGCCGCAAACAGGGCTTCGGTGGCGCCCGAAGTGATGGTGACCTCGGTGTTGGCATCGGGGGCGTAGCCGTAAAGTTCAGCTGTTTTTTTCGCAATCGCCTCGCGCAGCGGGGCCACGCCGGTCATCGGGGCATACTGGTTCGCGCCCTGGCTGACGTGATGGGCCAGACGCTGTTGCAGATACTGCGGGCCGTCAAAGTCAGGAAAACCCTGTGACAGATTAATGGCGTTGTGCTGCTGTGCCAGCGCGCTCATCTGGGTAAAAATAGTGGTGCCCAGGGCGGGCAGTTTGCTCTCTGGGGTGAACGACGTCTGGCTCATAAATCTCAACCCTTGCGAATGCGGTTTTATGATGTTGGACTCTGAATATAACACGGTGATAGTATTTGGCAATCAAGACGCTTAGACGTCTATACCCTTCATCTTTTGGGTATACCTCCCTATGGATAAAAGGAAAGAGATGACGCAACGCTCTCAGTTAGACCAATTAGTTGAAGCCTGTCACTGGATTGGTGCCCGCGGCTGGGCACCTGCCACCGGTGGCAATATGTCGGTACGCCAGGATGGACAGTTCTGCCTGCTGAGCGAATCTGGCAAAGATAAAGGCGGCCTGACGCGTGACGACTTTATCCAGGTTGAGATTGCCAGTAACCGCGTACCTTCCGGCCGTAAACCGTCGGCGGAAACCGGGCTGCACACGCTGATTTACCGTCTGTTCCCGGAGGCCGGAGCCGTGCTTCATACCCACACGGTGAACTCCACCGTGCTGTCGCGGGTGGAGAAAAGCGCGGTGCTGTCGCTGCAGGGCTATGAGATGCAGAAGACGCTGGCCGGGCAGACCTCGCACCTGGACAGCGTGGCGATTGCGCTGTTTGATAACGATCAGGATATTGACGGACTGGCGCAGCGTATTGAACAGTTTGCCGGGCATACGCCCCTGCGTTATGGTTTTCTGCTGCGCGGCCACGGGCTGACCTGCTGGGGTCAGGATGTCAGTGAGGCGCGCCGCCATCTTGAAGGGCTGGAATTCCTCTTCCAGTGTGAATTACAACGCCGCGTTCTGGAGAAATCATGATCCGCGCTATCGTCACCGATATTGAAGGGACTACCAGCGATATTCGCTTTGTCCATAACGTCCTGTTCCCGTATGCGCGTCAGCATCTGCCGGGCTTTATTGCTGAACATCAGCGGCAACCCGCCGTGGCGCAGGCCCTCGACGATCTGCGCGCGGAGATTAATCACCCGCAGGCAACGCCAGACGAGCTGGTGGATGTCCTGTTCGGGTTTATGGATCAGGACCGCAAATCCACCGCCCTGAAGGCGCTGCAGGGCATGATCTGGCGCGCGGGCTATGAGCAGGGCAACTTTACCGGCCATCTTTATGCCGACGTGCTGCCGGCGTTAAAACAGTGGCAGCAGCAGGGGCTGGCGCTGTATGTTTATTCATCTGGCTCCGTAGCTGCGCAGAAATTGTTATTTGGCTACAGCGACGCCGGTGATATCACTGAACTGTTTAGTGGCTACTTTGACACCCACGTCGGGGCCAAGCGCGAAGTGGAAGCTTACCGCACCATTGCCAGCCAGATTGGTTTACCCGCAGAGGAACTGCTGTTCTTATCCGATATTCATCAGGAGCTGGACGCGGCACAGGATGCTGGCTGGAACACCGTGCAGTTAATACGCGGCGAAGCGGATACTGAAAGCCGTCATCGCCAGGTGTCAGGTTTTGATCAGATTAACCAGGAACTGTTGAACTCATGAGTGCACTGACGATTTTTACCGATAGCGAAGCAACCACCCCGGTCTGGCACAGCACCGATGCCTCAGAGATTGCTGACAAACTGAAGGCGAAAGAGGTGCGCTTCGAGCGCTGGGAAGCGGACCGCGAACTGGGGGAAAACCCGGATGCTGACACGGTAATCAAAGCCTACCAGCACGCGATTGACCGCCTGGTGGCAGAGAAGGGCTATCAGAGCTGGGATGTCATCAGCATGCGTGCTGACAATCCGCAGAAAGAGGTGCTGCGCAGCAAATTTCTCTCTGAACATACTCACGGTGAAGATGAAGTGCGTTTCTTTGTCGAAGGCGCGGGGCTGTTCTGTCTGCATCTGGACGGGCATATCTTCCAGATCCTGTGCGAGAAGAACGACCTGATTTCTGTCCCGGCGGGCACCCCGCACTGGTTCGATATGGGGTCGTCGCCGAACTTTACCGCCATCCGTATTTTCGACAACCAGGAAGGTTGGGTGGCGAAGTTTACCGGCGATACCATCGCCGATGCCTATCCGCGTTTGCCATAATCGCCGTTATTCTTGCGGGCTGACCGAAAAGAAGGTCAGCCCCTACAATACCTGTAGGGGGCGACCCTTTTTTACGGTCGACCCGTGTCGTAAATTAACGCCGTGGCTGGAAAACGCCCGCTATCACATCCTCCGGTGTCACCACGCCGGTATCCAGTACCCAACCGCTAATCAGTGACGCTGGCGTGACGTCAAACGCCGGGTTATACACCTGCGCCTCTTCCGGTGCCCACTGCACGTCACCGAAGCTACCGGCCACGCCCATCACTTCCCGGGCGGCGCGCTGTTCAATCGGGATGGCGTCGCCGTCCGGGCATTCGCGATCCAGAGTGGTGTGAGGTGCCGCCACGTAGAAAGGAATGTGGTGATGCTTCGCCAGCACCGCCAGACTGTAAGTGCCAATTTTGTTTGCCACGTCACCGTTGGCCGCAATGCGGTCGGCACCGACCCATACAGCGTCCACCTCTCCTCTGGCCATCAGACTGGCGGCCATCGAATCGCAGATCAGCTGATAAGGAACACCCAGTTCTCCCAGCTCCCATGCCGTCAGACGGCCACCCTGCAACAGTGGGCGGGTTTCACCGACCCAGACGCTGCTGACCGTGCCCTCCGTCCAGCCGCGAGCGATCGCGCCCAGCGCGGTGCCGACGCCTGCGGTGGCCAGCCCGCCGGTATTGCAATGGGTCAGCAGACGACTGCCGGGGGCGATTAGCGCACTTCCGGCGGCGGCAATGCTGTCGCACAGGGCTTTATCTTCGTCGATTAACCGCAGCGCTTCCGCACCCAGCGCGCTGACGAAATCCTCCTGCGCCAGCGCCAGCTTCATACGGTCCAGATTATTCATCAGGTTAACCGCTGTCGGTCGTGAAGCCCGCAGCACCTCCAGCGCCTCTGCCAGCGCGGGTTTTGCCATGCCGTTTTCAGCCAGCAGCGCCAGCAGCAGGCTGGCTGACAGCCCAATCAGCGGCGCACCGCGCACGCGCAGCGCTTTGATGTGACCCACCAGTTCGGCAACGTCCGGCGTCGGGCACCAGATTTTCTGCTGCGGCAGGGCCTGCTGGTCGAGGATCCAGAGCTGATTGTCACGAACCTGTAAGCTGGTGGTGCTGAGTGTTTGCATAAGTTAAATCCTGGTTGCTTTAATGCGTCATATTGTGCCAACATGGCTGACGGATGTATAGACGTCTGAACGGCTTATTATATCGAAACATGTCTTATTTTGGGGGGCAGGTCAATGTCGCAATACCGTACGTTCACCGCAGCGGATGCCGTGGAATATGCTCGCCAGTTTGGCGGCGTGGATAATCCCGAGACGCTGGTTGATTCGCAGGAAGTGGGCGATGGTAACCTCAACCTGGTGTTCAAAATTTTCGATACCTCAGGCGTCAGCCGGATTATTGTGAAACAGGCGCTGCCCTACGTTCGCTGTGTGGGCGAGTCCTGGCCTCTGACCCTCGACCGTGCGCGGCTGGAAGCAGAAGTGCTGATCGAACACGGCAAAGTCTGCCCGCAGCATACGGTTAATATCCTGCACTATGATCCGGAACTGGCGGTGATGGTGATGGAAGACCTCTCCGATCATGCTATCTGGCGCAGCGAGCTGGTGCGCGGCGTTGAATATCCACAGGCGGCAGCCCAGTTGGGTGAATACCTGGCCCAGACCCTGTTTCATACCTCCGACTTCTTCCAGCATCCGTACCAGAAAAAAGCGGATGTGATCCGTTTTACCAATCCGGAGCTGTGCGATATCACCGAAGAGCTGTTCTTCAATGAGCCGTATGAAATCCACGAGCGTAATGCCTATCCGCGCGATCTGGAACCGCTGGCGGCCTCTCTGCGCGATGACGCTGAGCTGCGTGTGGCCGTGGGAGGGCTGAAGCACCGTTTCTACTCTCACGCCGAAGCGCTGCTGCATGGTGACGTCCACAGCGGTTCGATCTTTGTGGCGGAAAATCGTCTGAAGGTGATTGATGCGGAATTCGGTTTCTACGGTCCGATAGGCTTTGATATCGGCAGTGCGCTGGGCAATCTGCTGATCGGCTACTGCGCGGCACCGGGGCTGCTGCCTCCGCGTGAGGCGGCGGCCGCGCGCGAAAATCGGCTTAACGATGTGCGTGAAGTGTGGTTGAGCTTCAGCCAGCGTTTTCTGGCGCTGGCGGCAGAAAAGAGCCGCGATCGGGCCCTGGCGGTATCCGGTTATTCGCATGAGTTTCTGCGTAAGGTGTGGCGCGATACCATCGGCTACTGCGGCACCGAACTGATTCGCCGTACCGTGGGCATGTCGCAGGTGGCGGATATCAAGACGATTGCAGATGAAGCGATGCGTATTGAATGCGTGCGTCAGGCCATCACGCTGGGGCGCAGTCTGATCCTGCTGGCTGACCATATCCCGGATAGTGACGCGCTGATTGCGCGTATCCGCCAGAACGGCTGAATGTAAAACGGGGCGACCAGATGGTCGCCCCGTTTGTTTTAGGCCGCTTCAACCTTTCGCTGCGGCGGCTGCTCTTTTACCGGCTGAGTCGCCAGCGCATCGGCAGCAAATTCATCGACGTTAATAGAGCGCAGACGACTGGCTTCGGCACGGATCAGCACGTCGGCCTCTTCCTGTGTCACCCAGCCTTCCTGTAACCCTTCGACGGCCAGTGCATCCAGGCGGGTAAAGGACAGATGTTTTTTCTGCTGCTTACACAGGCGATCGTGAATCGCCTCTGCGGCCATCACATGCTGTAATGCCTCCTCCATCTGACCTGCCGGGTTATGCTCGCTCGGTGTCAGATACTGGCCGCGTCCCAGGCGGGTACGCGTTGCCGACGGCACCTGCAGAATATGCGCCAGCTGATGGTCGAGTCTGTCGGACGGCGCGCGGCTGTGACGACCGGTCGGGAACACCATGACGCGTACCAGACCCGCCACCAGGCGATTCGGGAAGTTACGCAGCAGATCGTCCATCGCCGTTTCTGCCTGATTCAGTGCGTCCTGCACGCCCCAGTGCAGCAGCGGCAGATCGGCTTCGTTACGGCCTTCATCTTCGTAGCGTTTCAGCGCAGCCGACGCCAGATAGAGCTGGCTGAGGATGTCACCCAGACGCGCAGAGATGCGCTCACGGCGTTTCAGACTGCCGCCCAGCACCGACATCGAGACGTCCGACAGTAGCGCAAGGTTGGCACTGATACGGTTGAGATGCTGGTAGTAACGACGGGTAGCATCGCGGGTTGGCGAGGCGCTGGTCAGCCCGCCGGTTAACCCCAGCCACAGGCTGCGCATGGTATTGCTGCCGACATGGCCAATATGGCTGAACAGTGCCTTGTCAAAGGCCGCCAGATTATTACTCTGCGCCGCCGCCATCTCCTCCAGTACGTAAGGATGGCAACGGATTGCCCCCTGACCGAAGATAATCATGCTACGGGTGAGAATGTTTGCCCCTTCCACGGTAATAGCAATGGGTGCGCCCTGATAAGCACGGGCGAGGAAGTTGCTGTTACCGAGCATAATGCCTTTACCCCCGGCAATATCCATGGCATCGACAATCGCCCGCTGGCCGCGATGGGTACAGTGATATTTCACGATAGCCGACAGCACCGCCGGTTTTTCACCGAGCATAATGCCGCTGGTGATAAGCGTGGCGGCGGCATCCATGACGTAGGCATTACCGGCAATACGCGCCAGCGGCTCCTCAATACCTTCCATTTTGCCAATTGGCAGGCGGAACTGACGGCGAATATGAGCATAGGCGCCAATCGCCAGCGCGATGCTTTTCAGGCTGCCGGTAGAGTTGGACGGCAGGGTGATCCCGCGGCCAACAGACAGGCACTCAACCAGCATGCGCCAGCCCTGACCGGCCATTTCCGGACCGCCGATGATATAGTCAATCGGTACAAAGATATCCTTGCCGCGCGTCGGGCCGTTCTGGAACGGTACGTTGAGCGGGAAGTGGCGCTGACCAATTTCGACGCCCGGCGTCTGCGTAGGGATCAGCGCACAGGTAATACCCAGCTCTTCGGTGTCACCCAGCAGGTGGTCAGGATCGGAGAGTTTAAACGCCAGGCCGAGCACGGTAGCGATAGGCGCCAGGGTAATATAGCGTTTGTTCCAGGTGAGACGCATACCCAGCACCTGCTGACCCTGCCACTCGCCCATACAGACGACGCCGACATCCGGAATAGCCCCCGCATCCGAGCCTGCTTCCGGGCTGGTCAGTGCAAAGCAGGGGATCTCCTGACCTCTGGCCAGACGCGGCAGGTAGTGATTTTTCTGCGCTTCGGTGCCGTAGTGTTGTAACAGCTCACCGGGGCCGAGGGAGTTAGGTACGCCCACGGTGATAGCCAGAATACCGGAAACACCCGCCAGTTTTTGCAACACGCGCGCCTGAGCGTAAGCCGAGAACTCCAGGCCACCGTACTCTTTCTTAATGATCATAGCGAAGAAGCGATGCTGTTTCAGATACGCCCACAGCTCCGGCGGCAGATCGGCCATTTCATGGGTGATCTGGAAATCATTTGCCATGCGGCAGGCTTCTTCGACCGGACCGTCAATAAACGCCTGTTCTTCCGGCGTCAGGCGCGGCTGCGGATAGGCGTGCAGTTTTTTCCAGTCCGGGGTGCCGCGGAACAGATCGCCTTCCCACCAGGTGGTCCCGGCGTCGATGGCTTCTTTCTCCGTGCGTGACATCGGCGGCATCACCTTGCGGAAGGTGGCCAGCGTCGGTTTTGACATCAGCGAACGACGCAGCGAGGTCAGCGTAAACGGCAGCAGGATAAGCACCAGCGGCACCAGCATCCATAACGTCCACAGCCCGGCAACGCCGAGAGCAGCCGTCCAGATTAACAGCACTGCGCTGGAGGCCAGCAGGTTTACGCGGTGATAAAACAGGGCGCCGATCAGCACGATCGTCGCCACAATACTGAGAACCATCATAACGTGTGCTCCGTAAGTAGTAAGAGGTCCGACCTGTTGGTATATGTTTAGATTACCACAGCGTTTGGTGCAATCTGTTTACATAATAATTACAACCTGGCTCACAAAGCGGGGGCACCAGGCGTTAATCCCTCTGTCCCTCCGGGAGATCGCTTCCCGGCTCTGCGGCAAGTTGATAAACTCCGTCGGTAACTCTTTCCTACAAAGGACATCCCTCTATGTATCAGGACATCATTCGCGCCGAGCTGAACGAAGCGGCAGACACGCTGAATAAATTTCTAAGTGAAGAGGCAAACATCGACGCTATCCAGCGTGCGGCTGTTTTACTGGCTGATTCATTCAAAGCGGGCGGGAAGGTACTCTCCTGTGGTAATGGCGGATCACACTGCGATGCGATGCATTTTGCTGAAGAGCTGACCGGCCGTTACCGTGAAAACCGTCCGGGCTACCCGGCGATTGCTATTTCCGATGTCAGCCACCTGTCCTGCGTCAGCAACGACTTCGGCTACGATTTCGTGTTCTCACGCTATATTGAAGCCGTGGGCAGTGCCGGGGATGTTCTGCTGGGGATCTCCACCTCAGGCAACTCCGCCAACATCATTAAAGCCGTGGAAGCCGCGCGCGCGAAAGGGATGAAAGTGATCACCCTGACCGGTAAAGACGGTGGGAAAATGGACGGCGTGGCCGACGTGGAAATCCGCGTACCGCACTTTGGCTATGCAGACCGCATTCAGGAAATTCACATTAAAGTCATCCATATCTTAATGTTGCTCATCGAAAAAGAGATGATTAAAGCCTAATCCTGCCGGGCCATCATACGGTGGCCCCCTAATGAGGTAATCCTGTGTGCGAACTACTGGGGATGAGCGCGAACGTCCCGACGGATATCTGTTTTAGCTTTACCGGGCTGGTGCAGCGCGGTGGCGGAACGGGCCCGCATAAAGATGGCTGGGGTATTACCTTTTACGAAGGGAAGGGCTGCCGTACTTTTAAAGATCCGCAACCCAGTTATCAGTCTCCGATTGCCCGTCTGGTGCAGGAATACCCGATCAAATCCTGTTCGGTGGTGGCGCATATCCGCCAGGCGAACCGGGGCGAAGTGTCGCTGGAAAATACCCATCCCTTTACCCGCGAACTGTGGGGGCGTAACTGGACTTACGCGCATAATGGTCAGCTGAAAGGCTATAAAAATCTTGATACCGGCCCGTTCCGGCCAATTGGTGAAACCGACAGTGAACTGGCGTTCTGCTGGCTGTTACATAAGCTGACAACGCGTTACCCGCGCACGCCCGGTAACTGGCCTGCGGTGTTCCGCTATATTGCTGAACTGGCGTCAGAGATGCGTGAGAAAGGGGTGTTTAACATGCTGCTGTCAGACGGTCGTTATCTGATGGCGTTCTGTTCGACCAATCTGTTCTGGATCACCCGGCGCGCGCCGTTCGGCAAAGCCAAGCTGCTGGATCAGGATGTGGAAATTGATTTTCAGAAACAGACCACGCCCAATGACGTGGTGACTGTCGTGGCCACTCAGCCGCTGACGGCGAATGAAACCTGGCACAAGATTGAGCCAGGTGAATGGGCGTTATTTTGCCTGGGTGAGCGCCAGAGCTGAATCGGGTGCACCTGAGTTGCCCGCCAGCGGGCGGCTCAAAACGTACTTGCCATCGCTGACGCTGACCGCCGGTGGCTGCTTAGTCTGTACGAACTGGGTATAACCGGGCTGCAGCTGTTTCCAGAAATTAATGTAAGTCGAGTAACGGTGACGCTGCATGTTGCTTTCGGTCATGCGGAACGGATAAATACTCACCTCAACGCGCGGCTGGCCGTTGCGCAGCGCGGCTTCCACATAGTGATAAATTTCGTCCATATAGGCATCGGTCATTGCATAGCAGCCGATTGACACGCAGTTGCCGTGGATCATCAGATACTTGCCCTGATACCCCTGCTGACGATCGTATTCGTTAGGAAAACCGACGTTAATCGCACGGTAAAAACGACTGTCAGGCTTCAGCTGAGAAAGCCCCACGTTATAAAACCCTTCCGGGCTTTTAAAATCGCCCTGAACGCGCTTAGGCCCAAGCCCGCCAGAGAAGTTACAGATGCGGTAACTGTTGAGCAGGCGGAACTCATTGCCGATTTTGCCGTACAGCTCCAGCGTGCGCTCTTCTTTGAAGATTTGCAGATACACGGGAGTGCCGAGTAATTGTTTCTTTAACTCTTTGCTTACCGGGGCCAGGGGTGTAACCGAATCCGGTACGCTGGCAAAAACAACGGCTGGCAGAAAAATCATCGCAAACAGCAGTGCGATTTTGCCCATTCTGGTTCCCTTGAAATGTAGGGGTTGGAAGCAACGCCGTCAGGCGTCTGTTACTTGCAATATAGGACGATTCCGCTATCGCTGCGTCACCTTAGCATTGTCTATTTTTTTATCAAGACGGTGAAGGATAAAAACCTCATTTAATGCACGTTTTCTGGCGTATTGAACTCTGATAATTTGACTGTATACTTATCCAGTATTGTCGGAGGGGTTATGCGTAAAATCATTCACGTTGATATGGACTGCTTCTTTGCCGCAGTGGAAATGCGCGATAATCCCAGCCTGCGCGATATCCCGATCGCGATTGGCGGCAGTGAAAAGCAGCGCGGTGTGATTAGCACGGCCAACTATCCGGCACGAAAATTTGGCGTACACAGCGCGATGTCTACCGCCATGGCGCTCAAGCTCTGCCCGCATCTGACGGTCATTCCCGGCCGCTATGAAGCCTATAAAGAAGCCAGCGCCCATATCCGTGAAATCTTCACCCGTTTTACCTCTCTGATTGAACCCCTGTCGCTCGATGAGGCCTATCTGGATGTGACAGACAGCCAGCACTGCCACGGGTCGGCGACGTTAATCGCACGCGAGATCCGCGATACGATTCAGCGGGAGCTGAATCTCACCGCGTCGGCCGGGGTGGCTCCGATCAAATTTCTGGCAAAAATCGCCTCCGATATCAATAAGCCCAACGGCCAGTTTGTCATCACCCCGCCGGAGATGGCTGATTTCCTCACCGGCCTGCCGCTGGCAAAGATCCCCGGCGTGGGAAAAGTCACGGCCAGAAAGTTAGAAGAGCTGGGGCTGACCACCTGCGCTGACGTGCAGAAAACCGACCTGGCAACGCTGTTAAAACGCTTTGGCAAATTCGGACGTGTTTTATGGGAACGCTGTAATGGCATCGATGACCGTGCCGTTATCACCAGTCGCGAGCGTAAATCGCTCGGCGTGGAGCGCACCCTGTCGGAGGATATCCATCAGTGGGAAGAGTGCCTGGAGATTATCGACAGATTATATGATGAGCTGGACAGGCGGCTGAGTAAAATCAAGCCGGACCGGCAGATCGCCCGCCAGGGGGTAAAGCTGAAATTTACTGATTTCCAGCAGACCACTCAGGAACATGTCTGGCCGATGCTGAATAAAGCGGACCTGATTGAGGTGGCGCGTAAAAGCTGGGACGAAAGGCGCGCCGGACGCGGCGTCAGGCTGGTGGGGCTGCACGTTACGCTGCTGGACCCGCAGCTGGAGCGGCAGCTGTTGCTGGGGTTGTAAAAGGAGCGAATGGGTCATTCGGGCCGATCGAAAAAAATGATCGGCCCCTACAGTCCGCCCGTTGCGTCGGGTTATTTAACCGGAATGGCCTTCAGCAGAGCGGTCAGCAGCTGCCAGTAAAGACCGACGCTGGCAATGTGCACCTGCTCATCCGGCGAGTGTGGTCCGGTGATGGTCGGCCCAATCGACACCATATCCATCTGCGGGTACGGCTCTTTAAACAGCCCGCACTCCAGACCGGCGTGGATCACCTGAATGTTCGGCGTCTTATTAAACAGTGTTTCATAGGTTTCACGCACCAGCGCCATGACCGGCGAGCTGGCGTCCGGCTGCCAGCCAGGATAGCTGCCTTTAGCGAGGGTTTTTGCCCCGGCAAGCTGGCCGAGCGCGGTGAGCATTTCCACCACAGAGTCTTTGCCGCTGTCGATCAGGGAACGGATCAGGCAGTTAATCTTCGCCTCATTACCGTCAATGCTGACCACTCCGACATTCAGAGAGGTTTCCACCACGCCTTTCATCACGTCAGAGTTGCGGATCACGCCATTCGGGGTGCTGTTCAGCAGAGCGATGAAGGTATCGCGGCTGGCAGCACTCAGCGCCTGCTCCGCGTGGGCGAGGTCTTCCACAACGACGGCGATGTTCTTCTCTTTCAGGCTCAGTTCATTTTGCAGCGTCAACAGATAGCCTGCCGCCAGTGACTTCAGCTTGTCGAGACTGGCTGCCGGAACGGCCAGCGTGGCGAAGGCTTCGCGCGGGATCGCATTACGCAGCGTACCGCCGGTAAAGTCGACCAGACGCAGGTCAAGTTCGCGGGCGTGGCTGAACAGGAAACGCGCCAGCAGCTTGTTGGCGTTGCCCAGACCGACGTGAATATCACAGCCGGAGTGCCCGCCTTTCAGACCTTTCAGGGTCAGTTTTACCGTCTGATAGCCTGCCGGAACCGCTTCACGGGTCAGCGCCAGGGTGCTGGTAAAGTCGATGCCACCGGCACAGCCCATGTAGATCTCACCTTCTTCTTCCGAATCGGTGTTGATCAAAATATCGGCCTGAAGCCAGCCCGCCTGTAAACCGAATGCCCCGGCCATACCGGTTTCTTCGGTCATGGTCAGCAGCACTTCCAGCGGACCATGTTCCAGGCTGTTGTCGGCCAGCACCGCCAGCGCAGAGGCCATACCAATGCCGTTATCAGCCCCCAGCGTGGTGCCACGGGCTTTCACCCATTCGCCATCTACCCACGGCTGGATCGGGTCTTTAGTGAAGTCGTGAACCGTATCGTTATTTTTCTGCGGGACCATATCCAGGTGCGCCTGGAGAGCCACCGGTTTACGGTTTTCATAACCCGGCGTGGCCGGTTTACGAATCAGGATGTTGCCCACCTCGTCGCGTTCGTTCCAGAGACCCTGTTCTGTTGCCCAGGCAATGATATGGGCAGCCAGCTGCTCTTCATGATAAGAAGGGTGGGGAATAGAGCAGATTTTGGCAAAAATATCCCACAGCGGCTGCGGGGATAACTGGGATAATTCGGACACGATCACTCTCCTGTGTCAGCATCACCTTTCTGCCGCGCAGGCAGCAGGCATGCATTGATATCGATTGGAAAATTCCCGCCAGCGAATCTGACGCGATGGCAAAAGAATATCACCGTTTTCAGGCTGATGCTCACGCTGTGCCACGAAAAAAGGGGGCGACAGGGCCAGGCGGGCTGGTTTTTAGTGCCTCAGATCACTATAATTCCGCGCAACCGCTCCCCTTGCACATTTTTAAGCCAATATAGTTGGCCGGGATTCTTTTAATGAGTGAAAAATACGTCGTCACCTGGGACATGCTGCAAATCCATGCCCGTAAACTGGCCGCGCGCCTGCTGCCAGCCGATCAGTGGAAAGGCATTATTGCCGTCAGTCGTGGTGGCCTGGTGCCTGCTGCACTGCTGGCGCGCGAGCTGTGTATCCGCCATGTGGATACCGTTTGTATCTCCAGCTATGACCATGATAATCAGCGCGAGATGACCGTGCTGAAGCGTGCAGAAGGCGACGGTGAAGGTTTTATCGTTATCGACGATCTGGTGGATACCGGCGGCACCGCGCAGGCGATCCGCGATATGTACCCTAAAGCGCGCTTTGTCACTATCTTCGCGAAACCGGCTGGTCGCCCGCTGGTGGATGATTATGTCATCGATATTCCGCAGAACACCTGGATCGAACAGCCATGGGATATGGGCATTGCCTATCTGCCACCGCTGGTGAAAGGCTGATTTTTTCTGCCGCCAATCAGCGCTAATTAGCCTGTTCAGATCAAAACGTGCCCGATTCTGTCGGGCACGTCTGTTTTTACCCTTCGCGTGAACCCCCCTGCTACGGTAGACTCAAATGCTACCCGTACGCCGGAGGACCTCCCAGTTATGTCGCCGAAAAATCTCAGCGAAGAACTTTTCAAGCCGCGTTTTAAACATCCGGAAACCTCATCGCTGGTGCGACGTGTGCATCACCACCGCCCGTTAAGCATCCACTCCACGCTGGACGGTGAAACCCATGCTGGCTGGTATCGCATGATCAACCGCCTGTTGTGGTCCTGGCGTGGCCTGACACCACAGGAGGTGAGCGAGGTGCTGGCGCGTATTGCCGCCTGTACCGTTGAGCATACCGATGACCAGCTGCTGGATACGGTGATTGGCTATCGTGGCGGCAACTGGATTTACGAGTGGTCAAAGCAGGCTGCACTGTGGCAGCAGAAGGCCAGTGAATGCCAGGATGATGCGCTGGCGGGGGAGCACTGGCTGCACGCGGCACATCTCTACAGCGTGGCGGGTTATCCGCATCTCAAAGAAGATGAGCTGGCTGAGCAGGCACAGCTGCTGGCCAGCCGTGCCTATCAGGAGGCGACGAACCGCCTGCCCGGTGAGCTGAAAGAGCTGGAGTTTGCCATTCCCGGCGGCAGCCCGGTAACCGGGTTCCTGCATATGCCGCCTGAGGTCAAAGCGCCGTACCCGACCGTTTTGCTGTGTGGCAGCCTTGATGCTCTGCAAAGCGACCATTACCGTCTGTTCCACGACTATCTCGCCCCGCGCGGCATTGCCATGCTGACGCTGGATATGCCATCAGTGGGCTTTTCTGCCAAATGGAAGCTGACCCAGGACTCCAGCTTTCTGCATCAGCAGGTGCTGCGTCAGCTGGAAAATATTGCCTGGGTGGATCATACCCGCGTGGCCGCCTTTGGTTTCCGTTTTGGAGCCAATGTGGCCGTCAGGCTGGCGTATCTGGAGAGTCATCGCCTGCGCGGCGTTGCCTGCCTGGGGCCAGTGGTCCACAGCCTGCTGAGCGATACGACTTTGCAGGATCGCGTACCTGAGATGTATATGGACATGCTGGCCAGCCGGCTGGGGATGTCCGGCACCTCTGACAGCGCGCTGCGTATTGAACTGAGCCGTTTTTCACTGAAGATTCAGGGGTTGCTGGGCCGCCGCTGTCCGACGCCAATGCTGTCCGGCTACTGGGCCCATGATCCCTTCAGCCCGGAGGAGGAGTCGCGTCTTATCACCCGCTCTTCCAGCGCCGGACGGCTGTTAAAAATTAATACTTCGCCTGCAATGGCGAATTTTGACCAGGGTCTGCGTGATATCTGCGACTGGCTGGCAAAACAATTAGAGACCTGAGTTGCTAAAATTCAATAGTTTGCTACACCTATAGGCTCAACTTAAGGAGTTAAACGATGACGTTACCGAGTGGACATCCTAAGGGGCGGCTGATTAAGCGCTTTCACTCTTTAGGTCCTTACATCCGTGAAGGAAAGTGTGAAGGCAACCGCTTCTTTTTCGACTGCCTGGCCGTTTGCGTCAATGTGAAACCCGAGCCGGAACTGCGTGAGTTCTGGGGCTGGTGGATGGAACTGGAAGCCCAGAGCGACCATTTCACCTATGAATACCATTTTGGCCTGTTCGACAAAGAGGGCAACTGGAAGCCGAGTACGGTGAAGGGTAAGGATAACAATGCCCGTCTTGAAGAGACGTTACGTAATTTTCATGTGCGTTTGAAAGCGCAGCTGGCAGAGATTGAGCTGGGTCTGATCCCGGCTGAGGGATTTGCCGATCAGCCGGTCAAGCTGACCGATTAACAGCGGGTGCGGAATAAAGGAAAAGGCTGGATTGCTCCAGCCTTTTTTTTAGACACATAACGAGGGGTAAATCAGTTATCGCTGCAGCAGTGGCGTGTTACAGCGTTAAAACAGATTAGAACTGGTACATCATGCCA
The DNA here is from genome assembly GCF_039675725.1 of Erwinia sp. Eh17-17. Classification (NCBI taxonomy): domain Bacteria; kingdom Pseudomonadati; phylum Pseudomonadota; class Gammaproteobacteria; order Enterobacterales; family Erwiniaceae; genus Erwinia; species Erwinia sp. Eh17-17. The sequence continues at coordinate 894,225 of NZ_JBDFQT010000002.1, read as the reverse complement.
ACGGCAACGATGTCGTCGGTGTTCACAGCCAGTTTATTGTCATCATTCAGCAGGTTGATTTTGTAATCCACGAAGGTCGACATGTTTTTGTTGAAGTAGTAAGTCGCACCCACATCGACAAATTTCACCATATCCGCATCACCGACACCGTTCTCAACATCTTTGGCTTTGGTCTGCACGTAGGCGAGGGACGGACGCAGGCCGAAATCGAACTGATACTGCGCAACCACTTCAATGTTCTGTACTTTGTTAGCATAACCGTTCTGGCTTGTTGCGCTGCCGCTGAAGCTGCCCGGTACGGAAATCGGGTTCATATTGCGGGTTTCAGCATAGGTGGTGGCCAGGTAAACACCGTTGTTGTCATATTTCAGACCGGTTGCCCAGGCTTCAGCTTTGTCACCTGAACCGTACTGGTTATCTTTCTGAGACGTACCAATCAGGCGATTAGAAGAAGACACCGCACCGTTAATGCTCAGGCCATCAATGATGGTATAGGCCACAGAGGCGCCATAGCCGTCACCGTTAGACACGTTGCCGTTACGCGTTGTGGAGGCATCGTTTTTACCCTGATACTGCAAGGCAAACTTCAGGCCATCAACCATGCCGAAGAAGTCGTTATTGCGGTAGGTCAGCATGCCGTTACCGCGGGTCAGCATATAGGTGTCAGCGCGGGTATAACCGGTGCCGCCGAACTCAGGCATCATATCGGTCCAGGCTTCCACATCATAAATCACACCGTAGTTACGGCCGTAGTCGATGGAGCCAAAATCTTTCAGTTTCAGACCGGCAAAGCCCAGACGGGTTTTGTTGCCTGACTGAGCGTCAGCGCTTTCGGAGTTGCTCAGGCTGAAGTTGTATTCCCACTGGCCGTAACCGGTCAGCTGGTCGTTAATCTGGGTCTGACCTTTGAAGCCGATACGGGTGTAAGATTTGTCAGCGTTGTTGCTGGCATTGGTATCTGCATCGCTCAAATAACGCATTGCTTTAACTTTGCCGTAGAAATCCAGCTTATTGCCGTCTTTGTTATAGACTTCTGCGGCTTGTGCAGCGGTGGACAGAGCCAGAGCTGCGGTTAAGATTGCCAGTGCGCTTTTCTTCATCATTTTCAATCAATCCCGAAAGAGTAAAATTTATGAACGGCCCGAAGGCTCTGTTCGAAGCACGGACTTTTTACCCTTTTGGTATTAAACTTTTATTACACTTTTCAACATTTATTGTTAATTGCGAACTTTTAGACTAGCAAGTGGTCACGGCTTTTTCGTCCTTTTCCCTTACTGGCTGTTGGCTTCAGCCACCACACCTGCTAAAACGTTTCTTTGTACTCTTTTTTTACGACATGGCAGGAAATAATGAGCAGCAGCCAGACCCTGGTGGTAAAACTGGGGACCAGCGTACTGACCGGCGGATCGCGTCGGCTGAATCGGGCCCATATTGTGGAGCTGGTGCGTCAGTGCGCCCAGCAACACGCTGCGGGACACCGCATAGTGATTGTGACCTCGGGCGCGATGGCGGCCGGGCGTGAACATCTCGGCTATCCCGAACTGCCCCCGACCATCGCCTCAAAGCAGCTGCTGGCTGCGGTGGGGCAGAGCCGTCTGATCCAACTGTGGGAACAGCTGTTTTCCATCTACGGTATTCACATCGGCCAGATGCTGCTGACCCGCGCTGACCTGGAAGATCGTGAGCGTTTTCTTAACGCCCGCGACACCATGCGCGCGCTGCTGGACAACCATATTGTTCCTGTCATCAACGAGAATGACGCGGTAGCCACCGCCGAAATTAAGGTGGGTGATAACGATAACCTGTCGGCGCTGGCGGCGATCCTTGCCGGAGCCGATAAACTGCTGCTGCTGACCGACCAGCCGGGGCTGTTTACCGCCGATCCGCGCAATAACCCTGACGCGGAGCTGATCCGCGATGTACACGGTATTGACGATGCGCTGCGCGCGCTTGCCGGTGACAGTGTTTCCGGCCTGGGGACTGGCGGGATGGCGACCAAGCTGCAGGCGGCCGATGTCGCCTGCCGTGCTGGTATTGAAACGATTATTGCAGCGGGCAGCCGTCCCGGTGTGATTGGCGATGTGATTGCCGCCAACCCGGTAGGGACACGCTTCCATGCCTTTGAGACTCCGCTTGAGAACCGCAAACGCTGGATCTTTGGCGCACCTCCGGCCGGTGAGCTGGTGGTGGATGACGGGGCGCTCTCGGCCATTCTCGAGCGCGGCAGCTCGCTGTTGCCTAAAGGGATTCGTGAGATCAGCGGTAATTTCTCCAGGGGCGAGGTGATCCGTATTCGCAGCCTGCAGGGGCGCGATGTCGCCCACGGCGTCTCGCGCTATAACAGCGATGCCATGCGTATGATCGCCGGGCATCACTCCCAGCAGATCGGTGAAATTTTAGGTTATGAATATGGTCCGGTGGCGATCCACCGTGACGATATGATTGTTTCTTAAGGACAGAGTTCATGCTTGAACAAATGGGTAAGGCGGCAAAAGCCGCTTCGTATCAGCTGTCGGTGCTTTCCACCGCGCAGAAAAACCAGGTACTGATGACCATTGCCGACCGTCTGGAAGCGCAGAGTGCGTCAATCCTTGCGGCCAACGAACGTGATCTTGCCGATGCGCGCCAGAACGGCATGAGTGCGGCGCTGCTCGATCGTCTGATGCTGGATCAGGCCCGCCTGAAAGGGATCGCTGATGACGTGCGTCAGGTGTGCCGTCTGGCCGATCCGGTGGGCGTGTTGATCGACGGCGGTAAGCTGGACAGCGGGTTGCGTATTGAACGCCGCCGGGTGCCGCTGGGCGTGGTCGGGGTGATTTATGAAGCGCGGCCCAATGTGACCGTTGATGTCGCCAGCCTGTGCCTGAAAACCGGTAATGCCGTGATCCTGCGCGGCGGCAAAGAGACGTATCGTACCAACGCTGCAACGGTTCGCGTCATTCAGGACGCGCTGCAACAGCACGGCCTGCCTGCGGGTGCGGTGCAGGCGATAGAAAGCCCGGACCGTGAGCTGGTGAACCAGCTGCTGAAGCTCGACCGCTATGTCGATATGCTGATCCCACGCGGTGGGGCAGGGCTGCACAAGCTGTGCCGCGAGCAGTCTACTATTCCGGTGATCACCGGCGGTATCGGCGTCTGCCATATCTACGTGGATCGCAGCATTGAGCTGGAAGCGGCACTGCGCGTGATCGTTAACGCCAAGAAGCAGCGTCCGAGCGCCTGTAACTCGGTGGAAACGCTGCTGATCGACGCGGCCATTGCCGATACCTTCCTGCCTGCACTCAGCGCCCGCATGGCGGCTGAAGGTATCGCGCTGCATGCCGATCCGCGCTCCCTGCCGCTGTTGCAGGCTGGCCCGGCCAGCGTCAGTGCGGTCACCGAAGAGCAGTACCGCGATGAGTGGCTGGCGCTCGACCTCAACGTCAGGCTGGTGGACTCGCTGGATGAGGGCATTGCCCATATTCGTGAGTACGGTACTCAACACTCGGACGCGATCCTGACGCGCACCATCGGGAACGCTGACCGTTTCGTTAACGAAGTCGATTCCTCTGCAGTCTATGTGAATGCCAGCACCCGCTTTACCGACGGCGGCCAGTTTGGCCTCGGCGCGGAAGTGGCGGTCAGTACCCAGAAGCTGCACGCGCGCGGCCCGATGGGGCTTGAGGCCCTGACCACCTATAAGTGGGTGGCTTACGGTGACGATACGCTACGCGTTTAACAACTTAACAGGCGGTTGAAATGGTCACGCTCTCTCAGCTTTTACCCTTTGCCGCCGTTGCTCTTGGCATGGTGCTGACACCCGGCCCGAATATGATTTACCTGATCTCGCGCTCCCTTTGTCAGGGGCGCAAAGCCGGGTACATCTCACTGTGTGGGGTGGCGCTGGGCTTTATGTTTTATATGCTGTGCGCGGCGCTGGGGATTACCGCGCTGCTGATGGCGGTGCCGCTGGCGTATGACGCGCTGCGTATTGCCGGAGCCGCGTATCTGCTGTGGATGGCATGGCAGGCGATCTTCGGCGGAAAATCGCCCTTCCAGCTGCGCGACCTGCCGCCGGACAGCCCGCGCAAGCTGTTTTCCATGGGGCTACTGACCAACCTGCTCAATCCAAAAACGGCGGTGATCTATCTGACGCTGCTGCCGCAGTTTATCCATCCCGAACAGGGCAACGTGCTGGCGCAGTCGCTGACGCTGGGCTTTACCCAGATTGCCACCAGCATGCTGGTGAACGCGATGATTGTGTTTGCGGCTGGCACTATCGCGACTTTCCTCGCCACCCGTCCCGGCTGGCAGAAAGCCCAGCGCTGGCTGATGGGTACGGTACTGGCCGGCCTGGCGGTGAAAATGGTGGTGGATAAGCGTTAAACACCGTGGGCGAGGCATGCCCCGCCCACGGTGGCTGACGCTTAATGCTGTCGGTTAATGGTCTGCCAGATCTCATCCGCAGGCAGTATCTGATGGCTGTCGCCCTTCAGGTCCCACAGCCCGATGTGCTGGTCAGCGTTCAGGGTGACAATATAGCGACAGCCGCTTTTCAGGGCATTGCTGTGCTGGCGTTTGAGCCGTAGTCCACTGAAGTCACTAAGTATTTTCTGTCCAGGAAGATGCTGGCGTAAGGTATTTGCCAGCAGAAGGGCATCAATATTCTGCTCAGGATTTTCACAGGTGACGACAATATCAGGGTGATTATGCACCGGGCTGTTACCTCCCGTGGACTGTATCAGCAGCAGCAGCCGCTCAATGCCGATCGCGAAGCCGGAGGCGGGGAGCTTCTTGTCACTGAACAGTTCAACTAAGCCATCGTAGCGCCCGCCGCCACAGACCGTTCCCTGTGAACCCAGTTCGTCAGTTATCCATTCGAATACCGTTCGGGTGTAATAGTCCAGCCCCCTGACCAGGCGCGGGTTCACGATATATTCAATTCCTGCGTTATCTAACAACGTGCGCAGGGTGTCGAAATGCTGGCGGGATTCTTCACCCAGGAAATCCAGCAGGCGCGGCGCGCCTTCAATCATCTCCTGCATCTCCGGATTTTTGCTGTCCAGAATACGCAGTGGATTGGTTTCCAGCCGGCGCAGGCTGTCTTCATCCAGCAGGGCGCGATGCTGATTAAACCAGCTCACCAACTCCACACGATGTTCTTTACGTTCGGGCAGGGTGCCCAGCGAGTTAATTTCCAGGCGGATAACACGGTCCACATTGAGCGCCTTGAAAATATCCCAGGTCATGTAGATCAGTTCTGCGTCAATATCGGCACCGGGCATACCGAAGGTTTCAACGCCAAACTGTGTAAACTGGCGCAGGCGTCCTTTTTGCGGTCGCTCGTAGCGGAACATAGGGCCCTGATACCACAGTCGCTGCGTGGTGTTGTAACACATGTTATTTTCCACCACGGCGCGAACACAGCCGCTGGTGCCCTCCGGTCTGAGGGTGATGTGCTCCCCGCTTTTATCAAGGAAGTTATACATCTCTTTCGACACGATATCGGTCGCCTCACCGACGGCGCGTTCAAACAGTGAGACGGGTTCCAGAATCGGCAGGCGAACCTCCTGATAGCCGTAGCGCCAGGTGATGGCCCTGACTTTACTTTCCAGCCACTGCCATATCGGCGTTTCCTCCGGGAGAATGCTGCGCATCCCCCTGATGGACTGAATCTTGCTCATGGTAAATCCTTACGTGTATCCGGATAACATCTTCATCCCCCTGCTGCCAGCGTTCTCCAGCAGGGGGAAGGCCGTCTTTAAGCCGCACTCATTACGTTGTCAGCGATCACATCGTTAATCAGAGCGTCAATTTTGCTGGTGTCGAAGTGATGAGCGGTGGTGATCAAATGAGCAACATCGCCGGAGGTGGCCAGGCAGTGTTTTTTCCATACGGCTTCTGACGGGCAGGGGAAGACAACCGTAATCGAGTTTTTGTTGCACCAGGCGTCGATCCCGGCTTCCTGCAGACGGCTGACGGCGTATTGCGCCATTGTCAGGCTGTGTTCGATGCGGCGTGTCCAGTCGGCACGGCTGTGGCTGCGGATGGCCTCCCACATCATCATTGGCGTGTGGCCATTACGCGAGCCGGTGATGGTTTTATCGTGGCCGGAGATATAGTCAATTTCGACAGAAATGCGGTCAACATTGGCTTTTTTAGCCACAACAATGCCGCAGGGGATCGGGGAACCGATCATTTTGTGGCCGGAAACACCGATGGAGTCGATGCCGTCAGCAAAGGTGAAGCCCTGAGGTTCGTCGACAAACGGCAGGATCATCCCACTCAGTGCCGCATCAGCATGTAAATAGTAATCTTCACGCTTAAAGCCGGCGTCTTTCAGCCGTTGCTGAATGATGGCGATGTCATCAATGGCGCCACGAACGGTAGTACCAATATTGGCGAAAATAATCGGATGCTTTTCATTATCCAGCGCGATTTTTTTCATCAAATCATCGTAATCAACTTCTCCGTTCGGTAAGGATTCAACCAGACGAGACTTGATACGCAGCAGCTTAACGATTTTAGCAACGGAGTAATGGGTGTCTTTAGAATAATAGAGTGTGCCGTCCGGGAATATTTCACGTCCCAGATAGCAGCCAAACATATTGCCTTCAGTCCCGCCATTGGTTACGTAGCCCCAGCTCTGTTCAAAAGGAATTTTGAAAAGATCTGCGAAGTATTCCATCACTTCTCTCTCGAAATCAAAAGAGTTAAGCAGGTAATTACAATACTCGCTCCAGTCACCACAGTTATTGATTGAAAAACGCATAAAGCGTTCGAGGTTGGTATAGTTAAAATCTGCTGACTCTGGATAGCCAATATTAAAGTATTGATTTTTTACGCAGTGAGACCAAAAAGCATCAAGTTTGTTTTGATCTTCAATAGATAAAGTCATTTTTATATTCCTTCTTTCGGTTAACGGATAAATTAATGCTGCTATTTTTCGTCCAGATAAAGGATCTCTACTCCTTTCTTGTTGCGACCTGCAGCGACGAAACAATAGAGGGGAATAGTGAGCATAATCATGACGACGCCCCAGAACATTGAGTCAGTACCCGACCCCAACATGGCAAAGATGCTGTAAATCATGCCGATAACGACCATAACGGTGTAAAACATAAAGCTGCGGCCCCGATTCATTTTTCTGGCAACCATAATGATCGGGAGAGCAATCAGCGCGTACATATAAGGTAATAGCGAAGCAAAGACCGACATTAAAATGACTGCCTCAAACTGTTTCGCCAGATTCGGTGACGCCGTCATTAATAGCACCAGCGTCATTAATACACCGGTGAATATCAGGCTTTTCATCGGGACGTCATTTTTATTCACATCAGAGAAGAATTTAGGGAACAGCCCCTGCTGCGCACCCGCGCGTGGTCCTTCTGACTGTAGAATTAACCAGCCGGAGATAGATCCGAAGCAGGCGATAATACTTAATGCCGAGGCGATATTACCGGCGGTTTTCCCAAACATATAGCGAGCGGCATCGGCAAAAGGAGCGGCAGAATTAACCAGCTCTTCGTGCGGTACCAGTCCCATAATAACGGTACAGCTGCCCACATAACAGACAGAGGCAATTAACAGCCCGTAGACCGTGGCGCGCGGAACGGTATATTCGGGTTTTTCCACCTGGCCGCTGGAGACCACCGCAGATTCGACGCCAAGAAAGCCCCAGAGAGCAATGGAGGCGGCGGTGATAATCGCTGAGGTGTCGCTTTTTCCCGTGCCGTTATACACCTGGGTGAACATGGCCGGGTCAAACCAGAACCAGCCGACCACGCCGATACCCAGCACCACCAGCAGCATACAGCTGGCGGTAAAGGACTGTGCGCGGCCTGCCACGCGGGCACCAAAGCTGGCGAGTGTAATGAATCCCCAGCGAATAACGATCGCGACGACGCTGCCGATTGACGGGTTCTTCAGCTCAGGGAAGAAGTAACTCAGATAGCCGACCCCGGCCACCAGCAAAGCCACGTTGCCGATCCAGGCACTGATCCAGTAGCAGACCGTGGTCTGAAAACCGATAAAAGGGCCGAAGGCATCACTGGCATAGGCGACGATGCCACCCGTGCGCGGAGTAATCAGGCTGGTTTTGGCAAACACCAGCGCTAACGCAATGACGCCAATAATGGTGAAGAGCCATCCCCAGAGCGAAATATAGCCGACCCCTGCCAGGTTGGTGGGTAACATAAATACACCTGAGCCCATCATATTTGATGCGGTAACAAGTGTCAGTGCCACAACCCCCATTTTATGAGCAGTACCTGCACTCACGGTTCCCATATTTAATGTCCTTTCGTCGTTGCCATAAAAAAAGTGATGTCCATGCGATATCACCGATATGAAATTGATTCTACGAATCAGGATTGGCAATTTTTAGAGGGGGGTGAGATGAAATGGCACGTTATGCATTTAATTGGCGAAAAAAAATGAAATTTTCAGGCGATAACTTAATTAATTACCCCGTCCCCTTTTTTATTTACCTTTTTTTCATGGTGGGGGAGATAAAGGTTTTTTATTTTTACTTGAATTAACAATATATTTACATGATTTAATCAACGTTGAATTTCTTTCAGTATGATTGACAACCAGGTTGTTTTTCATGCACCCTTTGATAAAAATGAATATCACCAAATGTCGATGGAATGACCGGGCTCATGTAATTTTTTATTTCTTAATGTCAGGATGATATGGTGAGAAAAGAGCGTATTTATATCCAGGGGTTACCACTGATTATTCAGTTAAAAGGGCATAATCATGACGCCATCTTTATTGATGAGGAAGACTGTGATGTTTTCCTTAACAGCCTGGACAGGGCAATAGCTCATAATCCGGCTGAGCTGCATGCTTACTCACTTCATCCGCAACAGTTTTATCTTCTATTAACCCCACAAACTAAACATGATCTCAGCGGTCTGGTTCAGCATATCGGGCGTAGCTACGTGCGCTATTTCAATAAAAAGTATCAACGCAGTGGCGCACTGTGGGAAGACCGTTATAACAGCTGCCTGATTGAACCGGGGGCCTATTTTTTATTCGCTCAGCAATTTGTCGATACCTGGGGTAAAGATAAGCCAGACTTATCGAAATGGTGTAGCTACCGACATAATACCGGCGAAGAAAATATCGCGCGTATCACCTCCCATGAGGAATTTATCAAATTAGGAAAGACGGCCGCTGAGCGGGCGTTACATTACCGTCGTTTTATTCAGGCTTCACTCAGCCCGGCGATATTGCAAAAAGTTGAAAGCTGTCTCAGTCAGAACTGTGTGCTGGGAACGCCCGCATACTGTCAGCAGCTGGAGATGTCACTGCATCGCCGGGTCAGACCCCGGCACTGTGGCCGGCCACGAAAATACTATTACAACCGGGTCATGGACTGGACGTGGCTCGAAAGTCAGGCTTCGCAGCTGTTGCAGCGCTACTGCTATCAGGAGATTCGCCTGCCGATACTGGAGCGATGGGCGGCGTCGTTGACCCCTGCAGAGGAATTTACCGGGGAAGATGCGGGCGAGTACTCACGCTCTGCTGAGCACTCAACCTTGTTACGACGTGAGGGAACCATGGGCTGTTTGTGTGCTATCGGGGAGCATCAGGACCTGCAGTCAACCAGCAAGCTCTGGTACCTGGGCACGATGTTTCGTGCGCCCAAGGCACAGCAGGCGCATATTGAACCCTTCCAGCAGCTCGGCGTGGAGGCTTTCGGCTATCCGCGTGTGGATATCGAGCTGGAGCAGTTCATCCTGCAGTATGATCTTTTCAAATCACTGCGCCTGGAAAGCCATGTTGAGCTGAGAATTAACACGTTGGGCACGACGCAGGAATTTTATGCCTTTCGCCAGGCGCTACGTCAGTTCTACCAGCCCTTTATCCCCTTTTTCAGACAGCAGTGGACAGACGGGCTGGCCAGCAAGCCAGAAAAGCTGCTGCAGTCAACGGATAACCTGCTGGTTACCCTGCGCAGCAAAGCCCCACGGCGCGAGGACTTTATCTCTGCGGCGTCACGCCAGCGCTTCGACGCATTGCTGGATGCTCTGACCCGCGCCGGGATCCCTTTTGCGGTGGATAATGCGCTGTATCCGGCTAATGCCTACTGTCACACCCTGTTTGAGTGGCACAGTGATGTGCTGGAAGAGGGGGGACTGCTGTGCCGGGGGGGGCGCTATGATGACAGCGCCAGCCTGTTACTGGGGCGTGAGATCTTCGCCTACGGCTTTGCGTTTATGCTGGAACCGCTGATGCGACTCCAGCAGTTAACCCGTAAAGGAATGCTGAAGCCGCGCATGACCGATGTGGTGATTATTTCACGCTCCAGAGCGGCGCGGGAGCATGCGCTGGGCATGGGGCGGATGCTGAGAACGGCCTTTCCTCAGCTGAGTATTATCAACGACTGTTCAGAAATGCGTATCAGCGCTTCTAAACGTAATGCAGAGCGTCAGGGAGGGCGATTTATTATCATTGTGCCGCAGGAGAACCCCGAGGTGCAGATGGAGATCTACGATCGGGACCGGGAGCTTAAACAGGTCGGTAACGTGAATACGATGATCGGCATTCTCAGCCGCAGCCTCAACCAGTAAGCGGGCGCTGAAACGGGCCGCCTGGCAGCCCGTCGTTTCACTTACTGCCGCGCATACTCCGCCGCTTTGCGGAACAGCTCATCGTCCGGGCGTACCCCGGTATAAAGGGCAAATTGTTCAACCGCCTGGATGGCGAAAACCTCAGAGCCGGTGATGGTGGTTTTCCCCTGACTGCGGGCATAACGTACCAGCGGCGTCAGTTCCGGCAGTGCCACCACTTCAAAGATCACGCTGGCGGCATCAATCGCCGCTTCACTAAACGACAGCGCTTCGGCCCCGGCACCGCCTGCCATGCCGGTAGGGGTAGCGTTAATCAGCAGCCCCGGCTGGAGTCCTGCCATGTCGGCGCGCCACTCAAAACCGTAGAGGCTGGCCAGCTCACGCCCGCGGGCTTCATTACGCGCCACGATCGTCCCCTGATGAAATCCGCTGTCTTTTAAGGCGCAGGCAACCGCTTTTGCCATGCCGCCGCTGCCGCGCAGGGCAAAAGTCAGACCGGTCGGCACCTGGTACTGCCTCAGCAGGCTGGCGATGGCGATATAGTCGGTGTTATAGGCTTTCAGGTAACCGTCGGTGTTGACGATGGTATTCACCGAATCGATAGCTTTCGCAGAGGCATCCAGCTCATCCAGCAGAGGGATGCAGGCTTCTTTAAACGGCATCGAGATAGCACAGCCGCGGATCCCCAGCGCCCGCACACCGCCGATAGCGGCCGTCAGATCGGTGGTGGTAAACGCTTTGTAGAGGTAGTCGAGATCGAGGGCGTCATACAGATAGTTATGGAAACGGGTGCCAAAATTTCCGGGCCGTGCGGCCAGCGACATACAGACCTGGGTGTCTTTGTTCAGATTTTTAGTCATCGGGTTATCTCTGATCGAAAAAGTGTGACCAGCATGGACTAAAACCACGAGATAAAAAACTGCCGGATGGCCCGGCAAATTTCCTCTTTTAACGCGGAAGCCCTCAGCGGAAAGCTTAGCTCCGCAGCGCAGCGGCCATACTTTGCAGGTTTTCCACGCTGCTGGTGGCTCCGCCGCAGACAATCACCAGCAAGGTTTGATAAGCGGCGATCTGCGGATGCGCGTCATACAGCGCCGCAAGACTGGCGCCGCACGCGGGCTCGACCAGGATCCGGTGATCGTCAAGAAAGCGTTCACAGGCCGTGACCGCCGCGAGATCGGACACCAGTACGCTGTGAATGGTATGTTCACTGGCGCATTTCAGCGCCTGGTCGCACACCCGTTTGGCGCCCAGGGACGATGCAATGCTGCGGATTTCCGCCAGTTCGACGCTGTGCCCGGCGGCCTGCGCCGCGTGGAATGATGCCGCGCCTTGTGTTTCAACGGCCAGCACCGGTACGTCCTGCCAGTGGTTGCGCTGTAACCCGGCTACCACGCCGGCCAGCAGACCTCCGCCTCCGACCGACAGCACCACGGCATCCGGCCTGATGCCGCTCTGCGCAACTTCATCAATCATTGTGGCATGTCCCTGCCAGAGCAGCGGGTCGTCAAACGGATGCAGAAACGCGTCCTCTGGGCCGAGCAGTGACTGTGCATGCTGATTGGCTTCCTGCCAGGAACTGCCGTGGACGATCACCTCTGCCTGCTCCTGACGCAGCAGCGCCTGCGCCCGTAACGACGTGGTTTCCGGCACCACAACCGTTACAGTCACGCCGAGCCGACGCCCGGCCCAGGCCACGGCCAGCCCGGCATTACCACCGGAAGAGGAAACAAAACGCTGCGCGCCCTGGCGCTGATAGGTTTCACAGGCCAGACCTATCCCGCGCAGCTTAAAGGAACCCGGCGGCTGTAGGGCTTCCATTTTCAGCATCACATTTCTGCCTGTCAGCAGGCTCAGCGGGTGGGAAGAAACAAGTGGCGTGGCAATATGCAGGCTCATGAGGGGTTCTCCGGTGGCTGTTCGTTGCGGATTTCATCCAGATAGTTGTAGATGGTGTAGCGGGTGACACCGAGCGCCGCAGCGGCTTTTTCAATCCCGCCTTTAACGATAAACATGCCGCGATCCTGCATCTTACGCACGGCTGCCAGCTTGGCCTGCTTGCGTGGGAGGCGCTGATTACCCTGTAAATCACTCAATGAGTCAGCAATGATATCGGCCATCAGCTGCGTCATATCGGCGCTCTCTTCTGCTACCGGAACCTCGCTATCGCCAGGGCTGAGCAGGCGGTCAAGGCACTGTCTGGCCGCCAGCAGGTCGCTGTTATCGGTATTGATGCACAGCGCAGCAAACGGTTTACCGTTGCTGTCGCGATACAGCGCGGTCGCACTGCGCAGCGACTGGCCGTTTTTCCCGCTGGTAAGATAATCAGGGATCACCGTCGGGGTAGTGTCTCCTGCCTGGCCGCGATCGTTAAGCAAGGCGCGCAGCCCCTGATCCTGAGCAGGTACGGCGAGCACCGGGCTGCCCGGCACGCGGCCCGTGATATGACCGTTGGCGATGGCCAGCACCGACTTTTCAGGGTGCTCAAGGTCGTGCAGTACGATCTCAGTATGGCGCCCGATGACGCTCTTCAGCGCGCTGATAGCGGCACGCAACGTTTGCAGGATCAGAGCGCGTTCGCGGGCAATAGCGGAAGAACTGACAGGCATAATGACTCGACGCTGATAAGAAAGAGTAAGTGAAGCAAGGTATCAACAGAAAGTGTATTTATCAACATTGTGTTGATTTTATCCGTGGCGGCACACAACGGTCACTTGCAAAAAAACCGGTGGCTGATTATCTTAAGCGCGATAAGGTGATGGTGTTCCACCTTTCCCAACCGCCCTGAATTGCAGGGGCTGATGACGCCTGATAATCCTGACTCTGTTTAATTACAGGTTGGTGCATCAGGCTGTGCATGAATGGCCTGCCGGCACCTTCCTTACACCCTGAGGACCTTATGTTGAAACCCCTGATGGCTGTCATGATTGGTGGCTGTGCCGGCTGTGTGATCCGCTGGTTACTGGCCGTGCGCCTTAATTCCCTGTTTCCCAACCTGCCGCCGGGTACGCTGCTGGTAAATCTGCTGGGTGGTTTTATTATCGGCGCAACCGTGGCGTGGTTTGTGCGTCACCCCGGTATTGACCCGGCCTGGAAGCTGCTGATCACCACCGGGTTGTGCGGCGGGATGACCACTTTTTCGACCTTTTCACTGGAAGTGGTCACGCTGTTACAGTCGGGCAATACCCTGTGGGCCATGGCCTCGATTCTGGTGCATGTTATCGGCTCACTGCTGATGACCTTTGCCGGTTTCTGGCTGATATCCGTGCTGTTCTAGCACTACTGATCCAGCGCACTGGCGCTGGCCGGATCGAACAGCGACAGGCTTTCTATCTGATCGAGCATAATCACTTTACGAAACGCCATGGCAGATTTCGGTTCTGAATCCAGCGTGATGTTGTGTTCGGCATACCAGCGGCTGTAGTTGTGCTCGATGCATAAGTTCAGGTTCTTGCCATCGCGGTAGCCGCTTAGCATTGGGATCAGCACCACATTGGCCGTCGCAACGTTGTCGTAGGAAGCGGTGTGGATCATGCCGATATAGATGCGCCGCGATTTCAGTGTGATCCACGCCAGCTCACCTTCTTCCATGCACTGAAACAGCAACCCTTCAACGCCATTGGCGCGTGACAGCTTTTTATACAGTTTTTTCCGGCTTTTGCTGTCCAGACCGGCGCTGCCCGACCAGCTGGAACGGTACAGGCAAAAGGTCACGGCAAAGGCCAGCATAATGACTACCGGTGCCTGGATGCCGAGAAAACTCCAGTTCATAAATTCGATTTGCCACTGATGGTGCAGGCCATCAGCCAGTGACGGAATGGCGTTGAACGTCGACGAGATGGCGAGTAACAGCAGCCAGATCAGCGCGGTGGCGAGTACGCCCTGCAGGACGAAGATACAGCCATACAGTGCGACCAGGAAGTAGACGTCCCAGCCAAATGAACGTTTGATTTTGAAACGGGTGGACAGGTCGCGGCTGGTATACCAATAGCCGCACACCATCAGCACCATAAATATTGCGGTTCCCATATCAGGCCTTTTTCAGTGAACTAACGTGACGGGCAAAATCCGCATGGACTTCTGAGCTGGAAAAATTGACCATCGCGCAGCCGTCTTCGTCAATCAGAATGCGTTCTCCTTCTTCAATCGACTCAGCAATCCCGCGCTGACTCATGGCCTGCAGCAGGGATTCCGGGCTGGAAAACAGCGAGCAAATAAAACGGAACATGGTTTCTCCTCGTTAAGCGTTGCAGAAGCCTGGCATCCGGCAGGCGATTAGGCCAACGGATAAAAGCGAAAGTCCTGGTCGGTTGGTTATCTGTAAATCTGAAAAGTCAGTGAGAGCTGCTGGCGTAAAAAAGCTGCTTTCAGAAATAAATGGATGAAAAACAATAAGTAATCTGCGGAGGAGGTCGGCCGGATATTGACGCGCAACCAGAGAAATCCTGTTTACCCGGATGGGGGAGAATGGTAATTTTATACGAATAAACTGATGAGGGTATGAGTAAAATGAAGCAACTGGTCATCGATATTTTAATGAAGCTTGCCAAGATGGATGTCGATACAAAAGAACTGACTGCTCAGGTTGAAGCGCAGTCACTGCTGATTGCAGCGCTGCTGCTAACCGCCGGCAAAGAGGGATCGTCTTCAATCGCGGAAAATATTCAAAATGCCGTGATGACCGCCTCGCGCAGCGGCGACGGTTTCTTACAGACAGACGTGGACCTGCTGTTGACTCACGTTAACCGTCTGCTGGCGGTCACCCGCTATGTGGATGACGTGGCCTCAACGGAAGACAGCTAACGGTAGACTTCGCCGCAGAGCAACACCACGCCGGGGCGACGTTCCAGAATGCGCTCCGCCATCTGTTCACAGGCGTAACGGGTGGGATAGATATGCTCAGAAACCGGCAGTGCGTCACAAGCATCATATCCACAGGCGCTGACGAGTAATACGAAGCCAATTAACATCACTCACTCCTTTGACCGGTTAGAGATTCTGCTAAGTATAGGTGACAAGTTCGGGGGAGTGTAATCCGCGTGTGCTGACCATTTTGGTTTTTATTACAGACCGTTGCCGCTTTCCGTCAGTTAACTCAGGAGCTGTTGTCATGCTGTTTCATGGACTTTCTGCTTTCCCGATCACCCCCACTGACGCCAGGGGCGTGGTGGATATCCCGGCGCTGGAAAAAGTGCTGCTGCGGCTGAAGCAGGCCGGGGTCGATTCCGTCGGGCTGCCCGGCAGTACCGGGTTGTATGCTTATCTGTCGCGGGAAGAGAAGCGGCGGGCGATTGAGGCTGCCGTGGCCTGCCTGGGGCCGGATATTCCGGTGGTTGCCAGCGCCGGGGCGTTACGTACTGACGAGGCCTGCCAGTTAGCCGAAGATGCCGAGCGCGCCGGTGCTCAGGGTATTTTACTGGCGCCGGTTTCCTATACGCCCCTGCGCGATGAGGAGGCTTTCCAGCATTATGCTGCGGTGGCGCAGTCAGTCAGCCTGCCTGTCTGTATCTATAACAATCCTGGCACCACCCATTTTGACTTCAGCCCCGCGCTATTCCAGCGGCTGGGTACACTGCCGCAGATTGCCGCGCTCAAGCAGCCCGCTAAGGCGGAGATGCAGAAAGGCGATGTGGCGGCGTTACGCGCGCTGTTTCCAGCGAAATTTGCCGTTGGCTTCAGCGGCGACTGGCATGCTGGTGGTGCACTGCTGGCCGGGGCTGACCTGTGGTTCAGCGTCGTCGGGGGGCTATTGCCAAAGCTGGCCATGGCGCTGACGCGTGCAGGACGGGCAGGGGAAAGCGATCGGGTAGCTGAACTTAATCAGCAGCTGGAGCCGCTATGGCAGCTTTTCCAGAGCCTGAGCAGTCTGCGTGTAATGTATGCCGCTGCGGATATTCTGGGGATTTGTCAGCCGGTACTGCCACGCCCGCTGCTGGGGCTGGACAAGGCAGAATCACAGCGCGTTGAGCAGGTACTGAAAGCAATGCCTGACCTGGAGTAAGCGGGCAGAAATGGCCCTGCCAGGCGGCAGGGCCATTAAGTGCTGTGTGTTTAAGAGAAAAATTTAACGCGGAACTGTCGCTGTAGTGGTGGTGGTGGTTCCGGTGTTGGAGCCATCACCGCCGCCTGATGTCGCCAGGGCCACGCCCAACAGAGCAGCGACTGCGCCCACGCCGATAGCATCTGAAGTGCCGTCTGACATGGATGATGCACTACTGCCTGCTGCCTCTCCCGCACCGGTGACGGCCCAGGTGTTGGCGCTGCCTGCCAGCATGGCCAGCAGAAAAACTGATTTAACGACTTTCATTTTATTATCCTCGGACATGGAGACAGCAGGTGCTGCAAGCGCAGAATAATGAGAATTATTGTTTTGTGATATGCCCATCTCACGGCCGATTCAGGCTGGCTCCAGTCGGGGTGGACGGAAAAAAGATCCAGTTAAAACTGGCCCTTTTTACCGTCACAATAGTGTCATAGTCGGCGCCAGCGCCGCATCGCCACCAGGATAAGAACTTTCGCGGGTGGAGTGTGGTTAACACTGGTTGTTAAACGTGGCCGCGCGTGGCTGGAATCCCCGTCTCATTTTCAGAATATCCTTTTACCCTCCCTTACTCTGCTCAGGTGTCGCTGAGCTTTGCGATTAATCCTGGTTTTCGTCAAAAACCGTAGGTTTTAAGAACTTGTTAAGTCAGTTATGGCCTACTGAAGTCTGCCGTGTTGAACTGAGGGGAATATGTTGCTATCCGCACTGACGTATATCAAAGATAAGACCGGGTATCTCCAGGAATTTATTGCCGACCCCCGCAAGACGGGAACCATTGCGCCTTCCTCTAAAGCTCTGTGCAAGGCGATGTCTGATGCTGTGGACTGGGAGCAGAGTTTGCGTATTGCTGAGCTGGGGGCCGGGGACGGTGTGTTAACCCGGCATCTGCTAACCTGCATGCGCCCGGAGGCCAGCCTGCTGACGTTTGAAACCAATCCACGCTTTCACCCACGGCTGGCCGCACTTCAGGATGCGCGTTTGCAGGTCAGTGGGGAATCGGCGGAAACGCTGAGCGGAGAGTTTGATGCGATTTTTTCCGGTCTGCCACTGTTGTCGCTGCCCCACGATGTTCGTCACCGCATCCTGCGCTGCGCGTCTGAGCAACTGAGCGAGAACGGGGTATTTGTGCAGTTCCAGTACACCTCTCTCTGCGAGCCGCTGCTGTCAGGCTATTTTGCCTGGAACCGCACGCGCGTGCTGGCCAATCTGCCGCCGGCATGGGTTTATCGCGGGCATTCGCTGGCGCAGCTGCCGTGGGCTCAGCGCCGACGTTGATAGGATAGATCCGACTCTGGCTGGCAAATAGCTCAGATTTGCTATGCTTAATCTTTAACCCAAGAGGAGGACACGATGATCAGCGAAGCAGATGTACCCGTTTCAAGTGAAGATGAAGTGTGCAATATCATCGGTAAAGCCGTGGTTGACCTGAGTATTACAGGACAGCCGGTGAATAAATCGACGCTCGGTTTAAAGCTGTTGGCGATGGCCGATCAGGATCAGGATGACGAACGTATTCTGCTGTACTGGATTGCCCGGAGGGCAATTAATCAACCGCACAAATTTGCGGAGGCACGGTTCTGATAACCGGCCTGTGACCGGTAAGTCTGTTACCGGCAATCAGCGGCCGTTCAGAACCATACTGAACGGCCATTGCTTTATGTCAGACGCTTCAGCCCCGGAATACGATCCAGCACGGCAACCACCATCGCAGACAGTGCATAGCAGATCAGCGCCAGCAGCGGAATGGTCAATGCCGAGAAGTAGCTATTGAAGCTGAACGGCCAGACGCGTAATACCGTCTCCAGAATCAGCATATGAACAAAAAACACGCCAACGCTCAGTCTGGCCAGATTACGAATGGCGAGGTTAATCCGTTTTGAAAAACGCAGCGGCGCGTTGAGCAGCATAAAGAAGCAGGCCAGCGCCAGCGTCACGATGGTCGGCGCGGAATAGAACAGGAAGATATCGTTGGGTTCGCCAATACTCTTCGACAGAGAATATCCCATCACTGCGGTTAATACCGCGCTCAGAATGAAAATAATGCTGGCGATAGTGACTTTTGGCGACAGTTTATAGCGACGGACTGCGCCGCCAATAATATAAAAGCCTGAAAGATAAACCACCATGTCAATATTGCTGGGCGTTGTGGCCGGATGATTTTCCAGCACGTACTCTTTGAAATTATCAAACAGCATATATACCGACGCAATGGCAAACCACACGGTAATAATGTAGTTGATTCGCTGACGGCTACCGTGCTGAATAAAGGTATTGAGTAACGGGGTTACCAGAAATAGCAGGATCAGGGTATAGATAAACCACAGGTGTTCATAGGCCGGGGTGCTGAGAAGATCCAGCAGGCTGAAGGTCGTGGTGCTGTCGTTAATCGTGCGGTTATAAATAAAATAAATCACGGTCCATGCGATTAATGGCAGCAACATATCAAGGACACGGGTTCTCAGCGTACTCAACAGCGACTCGTTTTTATTGAGAGAAATGTAGCCGGCAATCAGCAGAAATAATGGGAAAGAAATTCGCCCCAGTACGTCGTACATCACGGCAACGGACCAGGCGCTATGAAATGTGCTGAACGGTATTGCTGCGGTATGCAGCAGAATCACCAGATAGGTAGCGATAATCGTTAACAGCTTAATATTCAGGGTTTTCAAAAACAGATTCCTTTGCCAGAGGGCGACACTGCACAGCATCTGCAGGTGTTATTTGCCCTAAAGGTAACATATCTCCGATAAAGTCCGATGTATTACCTGCAAAATTTATCTCCGTTTTAACCCCGCTGGGTATCGATGGTAATCTGAGGAGCGCAGAGCTCGCCGGGTTTCACGATGCGATACTCCGCTTTACCCTGATAAACATAGATACAGGCGCGGCCGGCATCACCGCCGTCCTGTTCCTGTGATAGCGAGATCGCGGTGGTTTCTGCCGCACAGACCGACGTGAACAAACACAGACCAAGTCGCAGGAACCATGAGCAGGTGTCCTTCAGTTGAGCTGCGCCGCTAAATGGCGACATAGTGTGCCCTCCCTTTGCCTTTTAATGCCATCGTTAATCCATTCAGACCACCTGACCCGTTGCGTCATGGCGCTCCTGTAATAAAGCTGGGGCAATATCGGGGTTAACGGGGGGCTGCTCTATGGGAATGCTCTTAAATATCCTGGATCTGATGTAAAGGCGGAAACAATCATGTCTCCGCCAGACTTTTCAGACGTTAATGCTGTAAAAACCGATGCTTGATGTGCTGATAGAAAAACGACCCTTTTGAAGGCGCCGCCATAAAAAAGTGCCAGGTCGTCAGTGGAACATTGCAGTAGGTGCGGGTTTGACGATCTAAAAGTTCGACTTCGAGGAGACGTTTTTCGGCGTCGTAACCCACAGAGTGAATGGCAGATGAGGCAACGGCATGTCGTTTCATATTCCCTCCTTTTTCCAACAGGCATGATTAAAATTTAGCCTGTTTGTGGAGGTTTACTTTGTCGAAAATCAAACAAATTTAGTTTATGGCACAGAAAGACAAACGAGGGGGGAGGACGAAGGGGGAGTAAAAAATGAGCCTCGGGAAGTGGGAAACCCAGCAACACTTCCCGAAGCCATGCAAATGCATAATTCGTTACAGGGCTAATGTACCTGCTTCCATAAACTTGTACAACAATATTTTACACTGTACAGGTTTGTGGTTTTATCTCAGGGCAAAAAGGGTGACGTCAGTCGGGCAAACTTGCTAGAGTGCGGGTCTCACTGATTTAGCGGAATTTGATATGTCGAATGAAATTGCACACCCGTCCAACAGCCCAAAGCAGGCCGCCCTTCAGCTGGTCATTGAACTGGTTCGCGCAGGAAAACTGAGCCCATTACAGGGCGACGCGGCGAATATGATCTCGATCTACGAACAGTTCAAGACGCACTTTGAAGCGGAAAAACATAAAAACGCTTCTGATTCAGCCATTTCCTGAACTGCCCTGCCAAAGACGTATGACTTCGCTACGGGCGCCAGCCCGTAGCGAAGGGGCGCTATTTTTTACTCACCAGATCGAAATAGAGCAGGCTGACGCCAACCCCCTGATAGTCGCCCTGGATATTGTTGGCTAATCCCACCTGTTTTTGCCCCTGTAACGTCACCACGTAAGGCGAGTTCTGCTGCACGTCCGTCTGTAGCTGCTGATAAAGCGCAGTTCGTTTTTTTACGTTACTTTCTGCCGCGGCGGCGCGCGTTTTGCCACTCAGATCGGGAATGTTCCAGCCAACGCGCCAGGCCAGCGTTTTGGGGCCACCCTCCACGTTATAGGCGAAGGCGCTGGCGTTGCTGTTAGCATCCACATAGTCCGCACCCCAGTAGATAAAGATCGACTGGAAATGACGCCCGCGCATTTTGCTCCACAGCTCGGACTCTGCCACCGGCTGGATATCAAGCTGGATATCGGCTTTGGCAAAGCTGGCCTGAAGGGCCTGCGCCACATCGCTGTAGGGGGGTTGATTCACAATTGTCAGAGAGAAGCGGGTGCCGGGTTTGATCCCGCCTTTTGCCAGAATCGCTTTGGCCTTAGCCAGGTCGTAATGGAACGGCTGGTGAGTCAGTGCGCCGTCAAAACCGGCGGGCAGGAAGGTCTGGTGGACCTGATACTGGCCTTTTAGCAGCTGGGTGGACAGGCTGTTGTAATCGACCAGCCAGCGCGCGGCCTGCCACAGCGCCGGGTTGCCCAGTGCCGGCTGTTGCTTATCCTGGGTATTAAAACCCAGGTAGTAAATCAGGCTGGACGGATAGCTGGCGACGCGCACATTGGTCTGTTTTTTCAGAGTGGCGAACTGGTCGGCTCCCAGGTCATAGGCGACATCTGCATCACCCTTTTCCAGCAGCAGGCGGCGCGATCCGGCATCGGTCACGCTTTTCAGCAGGATGCGCTTCAGGTGAGGCGCGGGCCGGGCATGGGGATTCTGTTCCAGTACCAGCGCCTGCTGCGGCACGTACTTACTGATGGTATAGGCTCCGCTGCCTGCCGAGTGCGTACGCAGCCAGCCGTTGCCGTAATCCTGCTGGCTGACGTGCTGCTGCACCAGTTTACTGTCTACCGTTGAGGCGACAGGCGAGGTGAGCAGGCGCAGCGCCAGATCCTGACCGATGGCGGACTGCCAGCGCAGTTCAAACTGGGTATCGCTAATCCTGGTAAACTGCGCATCGATATTTTCCGGATTCCAGCCAAATTCGCCGAGGATAAAGACCGGCGTTTTATTCAGCTTTACCGCCCGCGTCAGTGAGTAAATCACATCGTCGCTGGTGACCGGGTTACCGCTGGCGAATTGTTGCCCGGATTTAAGCGTAAACCGCAGGCTGTGCTCGGTGCTGCCTGTCTGCCACTTGCTGGCCAGCGTCGGTGACAGGGTGCGTTCATTGCGGATCTCCGGCGAGACCAGCGTCTGATAGACATTGCGCAGGCTGCTGTTGCTGACGGTTTCAAAACTCTCCGCCGGGTCGAAGCTGATGATGCCGTCAAGCGAGAGGGCCACCACCAGCGTATCGGCAGGCGTGGCGGCCTGAGCACCGTGGGCTAATGCCAGCGTGCTGACAAGCAGGAGAGGAACAATTTTATGCATGAACAGAGTCCTGAATCGGGAGAGATATCAGGACTATAGGCGCATATGGGGCGATCAGAAATGCCGGTTCTGACTATGGTTAGCTGTTAAAAACACAACCGCCGGGGAAGATCGCCCCGGCGGTTGTGTTGGCGGTCAGGCGACGATCCGCCCCTGAGCCATCTGCACCGCACGATCGCACATATGATCGATCACGTCGGGATCGTGACTGACCAGCACCATCGTCAGGTTATCCTGCTGCTTGAGCTGATTGAGCAGGTTAAGGATCTCCGCCTGCACTGACATATCCAGCGCAGAGGTGGGTTCATCCAGCAGCAGAATTTTTGGCTCCAGCAGCAGGGCGCGCACGATGGCCACGCGCTGGCGCTGTCCGCCAGACAACTGATGCGGGTAGCGATCTGCCAGCGCCGGATCCAGCCCGACGTGGCGGAATCCCCGATCGATACGGTCATTGATATTGTCGGCTTTAATCAGCTTCAGCGGCTCGGCCAGCGTGCGGCGCAGACGATGGCGCGGATGCAGCGAGGCGTAGGGATCCTGAAACACCATCTGGATATCGCGCCTGAGCTGACCGGTAAACGGCTTGCCGGGCTGCGCCTGATGCCCCGCCAGCTGCATTTCACCCTGCCAGTGTGGATTCAGACCGGCCATCACCCACAGCAGCGATGACTTGCCGCAGCCTGAGGGGCCGACCAGGCCAAAACATTCGCCGGGATTCACCGACAGCGTCACATCGTGTACCACGGTACGCAGCTCGTAGCCCTGCTTGTGGGCTACGCTCAGCTGGGATAACTCAATCATGCTGTAACCCTCTGGCCAGGGCCGCGCGGTCCAGCACCGGCAGCGGTTTGCCGTGGGTCGATTTATTCGGACGACAGGACCACAGCGTGCGGGTGTAAGGGTGCGTGGCGTTCGGCAGCTCTGCTGCTGCCAGCGTGTCGAGCACTTCGCCCTGGTACATCACCATCACGCGTTCACAGTGTTCGGACACCTGTTGCAGATCGTGGCTGATCAACAGCAGCCCCATATCACGCTGTTCCACCAGGCTGCGGATTAACCCCAGTACCTGATCGCGCATGGCGTGATCGAGCGCCGAGGTGGGTTCATCGGCGATGAGAAAACGGGGTTCAGCGATCAGTGCCATCGCCAGCATCACGCGCTGGCCCATTCCGCCGGAGAGCTGATGCGGGTAACGCTTCATCTGCTCTGCGGGCTGGGGCAGCCCCACGGCATCAAGCATGTCACACACTTTCTCTTTGATTTCGGCACGGCTGAAACGGCCATGCAGCTTCAGCGGTTCGGCGACCTGCCAGCCGATGGTGCGCAGCGGGTTCAGCGCATATTTCGGATCCTGCATGACCATGCCAATCTGACTGCCACGCAGCTGGCTCCAGCGGCGTTCGTTCAGCGTCAGGGCATTCTCTCCGGCGATGCTCAGGGTCGAGGCCTGAAGCTGTAAGGATGGGGCCAGCAGACCCATCAGCGCCCGGGCGGTAAGCGACTTACCGGAACCCGACTCGCCGACCAGCGCAACGCGTTCGCGGCCCAGGGTAAAGCTGATATTTTTTACCAGCGCCTTACCGTCGGCGCTGCTAATCGTTAAACCATCTGCCACGATTGGGGCAGAAGAATCAGTTGCCATTTCGGGTATCCAGTCGGTCACGCAGGCCATCGCCTGTCAGGTTAAAAGCCAGGCTGGCAAACAGGATTGCTCCGCCGGGAACGGCAGCCACCCACCACTGATCAAAGATCACCTTACTGCCTTCCGCTACCATCGACCCCCATTCGGCGGTCGGCGGCTGAATGCCCATGCCGAGGAAGCCCAGGCCCGCAGCCGAGAGGATAATCCCGCCCAGGCTGAGGGCGGCACGCACCACGGCGGTCGGCAGACACAGCGGCAGAATATGCCCGAACATCAGGCGCAGGCCGTTAATTCCCTGCATACGGGCGGCGGCAAGATAGTCACTGCGGCGCAGCGCCAGCGTCTCGGCACGCGCCTGGCGGGCAAACGGCGGCCAGCTGGTCAGCGCCAGTGCCAGCGCGCCGTTCATCAGTCCTGGCCCCATCATTGCCACCAGCGCCAGCGCAATCACCAGATTAGGCAGCGAGAGGAAAATATCGGTGATGCGCATCAGCACGCGCTCGCTCCAGCCGCCGAGATAACCGGCGCTGATGCCAATCAGCATCCCGACCGGAATCGTCAGCACCAGAATCAGCGATACCAGCAGCAGGGTGGGGCGGGCCCCGTAAATAACCCTGGAGAGCAGGTCGCGGCCAAAGCCATCGGTGCCCAGCCAGTGGCTGGCCGACGGCGGCATCAGGCGCACGGCCATCTGCTGGGCGTTGGGATCGAAGGGGGCCAGCAGCGGCGCAAACAGGGCGGCGAAAATCAGCAGTCCCACCAGGCTCAGGCCGATGGTCAG
Organism: Erwinia sp. Eh17-17; assembly: GCF_039675725.1. Classification (NCBI taxonomy): domain Bacteria; kingdom Pseudomonadati; phylum Pseudomonadota; class Gammaproteobacteria; order Enterobacterales; family Erwiniaceae; genus Erwinia; species Erwinia sp. Eh17-17. Next base: position 869,592 of record NZ_JBDFQT010000002.1, on the reverse strand, counting down.
CGTGATATTGCGGCGCGCCCGGCGCGCACGCGGTTTGACGCTTGCAGCATCAGTCAGAGATTGCGTCATCGGGTTCTCGGGTCGGTCAGATAAGTTAACGCATCCGCCAGTGCATTGATGGCGATAAAGCAGCCGCCAATCAGCAGGGTGGAGCCGAGGATCGCCGGGGTATCGGAGGCGAACAGCGCGGTAGTCATATAGCGCCCGACGCCGGGCCAGGCGAAGACGGTTTCGGTCAGTACCGATCCCTCCAGCAGCGTGGCATAGGAGAGCGCGAGCACGGTAATCAGCGTTCCGCGCACGTTGGGGAAAATATGCAACAGCAGAATACGCCCGCGGCTGGCCCCTTTGGCCCGCGCCAGTGTGACATACTCTTTACTGCTCTCTTCCAGCAGCGCGGCGCGCAGCAGGCGGGTAATGGTGGCCATCGACAGCAGCCCCAGCACTACCACCGGCAGCCAGAGATGCGCAATCGCATTGCGGAACATCTCCATATCACCCGACAGCCAGCTGTCGATCAGCACCAGTCCGGTCTTCGGTTCGAGAGTATAGATCCAGATATCATCCAGACGCCCCGGACCGGCAGACCAGTGCAGTACCGCATAAAACAGCAGCAGGCCCAGCAGTCCGAGCCAGAATACCGGCACCGAATAACCGAGCAGTGAGATCATGCGGGCCACGTTATCCAGCACGCTGCCGGGCTTCCAGGCGGCCAGCAGCGCCAGCAGAATGCCGAACACCGCGCCAAAAATCATCGCGCAGGTCGCCAGCTCAATCGTCGCCGGGAAGGTGCGCAGCAGGTCGCTGGCCACCGGCTGATTGGTAATGCTGGAGATGCCGAGATCGCCGCGCACTAAATGTTCCAGATAGTGCCAGAACTGAAGCGGTAGCGGCTGATCCAGACCCAGACTGGCCCTCACCTGGGCATAGGTGGATTCACTGGCGTGATCGCCGGCAATTTGCAGCACCGGGTCCACCGGCGACATATGGGACAGCGCAAAGGTAAACACCAGCAGCCCAAGCAGCGTTACGACCAGCGAAAGCAGGGCACTGAGTGCCCCGCCGCTGCGCCGCCAGAAAAGCCGGGCAGACTGCCCGGCGCTGTTTTCGGCAGCTGCCATTACTTAGTGACCTGGCTGTAGTAGACCATATCCGGGTTAATCCCCTGCACGTAGCCTTTCAGGTTATCGCGCATTGCCACCAGATTACGCGCCTGCATACCGACGACATACGGCGAGCTTTTCTGCACTTCGCGCTGCATGTTCTCATACAGCTCAACGCGCTTCGCTTTGTCGGTTTCCGCCGTGGCGGCCAGCGTCTGCTTGCTCAGTTCCGGGATATGCCAGTTGGAGCGCCACGCCAGCGTTTTACTGCCATCTTCAGGATTGTAGGCAAAGGCGGCGGCATTGGTGTTCGGGTCGAAGTAGTCGGCACCCCAGGCGTTCAGGGTAGCTTCGTACTGGTGTGCCTTCACGCGGGTAGCGACTTCGGAACTGATCCCCGGCTGAACTTCCACTTTCACGCCGCCTTTCGCAAAGCTGGCCTGCAGTGCCTGCGCAATATCCAGATACGGAGGCTGATTGCTGACCGCCAGCTTGAAGCTGACGTTGGTCAGGCCGGCTTTTTTCAGGATAGCTTTGGCTTTTTCCGGGTCGTAGCTGAACGGATTGTCATTCAGCGCGCCGAGGAAACCTTCCGGCAGGAACGACTGATGTACCTGGAACTGCCCTTTCAGCAGGTCATTAGCAATGCCTTTATAGTCGAACAGATAGCGTGAAGCTTCCCACAGTGCCGGGTTCTTCAGTACCGGGTTGGCATCAATATTGAACTGAATGTAGTACAGGGAGGCCATCGGTACGGCGAGGGTTTTCACGCCCGGCTTGCCTTTCAGGGAGGCCATCTGGTCGGCACCCAGGTTACGGGCGATATCGGCATCCCCCTGTTCCAGCAGCAGGCGACGGGCCGCCGGTTCCGGCACGTTTTTGATCAGCACGTTTTTCAGCTTAGGCGCACCGGCCGGAGAGGTCGGGTTGGCGCTGAACAGTACCACTTCGTGTGGGATGTATTTACGGATTTGGTACGGGCCGCTGCCTGCGGAATGCAGGGCCAGCCACTTGTTGCCGAAATCGCCATTTTGCGCGTTCGCCATCACGGTTTTTTCATCAACGATGGACGACACCGGGGCGGCCAGCAGGCTGAGTACATAAGTCGGGCTGACGTTGGCACTCCAGCTGATCTGGACATGGCTATCGTCGATTTTCTTAAACTGAGCGTCGACATTCTCTTTGGTCCAGCCAAGCTGAGTCAGAATGAACGACGGGTCAAGGTTCAGCTTCACCACGCGCGACAGCGAGAAGATCACATCTTCCGGGCGTACCGGGTTACCCGAAGCGAATTTTGCCCCGTCGCGCAGGGTGAACGTCATACTGCGGTTGTCGCTGCCCGGCGTCCAACTGGTCGCCAGCGTGGGCTTCAGATCGATAGGGTTTTGCGGGTCAGACTGGACCAGACGCTGATAGAGGTTGGTAAAGGCCTGAACCGAGGTCAGTTCAAAGCCGTCTGCCGGGTCGAAGCTTTTGGCGTCGTCGATAGACTGGGCGATCACCAGCGTATCCGCCGGGGTCGCGGCTGACGCAGCAAAGGACGCAGCCAGAGCCAGAGCGATAACAGAAGGGACTGCAATTTTCATGTCGTATCCTGAAGTGACGTTTTTTCGCGAGTGTAAGGGAACTGATGGTAAGAACAATAGTAGATTATTCGCTATCGTTATGCTTACAAGTTATAAGCTGGAGGAAACAGTTATAAATTCTTACCAGACGCTGACGGCCTGGCGGCTGAAATGGTTCCACAGTAGCGGGCTGATACTCAGCAGATTGTTGAGCATATGCAGCATCACAGGCAGCTTCAGCCCGCCAGAGACAAAGCGGGCGGCGCAAAGCAGCAGTGAGAGTACCGTCAGGGCGATGATGGTTTGCAGGTGAGCGTACTGGGTGTGCATCGCGGCAAAGATGATCGACGCCAGCAGAGCACAGCCCGCGCGCTGCCGCGGTGCCCACAGCAGGAAAGCCTGCAAAATAAAGCCGCGAAACAGGATTTCCTCAAACACCGGAGCCAGCACCACGACCGCGAGGGCAAACCCGACCAGGCTCAGGGTGGTGGTGGTGAGCTGTTCTCCTGCCCAGCCCTCCTGACGCAGATAAAGTGACTGACTGGCGATGACCGCCAGCAGCAGCCCCGTAAAAAGCAGCGCCTGACGCAGGCGCAGCTGGCCCTGTGCGATATCCGCATAGTGGCGTGAATACCAGCGATAGAGCGGCACCAGCGCGCAGAACTCCAGCAGACATAAGAGCGGCATCAGCAGCCCGTTGCTTTTCAGCATCGCGATATGCGGAAAATTGCCGACCAGTACCGTAATGGCATACCACACCATAAAGACGCCAGCGCAGAGCAGGGTCTGACTGGCCCGGTCGGTGGATGGAGTCATGGTGCTGAAGCCCGGTAGCAGAGGAAGGAGTGCGATGTTAGCAAGCGTCACTGCGGCTGTCGAGATAAGGGCGGGGCAGGAAAGGTGGAAGGGAGAGCAGATGCGCTTCTGGGGTCAGAAGCGCAGACAGAGTTTATCTGACTCTTACCGCCACCAGGGTCATGATGACTGCAAACGTGACAAAAATAGCCAGTGCCATAAGAATATCCTCTATGGGGATTAGTCCTAAAATTATAGTGTGCTGCGGGTTTAATTTTGTACGATATGTGCGCAGGAATGGTCTGGCGGCAGCCGATGGTTGGGGAGGGATTTTGGCTGCGCAATGATGGTTTAATCTGTTACCCTTTTAGCGGCATTGCCGAATATCTACGCAAAGAGAGGAGAAATAACAGTGAAATATTATGGGAAAATGGCCGTGATTGCTGCATTAATGGCGCTGTCGGGCTGTCAGTCGTCCAGTAATAACAGCGCATCCGCTGCGCCGGTCGATCCGGAGATGGATCGCTGTGGCGCATCACAGTATCAACAGTACGTGGGAAAACCCCTGACGGCCGTTGAGTCTCTGCGTTTCGAACATGCCGTCCGCGTCATACCCTACAACTCTGCCGTCACGATGGATTTCAATCTGAATCGCATTAACTTCATGGGCGATCAGCAGGGCAACATCACCAGGGTGTACTGCGGCTAATCACCGCGTCACGCTGAGCAGCCTTTCCGGGACGTCCGCTGCGCGGCCGTCCCTCAGTAGTGCCACTTTTTTATCCACCACAGACGTAGCCAGATGCCCGGTGCGCTGGTCCAGCCGCTGGTGGTCGCCACCACTTCCCCTTTAGCCACAATCAGCAACGTCGGTGTCGCCGTGATATCCCAGCGCCCGGCCAGTTCTCCGCGACTGTCGTTCACCACCGGGAGCGTCAGATGGTGCCCGTTCAGATAACGCACAATATTGATATCGCTGCCCGAACGATGGGCAATCGTCAGCACGCTGGTACGTTTGTCATTGAGCTGCATCAGAACGGGGAGCGTGTCCTGACAGGCACCGCACCAGCGGTCCCAGAACCAGACCAGCAGGGGCTTTTTTTCGCTCAGGTCGGCCAGCGTCAGATCCTGACCATCAATGGTATGCAGAGCCTGCGTGGCGATATCAGAGGGAAGATCCGGCGCGCGAAAACCGTCAACCAGACGAAGAAACAGAATCAGTAACAAGACCGGTAGCAGCAGATAGAGGCTAACGTTTTTAAATTGCGCGATTAGTGTGTGGTGCCAGTTACGCATTAGCCGTCTCCCCCTGCGTCTGGCGCTTATCTTAACGAGGTCATGGCGAATGGCAATCGTCTGACGTGTAAACATTCGTATAGGGAATAATGACGCTCAAAAAAGCCGTGATGCTGTCATCTGGCTGCAACTTCAACAGGATAGGGTATGGCGGTAATCAAGTGATTTCCTCGTCACTCTGAAAAATATGCAATGCTCGTCTTCTCCCGCCTCGTGCGGGATTTTTTTTATCTGTCCGCGGCCCGTCGTCGGGTGACGTTATTTATTCCCTTCGAGAATCTGCGCCAGCAGGTTGCGATAACCGTCCAGAACCGATTTATCGGTTTCCCTCTCCAGCCGGGCAATGACATTGGCAATAATAGATTTATTGCTGGGGGATTTTCCGGACTGCATCAGCTCCAGCATAATGGCTTCCAGCAGTTCACTCTCTTTTGGTGCATGAAACGACGGGCTGTTAAAGTAATCGGTGATGGCGCGCCCGGCGCCGGGTAATTGCTGACTCATGGCGAACCTCCGCAAACACGCCATCGGCGGCCTTTGAGGCCACTGAGGGATCAGGATGAAGACACTAATGACGATGATGCGGGCTGTCAGAACAGCAGCCCGCCAGTTGCCTGAAAAATAAACAGGTAAATAGTGATTATTACTCTAGATGGCGCAGGGGGGAATGCCAGTAACAAACAGAAATATTTTCAATTCTGCTGTTAGGCCGCCGGTTAAGCGTGGTAGGTGGAGATCACTTCCAGTATTCCGTTGATCATAAACTGCACGCCCATACACACCAGCAAAAAGCCCATCAGACGTGAAATGGCCTCAATGCCACCTTTCCCGACGAGGCGCATGATTGTCCCGGAGCTGCGCAGACACCCCCAGAGAATAATGCCGATGCTGAGAAAGGTGAGCGGCGGGGCCAGCATAATGACCCAGGGCTCGAAGGGGGTGCCACTATGGATGGTAGACGCGGTGCTGATGATCATCGCAATCGTCCCCGGACCCGCAGTGCTCGGCATGGCCAGCGGGACAAAGGCAATATTGACCGACTGGCGTTCGCTCATTTCATCCATTTTATGGTCTGCCTCTACCGATTGTCCCGCCTGCTGCTGCGGAAACAGCATGCGGAAACCGATGAAGGCGACAATCAGCCCCCCGGCAATACGCAGGCCCGGAATGGAGATGCCAAAGGTGTCCATCACCACATTGCCGGCGTAATAGGCAACGGCCATGATAATCACAACATAGACCGAGGCCTGTAGCGACTGACGATTTCGTTCCTGGTAGTTCATATCGCCCGCAAGGCCGAGAAACAGCGCCACGGTAGTTAATGGGTTCGCCAGCGGTAACAACACCACCAGGCCCAGGCTAACGGCTTTTATCAGTTCTAACATCACAGGGATCCTTGCGTAAGCAGAAAAGGTTATCTCATCATGCATTATCCCCTAAGGGAGGCGAAGTGTAGCTGAAGCAATAAGGTTGAAATTAGGCCTTATGTGGCTCCTCTCAGGACAATGCCTGAAATGTAAAACGGACCTCTGCACAATGACAGATAAAAATTTAAAATAATTAATGATTAAAATCAGCATCTTATGCTTTTTATCGTTTTTTTATGTTGTCAGCTCTTGTACTCAGACCGGGGTTATGAGTAAATGCACTCGTTGGTTTTGATACAGACCCACGTATGCGAGCAATTTTAGTAAAGCAGTCTTCAGTTCAAGCGTTATTTCAAGCTTCTTCCTGACTTCCTTCTGAGTGCCTCATAGTAATCCCTGTTGACGAACCCTGTGCCCACTGTGGCTTACTACAATTTTGAAGGAAAGACCCATGTCAATGACTGGTTTAGTAAAATGGTTTAACGCTGAGAAAGGTTTCGGCTTCATTTCCCCAACTGACGGCAGCAAAGATGTATTCGTACACTTCTCTGCAATCCAGAACGGCGGCTTCAAGACGCTGGAAGAAGGTCAGAAAGTATCTTTCACTATCGAAAATGGCCAGAAAGGCCCAGCAGCTGCTAACGTAACTGCTATCTAAGTTTGCTCTCCGCTCCGGCGGGAACAAACGAAGTTCGATGTGAATTAAAACCCGCCCTCGTGGCGGGTTTTTTGCGTTTATCGCCGCTGAAAAGACGCCTTTGCTAACAATATTCTGCCCTTCAACTTTCTGGAAGTGACTGACGCCTGCGGTGAGTGTTGCTACACTCGGATTTTGCTTACCTTGCAACAGGTCATACGCACAGCACGATGGAATCCTGGAAAGTTAACCTCATCTCCGTCTGGTTCGGTTGTTTATTCACCGGGCTGGCAATCAGCCAGATTATTCCGTTTCTCCCCCTGTATGTGGAACAGCTTGGTGTCACTGACCCCGGTGCGCTGACGCTCTGGTCCGGTCTGATCTTCAGTATCACTTTCCTGGTTTCCGCTATTGTCTCTCCCATGTGGGGCAGCCTGGCCGACCGCAAAGGGCGCAAGCTGATGCTGCTGCGCGCTTCGCTGGGGATGGGCGTAGTGATCCTGCTGCAGGCCTTTGTGACTAATGTCTGGCAGCTGCTGGCACTGCGTGCGCTGATGGGGCTGACCTCCGGTTATATTCCCAATGCCATGGCGCTGGTGGCGGCACAGGTCCCGCGTGAACGCAGCGGCTGGGCGCTGAGCATGGTCAGTACCGCGCAGATCTGCGGGGTGATTATGGGACCGCTGATGGGAGGACTGCTGGCGGACTGGGTCGGACTGCGGGCGGTATTTCTGATTACCTCCGGCCTGCTGCTGATCAGTTTCCTGATCACACTGTTCCTGATCAAAGAGGGCGGCCCGCCACGGGTGAAGAAAGAGGACAAACTGAGCGGCAGCATGGTGTTTCATACCCTCAGCCGGCCGGGTTTAGTCATCAGCCTGTTTGTCACTACGCTGGTGATCCAGCTGTGCAATGGTTCCGTCAGTCCCATTCTGACGCTATTTGTGCGCGAACTGGAGCCAGACGTACAGAATATTGCCTTTATCAGCGGAATGGTGGCGGCAATACCCGGCGTGTCGGCGCTGCTCTCAGCGCCGACGCTGGGCAAGCTCGGGGATCGTATTGGTGCTGAACGAATTTTATTTGCTGCGCTGATTTTTTCCGTGCTGCTGTTTGTCGGAATGTCGTGGGCCGACAGCGCCGTGGAGCTGGGGATATTCCGTTTTCTGCTTGGTTTTGCCGACGGAGCGATGATGCCTGCGGTGCAGACCCTGCTGCTGCGTTATTCCAGTGACCAGGTCACCGGGCGGATTTTCGGTTACAACCAGTCCTTTATGTACCTCGGCAATGTGATCGGGCCGCTGATGGGCTCTGCAATCTCCGCCGTGGCTGGCTTTCGCTGGGTATTTGCCGCCACGGCGGTGGTGATTCTGGTTAACAGCGTGCAGCTGATCTGGGTTTATCGTCAGTCCCGGCGCAATGCCGCATTGCGCCGGGATGGTCAGGCCTGACGCGACCGCGACAGGCTGATCTGATAGCGGTACTGGCGCTGAGACAGCAGGAAGTCCGGGCTGACGCTCGGGCTCCATGAGTCATCGCCACCGACGCCCATATGATAGCCATCAACAATCAGCCAGCATCCCGGTTCATCGCGCAGCAGGTGGCGGTGTGACGTCTCGCGCAGCTGCTCCACGCTGTGGCGGCTCAGCGAGAAGTGGAACTCGCCGTTAACCTGCCAGTCGCCAAAGGTCAGCTGCTGAGTGCCGCAGCGCAGACCATTCTCGCCGGGGAACACATACGGCGTGCTTAACGACTCCAGCGGCAGGTGCCAACGCGAAAACTCGGCTGCCAGCTGACGGTCCGGGTAGTTTTCATGCGGGCCCAGCCCCAGCCAGCTGGCGCTTTCCGCCGCCTCGTTAAACTGAGCGCGCAGGCCAATTCGTGCGGGTTCCGGCTGTCCGGCGGCGATATCCACTTCCACCTCAATGTGCATCTCCCCACGGGCGTCAATCCGGTAGCATTTACGGCTGAGGAAGCGCAGCGCTTCACCAGCAAGCCAGGCGTGCTCGGTACGGATCTGCACGCCGTCGCTGAGCGCATCGGCCTGCAGCCGCAGCAGCTGGCTTTCCAGCTGATAGTGTCCGGCACGTTTCCAGCGTTCCACCCAGGCGTGAGGATCGATGCGCGTCGCTTCGCTGATGCCGATATCATTATCGATTGGCGCGCGGGCAAACAGATCGCGCAGCGGCGAAAGCAGTTGGGGATCGTTGCCCTGCAGCCACTGTATCAGTTCGCCGCTCTGGCGGCAGAAGTGCCAGCGCTGATCGCCGTGCTGGACCTCAATCCACTGCGGCTGCTCATTCAGCTGTGGTACGGACTCGCCTGATGCCTGGCGGGGCAGTGGCAATGCAGCAGGCAGTCGCCAGCTGTCCCAGGCCACGCGCTGACCGGCGGGTGACCACGCAGTGGCCAGCGGCTGAACCACTTCAACCCGCAGCCACAGCTCGCCCGCCAGCGACGGCAGGGCACCCAGCGTCAACTCAACGCTGCCTTCCGCTGCCAGGCTCAGCGTGTGCTGGCCTTCCGCCACCAGCTCACCCTGATGCTCAATGCGCCAGTGCAGATGCTCATTGTCACTGTGGCGGAACAGGTACTCGCTGGTGATGCGCACGGTTAATGGCGAAGTGTCGGTGAGTGCGAACTGGAAGAACTGCTGCGCTCGCTGGGCTTCATACAGCGCCGGATGAGGCGAGCGGTCGGCAAACACCAGGCCGTTCATACAGAACTGACGGTCATTCGGCGTGTCGCCGAAGTCACCGCCGTAGGCCTGCCAGGTGGTCCCGTTTTCATCGCGACGCGTCAGGCTCTGGTCCACCCAGTCCCAGACGAAGCCACCCTGCAGACGCGGGAACTGGCGGAAGGCCTGCCAGTAGCGATCGAAGCCCCCAAAGCTGTTGCCCATTGAATGGGCATATTCACAGAGGATCAGCGGACGCGTTTCTTCCGGCAGCCCGATCCACTTCTTGATCGACCACTTTGGCACGGCCTCAAACGGCTGATCCTGATCGACCCTGGCATACATCGGGCAGATAATATCGGTGGCGGCAGTATCGGCTCCCCCGCCTTCGTACTGAACCGGGCGGCTGGGATCGTGGCTCTTTATCCAGCGGTAGAGAGCATCATGCGTGCTGCCGTGACCGGATTCGTTGCCCAGTGACCAGATAATAATGCAGGCGTGATTGCGGTCGCGCTGCACCATGCGGGTAACACGCTCGCTGAATGCGTTGAACCAGGCAGGATCGTCCGACAGTCGGTTCATTGGCTGCATGCCGTGGGTTTCAATATTCGCTTCATCCACCACGTACAGGCCGAAACGATCGCACAGGCGATACCACAGCGGATGGTTAGGATAGTGGGAGCAGCGCACCGCGTTAAAGTTATGCTGCTTCATCAGCAGGATATCTTCGATCATGGTTGCTTCGTCCATCACCTGGCCGCGATCCGGATGATGCTCATGGCGGTTAGTACCGCGGATCAGCAGCGCCTTGCCGTTGAGCTTCAGTAAGCCATCGCTGACCTCCACCTGGCGGAAACCAACGTCAAAGGCCTCCGCTTCAATCAGCGTACCGCTGGCATCCAGCAGTGAAACTACCACGCGATAGAGATGGGGCGTTTCTGCGCTCCACAGTAACGGCTGGTCAACGTGCAGCGCCAGACGCGTGCGGTCAAGGTAGCGCCCGCGCTCGTCGATAACCGATGTGCCGAACGGCTGGCGCTGGCGGGCAATCTCATCGCCTTCACGCCACAGCGTCACCTCCAGCTGGAAGTCGCTGGCATCCGTCAGGTTGGTGAGGGCCATGACATTCAGCTGCGCAGAGCGGAATTCCGGGCTGAGCTGCGTTCCGATCTGGACGTCACACAGCTGTACCGCCGGTTTATGCAGCAGCGTGACGTCGCGGAAAATACCGCTCATCCGCCACATATCCTGGTCTTCCAGATAGCTGCCGTCGCACCAGCGCAGTACCATCACCGCAATACGGTTTTCACCGGCGTGCAGGCGGTGGCTGAGGTCAAACTCTGCCGGCAGGCGGCTGTCCTGTGAGTAACCCACAAATTCGCCGTTACACCACAGATAAAAGGCGGAGTTCACGCCGTCAAAGATGATGCGTGTCTGCCCGCCGTCCAGCCAGTCAGACTGACATTCGAATGTGAGCGAGTAACATCCCGTGGGGTTATCGGCGGGAACGCGCGGCGGATCGACCGGGATCGGATACTGTACGTTGGTATAGATCGGGGCATCATACCCGGCGAGCTGCCAGTTAGACGGCACGGCCAGGCGATCGGCCGTTGGCAGGTCGTTGCAAATCCACTCATCCGGCACGGCTTCGGGACGGGGGTAATAGCTAAACAGCCACTCTCCATTCAGCGACTGAAGGCTGTCGCTGTCAAGATCGTCGCGCGCTGCATCGGCGCTACGCCAGCTGGCAAACGGCGGGTGAGCAGGCAGGCGGTTCAGCTGCGTGATGGCCGGGTTTTCCCAGTGGCGCAGTGACAGTTGCTGTTGCAGGGTGAGTGGGGTTGAATCTGCCATGCCAAAATCCTCATGATTGTTATGCGCTCACATTGAGGCTCAACGGCATTTCTGTAAAGCGAAAAGAGTGTGGGATGCGATATCTGTCGCAAGATTGACGGGTGCAAAACCGGTAAACCCGCGCGCTGGCTTTACCGGGCAGGAGCGCTAAAGGCTGACCGCGCTGGGGCGATAGTCAGCCCCCACAATAATGAGTGGCCGCTTTTTTTATCCGGGTTGCCATCAGCGAAACGTTTCGAAAAAAAACAGGTGTTTTGTTGCTCTCTTTTGGGGCATAAGTCACGAAAATATATAGCAAATATGAGTTTTCTTTTTACTGTGCGGGTGATACCTTCTTGCTTTAACTCGCTGAGACAGTCGCATGAAAAACCTCATTGCTGAATTACTGGTCAGGCTGGCGGAAAAAGAAGAAGAGTCGAAGGAACTGGTCGCCCAGGTTGAAGCCCTGGAGATCGTGGTTACCGCGCTGCTGCGCAAGCTGGATAGCGAACAGCTTCAGCAAATCAACGTCAGTATTTCTGACGCCATGCAGACGGCATCATCGTCAATGGCAGCAGACTTTACCCAAGATGCTTCACTGCTGGAAAATTACATCCAGCGCCTGTTAAACCATCCCCGGCAGTAATTCGCTCTACCAAAAAACGCGCGTCGGACTCACATGTATGTGGCGATGGGCTGTTTTTCCCCCCGAACCTAAAATTTCTCGCTGCGTCATTCGCTGAAAATAAAACCCGTGCCACACTTAACAGTGTACTTATCACAATAATGGGATGGGATATGAAAATTCAGTTAGTGATCGCCGCAGCCTTGCTGTCGTTAACGGCCGCCGGTTATGCGGGGGCTGCCGAGAAAACCGCTCAGCAGCAGAAAATGACCGTCTGTAATCAACAGGCGGGAGAGAAAGCGCTGAAAGGGGATGAACGCAAAACCTTTATGAGTAGCTGCCTCAAAAAGGACAGTAAAATCGACGGCATGACGCCACAGCAGATGAAGATGAAGACCTGTAATGCACAGGCCGGTGAAAAGATGCTGAAGGGCGATGACCGTAAAGCCTTTATGAGCAACTGCCTGAAAAAAAGCTAACCCCGCGTGGGCCAGCCGGCCCACCGTTTTAAACTGCGCCTGAATTAAAAAGCTGACCGACAGCGGGCAGGTCATTTGTGAAAGGGCATTGCGTTTACAGGGGCATATTAACGCGGCACAGGCGCATAATGACGCCGGAATTAAGGCGCGACGGCGAGGCTGTGTTTTTTGATGAAACCTGTTTTCGCGGTGCCGCATCCGCCGCTGCGGCACCGGGGAGTTTACTGCTTACTCATCTGCTCGGATTTGTGCATGCAGTGTTGCATCGCTTCAATCACCGCTGAGCGGAAACCTTTCTGCTCCAGCACTTTTACCGCTTCAATGGTGGTGCCGCCTGGCGAACAGACCATATCCTTCAGTTCACCCGGATGTTTGCCTGTCTCCAGCACCATCTGCGCCGCGCCTTTTACGGCCTGGGCGGCAAACTGATAGGCCTGTGCCCGTGGCATACCACCTAGCACGGCGGCATCGGCCATCGCTTCAATAAACATAAAGACGTAAGCCGGAGCAGAGCCGCTCACGCCGACCACCGCGTGAATCAGATATTCAGGTACCAGAGCGGCTTTACCGAAACCGCTAAAAATTTGTACCACGCTGTCGGCTTCTTCGGCAGTGACTAACACATTTGGCGTAACCGAGGTCATCCCTTCATTCACCAGTGCGGGGGTGTTGGGCATTACACGTACGATTTTACGGTCGTGGCCCAGAACGGATGCGAGGGACTCCAGCGTGATGCCTGCCGCGATAGAGACAATCAGCGTCTCTTTATTGAGACTGCCCGCAATGTCCTTCAGCACGGACAGGATGACATTAGGTTTCACCGCACCAAACAGGATATCAGACTGGCGGGCGACCTCTTCGGCGCTGTCGGCCGGGGTGATACCATACTGCTGCTGCATGGCCTGATTCGTCTCAGGTTTACGGTCGAAAACCAGAATATCTTCAGGTTTGACCTGCCCGGCAGCGACCAGGCCTGCAATGATGGCTTTTGACATGTTACCGCAGCCAATGAAGCCAATTTTCTTTTCCATGAGGATCTCCCTGTTGGTTTATTCTGTTGCAATGTGGCTGATGCCATCCCTTAACCTTAACTCAGCTTCGGCTGCGCTTAAACCATAAAGGGCGTGGGAAGGTGCCGGTGCAGCAGATTAAGTTTGCCATTCGGCAAAAGAATGGGAAGATCGTCTTCATTCCCGACTCAGCATAGAAGGAAATGGTAATGCCAATCTGGGTGGATGCCGATGCGTGCCCGAAAGTGATTAAAGAAGTGCTGTACCGTGCTGCTGAACGTGAGCAGATGATAGTGACGCTGGTGGCCAATCAGTCGCTGAGCGTGCCGCCCTCGCGTTTTCTGCGTACCCTGCGGGTAGCGGCAGGGTTTGACGTGGCAGACAATGAAATCGTGCAGCGAGCGGAAGCGGGCGATCTGGTGATTACCGCAGATATCCCGCTGGCGGCGGAAGTGATGGAAAAGGGGGCGATTGCGCTAAACCCGCGCGGTGAGCGCTACAGCGAAGCGACGATTCGTGAACGTCTGACGATGCGCGATTTTATGGATACCCTGCGCGCCAGTGGGGTACAGACCGGTGGACCCGCCACGCTGAATCAGCGTGACCGCCAGCAGTTTGCCAATGAGCTGGATAAGTGGTTACAGCAGCAGCGTAAACAGAGCGAATAGCCTCTCCCGGTGGACGGGAGAGGGGGTTAACGGTCAGACAAAGTTGTCGTCATCAGCATCATCGCCAAACGCGTCGCTGCTGAAATCGTTGTCGCTGGCATAATCCTGTTGCAGGCCATTATCCTGACTGAGGAAGGACTGATTGTCCCCGCCGTTAAAGGTGTCGAGATTATTATCAAACTGCGGATCCGGCATCGCCGGTTCGTTAATGATATTCACAATCTCTTCCGGCTGCGAATGGTGGAACATGCTGGTGAGCATATCCGCCATCACCACGCCACCGGCAACCCCAACGGCCGTTTGCAGCGCGCCGCCGAGAAAACCCCGGCCAACCGTCGGGGCCGCTGGCGCATAAGCGGGCTGCTGCTGGGCCGGCGCATTGCCCCAGGCTGACTGCGCAGGGGGCTGCTGGCCCTGCTGCGGTTGCGTGCGGCTGCCGCCACCAAATAATCCTGACAGAAACCCTCCGCTGGCCTGCTGCTGCGGCTGTTGACGGGCCTGCTCCAGTTCGCTTTCCAGTTGACTGACACGTGCATTTAACTGCTTCATGGCCGCTTCCTGAATCAGGATTGCCTGGGCCATATAATAGGGGGCTCCGGGCAACTGCTGCACCTGTCGCTGAATGAATTTATCTGCCGTAATATCACGGGGGCCGGACTGAGACTCAGCCTGCTTCAGGCGGGTAAACAGGCTTTCAATTAACTGCTGTTCTTGCTGCTGCATAGGGTTTCTCCGAGAGCGGACGATAGCACCAATTTGGGCAACTGAAGGGGGAATGTAAATCGCGCTGCGGTAAGGAAATGTTGCGGCAGTTACGCGTTTATAAAATGGGTGTAAAGATAAAATTACACCTGCAATTTACATTTATAACATAAGGTTATTGCCTTTCTGTTTCACCCTGACTGTAAATAAAACGTTACTACTGGTCCCAAACCGCAATGTCCGGTATTATGCGCTGCAACGTTAATTCACTGTCTGCCCCCTGCGCGCGCGGGCTGGCGTCGGAGTTCGCTTAAGGAACGGCCTGTTATGTCATTACCCATTTATCTGATCGGCGCACGTGGCTGCGGCAAAACCACCGTTGGCCACGCGCTGGCGCTGGCATCAGGGTACGCGTTTTGTGACACCGACCACGCACTGCAGCAGTCCAGCGGGCAAACCGTTGCTGACATCGTCGCTCAGGAAGGGTGGGCAGGTTTCCGCTTACGTGAAACGGCATCGCTGAAAGCGGTTACTGCCCCGACAACGGTCATCGCCACCGGCGGAGGCATGGTGCTGGCGGAAGAAAACCGGCAGTTCATGCGTGAGCATGGTCGGGTGATCTATCTGAATGCTGACGCTGAGATCCTGGCCGCCCGGCTGGAGGCTTACCCGCAGGCTGAACAGCGCCCGACCCTCACCGGTCGGCCTGTTAGCGAGGAGATGGTTGAAGTGCTTGCCGCCCGTGATGCACTGTACCGGGCCGCGGCCCATCATATTATTGATGCGATGCAGTCCCCGGATGCGGTGGTCAGCCAGATAATGAGTGTCCTTTCGCCCGCCCGCGCCAGCTAATTTCCCCTCATCTCCCTATTGCCACCGGATAAACCGCTGCGTTTGTCTATACTGAAACGAGGGCCGGTGCGCCGGCCGCGTCGTGAGAGGATCTCTTCCGCGCACGATTTCTTACAGCTAACAGGGGATGATTATGCCAGGTAAACCACCGTATCCACGCGAAGCGAACATTGTTGAAGTTGAGAAGGGGGCTCCCGGCAAGCACGTGATCTGGTATGAATTGCGTGCCGACCACCCTAAGCCTGATTCGCTGATTAGCGAACATGAAACCAGGCAGGAAGCGCTGGACGCGAAAAAGCGTTATGAGGATGAGTCCAAAGAGTAATCCGCACTGGCAGGGATGCCTGTAATATTAACGCACTGTCATTGATTAAATTTTCCCACGGCCTTTTTGCATTTTGGCTAAATATTTAGTGCAGCATATCTGACTGTTCTCGCCTGAGATTCCATAAGATATTTTTATTTTTAGCCGGCGACTGGGATATTTAATTCTCTCTTTCCCGGTTAACCTGATTATCCCTCTTCCGCGCCGTCAATCCGATAAAAAATTAATCCTTGACCCTGCGAGCCCCTCGCCGTAGTTTAATTTATCGGAAAACAGGAACAATAGTTCCTAATAGTGGAACTGCCACCATGACGACCCTCGAAAATGCCGCCGCCGTACTCAAACTGTTTAACCGCAGTGGCCTGACTCAGGGTCAGCCGGGATTAACTTTTACCGATGTGGTTGACGCTCTCGGGCTGCCAAAAAGTACCGTTTCACGTCTGTTATCCACCATGGAAAGCGAAGGACTGCTGGAGCGCGACCCGGAAACCCGCTGTTTTCACGTGGGCCGTATGCTGCTGTCGCTGGCCAGTCACTATCTTTCAACGCCGTTGGTTGATGGTGCCTCAGCACTGATGGCGCGCCTGGCGGCGGAATCCAGCTGTACGGGCTACATCTCGGTGCTCGAAGGGCGGGAGATTATGGTGATGCGCATGTTTCAGGGGCGTATGTTTATTCAGGTCGTTACCCCACCGGGTAGCCGTTTACCGGCGGCCGAAACGTCCGTAGGGCGGGCTATTCTTGCGCGTTACAGCGATGACTTCGTGCGTAAGCTGTATGCCGGGGCCTGGCAGGTGAACTCCCCTAATTCGCCACAGACGCTGGAAAAATTACTGGTCGAACTGGCGCGCATTCGCGAGCAGGGCTGGGCGCTGTCGCGCAATGAAACCCTGCAGGGCATCAGCTCGGTTTCCACCACGATTACCAATAAACACCGGGGCGAAACCGTGGCGTTATGCCTGTCGTTCCCTTCACAGAATCAGGATCCGCCGTATTCATCCGCCACTCTGGATGCGTTACAAATGGTCACGCATCAGCTGGCTGGAAAATATGGCGATCGCGCATGGCAGGTGGGGCTTCCCCCAACCGTGCAGTAATTACCTTATATCCGTCCGTGATATAAAGTACGCCTCACCAGGGCATTGCAGTACCGTAGTCAATAAAATTAAGGTCCACTCAGAGACCCGTCAATAATAAACGGAATATCTCCTGGTTTTATCAGGGGATTATTCCTTCATGTCCGGAAAATATCAGTCACTCATGACCCGATCGGGCCATCTATTGGGGAAACTATGCGCCAGGATAATCCTTTAAAGGATATTGGCACCCTTGTGGTGTTACTTCTTCTTTCAGTGCTCGGCGCAATTATTGGGGTGCAGCTGTTAACAACGCTGGGCGTCACACCGAATACCTCCATTATTGGCGCACTGCTGGCGATGCTGCTGGCGCGTATGCCGTTAAAGGCTTTCCAGCGCTATCGCTCGGTTCATACGCAAAACCTGGCGCAGACTGCGATCTCTTCTGCCACCTTTGGCGCGGCTAACAGCCTGCTGATGCCGATTGCCGTACCCTGGGTGATGGGGCAGCCGCAGCTGATCCTGCCGATGTTTGTCGGCGTCAGCGCCGCGATGCTGCTGGACGCGTATCTGCTGTATCGCCTGTTCGATACCCGCGTATTTCCTGCCAGTAACGCCTGGCCACCGGCCCGGCGTTTGCCGATATGGGCTATGACCTGAAAGCCGGCTTTGTGCTGCGCGGTTACGGCCGCGATCTGCAACAGGAGCTGTGGGGACGGCGCATCCAGCTGTTTGCCGCGCTGATCGCCTTTGTTGTTTCGATCCCCGTGGTGTGGTTCGCCCACGCCAGTTTCTTCAGCCAGGATCTGATCCCGCCGGTGGCGCGCGTGTTTGCCAAAACGATTCAGGCCGGAGCGGAGCCGGGTATCGCGCACAGCCTGCTGATCTGGGCGATCCCCGGCGCGTTGATCCAACTGATCGGCGGCCCGAAACGTCAGCTGGGCGTACTGCTGGCCACCGGACTGCTGATCTTTAACGCTATGGCGGGCTGGGCCGTGGTTACCGGCATTGTGCTGCGCCTGATCATCACCCGCCTCTGGGGCGATCGTGGACGCACGCCGATGGAGGTGATGGCCGCCGGATTTATTGCCGGAGATGCGCTGTACAGCTTCTTCAGTTCCCTTTTCACCAGCGGCACTAAACGATAAATAGGGTAAAAACATGAGTTTGCAGCAGACCTTGCAGGTTTTTGAGCTACTGGATAGTGCCAGCGTCAGCGGTCAGGAGGTCGTTGACCTGTTTAGCGGATATGCGGGCGTCACGGCCAGCTTTCACCGCGTTAGCGGCCCGAAAGGCCAGACTGATTTTGTGCGCATAACCGTGGCGGGTCGTGACGGTAAAAGCCAGGGGGCAGCGCCCCGACGCTGGGAATTATCGGCCGCCTGGGCGGGATTGGCGCACGTCCCACGCGTATCGGCATGGTGTCTGACGCCGATGGTGCGGTGGCCGCGGTCAGCAGCGCGCTGAAGCTGGCGCAGATGCAGCGTAAAGGCGACTTTCTGTCAGGCGATGTGATTATTACCACCCATATCTGTCCGAATGCGCCAACCCGCCCGCATGAGCCGGTCGATTTTATGGACTCGCCCATCGACGACATCGCCATGAACGAAAATGAAGTGGCGCCGGGGGTTGATGCTATCCTTTCTATTGATACCACCAAAGGCAACCGCATCCTCAACCACAAAGGGTATGCGCTGTCGCCAACGGTGAAGCAGGGTTATATTCTGCGCGTATCGGAGGATTTACTGCGGATCATGGAGATGACCAGCGGGCGTCCGGCCGTGACGTTTCCGATCACCACGCAGGATATTACGCCTTATGGAAATGGGGTCTATCACCTCAACAGCATTCTCCAGCCCGCGACCGCTACGGATGTTCCGGTGGTGGGGGTGGCAATCTGTACCGAGTCGGTGGTTCCCGGCTGTGGCACCGGCGCGAGTCATGAAGTGGATATCGCGCTGGCCGTGAAGTTTGCCGTGGAGGTGGCTAAAGAGTTTGGACGGGGCACCTGTGCGTTTTATGACGCCGGAGAGTATGCGCGCCTGCTTGAGATGTACGGCAGCCTGAGCCATCTCAGCGCGCGCAGTTAAGCGGCTGAACCTCGCTCTGATTCATGCTGGCAACTAACTGCTGGTGTAAGTCACGATTGCAGCGCAGGATTCGCAATAGTGCGTGACAGCCCGTCAAATTTGGCCCTACACTGGAAACTTACCTTTGTCTCTGATTTTAAGGAATTTATATGCTCAACGTTAGTGAGTATTTCGACGGTAAAGTGAAGTCGATTGGTTATGAGAGCGCCAGTACCGGCCGCGCCAGCGTGGGTGTGATGGCCGAAGGCGAATATACTTTTGGTACGGCTCAGGCCGAAGAGATGACGGTTGTCAGTGGTTCACTGAAGGTGTTGTTGCCAGGGGAAGTGGAGTGGAAGCATTACCAGCCGGGTGAGGTATTTAACGTACCGGGCCACAGCGAATTCCATTTACAGGTGGCTGAGCCATCTGCCTATCTGTGCCGCTACCTGAAAGATTAATGATATTAAGGGCTGACCAAAAAAGAGGGTCAGCCCCTACATTGTTCGATGATCTTATCGGGGCCGGCCTTCTTTTCCGGTCGGCCCGCAACGTGATTAACGCTCGGCTTCGCCGCCTAACGCTTCCACGGTATTGCTGATTAACGCAGCCAGCTCGCCCGTCATCAGAATAAAGTCAGCATCAAAACGTCCGGTGACATCTTCGCGGTCAATATCATCATTCTGTTCGCGCAGAATATCCGAGAATTTCAGACGCTTAATTGAACCATCATCCGACAGGATCATCTGGATGCGTTCCTGCCAGTCGAGAGCCAGTTTCGTCACCAGCTTGCCGGCTTCAATATGGTTGGCGATCTCATCGCACACCAGGTCCTGCTTCTTACAGCGGATCACGCCGCCGTCTTCCAGAATCGCTTTCAGCTCGGCTTCATCCATCAGTGCAAAGCCAGCCGGCAGTTCACCGGAGCGCACCCATTCGGTCATGGTCAGCTCGATCGGACTTTCCAGCGTCAGCGGCACCACCGGCAGTGAACCGAGGCTTTTACGCAGCAGGGCCAGGGTGTCTTCGGCTTTTTTCGCGCTGGCGCTGTCCACCATAATCAGGTTGTTGACGGTGTCGATCCACACATAGGTCTGGCTGAAACGGCTGAAAGCGCGCGGCAGCAGGCTGTGCAGCACCTCCTCTTTCAGGGAGTCCTTTTCCGTCTTCTTCAACTTGCGCGACTGCTCGGCTTCCAGCTTGCTGATTTTCGCCTCCAGCGCTTGCTTGATCACCGGTGATGGCAGCATTTTCTCTTCTTTACGCGCACAGATCAGGATTTGACCGTTGGTGACGTGCGTCAAATCTTCGCTGCGCGGTCCAATCGGTGATACCCAGCCGGTCTTAGCCATATCCTGGCTACCGCAAGGGCTGAAAGAGAAGGCATCGAGCTGTTTTTCCATCTCGTCGGCTACCAGCGGAATGTCGCGATTGAGACGATAAACCATCAAATTTTTAAACCACAGCATGCTGCATTCCCTCTCAGGGCGCGCAATAAGGCGCGCGAGTTCAAAGTCAGCGCGCATGATAACGAATCGGCGGCGGGGTTTCATTGCCTTTCCGCACCGCAGCTTCTAAGGTAATGATCTCGCCGTTAAATAATGAGGAATAACAAGTGCGTATCGGTATTGACTTAGGTGGCACGAAAACAGAAGTGATTGCCTTATCGGACCGGGGGGAAGAACTGTTCCGCTATCGCGTGCCGACGCCGCGTGACGACTATGAGAAAACCCTTGAAAACATCATCGGGCTGGTCAAGCGCGCCGAGCAGGAGACCGGCCAGCAGGGCAGCGTCGGCATCGGCATCCCCGGCACGCTGTCGCCCTTTACCCGGCGGGTAAAAAACGCCAACTCCACCTGGCTCAACGGCCAGCCGCTGGATAAAGACTTACAGCAGCGGCTGGGGCGGGAAGTGCGCATTGCCAATGATGCTAACTGCCTGGCGGTATCAGAAGCCGTCGATGGCGCAGCGGCAGGTCGGCAGACGGTGTTTGCGGTGATTATCGGTACCGGCTGTGGGGCAGGCGTGGCGCTGAACGGGCAGGCGCACAGCGGCGGCAACGGCAATGCCGGGGAGTGGGGCCATAACCCGCTGCCGTGGATGGATGAAGATGAACTGCGCTATCGCGAGCAGGTACCCTGCTACTGCGGCAAGCAGGGCTGCATTGAAACCTTTATTTCCGGCACCGGTTTTGCCACTGACTATCAGCGCCTGAGCGGCGTGGATCTGAAGGGGGCAGAGATTATGCAGCGGGTGGCGCAGCAGGATCCTCTGGCGGAACTGGCGCTGAGCCGTTATGAAACGCGGTTGGCTAAGTCGCTGGCGCACGTGGTCAATATCCTCGACCCCGATATGATCGTGCTGGGCGGCGGGATGAGCAACGTGGATCGTCTGTACCAGACGGTGCCGCAGCTGGTGAAAAACTGGGTGTTCGGCGGCGAGTGTGACACCCCGATCCGCCGGGCGGTACACGGTGATTCCAGCGGCGTGCGCGGTGCCGCATGGCTGTGGCCACTCTGATTCGTTAAACAAGGGCCGATCGAAGAAAAAGATCGGCCCCGACAAAGAACAGCGACAGCGAAACCGTTATTCGCCCTGCAGCATAGCGTCGTGCGGGGCGTTAGCGCGGTGACTTTTGGTCAGCAGGAACCACAGATAACCGAGTGCCATCAGGCCAACAAATACGGTGCCAATCAGGGCATTGAACCACAGCATCGCCACCAGGCACACCGCGGCCAGTACCAGCGCAATCATCGGCACCAGCGGATAGCCCGGCGCGCGGAAGGTGCGCTCCAGCGCCGGTGCAGTCCGGCGCAGGCGGAACAGGCTCAGCATACTCATGATGTACATGACGATGGCCCCGAAGACCGCCATGGTGATCATCGCTGCCGTCAGCGACATGCCCTGCAGGTTAATCCAGCCGTCGCTGAAGATCGCCGCAATACCGATGACACCTCCGGCAATAATGGCGCGGTGCGGCGTCTGGAAACGCGACAGCTTCGCCAGCCCGGCAGGCAGATAACCGGCGCGGGACAGGGCAAAGAACTGGCGTGAATAGCCGAGAATGATGCCGTGGAAGCTGGCAATGAGCCCAAATAGACCAATCCACACCAGCATATGCATCCAGTTGGAGTGCTCACCGACGATCATTTTCATCGCCTGCGGCAGCGGGTCGTTAATATTTGACAGCGCCCGCCAGTCCCCTGCACCGCCCGCCATCAGCATCACGCCGATCGCCAGCACGACCAGCGTCAGGATACCGGCAATATAGGCGCGGGGAATGGTGCGCTTCGGATCTTTGGCTTCTTCGGCCGCCATCGCGGCGCCTTCAATCGCAAGGAAGAACCAGATAGCGAACGGGATAGCGGCAAAAATACCGGACAGCGCAGGCATGCCGAAGTGCTCACCGCCGGCCCAGCCGTTGGCGGTGAAGTTTGCAATACTGAAGCCCGGTGCCACCACGCCCATAAACACCAGCAGTTCCAGTACCGCCAGCACGGTGACCACCAGCTCAAACATCGCAGCCAGCTTCACGCCGAGAATATTCAGCGTCATAAACACGATATAGGCACCCACTGCTGCAAACTTCGGGTTGAGCTCCGGATACTGCACGTTGAGATAGGCGCCGATAGCCATGGCGATGGCCGGTGGGGCAAAGACAAATTCAATCAGCGTTGCCATCCCGGCAATCAGGCCACCGGTTTCACCGAACGCGCGGCGGCTGTAGGCAAACGGACCACCGGCATGTGGAATGGCGGTTGTCAGTTCGGTAAAGCTGAAAATAAAGCAGGTGTACATCAGGGCAATCATCAGCGTTGTCAGCAGAAAGCCCAGCGTGCCCGCCACGCCCCAGCCGTAGCTCCAGCCAAAATATTCCCCGGAAATTACCAGACCTACCGCAATGCCCCATAAATGTAGGGTTCCCAGCGTGGGTTTGAGTTTGCTCTTCATACCGTTATCCCCGTCATTATTGTGTTAGTGGTTCGATAATGCAGCCCCCCGCCAGGGGAAACTTGACGCGGGCATGATGATTTTTGCGCGCTGCGGTCAACTCCGCTGCAATAAAAGCGCCAGCTGTACGCTGCGGTCAAAAGCGGGTCGTCTGTGGTCAAGCCGAAAAGGGGCAGGCGATCGGATGCTGTTATCACAGAGACACCGTTCACTATCCCTGCGGAGCCAGATGATGACAGCCAGACAATATGACACCCTGAACAATGACGCGCTGCTGCAGCTTGCCGGGCGTACGATGACCCGTTACCCCGTCGCACTGCAGGGCCGGCTGAGCCTGCTGTGCCGCTCAGAAAATGCGACATTTTTACTGGAGGCGGGCGGAAAGCGCTATGCGCTGCGCCTGCACCGTGCGGATTATCACCAGCGCGCTGATATTGAGAGTGAACTGCACTGGCTGGATGCGCTGCGCGATACCGGCATTGAGGTACCGCAGGCGGTGGCCGACAGCCAGGGACAGACCGTTCAAAGTCTGATGCTGGATGATGGCACGATGCGCCATGCGGTGCTGTTCCACTGGATCGAGGGGGAGATGCCGGGCACCGATGTCGATCCGCGTGCCTTTCAGCAGCTGGGAAATATTACCGCCCGCCTGCATCAGCACAGCCGCAGCTGGCAGCGTCCGGCAGGTTTTCAGCGCATCATCTGGGATCATCAGACCATGCTCAGCCCGCAGGGGCACTGGGGAGACTGGCGCGATGCGCCGAACCTGCGCGCAGCGGATCGCGGAGTGGTGGAGCAGACGATCGCACGGGTGGGATCGACGCTGGCCGGGTTTGGCAAAACAACGCGCAACTATGGCCTGATCCATGCCGATCTGCGGCTGACCAACCTGCTGTTATACAAAGGTGAAACGCGGGTGATCGACTTTGATGACTGTGGCTTTAGCTGGTATCTGCACGATCTGGCGGCGGCGATCAGCTTTGTAGAACATCATCCGCGAGCGGCGGAGTGGGTGGACAACTGGCTCCGCGGTTATGAGCAGGTGGCGCATATCACAGACGCTGAAATGGCGGTGGTGCCGACGCTGCTGATCCAGCGCCGTATTCAGCTGCTGGCCTGGGTTGGATCGCATGCGGAAACAGAAATGGCACTCAGCCTTGGCCCGCAGTGGGCGGATCATTCTGTACGTCTGTGCCGTCGCTATCTGGAAACGCGCGAGCTGCCGGTCGGCGCATAAATACCCGACGCTGCACCGCAGACGGGCAGGCTGTGCTGTCGCGGTGCTCTTTTCGCACTCACAGGCAGGATAATGCGCTCAAATTGTCTGATGTTGCGGTTGGTACGCTATTTGCTCTGTTTAACGGGAGAGAGGTGTACCTAAGGCAGCAGGAGACTATCACATGTTACCCACCCAACTGGCCCGTCCGGATATCCGTCATGTTCTGCACAGCGGCAATGTCTGTAACCGTGGCGTGCTCGCTGCGGCCGCCAGCGGGCTGAGCGATTTTATCAGCCACAGCGGCGGCGATGTCGATCGTATTTTCGGCGTCAGCGGTATCGACCCGGAACTGCTGGCGCAGCCCACTCTCAGCCTTGGCTTAATCAATTACTGCCGGGTGATGGAAGAGGCTGCACGTTATTCAGGCTGTGATAACTTCGGTTTACACTACGGCAGGCAGTTTAAACCGCAGTCATTAGGTCTGATTGGCTATATCGGTCTGTGCAGCGCCACGCTGGAACAGGCGCTGCACAATGTGGCAAATGCTTTCCCATGGCACCAGCACGATACGCTGACCCGGCTGGTGGATAAGGGCGACTGCTGGCGGCTGGATTACCAGGTGCGCCACGGTGCCATTCTCTGCCGCCGTCAGGACGCCGAGCTGACGTTGGGCATGTTTCTGAACCTGATACGTCACGTCGCCGGTAAGCACTGGGCGCCGCGTGAAGTCCACTTCGAACATCCCCGCCCGACGCAGTGGCATGAGCACTGTAAAGTGTTCGACGCTCCGGTCTATTTCGACCAGCCGTTTAACTCGCTGCTGATTCCGAAACGCGATCTGGCCCGCGCCATGCCGGACAGCGACCCGCTGCTGCTCGGCGTGATGCAGGATGCCATTCGCCGTCTTAACAGCGCGACCCCACAGCAGAATATTGTCGACCAGGCGCGTTCGCAGGTGCATCTGGTGATGTTGCAGGGGGAGCCGGTGCTGGAGGAGGTGGCCGATAAGATGGGGCTGTCGAGCTGGTCACTGCAGCGCCGCCTGCGTGAAGAAGGGCTGAGTTTCACCACACTGGTGGATAACGTGCGCTGTGAAATGGCGAAGCACTATCTGCAGCAGCGTCAGCTGCCGATTTCCGAAATGGCGCTGCTGCTTGGTTATTCAGAGGTGAGCGCATTCTCCCGCGCGTTTCGCCGCTGGTTCGGCATCAGCCCGCGCCAGTGGCGCCGGGATGAGCTGGCAGGATAAACGCTACGGACGGAACTGGATAACAATCGCCTGTGTCAGATGCAGAGGCGGCGGCGGCAAAGATTCTGTACTGGCTACCACGCCCCAGACCTTCAGACACAGCGCTTCATCCCCTGTGGTGCGCAGAACCTGATAGCGCTGGCGGGCGCTGTACGCCAGCGTCACGTCGCACGCCCGGCCATGGTAGCGCTCCGCATGCTCAAAATTACGCAGGATCCGCGTTTTCATGGTCGCAAGATACCCGCACTGTGCATCACACTCTGTATCACCGGGTGGGTTTGGCGCGGAATGGCAGGCGGTCAGCAACCCCACCAGGATAAGCAGGCCTGAGGCAAAATAACGGTGCTTCATATTCTATTCCTCAGTGAGGTAAGGGGGGGGACTGGTGACAGTCTACAAAATAATCACCCCGCTGATGATGAAAACTACCCGGCCGGGCGCATTTACAGATTTTTCCTTTATTTGCGTTAAGTTGAGATAATGTTTAGCAAACGTATGGTTTATTACGGTGATAAATTAAATAATTTAACTTTCAGTTTATTTTTGAGAATTTTCTGTGTTAATCTCCGGTGCCAAAGGCGTCCTGCCTTTAATTATAATTGCCGGTTATTATTTATTTTGAGTCTTCACTCATTATTACGGCCGTTATTATTTTGATGAGTTCATTCAGGGAAATGACATGAAATCCAGACACCTTGTTGCTTTATCTTTATTAAGTGCATCGGTAATGACCGGCTGCGCGACGGAATCCTCTCGTTCGATTGAAGCCCCGCAGGTTGCCGCTGCTTCTCAGCCACGCTATCAGGGAGCAAAAAGTCCGATTGCTGTCGGAAAGTTTGATAACCGCTCCTCTTATATGAATGGCGTATTCTCTGACGGCGTTGACCGTCTGGGCAATCAGTCCAAAACAATTCTGATGACGCATTTGCAGCAGACCGGCCGTTTCAATGTGCTGGACCGCGCTAACCTCGATGAGCTGAAAGCTGAATCCCAGTACAAAGGCAGCCAGCAGACCATCAAAGGTGCCAACTATGTGATAACCGGTGACGTGACCGAGTTTGGCCGTAAAGAAGTGGGAGACCAGCAGCTGTGGGGTATTCTTGGCCGCGGCAAGTCTCAGGTTGCCTATGCCAAAGTGAACCTGAACGTCGTCGATGTCGCGACCTCTGAAGTGGTTTACTCCGTGCAGGGTGCCGGTGAGTACAGCCTGTCTAACCGTGAAGTGATTGGTTTTGGCGGCACTGCCAGCTATGACTCGACGCTGAATGGCAAGGTGATGGATTTAGCAGTCCGTGAGGCGGTCAACCATCTGGTCAGCGGAATTGAATCGGGTGCATGGCGTCCGGTAAAATAATAAAAAGAGAATAAATGATGAAAGCAATTAAACTGGTCAGCGTGGCTGTCGCCGTACTGCTGGTGGCTTCCTGCGCCAAAAAGAAAGAGACGGTTTATTACTGGGGTGATTATCAGTCCACGCTTTATAGTTATTATCAGCATGACAAATCCCCTGAGCAGCAAATTGACTCGCTGAATGCCATTGTGGAACAGGCGAAAGCGAAAAATAAACCCGTTCCTCCTGGCTTGCATGCCCAGATGGGGTTGTTATACGTGGAGACCAGCCGTCCTGACCTGGCTTTCCAGCAGTTTAATGCCGAGAAGACACTGTTCCCGGAATCCGCTCCTTATATGGATTTCCTGATGCGTAATAAGGTGAAAAAATAATGAAATTAATTAGCCTTATTGCCCTGACCGCTGCTCTGGTGCTGAGCGGTTGTGCTAAACAGAAACCGTATGATTACAGCGCATTCCGCGCCAGCAAACCGGCCTCGATTGTCGTGCTGCCTGCGAAGAACAGCAGCCCGGATATCAACGCTGCCCACAGCCTGGTGTCGGTGATGACCGCACCGCTGGCTGAATCGGGATACTATGTCTTCCCGGTCGCGGTGGTTGATAAAACCTTCGAGCAGAATGGCCTGGCCAGTGCTGCCGATGCGCAGGCAGTCAGCACCCGCAAACTGTATGAGATCTTCCATGCGGATGCGGCGCTGTATGTGGATGTCGTCAGCTATGGCAGCCAGTACCGGGTGCTGGACAGCGTGACCGAGGTCAGCGCCACGGCACGTCTGGTGGATTTGCGCAGCGGCAAGGAGATCTGGTCCGGTAAGGGCTATGCTTCCGACGCGCAGAGCGATAACAACAATAACGGCCTGTTGGGGATGCTGATCACCGCTGCGGTGAAGCAGATTTCTAACAATATCGCGGATAAAAGCCACGATATCGCCATCATCGCCGGCGCGACGATGCTGACCGCCGACGGCCGCAACGGAAGTATTCTGCCCGGCCCGCGCGCCAGACTGAGCAGCGCGCAGTAAGACGCAGAGAAGGGGCGGTCGCCAGCGATCGCCCCTGATTGATTAAGGCTGCGGAGTTTCCAGCCTGCTGTAACCCAGCCCGTTAATCTTCTTCACCCTGATCTGCACCGGAATACGCTCCTTCATCGCCTCAACGTGACTGATCACCCCAATGGTTTTGCCACTGGCATTCAGTGCATCCAGCGCATCCAGCGCGCTGTCCAGCGTCTCTGCATCCAGCGTGCCGAACCCTTCATCCAGGAATAATGACTCGATGCGGGTTTTATGGCTCACCAGGTCAGAAAGTGCCAGCGCCAGCGCCAGGCTGACGAGGAAGCTTTCGCCACCGGAGAGCGTACGCGTGTCGCGCTGGGCGTCGGCCTGCCAGGTATCGATAACCTGCAACTCCAGCGCCTCCTGGGATTTACGCTGTAACAGGTAGCGGCCGTGCAGGCGGTTAAGCTGATTGTTGGCCAGCCACACCAGGTGATCCAGCGTCAGCCCCTGTGCAAAGCGACGGAACTTATCCCCCTCTTTCGAGCCGATAAGCTGGTTCAGGTAGCTCCAGTCTTCCAGCTGCTGCTCATTGGCGGCGATTTCTGCCAGCAGCGTCTGCTGGCGGCTGCGGCGTTCGCTGTCATCACGCAGCTGCTGACGCAGCTGCCCCTGCTGGCCGGCCAGTTCACGCAGCTGCTGATTCAGAACAGCGAGCTGGCCTTCCAGCTGCGCCTGGCGGGCGGGAAGGTCGTCATAGTGACCCGCTTTGGCTACCGCTTCATCTAAATGTGATTGCAGAGTAATCAACTGCTCACTGAGTGATTTATGCTGTCCGGTCAGGGTATTTATCTGGTCCTGCTGCTGCTGCCACTGTGACTGACTCTGGCGTACCGCCTGCTCATGCTGCTCCGTCTCTGCGCGCAGCTGCTGCTGCGCCACTGCGACATCGCGATCGCCAAACAGCGACTGGCGTTGCTGCTGGCGCTGATTCAGGGTTTCCTGCTGCTGTTGTCGCCGCTGGTCGAGGGCATTCAGATGCTCCTGCTGCTGTCGGAGATCGTTATCCAGCGCCTGCTGGCGGCTGGCGAGCGTCGCCAGTTCCGGCACCAGCGCCGCCAGCGCATCGCTGTTGTGACGCCACTGTTGCCACTCGGTTTCGCGCTGCTGTAGCCAGCCCTGATAGTCGCCGTCCTGCGGCAGCGTCAGGCCCAGCGGAGCGACGCCGTCAGCCAGCGCTTCGCGCAGCTGACGGGCGCGCTGTTCGTCCTGTTCCCGCTGCTGCTGCTGTTCGCCCAGGGTTTTTGCGGCGGCGCTGAGCTGCTGCTGCTGAAGCTGGATCTGCTGCTGTAGCTGCTGCCACGCCTGCTGCTGCTGGTAGAGCACCTCTTTCAGCTGCTGGCAGTGACGCAGCGCCTGCTCCAACTGCTGTAGTTGCTGTTGCAGCGCGCTTTCCTGGCGATCCTGCTGTGTCAGCCACTCGCTGGCCTGCGGGTGTTCATCCGGGCTGAGGGTCAGCCCGAGCAGCGCCGTTGCGCTCTGCCACTGCTGCTCCAGCTGCTGCGCCTGGCGGTTGAGCTCCGCCGCTTCCTGCTGCTGACGTTCGTCGAGCTGCTGCAGCTGTCTGAGCTGCGCGGCGCAGGCGCTGCCATCGTCTTTCAGCTTTTCAACTTCGCGCTTTAACCCTTCCAGCCGCTGCTGGTTTTCCGACAGCTCCAGCGCCTGATATTCCTGCACCGCAGGATGCGTTTCTGAACCGCAGAGCGGGCAGGGCTGACCGGCTTCCAGCTGTGCCCGGTGCTGCTCCAGGTCGGCAATCCGCCGCTCCAGCTCACAGCGTTTTTCCAGGTCCTGCTGATGCTGGTATTTCTCTTTCCAGGCGGCACGCAGCGTAAGTAACTGCTCACTGTTTTGCTGGATCTGCTGTGCCAGCGCCTGGCGTTCCTGCTGTAAGCGGCTCCGGCGCGTCGTCAGCTGTTGCCACTGGGGCAGCAGGGTGGCCAGCAGCAGACGCTGCGGCCGCTGGCGTCCCGCCTGGTCCAGCGCGGCGCGCAGCGCCTCTTCCGGGTGCTGCTGCTGCAGCGGGGCCAGCACCTGCTGTGCCTGAGCCAGCCCCTGTTCGGCGGCAGTGAGCTGCAGTTGCAGCGGAGCCTGCTGCTGCTGAAGCTGCTGGCTGGTCTGTTCCAGCTGCTGGATCTGCAACTGCTGATCCTGTACCCGCTGGCATAATGCCGTCAGTGACTGCTCACTTTCCTGCTGCTGGCGGAAGCGTTCACGCCACAGGGAAAGGTGCTCACCGTAGTGCTCAAACTGCGGATGTGCGGCACGCCAGTCGCTCAGCTGTTGCTGCTGTGCCTGCTTATCCTGCTGAAGTTGCTGGTTTTTTACCCCTTCCTGCTGGCGGGTGGTAAGCAGAAGTTGGTGTTCACTTCGCTCACGCTCCAGCTGTTGCAACTGTTCACGCAATGTATTGAGCTGCAAATCCAGCGGCAGCACCTGATCCGCTATCAGCGTTTCCTGCTGTAAACGCAGCGCCTGATGCTGTTCCCGGGCCTGCACGACGTCCTGCTGCTGGCGGGCAGCGGCGGCCAGGGCCATGTGCCCTTTTTCTGACTCTTCATCCAGCTGTTTCAGGCGGGCGATCAGCTGCTGTTTATCCCGCTGCAGCCGCTCCACCTGCTGCAGATCCTGCATTTTTTCCTGCTGCTGTTGCTGCTGTGAAGTGAGTACCTGCTCCTCTGCTACCAGCTGTTCCAGCCGGGCATTCAGGGTTTGCTGTTGTTCTTCACTCAGCAGTTCCATGCCGCCAGCCTGGGCGCGCAGCGTATCCAGCGTGACCTTCGCCTGCTTGTGACGTTCAAACACCGCGGCCGACAGACGGCCGTAGATTTCGGTGCCGGTCAGCTCTTCCAGCAGCTCGGCGCGCTTGTTGGCATCGGCGTTGAGAAAGGCAGCAAACTGCCCCTGTGACAGCATCATTGATTTGGTGAAGCGCTCGAAGTCCAGACCGGTGAGGCTGGCAATCATCTCCAGCTTGTCTTTGACCTTGTCGGCGACGATCTGGTTATCATCACAGCGCGCCAGTTCAACGCGCGGTGCCTGCAAGTTCCCGTCGGCGGCCCCGCGCGCGCGGTTCTGGCTCCAGAAAGCGCGCCATGCGATGCCCTTCACCTCAAACTCCACTTCCGCCAGACACTCGGCGGTATCGCGCGTCATCAGATCGTTCTGAGACTGGGTGATACTCTTCAGGCGTGGCGTTTCGTGATACAGCGCCAGGCAGATGGCGTCCAGCAGCGTGGTTTTTCCGGCGCCGGTCGGTCCGGTAATGGCAAACAGTCCGTTGCTGGCGAATGGTTCCGCCGTAAAGTCAATTTTCCATTCGCCTTTCAGCGAGTTGAGGTTTTTAAAACGCAGGGTCAGGATCTTCATTGTGGCTGTTCCTCATGGCGCACGGCCTCCAGCGTCTGCGCAAACAGCGCTCTGGCTCTCTCCTGACGATCTGGCTCTTCCACCTCCTGCGCCAGGCGGCGGGAGAAGACCTCTTCAACGCTTAATTCGCTCAGCGTTTCATTGTTCTGGCGGGCGATCACCTGCTCACGCTGCTCGCGGCTGCGGCGCAGCAGCACCACCTCGACCGGCAGTTCTGCCGTCAGCTCCTGGATGCGGCGCTGTAATTCGCTGAGATACGCGTCAGTGACAATCTCAATATCCAGCCAGATCGTTTTACCGTCGGTGTCGGCGTTCAGCGCCGCCAGCTGCTGTTCGATCTGCGCCAGCGAGCCTTTGATCATCTGCATCGGCTGGAACAGCGGGATCGGCAGGGCTTCGGCTGACACGAACCTGCCGTCGCGGAAATCGACCTGAAACACGCTTTTCGCTTTGCCCAGTTCGTCGAAGCTGAGCGGGATTGGCGAACCGCTGTAGCGAATATGATCGCTGTCGGCAATGCGCTGGGCGCGATGGATATGCCCCAGAGCGATGTAGTCAGCCGGAGGGAAGCAGTCGGCGGGGAAGGCGTCCAGCGTCCCGATATAGATGTCGCGCACGGCGTCACTTTTTGTTACGCCCATGGTGGTCAGATGCCCGGTAGCGATCACCGGCAGCGTCAGGCCCAGCGCCGCGCGCTGCGTCAGCGCTTCCTGCCAGCAGCGCTGATAGTGTTCGGTAATGGCTTCCAGCAGGCTTTGCTGTTTTTCGCGCCCTGACTGCCCGCTCTGGCTGCGCAGAATATCGCGCGGACGCAGAAAAGGAATGGCGCACAGCAGCGCGCCCGGCGAGCCATCGCGCTTGTTGAGCAGCAGCACCTGCTGGCGTACATCTTCGCTGGCGGCGGCGATCACCCTGGTATTCAGGCAGGCCAGCAGCTCGCGTGACTCGTTCAGCATCGCCACCGAATCATGGTTACCGCCCAGCACCACCAGCTGGCAGCCGGTTTGCTGCAGTTTCACCACAAAGCGGTTATACAGCTCGCGCGCGTAGCTCGGCGGCGAGCCGGTATCAAAAATATCGCCTGCCACGATAATCGCATCGGCCTGCTGCGCTTCCGCCTGCTCCAGCAGCCAGTCAAGAAAAGCCTGGTGCTCGGCCGCCCGGCTTTTGGTATAAAAAAACTGGCCGAGATGCCAGTCAGCGGTGTGGAGGATGCGCATATAACGTCCTGTCAGCAGAAAAACGTGAGCCTGATTATAAACACTTCATACTTCAAGTTGCATGTGCGTTGGCGGCCCCGGTTCACACTGTCATAGCGTTTTTTGTGCTCCGGGGGATGATGGGGCCCATCACCGTGACGCACCCTGCGGGTCAGCGTTTGCCGTCTTCCGGTCACTCAAAATATTTTGGGTATTAACAGGATTAACCGATCGCGCTTCATCTTTTTAAATCATGCTGAATTTCAGGGGGTGCTTTTTTCATAAAAGTGTCATAAAACTGACGCATAATGGCGCCGCATATCCCCGTGAAAGCCGTCAACAGCCGCAGGAGTAATAATGCCTAAGCGCATTCTGGTAGTGGAAGATGAAGCACCAATCCGTGAAATGTTATGTTTCGTTCTGGAACAAAATGACTACCAGCCGATTGAGGCCGAGGATTATGACAGTGCAGTAAATCTGTTGATTGAGCCCTGGCCAGACTTAATTCTGCTGGACTGGATGTTACCCGGCGGTTCCGGCATCCAGTTTATTAAGCACCTGAAGCGTGAAGCCATGACCCGTGATATTCCGGTGATGATGCTGACCGCGCGTGGCGAAGAGGAAGACCGCGTGCGCGGCCTGGAAGTGGGCGCCGACGATTACATTACGAAACCGTTCTCGCCAAAAGAGCTGGTGGCTCGTATTAAGGCCGTGATGCGCCGCATTTCACCGATGGCGGTGGAAGAAGTGATCGAGATGCAGGGCCTGAGCCTGGATCCGTCATCACACCGCGTCATGTCCGACACCCAGCCGCTGGAAATGGGGCCGACCGAGTATAAGCTGCTGCACTTCTTTATGACCCACCCTGAACGTGTCTACAGCCGTGAACAGTTGCTAAACCATGTCTGGGGAACTAACGTTTACGTCGAAGATCGTACCGTAGACGTTCACATTCGTCGATTGCGTAAAGCGCTGGAGCTGACCGGGCACGATCGTATGGTGCAGACCGTTCGCGGAACAGGTTATCGTTTCTCTGCACGCTATTGATTGTTCGCGCTGGAGTCTGAACCGTGTTGGAACGCCTCTCCTGGAAGAGATTATTGTCTGAGCTGCTGCTCGCCAGCCTGCCCGCGCTGATTTTGGGGCTGCTGGTGGGTGGGCTGCCCTGGCTGCTGTTAGTCTCAGTGCTGTGCGTACTGGGTTTTCATTTCAACAATTTACTTCGACTTTCTCACTGGCTGTGGGTTGATCGCAGCATGACGCCTCCCAGCGGGCGCGGCAGCTGGGAACCGCTGTTTTACGGCCTGTATCAAATGCAGGCGCGTAACCGCCGCCGCCGCCGTGAACTCGGTCATCTGATTAAACGCTTTCGCAGCGGGGCGGAATCGCTGCCCGATGCGGTGGTACTGACGACCGAAGAAGGCACTATTTTCTGGTGTAATGGCCTGGCACAGCAGATGCTGGGACTGCGCTGGCCGGAAGATAACGGCCAGAACATCCTTAACCTGCTGCGTTACCCGGAGTTTACCCGCTATCTGCGCCAGCGTGATTTCTCACGTCCTCTGACGCTGGTCCTCAACAGCCACCGCCATCTGGAATTTCGCGTCATGTCTTACACTGAAGGACAGTGGCTGCTGGTGGCGCGCGATGTCACCCAGATGCACCAGCTGGAAGGTGCGCGGCGAAACTTTTTTGCCAACGTCAGCCATGAACTGCGCACGCCGTTAACCGTGTTGCAGGGTTATCTGGAGATGATGAACGATTCCGTGCTGGAGGGCAGCCTGCGTGATAAGGCGCTGCACACCATGCAGGTACAGACCAAACGCATGGATAGCCTGGTAAAACAGCTGCTGACGCTGTCGCGCATTGAAGCGGCCCCGGCACTGGATTTACAGGAAAAAGTTGATGTGCCGATGATGCTGCGGGTGTTGCAGCGTGAAGCGGAGACGCTGAGTAACGGGCGTCATGATATTCACTTCCATACTGATCCGCATCTGCGCGTCTACGGTAACGATGAGCAGCTGCGCAGCGCGATCTCAAACCTGGTGTATAACGCGGTCAACCACACGCCTGACGGCACGCGTATCGATGTCAGCTGGCTGCGCAGCAGTCAGGGGGCGCAGTTTAAGGTCAAAGATAACGGACCGGGTATTGCGCCGGAGCATCTGCCACGCCTGACGGAACGCTTCTACCGCGTTGATAAGGCACGTTCGCGCAATACGGGCGGCAGCGGGCTGGGGCTGGCCATCGTGAAACACGCTCTGAGCCATCACAATACCCGGCTGGATATCAGCAGTACGCCCGACAGAGAGACCTGTTTCAGCTTCCAGCTGCCACCAAGGTTGATTGTTAGTGCTGAACTGGCTGAGAATGCGCTGCGTTAAGTCTCACGGAATTCGTTAAATGAAAACGTTAATCGCTCTGGTATTACTGCTGGTCAGTTCCCAGGCCCCGGCGAAAGAGGGCATGCTGGCAGGCAACCTGACCAGCGTGGGCTCTGACACGCTGGGTAACCTGATGGCGCTGTGGGGCGAGAGTTTTAATCGTCAGTATCCTGGCGTCAATGTGCAGATCCAGGCGGCCGGTTCATCCACGGCACCGACGGCGCTGGCGGCCGGGGCGGCTCAGCTCGGGGCCATGAGTCGCCCGATGCAGGCTGTCGAACGACAGCTGTTTGAAGACAGCTACGGTTACCCACCGCTGGCGGTGCCGGTTGCAATGGATGCGCTGGTGGTGGTGGTGAATGAGGATAATCCGCTCACCGGGCTGAACGCGCAGCAGCTGGATGCGATTTTCTCCATCACCCGCCGCTGCGGTGCCCTGTCCGTACCAAAAACCTGGGGCGATTTACAGCTGACGCAGCCCGGCTGGGCTACGCGCGGGCTGCAACGCTTCGGCCGTAACTCTGCCTCCGGAACGTGGGGATTCTTCAAACAACAGGCGCTGTGTAACGGCGATTTCCGCAATGATGTGGGCGAATACCCCGGATCGGCCGCCGTGGTCCAGGCGGTTGCACGCACGCTAAACGGCATCGGCTATGCCAGCGCAGGTTTCCATATCACCGGAGTGAAAATCGTTCCGGTGGCGCGTGAGGGCGATGACTGGATCGCACCGAGCGCTGAAAATATCCGCAGTGGCCGTTATCCTTATGCCCGTCCTCTCTATATCTATGTGAATAAAGCACCGGATAAACCGCTGGAACCGCTCACTGCGGCGTTTTTACGTTTAGCGCTGTCACCGCAGGGCCAAGCGCTGGTCAGCCAGGCGGGTTATCTGCCGCTGTCGGATAAGCAGATGCAGCAGGCGCGGGCGATGCTGGCGCCATAACGGCAGGCGGGCCGGAAAATGCGCAGTAAGATGAATTTTATTCACGTGCGATGAAATTTCCTCGTTTGCCGCTGAAGCATTCTCATGACACTCTTAATGGCAGACATATAGACGTCCAGAAGTCCGCATGTAACCCAATGTCATTATTACGTCACTAAATTATGTGCCGAGTGCAGGCCAGGAGAACTTCATCATGACGACATTCACCCCATACCGTGCCGAAGTGGTGGGCAGTTTTCTGCGCCCGGCCGCGATTAAACAGGCGCGTAAACAGTATGAAGCTGGCGAAATCGATGCCGCCACACTGCGCACCGTTGAAGATGAAGCGATCCGTCAGGTGGTGGCTCAGCAGCGTGAAAACGGCCTGCAGGTGGTGACCGACGGCGAATTTCGTCGCGCCTGGTGGCATTTTGATTTCTTCGATGGTCTGGACGGCGTAGAGCGTTATGAAGCCGAACAGGGCATTCAGTTTAACGGCGTGCAGACGAAGGCTCGCGGCGTAAAAGTGACCGGCAAGCTGGGCTTTAGCAACCACCCGATGCTGGAGGATTTCCGCTTCCTTCAGAGTATCAGCGGCGATGCGGTAGCGAAAATGACGATTCCCAGCCCAAGCGTGCTGCACTTTCGCGGTGGGCGGAAGGTGATTGATGCCGATGTGTACCCGGATCTGGATGTCTATTTTGACGATCTGGCGCAGACGTATCGCGATGCGATTAGCGCGTTTTATGATGCAGGCTGTCGCTATCTGCAGCTGGATGATACCGTCTGGGCCTATCTGTGCTCCGACGATCAGCAGCAGCAGATCCGCGAGCGTGGTGATGACCCGCAGGAGCTGGCGCGCACCTATGCCCGCGTGCTGAATAAAGCGGTCGAAGGTAAACCGGACGATATGGTGATAGGCCTGCACGTGTGCCGCGGTAACTTCCGTTCCACCTGGATCTCGGAAGGCGGCTACGAGCCGGTGGCAGAAATTCTGTTTGGCGGCGTGAATATCGATGCCTTCTTCCTGGAATATGATAACGAGCGTTCCGGCGGTTTTGAACCTCTGCGCTTTATCCGGCCGGGCAAACAGCAGGTCGTGCTGGGCTTGATCACCACGAAAACCGGTGAGCTGGAAGCGGCCGAAACCGTCGAAAAGCGTCTTCGTGAAGCCACGCAGTATGTCAGCCTCGACCAGATTTGCCTGAGCCCACAGTGTGGTTTCGCCTCGACCGAAGAGGGCAACAGCCTGACGGAAGAACAGCAGTGGGCCAAGCTGCGCCTGGTGGTGGATGTGGCCAGCCGCGTCTGGTAGCCGTGCATCAGTTTGTGTACAGAGCGCGGTTTTCCGCGCTTTTTGTGCATCTTAAGCCCGTTTATTGCAGAAACTCACGCCGCTAAGGATAAGAAACATACAAATCATGTAACGCCTTATTGAACAGAACTAAAGATATGCACTGGTTATGCACTTTTTTACGCTATATCATCCTGCTTTTTCGATCCCGTATTGCCTTTCGCCGCTATAAACGTTTTACTTACCCCCGTTTTTTCGTTATCCCCCTGTATACAGAAAATAATCAGCTCACATTCGCTGTCGATATTGCCAATACAAGTGGTTTCCACTGCATTGATCAGATTCGACAAGGTTTTTAGAGCCAGCAGGGAAATAGGTTGTGTCAGCAACCTGATATCACGACTTTCCACACCATCACGGGCAACACAATTTCTTATGACACATCGTTTAACTTCAAAAGATATTCTGGCACTGGGCTTTATGACATTCGCCCTGTTTGTCGGTGCCGGAAACATTATTTTCCCGCCGATGGTGGGGATTCAGTCTGGTGAACACGTCTGGATAGCTGCTCTGGGCTTCCTGATCACCGCCGTTGGCCTGCCGGTAATCACCGTGATTGCCCTGGCGCGGGTGGGGGGCGGGATTGATGCGCTCAGCTCGCCAATTGGTAAAGCCGCTGGCCTGGTGCTGGCAACCGTCTGTTACCTGGCTGTCGGGCCGCTGTTTGCCACGCCGCGTACCGCCACCGTATCGTTCGAAGTGGGTATCGCCCCTCTGACCGGCGACGGTGCGCTGCCGCTGCTGGCCTACAGCGTGGTTTACTTCGCGCTGGTCATTGGCGTCTCGCTTTATCCTGGCAAGCTGCTGGACACCGTGGGCCACGTGCTGGCCCCGCTGAAAATTGTCGCGCTCACTATCCTCGGTGTTGCAGCCCTGCTGTGGCCTGCGGGCGGTCTGGCACCTGCGACCGCTGACTATCAGCGCGCGGCGTTTTCCAGCGGTTTTGTTAATGGTTATCTGACAATGGATACCCTCGGCGCACTGGTGTTCGGCATTGTGATTGTCAACGCCGCCCGTTCACGCGGTATCTCTGAAGCGAAGCTGCTGACCCGCTATACGGTGATTGCCGGGCTGATCGCCGGTATCGGTCTGACGCTGGTTTACCTGGCGCTGTTTAAGCTCGGGTCTGACAGCGCGTCTATCGTCGATCAGAATGCCAATGGCGCGGCAATCCTCCATGCCTACGTGCAGCATACCTTTGGTGATATGGGCAGCTTCTTCCTTGCTGCGCTGATTTTTGTTGCCTGTATGGTGACGGCAGTGGGCCTGACCTGTGCCTGTGCTGAATTTTTTGAGCATCATTTGCCTCTTAGCTATCGCCAGCTGGTGTTTATTCTTGGCCTGTTCTCAATGGTGGTCTCAAACCTTGGTCTCAGCCAGCTGATTCAGTTCTCAATCCCGGTGCTCACCGCAATTTATCCGCCGTGTATCGTGTTGGTATTACTGAGCTTTACGCTGCGCTGGTGGAATAAGAGCAGCAGAATTATTGCGCCAACCATGCTGGTCAGCCTGCTGTTTGGCATTGTTGATGCGATTAAAACTACCCACTTCAAAGAGGTGCTGCCTGCCTGGACTCAGAATCTGCCGCTGGCCGATCAGGGGCTGGCCTGGCTGCCGCCTTCACTGATGATGCTGGTATTGGTCGCCGTGTACGATCGCGTTTCAGGCCGCCAGTCGGTTACTGCGCATCAGCAATAGCGTTGTAAAATCCCCCCCTATCCTCTGTTGATGAGGGGGCCGACAGAGGAATCTATGACAAGTACCACACTCAAAAAGGGACTGAGTACCCGCCATATTCGCTTTATGGCACTGGGATCGGCGATTGGAACCGGGCTGTTTTATGGTTCTGCTGATGCGATCAGGATGGCCGGTCCGGGCGTCCTTCTTGCTTATCTTGTGGGCGGGGTGGCTGCGTATATTATTATGCGTGCCCTCGGCGAAATGTCCGTCAATAATCCCCAGGCGAGTTCATTTTCACGCTATGCGCGGGACTATCTTGGTCCGCTTTCCGGCTACATTACCGGCTGGACCTACTGCTTTGAAATTCTGATTGTCGCCATCGCCGATGTCACTGCGTTTGGGATCTATATGGGCGTCTGGTTCCCGGATGTGCCGCACTGGATCTGGGTGCTGAGCGTGGTACTGATTATCGGCGCGATTAACCTTGCAACGGTTAAAGTGTTTGGTGAAGTGGAGTTCTGGCTGTCGCTGTTTAAAGTGGCCACCATTATTCTGATGATCGTCGCGGGCATCGGGATTATTTTCTGGGGCATCGGTAACGGCGGACAGGCGACCGGCATCAGCAATCTGTGGACCAACGGTGGCTTCCTGCCGAATGGCTGGATAGGCGTGGTGCTGTCGCTGCAGGTGGTGATGTTCGCCTTTGGCGGTATCGAGATTATCGGTATTACTGCGGGCGAAGCGAAGGATCCTCAGGTGTCGATTCCGCGGGCGATTAATACCGTACCGCTGCGCATTCTGGTGTTCTACGTCGGTACGCTGTTTGTCATCATGTCGATTTACCCGTGGAACCAGGTCGGGACCAACGGCAGTCCGTTTGTGCTGACGTTCCAGCATATGGGCATTGCGGCGGCAGCAACCATCCTTAACTTCGTGGTGATCACCGCCTCCCTGTCGGCGATTAACAGTGATGTGTTCGGCGTGGGTCGAATGCTGCACGGTATGGCAGAGCAGGGGCATGCCCCGAAAGTGTTTGCCACGGTCTCGCGCAAAGGGATCCCGTGGGTCACCGTGGTGGCGATGATGCTGGCGATGCTGGCGGCGGTCTATCTTAACTATCTGATGCCGGAAAAAGTGTTCCTGGTGATTGCCTCCCTGGCAACGTTTGCCACCGTCTGGGTGTGGATTATGATCCTGATCTCCCAGATTGCTTTCCGCCGAACGCTGACGCCTGAGCAGAAGAAAGCGCTGAAATTTGCCATGCCGGGAGGCAGCGCGACGGCAGTGGTGGGGATCCTGTTCCTCGCTTTTGTCATCGGCCTGATTGGCTACTTCCCGGACACCCGCGTGTCGCTGTATGTCGGTATTGGCTGGATCGTCCTGCTGCTGGTGAGCTGGCAGTGGGTGAAGCGCAAGACCGCTGACTAAATTCATAAAACATGCGGGCCGCAGCAGGCTTCCTGGAAATGGCGGCCCGCTGCCACTGCTGATTCACCCGCGTGGCTTTAGCGGCTATAGCTTACCGGGATCAGCAGTTCGGGATCGATATGCTGGCGCAGACGCTGCAGGGTCGTGTCGTAAGGGCACAGCGTACCCACCGCCGTCATCTGGCATCCGTTGAATTTCAGTTCCGAGATCAGCGGAGGCTGTTCAGCACTGAGCGCAGTCAGCTGGCGAATCTGGTCGAGGCTTTGTCCCTGAAACAGAATGCGAATATACCGCTGGCCGCTTTGTGCTTCCCGCCAGCGCTCAAATACCAGGCTGCCGGCAGGTGGCACCGTGCCGCGCGGGTAATCGCCCTGAGTCCAGCTAAAGCCCAGCAGGGTGCGCAGGTAGGCAATATTCACATCGTGAGCGACATACAGCAGCCAGCGGGCATCGGGCGGGGCATTCTCCACGCGCGTCACCCCCTGTTGCAGCGCTTTGGCAATCTGGTCCATCAGCAGCGAACCCCCGCGCCGGGCAACGTAGGGCTGGTCGTTGGTGGCATCATATTTTGGCGTCAGCATCGCCATCAATT
This sequence comes from Erwinia sp. Eh17-17, assembly GCF_039675725.1. Classification (NCBI taxonomy): domain Bacteria; kingdom Pseudomonadati; phylum Pseudomonadota; class Gammaproteobacteria; order Enterobacterales; family Erwiniaceae; genus Erwinia; species Erwinia sp. Eh17-17. The sequence continues at coordinate 828,760 of NZ_JBDFQT010000002.1, read as the reverse complement.
TCCCTATCTGCGCGGCGCTGGTAGCATGACCAAAGGCCACCTGGCTGAGCGGCTTGTTGTCGCTCCACTCCAGACGCAGGGTTTCGGCCATCGCCGCCAGGGTATCCAGGCCGCTAATCATAATGCGGCCGTCGGAGGCAAACTTCATTTCCCAGACTTTATCAAACACCGGGCAGGGGGTATCCGGCTGGCAGACGGCCTGTTTCAGCAGAGATATTTCCGGTTGCAGGCGCTGTTGCGCGGCGCTCAGCGAGCCGCCCAGCGCCGTCAGTGCGCCTTTACGTTGAGCTTCTTCATCGAGGGTGGCGTAGCCGGGGTGAATATTCTGGAACAGCGGATCGTTTTGTTCAGGGGAGTGATGAACGGGGACACCACAGCCAGGGAAAGCGCCGTCGGTCAGCGCTTCGGCAGTGGCGCGCGTGCGCTGCAAAGGGCTGGCCCAGACAAAAATATCTTTGTCTGTCGGGCAGCCTGCGCTAATCAGGCCGTACTGACGATAATCATTTCCCTCATACTGCCCCTTCAGCCAGGCTGCACTGTAGCCGTGACCGGTAAGCTGTCCGTCTGACGTCAGCCAGCTTGCCCACGGGCGCCCGGTGCCGTCCTCCATGCCTTTACGGTCATTGGCGGTGGGGGGACGCACGCCGTGACGGCTGACCTCGACCACCTTTTCCAGGACATAGTGAGGTGCCGCCTGAGCCAGCAGGCTGGCTGAACTGAGCACGGCTACGAGGGAAAAACGCAGAGCTGTCGTTATCATCGGGATCGTCCTTGTTGTTTGAAGTCAGTCAGCGCGGATCATTGCAAAGTTTCACCGGCAGGTGTGGCGAAAAATGCGGGTGAGGGCATTTTGCGGTGTAAAGGCGAAAAAAAAGCCCGCCGAAGCGAGCTTTTTATGAAAATGCAGAAGCTGTTACAGCTTAGCCGCGTTCTCAGACAGGTACTTAGCCACACCTTCCGGAGATGCGCCCATACCTTCTTTTCCTTTTTCCCACTGAGCCGGGCACACTTCGCCGTGCTCTTCGTGGAACTGCAGCGCGTCAACCATACGCAGCATTTCGTCAACGTTACGGCCCAGTGGCAGATCGTTGACAACCTGGTGGCGAACCACACCGGCTTTGTCGATCAGGAAAGAACCACGCAGAGCAACGCCCGCATCCGGGTGCTCAATGCCGTAGGCTTTCTGGATTTCACGCTTAATGTCAGCAACCATTGCGTACTGAACTTCGCCGATGCCGCCTTTATCAACCGGAGTTTTACGCCATGCGTTGTGCACGAACTCTGAATCGAAGGAAACACCAACCACTTCTACGCCACGTTTCTGGAATTCTGCATAACGCTTGTCGAAAGCGATCAGCTCAGAAGGGCATACGAAGGTGAAGTCCATTGGCCAAAAGAACACAACGGTGGCTTTACCAGCGGTGTGTTTTTTAAAGTTGAAGTTTTCGACGATCTCACCGTTGCCCAGTACTGCTGCGGCGGTAAAATCAGGGGCTGGACGAGTTACCAGGACCATGTTCACTCCTGTAAAAGGTAAGTTGAAAATAAGGTGACAAGACGCGGGCAGTATACGGGGCGAGCCCTGTCAGGAACCAGCGTGCTGTACCGATTATTCGGATAGGTTATACCTATCAAAATTCATGTAATCCTAAAGCTGGATCATACGATAACCTTTTTAAAAAAAGGGCAAGGTGTAAAAATGGGCATGCCATTTTACAGCTCTCGTTGCACCGCCTGCGCCATCATGCGCGGGTAAAGCTGCCAGAAATACTCTTCAAGCTGTTGATAGTTATCAATGAAATCCTGATAACTGTCTGCCAGTGCGGCCAGCTTCGGGCGGCGGCTGGCCATGCCGCGCAGCACATCCTCCAGGAAGGTCGCGTCGGCATAACGTTCCATCCAGCGTCCGGTCCATAAATAGTGGTTAAGGTTCTGGAAGCGCTCAGGCGTCGGGCCAAGCTGGGGTTCGATCACATTTCTGACATGGGACAAAAAAGCTGGCAAAGATATTTCCGGCACCAGTTTATCCCAGTGAGATGACAGAAAATGATCCCAGATAACATCCAGCGTAATGGGGGCTACACGGCGGGTTTCAGCGCGAAACAGCTGACGGGCGCTGCGCACTTCCGGCAGCGAGTCCGTCAGCGCATCAATGCGGCGGTGCAGGGCGATGCCGTCAGCGGTGGCATCGGGCCACTGCTGCCAGGGATTGCCGCGCACATAGTCGGCCATCAGATTACCCAGCAGTGAGCTGTTGGCAAGGGTGGCAAGGTGCAGGTGGGCAAGATAATTCATGGCACAATCCTAACGCAATTTTCGCTGATATTAAGCAGATTGTTTAGCTATGAACAGTTTTCAGCTAGAATGTGCGCCCTGATTTCCCGGACTGTGAATGACCATGCGCGTTGCCGATTTTACTTTTGAGTTGCCCGAATCTTTGATTGCCCACTATCCGCAGGCCCAGCGCAGCGGGTGCCGCCTGCTATCGCTTAATGGCCCGGATGGCGAACTGACGCACGGGGTGTTCACCGATTTGCTGGATAAGCTCAATCCCGGCGACCTGCTGGTATTTAATAATACGCGGGTGATCCCGGCACGTATTTTTGGCCGTAAGGCCAGCGGTGGCAAAATTGAGGTGTTGATCGAGCGTATGCTGGACGACAAACGTGTGCTGGCCCACGTGCGTTCTTCGAAAGCGCCAAAACCAGGCAGTGAACTGCTGCTGGGTGACGATGAAAGCGTGCAGGCGACGATGGTTGCCCGCCATGATGCGCTGTTTGAAATTGAATTCAGTGACCCGCGTCCGGTGCTGGATATTCTCAACGCGATCGGCCACATGCCGCTGCCGCCGTATATTGATCGCCCGGACGAAGACGCCGATCGGGAACTGTACCAGACGGTGTACAGCCAGAAACCCGGTGCCGTTGCGGCGCCGACTGCCGGCCTGCACTTTGACGAGCCGCTGCTGGCGGCCCTGCGCGCGAAAGGCATTGAGACGGCGTTTGTGACGCTGCATGTCGGCGCGGGCACCTTCCAGCCGGTGCGCGTGGACACCATCGAAGATCACATCATGCACGCCGAGTATGCGGAAGTGCCGCAGGACGTGGTCGATGCGGTGCTGGCCTGTAAAGCCCGCGGCAACCAGGTGATTGCGGTCGGGACTACCTCGGTGCGCTCGCTGGAGAGCGCGGCGCAGGCGGCACAGGATGCGCTGATTGCGCCATTCTTTGGTGATACCAAAATCTTCATCTACCCAGGCTACCACTACCAGGTGATTGATGCGCTGGTCACTAATTTCCATCTGCCTGAATCAACCCTGATTATGCTGGTCTCGGCATTTGCGGGTTATCGGCATACTATGCAGGCCTATCAGCAGGCCGTAGCTGAAAAGTACCGCTTCTTCAGCTATGGTGATGCGATGTTTATTACCCGCAATCCTCTGGCTTACGCCGAGATCCCGGGCCAGTAATTTATCCCGCAGGGGCGAGGCATGTCCTGCCCTTAAACACTAATTACATCAGACTGTTTCTCTGGTGGAGGCAATGTGAAGTTTGAATTAGACACAACCGATGGTCGCGCTCGTCGTGGCCGTCTGGTCTTTGACCGCGGCGTGGTAGAAACGCCGGCATTTATGCCGGTCGGGACTTACGGCACGGTGAAAGGCATGACCCCGGAAGAAGTGATCGATACTGGCGCACAGATCATCCTTGGTAACACCTTCCACCTCTGGCTGCGTCCGGGTCAGGAGATCATGAAGCTGCACGGCGACCTGCATGACTTTATGCAGTGGAAAGGGCCGATCCTGACCGATTCCGGTGGTTTCCAGGTATTCAGCCTCGGTGATATTCGTAAGATCACTGAAAAGGGTGTGCATTTCCGTAACCCGATCAACGGGGATGCCATCTTCCTCGATCCTGAGAAATCGATGGAGATTCAGTACGATCTCGGTTCTGACATCGTGATGATCTTCGATGAATGTACGCCGTACCCGGCTGACTGGGATTACGCCAAACGTTCAATGGAGATGTCACTGCGCTGGGCGCAGCGTAGCCGCGATCGCTTTGATTCCTTAGGGAATAAAAACGCACTGTTTGGTATTATCCAGGGCGGCGTTTACGAAGATTTACGTGATGTCTCGGTTAAAGGGCTGGTAGATATTGGCTTTGATGGGTACGCTGTGGGCGGCCTGGCGGTCGGTGAGCCAAAAGAAGACATGCATCGTATTCTGGAGCATGTTTGTCCGCAGCTTCCTCAGGACAAACCGCGCTATCTGATGGGCGTGGGTAAGCCACAGGATCTGGTGGAAGGCGTGCGCCGTGGCATTGATATGTTTGACTGTGTGATGCCAACCCGCAACGCGCGTAACGGACATCTGTTCGTTACCGACGGTGTGGTGAAAATCCGCAATGCGAAATATAAAGATGACACCTCGACGCTTGATGCTGAATGCGACTGCTACACCTGCCGCAATTACAGCCGTGCCTACCTGTATCATCTTGATCGCTGTAACGAAATTCTGGGTGCGCGTCTGAACACCATCCACAATCTGCGTTATTATCAGCGCCTGATGGCGGGCTTACGCCAGGCAATCGAAGAGGGTACGTTAGAACGCTTCGTGACCGAATTCTACCAACGGACGGGGACGGCGGTTCCGCCATTACCGTCTGATAATTAAACAATGAGGGAAATTTAATGAGCTTTTTCACTTCTGAAGCCGTGGCAGCCGCAGCACCATCTCAGGGAAGTCCTTACTCTCTGGTGATCATGCTGGTTGTATTTGGTCTGATTTTCTACTTTATGATCCTTCGCCCTCAGCAGAAGCGTGCTAAAGAGCACAAGAAACTGATGGACTCCATTTCTAAAGGTGATGAAGTTTTGACTACCGGTGGTCTGGTGGGTCGTGTGACCAAAGTAGCTGAAACAGGCTATGTTGCTATCGCACTGAACGAAACCACTGAAGTTGTGGTCAAACGTGACTTCGTAGCTGCCGTTCTGCCGAAAGGTACAATGAAGGCGCTTTAATTTTCGATTTCCCTAAGGGAACTGCCGTGTTAAACCGTTATCCTTTGTGGAAGTACATCATGCTGATCGTCGTATTACTCGTCGGTCTGCTGTATGCGCTGCCTAACCTGTATGGTGAGGATCCGGCCGTTCAGATCACTGGTGCGCGCGGAAGCGCCGCCAGTGAGCAAACGCTGGTTCAGATCCAGACCGCATTAAAACAAGAGAATATCCAGAGCAAATCACTGGCCCTGGAAAATGGCGCTATTATGGCGCGTTTCGCTAACACCGACGTGCAGATGCGCGCGCGTGAAGCAATTTTGAAGACGCTCGGCGAGAATTACGTCGTGGCGCTGAACCTCGCGCCTGCGACGCCATCATGGCTCGCAATGCTGAATGCGGAACCGATGAAGCTCGGTCTCGATCTGCGCGGTGGCGTTCACTTCCTGATGGAAGTCGATATGGATACCGCTCTGGGGAAACTCCAGGAGCAGAACATCGACAACCTGCGTAGCGATCTGCGTGACAAAAGCATTCCTTACGTTAACGTTCGTAAAACTAACAATTATGGTATGGAAATTCGTTTCCGTGATGCCGCCGCGCGTGACCAGGCCGTCAGTTATCTGGCTGGCCGTCACCGCGATATGGTCATCAACAGCAGCGGCAGCAATGCCCTGACGGCCGTAATGAGTGACGAACGTCTGCGTGAAGCCCGTGAATATGCAGTGCAGCAGAACATCAATATTCTGCGCAACCGCGTGAATCAGCTGGGCGTAGCGGAGCCGCTGGTACAGCGTCAGGGCGCGGATCGTATCGTTGTCGAACTGCCTGGTATTCAGGACACGGCACGTGCGAAAGAGATCCTTGGCGCAACGGCTACGCTGGAATTCCGTCTGGTGAACACCAGCGTGGATGCCACTGCAGCGGCGAATGGCCGTGTGCCGGGCGACTCTGAAGTGAAAGACACGCGTGACGGGCAGCCAGTTGTGCTGTACAAGCGGGTGATCCTCACCGGTGACCACATTACTGACTCCACCTCCAGCACCGATGAATACAACCAGCCTCAGGTTAATATCTCCCTGGACAGCGCTGGCGGTAACATTATGTCCAACTTCACCAAGGACAGCGTCGGTAAAGCGATGGCAACCCTGTTTGTTGAGTACAAAGACAGCGGGAAGAAAGACGCCAACGGCCGTTCGATTCTGGTGAAGCAGGAAGAGGTGATTAACGTTGCCAATATCCAGTCTCGTCTGGGTAACAGCTTCCGTATCACTGGCATCAACAACCCTAACGAGGCCCGTCAGCTTTCGCTGCTGCTGCGTGCGGGTGCGCTGATTGCGCCAATCCAGATTGTTGAAGAGCGTACTATTGGCCCGACAATGGGACAGCAGAACATCACTCAGGGTCTGGAAGCCTGCCTGTGGGGCCTGATCGCCTCCATCATCTTTATGGTGGTGTGGTATAAGAAATTTGGTCTGATTGCGACCAGTGCGCTGCTGGCGAACCTGGTGCTGATTGTCGGTATCATGTCGCTGCTACCGGGTGCCACGCTGACCATGCCGGGGATTGCCGGTATCGTTCTGACGCTGGCGGTGGCGGTGGATGCTAACGTCCTGATCAACGAACGTATCAAGGAAGAGCTGCGCAACGGGCGTTCCGTTCAGCAGGCGATCCATGAGGGCTATAAAGGCGCGTTCTCCAGTATCGTTGATGCGAACGTCACGACGCTGATTAAAGTGTTGATTCTGTATGCAGTCGGTACAGGTTCAATTAAAGGCTTTGCGATCACCACGGGAATCGGTATTGCGACCTCGATGTTTACCGCAATCATTGGTACTCGCGCCATTGCCAATCTGTTGTACGGCGGCAAACGCATCAACAAGCTGTCTATCTGAGGAGTGCGTTGTGTCACAGGAACATAGTGTTGAACAAATGAACCACGGCCGTAAAGTCTATGACTTTATGCGCTGGGACACGCTGGCTTTTGCCATCTCGGTGCTGCTGCTGATTGCATCCGTTGCCATCATGGGCGTGCGCGGTTTTAACTGGGGTCTGGATTTCACCGGTGGTACGGTGATTGAAATTAACCTCGAGCAGCCAGTAGAACTGGATATGCTGCGCGACAGCCTGGTCAAATCAGGCTTTGACGAACCGCAGGTGCAGAACTTTGGCAGCAGCCGTGATGTGATCGTGCGTATGTCGCCGCGTGAAGGGAATGCCGGTCAGGAGCTGGGTGCGAAAGTGCTGGCGACTATCAACCAGGCCACCCAGCAGCAGGCGACGGTGAAGCGTATTGAGTTCGTCGGCCCAAGCGTAGGCAGTGATTTGGCTCAGGCGGGCGGTATGGCGCTGTTATCAGCGCTGATTGCCATCCTGATCTATATTGGTTTCCGCTTTGAGTGGCGTCTTGCACTGGGTACCGTGCTGGCGCTGGCGCATGACGTGATCATCACCGCCGGTATTCTGGCGCTGTTCCACGTGGAAATCGACCTGACTATCGTCGCTTCACTGATGTCGGTCATTGGTTACTCGCTCAACGATAAAATCGTCGTCTCGGACCGTATTCGTGAGAATTTCCGCAAGATCCGCCGCGGCTCTTCTTACGACATCACCAACGTTTCCCTGACGCAGACTCTGAGCCGTACCATTATCACCTCGGTAACCACCCTGGCGATGGTGGCGATTCTGTTCGTCTTCGGTGGCGCGTTGCTGAAAGGCTTCTCGTTAACCATGCTGATCGGTATCACGATTGGTACGATTTCATCGATTTATGTCTCTTCTGCGCTGGCGCTGAAGCTGGGCATGAAGCGTGAACATATGCTGCAGCAGAAAGTGGAAAAAGAGGGCGCAGATCAGCCTTCGATTCTGCCTTAATCTGCTCGGAAGAGCGTACAGAGGGCGGACCGGAAAGCCGGTTCGCCGCTACAAAAAGGCCGCATCCTGTGATGCGGCCTTTTTTTATGGCGCGGGCTGGACGACCACCTCATGTATGCGCACGTAGCCCAGCTGCTCAGGTGGCAGATTGCTCAGGCGCAGTGGCACTGTTGCTTCGGTTTTCGGCAACAGTGCGCCGGGGACATTAATCTGCTGTACCTGGCTGTTAACCGTGAGTGGCTTGCCGGTGGTGCTGTCCAGCTCACCCCATTCCACCTGTGCGCTAAAGGCGGGCAGTGGGGCATCTCCTGAGGAGCGGATGTGCAGAATAGCACGTGTTCCGTTCGCTTCTGGCTGCAGATGACTGAGCGACAGCTTCAGCTCACCGGCCTGGCTTTTCAGCAGTACGCCGGTACTGGCCGCAGGCAGCAGCCATGCCCCCTGGGCCGAACCGCTATTCAGATTGCCCTGTTGCTCCAGCGCGGCGGCCTGGTGAGTCAGCTGCCGCATCTCCTGGGTCAGTTTCCCGACTTCGTTGTGTAGCTGATTAATTTTGGGCTGTGGAGAGGTGCTGGCGCAGCCTGTCAGCAGTATCAGCGACCCCAGTGACAGTCGGAGATAAGCGCTTGTCATTGTTCATTTCCTTTGGATAAAAGCCAATGGCTTATCTTAGAGCAAACGGGTCTTGATCGCCTGCAAAGAAATACGGCATTTTGTTGCCTGAACCACATAAAATTACGGCTGTTTTTCCCACTCCGCTTTGGCACGCCGCCGGGTTCGCGTTACACTAGCCGCTACTCATAAGGATTATCAGGACGCGTCATGCATTGCCCATTCTGTTCTGCCGTGGATACCAAAGTGATCGACTCCCGTCTGGTCGGGGAAGGCACCTCTGTGCGCCGCCGCCGTCAGTGCCTGGTGTGCCACGAGCGCTTTACCACCTTTGAAGTGGCCGAGCTGGTGATGCCGCGCGTGGTGAAGAGCAATGACGTGCGTGAACCGTTTAACGAAGACAAGCTGCGCAGCGGCCTGATGAAAGCGCTGGAAAAACGCCCGGTCAATTCAGACGCCGTGGAAACGGCGCTCACCCATATCAAAAGCCAGCTACGTGCGACCGGTGAACGCGAAGTGGCGAGCAAGGTGATTGGCAGTCTGGTGATGGATGAGCTGAAAAAACTGGATAAAGTCGCCTACATCCGTTTTGCCTCGGTCTACCGTAGTTTTGAAGATATCCGCGAATTTGGCGAAGAGATCGCCCGCCTACAGGACTGACACCATGCGTGATGAAGTGTACATGGCCCGTGCGCTGGAGCTGGCGCGGCGCGGTCGTTTTACCACTACGCCGAATCCGAACGTCGGCTGCGTGATTGTTCGCGACGGCGAGATCGTCGGTGAAGGGTATCATCTGCGCGCCGGGGAACCTCACGCAGAGGTGCACGCGCTGCGCATGGCCGGGGAAAAAGCCGCAGGTGCAACGGCTTATGTCACGCTGGAACCGTGCAGCCATCACGGGCGTACGCCGCCGTGCTGCGATGCTCTGATCGGCGCAGGGGTAACCCGAGTGGTTGCCGCGATGCAGGATCCCAATCCGGAAGTGGCAGGGCGTGGGCTGTACCGCCTGCAACAGGCCGGCATTGATGTCAGCCACGGCCTGATGATGCAGGAAGCGGAAGCGCTGAATCGCGGGTTTCTCAAGCGTATGCGCACCGGCTTCCCCTGGGTGCAGCTTAAACTTGGCGCATCGCTGGATGGCCGCACCGCGCTGGCCAGTGGTGAAAGCCAGTGGATTACCTCTCCGCAGGCGCGGCGTGATGTTCAGCGTCTGCGCGCGCAAAGCTCAGCCATCCTCAGCACCAGTGCCACCGTGCTGGCGGATAATCCGTCGCTGACGGTGCGTCATCATGAACTGGACGCGGCCACTCAGGCCGACTATCCCGCAGATTTGCTGCGTCAGCCAGTGAGAATTATTGTCGATAGCCAGAATCGCGTCACCCCACAGCATCAACTTATTGCACAATCCGGGGAGACCTGGCTGGCACGCACGGAGTGTGATGCAGAGGCATGGCCGGAAAATGTGACGCAGTTGCGCGTTCCGCGCCATCACGATCGACTCGATCTGGTGGCGATGATGATGCTGCTGGGGAAAAAACAGATTAACAGCGTCTGGGTGGAAGCCGGGGCGCAGTTTGCCGGTGCACTATTGCAGGCAGGCGTGGTGGATGAACTGATCGTTTATCTTGCTCCCAGACTGCTGGGCGATAGCGCACGCGGGCTGTGTCAGCTGCCGGGCCTGGAGCACCTCAGCGATGCTCCGGCTTTTGCCTTTAGTGACGTTCGCCAGGTCGGGCCTGATTTACGCCTGACGCTGGCCCCATTATAGGGGTTTGCGCAAAAACAAGCAGACCCGTGAAGAGTATGATAGAATCCGCCCCCCTGCGGGGCCAAACAGAACCCTGAAAGGAAGATTATGAAGATTATTGAAGCTGCTGTTGCGACTCCTGATGCGCGCGTTGCCCTGGTTATTGCGCGTTTCAACAACTTTATCAACGACAGCCTGCTGAGCGGTGCCATTGATGCCCTGAAACGTATTGGTCAGGTCAAAGATGAAAACATCACCGTAGTCTGGGTTCCGGGTGCCTATGAGCTGCCAATGACCGCACGTGCGCTGGCAAATACCGGCAAGCATGATGCCGTTGTGGCACTTGGCACCGTGATCCGTGGCGGTACAGCCCATTTCGAATATGTGGCAGGTGAGGCCAGCTCTGGCCTGGCCAGCGTTGCCATGAACAGCGATATCCCGGTTGCTTTTGGCGTACTGACGACGGAAAACATCGAGCAGGCCATTGAACGCGCCGGAACCAAAGCGGGTAATAAAGGGGCTGAAGCAGCCCTGACCGCTCTGGAAATGATTAACGTATTGAAAGCCATCAAAGCCTGATTTTAAGGGGAATTTCGTGAAACCTGCTGCTCGTCGCCGCGCCCGTGAATGTGCTGTTCAGGCACTTTACTCCTGGCAGATATCCAAAAACGACATCGCTGATGTCGAATACCAGTTTCTGGCGGAACAGGACGTTAAAGACGTCGATATTAATTACTTCCGTGAGCTGGTCGGCGGCGTTGCAACTAACAGTGCATACCTCGACGGCCTGATGCAACCTTACCTGTCACGCCAGTTGGAAGAGCTGGGGCAGGTCGAGAAGGCTATCCTGCGTATCTCTCTGTTTGAACTCAGCAAGCGTTCAGATGTTCCCTACAAAGTTGCGATCAATGAAGGGATCGAACTGGCTAAAGTGTTCGGTGCTGAAGACAGCCATAAGTTTGTCAACGGCGTGCTGGACAAAGCTGGCCCGTTTATCCGTCCTAACCGCAAATAATTCTCTGAGGCCGCTAATCACGGCCTCTTCTTTATACTCCCGGAATGCATTATGGCTTGTGGCGAATTCGAACTGATCGCACGTTATTTTGACCGTGTTACCAGTTCCCGTCGCGATGTTGAAAAAGGCATCGGTGACGATTGTGCATTACTCAGCGTAGCGGAAAGACAGACGCTGGCGATCAGCACTGACACGCTGGTGGAAGGTGTGCATTTCCTGCGCGACATCCATCCCGCCGATCTCGGTTATAAAGCCCTTGCAGTGAATCTCAGCGACCTGGCTGCCATGGGCGCAGATCCTGCGTGGCTGACGCTGGCCCTGACGCTGCCTGAAATCAATGAAGCGTGGCTCAGAGACTTCAGCGACAGCCTGTTTGAGCTGCTCGACTACTATGACATGCAGCTGATTGGCGGTGATACCACGCGCGGACCACTGAGCATGACGCTGGGTATTCACGGCCTGGTGCCGCAGGGACGGGCGCTGAAGCGCAGCGGAGCACGCGTGGGGGACTGGATCTACGTTACCGGGACGCTGGGTGACAGTGCCGCCGGCCTGGAGCTGCTGCAGCACCATGTGAAGATAAACGATCCTGCCGCCCATGAGACGCTGATTAAGCGCCATTTACGGCCGATGCCGCGTATTCTTCAGGGACAGGCGCTACGCGATCTGGCCAGTTCTGCTATTGACCTGTCTGATGGGCTGATCTCCGATCTGGGCCATATCCTTAAAGCCAGCGACTGCGGCGCGCGTCTTAATCTTGATGCCCTGCCGCTGTCAGCGGTGATGAAGCAGCATTTCGACTCGCAGCAGGCGCTGCGCTGGGCGCTGAGCGGCGGTGAAGATTATGAACTCTGCTTTACCGTTCCGGAGATTAACCGGGGTGCGCTGGATGTGGCGCTGGGATATCTCGGCGTGCCGTTTACCTGCATCGGGCAGATTGCTCCGCAGTCGGAAGGGCTGACGCTGTTACAGGACGATAAGCCGGTAGAAATGAACCTGAAAGGATTTGATCATTTTGGCTCGCGCTAAGGATGTGGCGAAAAGTCGCCTGAAGATGAGCAACCCCTGGCATTTGCTGGCTACCGGCTTTGGCAGCGGCCTCAGCCCGTGGATGCCGGGGACGGTGGGTTCCCTGGCCGCGATACCGTTCTGGTATCTGCTTAACCTGCTGCCGCAGGATCTCTATTCTCTGGTACTGCTGCTGGGTATCAGTATCGGTGTCTATCTTTGCCACCGTACCGCAAAGGATATGGGCGTTCACGACCACGGCAGTATTGTCTGGGATGAGTTTATCGGCATGTGGATTACGCTGATGGCAATCCCGGTGAACAGCTGGCCGTGGGTGCTGGCAGGCTTCCTGGTGTTCCGCGTACTGGATATCTGGAAACCCTGGCCGATCCGCTGGTTTGACCGTAACGTTCACGGCGGCATGGGGATCATGGTCGATGACATCATTGCCGGGGTGATCTCTGCCGGACTGCTCTGGGGAGCCGCGCAGTACCTGGCGGGCTGACGCGCAGAGGCCGACCTTTTTGGTCGGCCCGTTATCACGTTCGACTGGGGTTAACATCCACCCCGGTTATTATTCGAACCCGACCACCGGGTGCGGTTGATAGACACTCTCCAGTTCAAAAATTTCTTCCTGGGTTAATTCTACCCCGACGGCTTTCACCAGATCGTCCAGCTGTTCACTGCGCGACGCCCCGATAATCGGCGCGGCCACCACCGGTTTACTCAACAGCCAGGCCAGGGCGATCTGCGCCCGACTGACCCCCTTATCCTTAGCAATGTTTGCCAGTCTCTCTGCAATCTCAGCGTCATTTTCTTCACTCTGGCTGTAGAGCGTTTCGCCATATTCGTCAGAGACGGAGCGGGCCGTCGTTTCCCCCCACGGACGCGTCAGGCGGCCACGAGCCAGAGGGCTCCACGGCAGTACGGCAATGTTTTCCTGCAGACACAGAGGGTGCATTTCCCGCTCTTCCTCACGCTGGATCAGGTTGTACTGGTCCTGCATGCTGACAAAACGCGTCCAGCCGTTGCTGTCAGCGGTGTGCAGTGCATGGGCAAACTGCTCGGGATGCATGGAGGAGGCACCGATATAGCGCGCCTTACCCGCTTTTACCACGTCATGCAGCGCTTCCAGCGTCTCTTCCAGCGGCGTATTGTAATCCCAGCGGTGTATCTGCAGCAGATCGACATACTCCATCCCCAGGCGTTGCAGGCTGTCATCAATCGATTGCAGAATGTTGGTGCGCGACAGGCCGCCGGAGAGGTTGCTCATCGGGAAATAGACTTTGGTGGCTACCACCACGTCATCCCGGCGGGCAAAGTCGCGCAGGGCACGGCCAACAATCTCTTCGCTGCTGCCGTCAGAATAGCTGTTGGCGGTGTCAAAAAAGTTAATTCCGGCGTCCAGCGCCTGCTTAATCAGCGGGCGGCTGCTCTCTTCGGGCAGCGTCCAGGCATGACGGCCACGGTCAGGCTCGCCGTAGGTCATGCAGCCCAGGCACAGGCGGGAAACGGTCAGGTCGGTATTGGCTAACTGAAGGGTTTTCATGCTGACTCCTGCTATTAATCATTCTGTAAGGATAGCAGGCAAAAAAAAGCTCCCGGAAAAGGGAGCATTTTGTATCACAAAATCCGGCTGACTACTGCGCCAGCCAGGTTTCGATTTGCTGGCGGATACCGTCAGCATCCAGCTGATAATCCACACGGACCTCTTCCTGGGTACCCTGTGGAATAAATACATCCGGCAGGCCGATATTCAGCACCGGTACCGGGCGGCGTTTTGCCATCAGCAGTTCGTTAACACCGCTGCCGGCACCGCCTTTGATTGCACCTTCTTCAAGGGTAATCAGCGCATCATGGCTGGCAGCCAGCTCAAGGACTAATGCCTCATCCAGCGGCTTCACGAAGCGCATATCCACCAGCGTAGCATTCAGTGCTTGCGCAGCGGCAGCCGCTTCTGGCAGCAGCGTACCGAAGTTGAGGATAGCCAGATCCGCCCCCTGTCGCAGCCTGCGTCCTTTACCGAGCGGCAGAGAGGCCAGCGGTTCCAGCGACGCACCCGTGCCGTTACCGCGCGGGTAGCGCACCGCGCTGGGGCCGCTGCTGTGATGATAGCCGGTGTACAGCATCTGACGGCACTCGTTCTCATCGCTTGGCGTCATGATCACCATATTTGGAATACAGCGCAGGAAGGCGATATCGAATGCCCCCTGGTGCGTCTGTCCGTCTGCACCGACGATGCCACCGCGATCGATAGCAAACAGCACCGGAAGTTTCTGGATCGCCACATCGTGTATCAGCTGATCGTAGGCGCGCTGCAGGAAGGTGGAGTAGATCGCCACGACGGGCTTATAGCCGCCGATGGCCAGCCCGGCGGCAAAGGTCACCGCATGCTGTTCCGCAATTGCCACATCAAAATATTGCTGTGGGTAATCACGTGAGAAGCTGACCATGCCTGAACCTTCGCGCATAGCAGGCGTCACCGCCATCAGCTTGCTGTCTTCTGCCGCCGTTTCACTCAGCCACTGACCAAAAATCTTCGAATAACTCGGCAGACCTTCGGCGCTTTTAGGCAGCAAACCGCTGGCCGGGTCAAATTTCGGCACGGCATGCCAGCTGATAGGATCTTTTTCTGCCGGGGCGTAGCCTTTGCCTTTTTTGGTCATAATATGCAGGAACTGCGGGCCCTTCAGCGCCCGCATATTGCGCAGGGTCTGTACCAGCGCCAGCACATCGTGGCCGTCAACCGGGCCAATATAGTTAAATCCAAGCTCTTCAAACAGTGTGCCCGGCACCACCATGCCTTTGAGGTGCTCTTCGGTGCGCTTCACCAGTTCTTTAATCGGTGGCAGGCCGCCCAGCACCTTTTTGCCCCCTTCACGCAGGCGTGAATAGGTTTTACCGGACAGGATCTGCGCCAGACGGTTGTTTAACGCGCCGACGTTTTCTGAAATCGACATTTCATTATCGTTCAGCACCACCAGCAGGTCGGCTTTGATATCTCCGGCGTGGTTCATCGCCTCGAATGCCATGCCTGCGGTGATTGCGCCATCGCCGATCACACAGGCGGTACGGCGATCTTTCCCTTCCTTTCCTGCCGCCACGGCCATGCCCAGACCGGCGCTGATTGACGTCGATGAGTGACCGACGTTAAGCACGTCAAATTCACTTTCATCGCGCCAGGGGAAAGGGTGCAGGCCGTTTTTCTGACGAATGGTGCCGATACGGTCGCGACGTCCGGTCAGGATTTTGTGCGGATAGGCCTGATGACCGACATCCCACACCAGGTGATCGAACGGCGTGTTATAGACGTAATGTAACGCTACGGTGAGTTCCACCACGCCCAGACCAGAAGCAAAATGACCGCTGGAGCGACTCACGCTGTCGAGCAGATACTGGCGCAGCTCGTCACAGAGTTTTGGCAGACTCTCTTTCGGTAGCAAACGTAATTCTTGCACCGTGCTTGCCAGAGCAAGCGTCGGGTATTTTGCAGGTTCAAAACTCATCAGAGACTCATTTGGAGGTTATTTGTCGCGTTCAATTATAAAGCCTGCCAGCGCCCGCAGCGGGGTGGTGTCATACGACTGTGCGGCAAGCATTTCTAATGCGCTGAGGGACTCCTGATGGAGATCCCATGCTTTTGCCCGTGCACTGTCAAGCCCCATTAATGCCGGGTAGGTGCTTTTACCTAATTGCTGATCGGCTCCCTGCCGTTTGCCGAGCACGGCGGTATCGCCGATAACGTCCAGAATATCGTCCTGTACCTGGAAAGCGAGGCCGATGGCGTTCGCATAGCGATCGAGTGCAGGCATGGCCGCCCGCCCGCGCTCACCGGCCGTCAGTGCGCCAAGACGCACCGCAGAGCGGATTAATGCACCGGTTTTATGACGGTGAATTTGTTCCAGCTCGTGTAAATCAACCTGCTTACCTTCCGCTGCCAGGTCCAGCGCCTGGCCGCCACACATTCCGGCAACGCCACTGGCCTGTGCCAGCTCCGACAGCATGGCAATCCGCGCTTCTGCCGTCACGCCGGGCATCGGGGTATCGGCAAGGATGGAAAACGCCAGGGTCTGCAACGCATCCCCGGCAAGAATAGCGGAATCCTCACCAAACTTAATATGGCAGGTGGGCTGGCCGCGACGCAGGCTGTCATCATCCATGGCAGGAAGATCGTCGTGGATCAGAGAATAAGCGTGAATACATTCCACAGCGGCAGCAGGCGCATCGAGTGCGGCATCATCGGCATGCAGCATCGTGCCGGTGGCATACACCAGGAAAGGTCGCAGCCGCTTACCCCCTAATAATGCCCCATATTCCATGGCATTCACCAGTGGACTACTCTGAAAGGGCAGTTGGGCAATATAGTGTTGCAGTGCGGCATTCACCCGCTGGTAGTGCGCGGTGAGTAACACATTGAAATCCATCAGTCATTTTCCGGCGTGAAGGGCGTCAGGTCGGCGTTTTTATCATCGCTCAGTAAAATCTGTACGCGCTGTTCAGCCTGCTGCAGTGTCTGTTGCCCGGCGCGCGCCAGCTGCACGCCGCGCTCAAACTCATTCAGCGCCTCTTCCAGCGGCAGATTACCGCTTTCGAGGTGGGTGACAATCTGCTCCAGCTGTTGCAGTGAGGTTTCGAAGCTGACTGGCTGTTCGGCTTTTTTCGGCATTTTTAGTCCTGACTTATCATTTTTCATCAGTAAGCGCTCATGGTAGCTGATGAAAAATGATTAGCAAAATATCCCTGCACTTTTCGCATTGACGGGAAGGGTAATCGGGGCAGCAGCCACGGTACAAAGATGATATACTACTGCGCCTGGATGCAAAGGGCGTAAGCCAATTTGCAAGACTCTGATTTTATCAGTTAAGTGCCATGCTGTTCAGCACTTAATTACCTGACGAATACATGCCGCCATGAAGTTTATCATTAAGTTATTCCCTGAAATTACGATTAAAAGTCAGTCTGTACGCCTGCGCTTTATCAAAATCCTGACCGGTAACATCCGCAACGTTCTTAAACCTTTCGATGAAACCCTCGCCGTCGTGCGCCACTGGGACAATATCGAAGTGCGTGCCAAAGATGAGAATCAGCGTGCGGCCATCGTCGCTGAGCTGACGCGCATCCCCGGTATTCATCACGTGCTGGCAGTGGAAGACCGCACCTACACCGACGTGCACCATATCTTCGAGCAGGTTCTTGAAATGAACCGCGAGCGTATCGAAGGTAAGACGTTCTGCGTGCGCGTAAAGCGCCGCGGCAAGCACGAGTTCAGCTCGCAGGATGTTGAACGTTACGTGGGTGGGGGTCTTAATCAGCATGTAGCGACGGCCCAGGTGCAGCTGAATCGCCCTGAAGTCACGGTGAACCTGGAAATTGAAGACGATCGTCTGATCCTGGTGACCGCGCGTTATGAAGGTATTGGCGGCTATCCGATTGGCACCCAGGAAGATGTGCTGTCGCTGATCTCTGGCGGCTTCGACTCCGGGGTATCCAGCTATATGCTGATGCGCCGTGGCTGTCGCGTACACTACTGCTTCTTTAACCTCGGCGGTGCCGCGCATGAGATTGGCGTTCGTCAGGTTGCCCACTATCTGTGGAAGCGTTACGGCAGTTCGCACCGCGTGCGTTTTGTCGCGATTAACTTCGAGCCGGTGGTCGGTGAGATCCTTGAAAAAGTGGATGACGGCCAGATGGGCGTGATCCTGAAGCGCATGATGGTGCGTGCCGCGTCAAAAATCGCCGAGCGCTACGGCGTGCAGGCGCTGGTTACCGGTGAGGCGCTGGGCCAGGTATCCAGCCAGACGCTGACCAACCTGCGCCTGATCGACAACGCCAGCGATACGCTGATCCTGCGCCCGTTAATCTCGCACGACAAAGAGCACATCATCAGGGTGGCGCGTGAGATTGGTACGGAAGATTTCGCCCGTACCATGCCGGAATACTGTGGCGTTATCTCGAAAAGCCCGACGGTGAAAGCAGTCAAAGGGAAGATCGAAGCCGAAGAGCTGAACTTCGACTTCAGCATTCTGGACCGTGTGGTTGAAGAAGCGACTAACGTTGATATTCGTGAGATCGCAGAGAAGACGGAAGAAGAAGTGGTGGAAGTCGAAACCGTGGACTCTTTCGCTGAGAACGATGTGATCCTGGATATCCGCTCCAGCGACGAGCAGGATGCTCGCCCGCTGACGCTGGAGGGTGTTGAGGTGAAGCCGTTGCCGTTCTACAAGCTGGGGACCCAGTTTGGCGATCTCGATCAGAAAAAAACCTGGCTGCTGTACTGTGAGCGCGGTGTGATGAGTCGTTTACAGGCGCTGTATCTGCACGAGCAGGGCTTTAAAAACGTCAAAGTTTATCGTCCGTAACCTGTGCACGGGCTGACCGGTAAAAAGGTCAGCCCCTAAGATAGAGACGAGACGGACCTTCTGTTCCGGACCGCCCGTATATCATCCGGTGGTGTGCTATCAATCGCGGTAATCGTAAATCCCCGCTGCCAGCACCATCTGTTCTGCCACTTCTCGCGCCTTTTCCTTACCCGCCACTAAATCAATCAGCTTCAGCGCAAAATCGATCGCGGTGCCTGGCCCCTGACTGGTCAGCAGGTTGACGCGGCGATCCCAGACGACGCGACGATCCATCCATTTCTCTTCCGGGATAGTCTCTTTCAGGCCAGGGAAACCGGTCATATTGCCTACCGGAAACAGGTTATGCGGGATCAGCACCGTGCCAGCGGCGGCACAGATCGCCGCCACAATACGGCCGGACTGATTGAACTGGCGCACCGTTTCGACCAGCAGGGGACTGTCGCGGAAACACTCTGCGCCTTTCAATCCTCCGGGCAAAACAATGGCGGCGTAATCATCATCAGCCACTTCTACCAGCGGGGCATCGGCCAGGATCCTCACGCCACGGGAACAGACTATTTCACAGTTACCATCATCAGCAACGCTGGCAGTAACCACTCTCAGTCCGGCGCGCACCAGTAAATCGATGGTGGTAACGGCTTCGGTTTCTTCACTCCCAGGTGCCAGGCAAACCAGAACCGATGGATTCGCGGTCATAATCATGTTCCTTTCGTTTAATAAATTCGTAGAGACGGCTGTTTTCCGGGGTGGTGATCCCCTGGGCGCGCGCGCGTCGGATGACGTAGCCGTTAATGTAATCAATTTCTGTGCGGCGCTGGGCGCGAATATCCTGCAACATCGATGACGTATTGCCCGCCGTGCTGCGGATCACTTCCAGCACATAATCGATCAGCCATTCGCGGGAGGTGTGCTGACCTTCGCGCTCCATCACCGTAGCCACCTCGTTGCTCAGCGCTTCGATTTCGCTGCGGTGCTGAGCCAGCTCACCGTTAGTGCAGTCGTAAAATACCGTTAAGGGATTAATCACGCAGTTCACTGCCAGCTTCTGCCATGCGGCGGGGGCCACGTTATTGTGCCAGGCGACATCCGGCAATGCGCGATGCAGCATTTCGGCCAGTTCGCTCATTTCCACCGCCGCCGGGGTGGCGGGGCCAATGTGGGTAATGCCAGAAGCAACATGCACGATAACCGTATTGTCGCGCCTGGCGGCATGAGTAGTGACGCCCTGCAACAGGGGCTGAGGCAGGCTTTTCAGCTCGTCCAGCGTCCCCATTCCGTTGTGGAGCAGCAACACCGGACAGCCTGATGGCAGTACAGACTGCATGTTCTTCACGGCTTCGGAAACCTGCCACGCTTTAAGCGTGACGATCAGCAGCTCACTGTCAGCCAGAAAGGTCGGGTCGTTGGCAATAAAGGTCTTATTTAACGTCACACCATTCAGGCCAATGACGTTCACTGAGCAATAAGGCTGCGGAACCCGCAGCCAACCCTGGACTTCATGACCCTGTTGTTCCAGTGCAGCTAACCAGATCTGCCCCAAAGCTCCGCATCCAAGTACGGTAATTTTCATTGTTCCTCCCCGCACGCGGGTTGAGTTAACCGTCCTGCTCATTATTATAGCTTTCAGCGCCAGCGGTTTTATTTACCTGCTGCAAGCAGGTATTATGCTGTCACTTTAGTATCAGGAGAATAGATCATGCCATCTTTCGATATCGTTTCTGAAATTGATATGCAGGAAGTGCGTAACGCAGTAGATACTGCTAATCGTGAAATCGCCACCCGCTTCGACTTTCGCGGTGTAGAGGCCAGCTTTGAGCTGAATGATAAAAACGAATCCATTAAGGTGTTAAGCGAGTCTGACTTCCAGGTGAAGCAGCTGGTGGATATTCTGCGTGAAAAGCTGCTCAAGCGCGGCATTGAAGGTGCAGCGCTGGACGTCCCGGAGCAGATCGTACACAGCGGTAAAAGCTGGAGCGTCGAAGCCAAAATGAAAAAAGGCATCGAAAGCGACATCGCTAAAAAGCTGGTTAAGCAGATTAAAGACAGCAAAATTAAAGTGCAGACGCAGATTCAGGGTGACGAACTGCGTGTCACGGGTAAGTCACGTGACGATTTGCAGGGTGCCATGGCGCTGGTGCGCAAAGCGGATCTGGGTCAGCCGTTCCAGTTTAAAAACTTCCGCGACTAGTCATTTGGGCCGAACGTAGAATCCTGAACCCTAAGGGCCGATCGGAAAAAATGATCGGCCCCTACAGGTGCGGATGACGATTATGCCGCCGCAGCGATCAATTTCTCGATCTCGGCGCGGCTGGTCACTTTACTGTCAATTTTGACGTAGGCGCTGCGCTCCTCAGGTACGATAAACACGGCGGCTACGCCGGGCTGAGCTTTCAGTCGCTGCTCCAGGCTCTCTTTATCTTCACGGCTGGCTTCCAGAGTAATACGCAGGCTGCTGACGTAAGGTGGCTCCTGCATGCTCAGGCTGACCAGCAGCCAGATGGCGGCGATAAATGCGCCGATGAGAAACACGCTCTGTGCATCAATATGGCCGTATATCCAACCACCCATGCTGCCGCCAATCGCCACGCCAATAAACTGGCTGGTGGAATAGAGGCCCATTGCGGTGCCTTTATAGCCCGGCGGGGACTCTTTACTGACCAGCGACGGCAAAATCGCCTCCATCAGGTTGAAACCGATAAAGAACAGCTGTACGCCAATGACCAGCGTCCAGAAGTGATTACCGGCTCCCCACAGCACCACTTCTGCTACCAGCATCAGAATGACACAGCCAACAAACACGCGTTTCATCCGGCGTTTCACTTCGGCATAGATGATAAACGGCAGTACGCTGGCGAAGGCGATCAGCATAGTGATCAGGTACACCTTCCAGTGCTCGGCTGCAGGCAGGCCCGCCTGTTCAAATTGTCCTGGCAGGGCAACAAAGCTCGACATCAACAGAATATGCAGGCAAAGAATGCCGATATTCAGCTTCACCAGACGGCTGTTGGCCAGCACGTTGCGGATGCTACCCTTAACGATGCCGGACTCGCGGTTCAGCACATGGTTTGAGGCAGACGGTACCACCAGCAGTGTGATGATAATCCCGCCGCTGGCAAGTATGGCGATCATCCAGAACAGCGCGTGCAGGCCGAAGGCGTGGGTGATTACCGGACCTGCTACCATAGCAATGGCAAAGGTGATGCCGAAGCTGATGCCAATAAAGGCCATCGCTTTGGTACGATTCTGCTCACGCGTCAGGTCGGACAACAGCGCCATCACGGCGGCAGCAATTGCCCCGGAACCCTGTAATGCCCGACCCAGTATCACCCCCCATATAGAGGTGGTCATGGCCGCGATAACACTCCCCAAAACAAAAATCAGCAATCCGCCGACGATGAGTGGCTTACGACCAATACGGTCAGAAAGAAGTCCGAAAGGAATTTGAAAGACGGCCTGCGCCAAACCGTAGATACCAATGGCGAATCCAATAAGTGTTTCACTTGCTCCCTGCAGTGCCATGCCATAAGTGGTCAGGACCGGCAGTACCATAAACATTCCCAGCATACGCAGGGAAAAAACCGTCCCCAAACCCCAGGTCGCACGCAGCTCGACCGGAGTCATTTTATTATCGTTCATTACTACCTCAGTCTGTCGAATGCACATAGTTTATGTGTGAGGGGAGGGCGGGTAAAACAATACTTTTGAGTTAGTGGTAACAAAAAGAAAGGGCGCGAAATCGCGCCCTTAGTCGTGCTGTATGCTTACTGTTACCTGAGGTAAGTCAGCATGTCTTTTGACGCCGGGGTCATGAAGTCGACGGACATCATCACGCTTAACGCGGTGATAGCGACAATCGAGAACACAAACAGTTTACGTGCCCAGACGCGATCGTTCTGAGTTTTGTAACCTGACAGTGCCATACCCAGCCACCAGACGCTGACTGCGGCAGCAACAACCAGATACTTATATCCGGCGTAGCCCACCAGCGTCAGCATCAGGGTGGCAACCATAAACGCGATGATATACAGCGTGATATGGTTCTTTGCCACAGAAATGCCTTTCACTACCGGCAGAACCGGGATATTGGCTGCCTGATAATCGTTAAAGCGGAAGATAGCGATCGCATATGAATGCGGCATCTGCCACAGGCTAAAGATTGCCAGCAGGATCAATGCACCCGCGTCAAACTGGTTGGTAACCGCACAGTAGCCAATCACGGGAGGTGCTGCACCGGAGAGGCTGCCAATCAGAGTGCCGTATACGGAATTGCGCTTCATGTACAGGCTGTAAACGCCGACATAAACCACAAAGCCCATCACCGCCAGCCACATGGCCAGCGGATTTGCGCCGAAATACAGCATTGCGAAGCCAGCAATACCTAACACGGTTGCATAAACCAGGCTTAATTTCGGAGAGATGAGGCCTTTAACCAGCACCCGATTCTTGGTTCTCTCCATTTTTTTGTCGATGTCACGGTCGATAAAGTTGTTATAAACACAACCTGATGCAACCACCAGCGAGACGCCGACTAAGGTGAAGAGAAACAGGGCATAATCAATGCTGCCTTTAGAAGCCAGCAGAAATCCCCCGATGACAGAAATTAAATTCCCGAAAATAATTCCTGGTTTTGTTACTTGCAGGTATTGCTTAATCATCACAGTAGCTCTGTTAGTGGCTCATCATGTTGTAGTTGAGGTTCCACATAATCCATAGCGAGCCGACAACAACAATCAGGATGATAAGTGCTGCAAACACGATAGCAATCAGGTTCCAGCCGCCCTCAGACTTGCTGTCCAGATGCAGGAAGTAAACCAGGTGCACCAGCACCTGGACAACTGCACACACCAGAACAACAGTGAGGATGGTCGCTTTAGAAGCGCCGCCGTCCATGACCATCCAGAATGGGATACCTGTCAGAATGATCGACAGGACAAAGCCGATCATATAAGACTTCACGCTACCGTGAGAAGCGCCATGTTCAGTTGCTGAATGGCTCATTACATAACCCCCATCAGGTAAACAATGGTGAATACGCAGATCCACACCACATCCAGGAAGTGCCAGAACAGGCTGAGGCACATGATACGGGTACGGTTGCTGTCAGTCAGGCCGCGAGAAGCAACCTGATACATCAGCACCAGCATCCAGATCAGACCCGAAGTCACGTGCAGACCGTGAGTCCCTACCAGCGTAAAGAACGCAGACAGGAAACCACTGCGGTCCGGTCCAAAGCCTTCTTTAATCAGGTGATGGAATTCATAGATTTCCATACCGATGAAGCCCAGACCAAACAGGAAGGTCATCGCTAACCAGCCGATGACAGCACCTTTCTGCTTGTTGTTCATGTTGATGACTGCAAAACCATAGGTAATGGAGCTCAACAGAAGCAGGGCAGTTTCCACCAGGACGAAGGGCAGTTCAAAGATATCTTTGCCTGCCGGGCCGCCTGCGGTGTTATTAACCATCACACCATACGTCGCAAACAGGGTTGCGAAGATGATGCAGTCACTCATCAGGTAGATCCAGAAGCCAAAGACTTTGTTGGCCCCTGCATCGTGATGCCCATGCTCCGCATGGGCGTCGTGGTGTTTAGTCACAGTTTCAGTCGACATTTTTCAGACCTGCTTTGCTAATTTCGTCAAAGTGCTGATTCTCAATTTTCTGAATCTCAGCAACAGGAACGTAGTAATCCACGTCATTGTCAAAGCTCTTGACGATCCAGGACACGATAATGGCCAGGAATGACAGGCCTACCAGCCACCAGATGTGCCAGATTGCTGCAAAACCGAAGATCACACTGAAGAAACCAATTACCACACCGGCGCCGCTGTTTTTCGGCATATGAATTTCTTCATAATGAGTCGGCTGTTTATACGCTTCGCCTTTTTCCTTCATTTCCCAGAACGCATCACGCTCGTGGACTTCAGGAACAACAGCAAAGTTATAGAACGGTGGTGGTGAAGAGGTTGCCCACTCCAGAGTACGGCCACCCCACGGGTCACCTGTCACATCACGCAGCTGTTCGCGGTCGCGGATCGACACGTAGAACTGGGTAATCTGGCAAATAACACCACAGGCAATCAGGCCAGCACCACATGCTGCAACAACCAGCATTGGGTGGAACTGTGGATCGATGTCCTGGCTGATACGACGGGTCATACCCATGAAGCCCAGCACGTACAGCGGCATAAAGGCAACGAAGAAGCCAATAATCCAGAACCAGAACGCGCGGATACCCCAGGTTTCATTCAGCTTGAAGCCGAATGCTTTCGGGAACCAGTAAGTCACACCAGCAAAGCAACCAAACACCACACCGCCGATAATCACGTTATGGAAGTGGGCAATCAGGAACAGACTGTTGTGCAGAACGAAGTCAGCACCTGGCACGGCCAGCAGAACCCCGGTCATACCACCTACAGAGAAGGTGACCAGGAAGCCAACGGTCCACAGCATACAGGAGTGCATTTCAATGCGGCCCTGGTACATGGTGAACAGCCAGTTGAAGATTTTAACACCGGTCGGGATGGCGATAATCATCGTCATAATACCGAAGAAGGCGTTAACGTTGGCACCCGCACCCATGGTGAAGAAGTGGTGCAGCCACACGATAAAGGACAGGATGGTAATAACCACCGTAGCCCAAACCAGTGAGGTGTAGCCAAACAGACGTTTTTTCGAGAAGGTAGCAACCACTTCCGAGAACACACCGAAGACCGGCAGAACCAGGATGTAGACTTCCGGATGACCCCAAACCCAAATCAGGTTGACGTACATCATCATGTTGCCGCCCATATCATTGGTAAAGAAATGGAAACCAAGATAACGGTCAAGGGTCAGCAGAGCCAGGGTCACGGTCAGAACCGGGAACGCAGCGATGATCAGTACGTTAGTACACAGGGATGCCCAGGTGAAGACCGGCATTTTGAACATGGTCATGCCAGGCGCACGCATCTTCATGATGGTCACGAAGAAGTTGATACCTGTCAGGGTCGTCCCGATACCGGAGAGCTGTAGACTCCATATCCAGTAGTCAACGCCGACTCCCGGACTGTATTCCGCCCCCGAAAGTGGTGGGTAAGCCAGCCAGCCGGTCTGTGCGAATTCACCCACACCCAGTGACAGGTTAACCAGAACGACACCCACAGCCGTGAACCAGAAGCTCAGGTTGTTCAGGAACGGGAAGGCCACATCGCGTGCGCCGATCTGCAATGGAACAGCAATGTTCATCAGACCAACAACAAACGGCATCGCTACGAAGAAGATCATGATCACGCCGTGGGCGGTGAAGATCTGGTCATAGTGGTGCGGTGGCAGAATGCCAGCTTCACCCGCAGAGGCAAGCACCTGCTGGGTACGCATCATCACAGCATCGGCAAAACCACGCAGCAGCATGACGAATGCCATGATGATGTACATGATACCGAGTTTTTTGTGGTCAACGGATGTCAGCCACTCGGTCCACAGATATTTCCACTTACCGAAGTAAGTCAGTGCGGCGACAAGCGCCAGACCGCCAAGAATAATGGCGGCAACCGTAACCATGATAATCGGTTCATGATACGGCACTGCATCCAGTGTTAATTTTCCAAGCATCGTATTATTCCTCGGCTCCCGCGTGAGCGGCGTTACTCATATCCATGCCTTCATGGCCTTCGCCGTGGGACATGTCCATGCTTCCACCGTGGTTCATCTGGAACTGACCAATGATGTCTTTAAACAGTCCAGGTTTCACACTAGAGAAGAATTCCACCGGGTGATTTTCGCTAGGCGCTGCCAGCTTATTAAAATCATCCATTGTCATGAGGGTTTCTGGAGATTGCTTCGCTTTCGCTACCCACTGCTCGAAAGTCGCTTCGTCAGGTGTTGCAATCGCTTTAAACTTCATACCAGAGAAACCACGACCACTGAAGTTCGAGGAGATACCATTAAACGTACCGGCTTCATTCGCAATCAGATGTAATTTAGTTTGCATGCCCGCCATAGCGTAAATCTGGCTACCGAGGGTAGGAATGAAGAAGGAGTTCATTACGGTGTTTGAAGTGATCTTGAAGCTCACCGGGCGATTAGCCGGGAAAGCAATCTGGTTTACGGTAGCAATACCCTGTTCCGGGTAAATGAACATCCATTTCCAGTCAAGCGAGACAACTTCAATCTCGAGAGGTTTCGCGTCATGTACCAGTGGCTTACTTGGTTCCAGAGCGTGGGTTGATTTCCACGTCAGAATGCCAAGGAAGACAATGATCAAGATCGGCACAGTCCATACTACGGCTTCCACTTTGTTCGAGTGTGACCAGTTTGGGCTGTATTTCGCATTGGTGTTAGATGCCCGATATTTCCAGGCGAACACCACGGCCATCAAGACTGCGGGGATTACGACGATCATCATCAGGCCAAAGGCCGTCAAAATCAGCGAACGTTGCTCCATTGCAATCTGTCCTTTGGGATTTAATAACGCACTATCACAACCACTTAACAAAATCATGCTTGTGATTAATGACAAAATCCCCAAACTTTTATTGTATTTACTGAGTCTCATTTAACGACCTCAATGACAAGGGCTCTATTGTCGTTTAAGTGTGGCGGCATTTTACGGGAAGGTTTCAGTACTGTAAACCTGCATCAGGCTGTGTCAGCGGGGTGTTGACACCTTTTGCAAACGCTGTCACATATGTTACGGCACGTGACAAAATATTAATGCTGGCAAAGGGTTGGCGCCAATATAACAAAATCCGATGAAAAAAACCGTACAAAAATTGTATCTGCTATAACCAGCCATTTTATGTACCAATTATTTAACAACTCCTTATCATTTGCGTGATATTAATTAACCAAAACTAATTACGCACCGGTTTTTAATACCTGAAAATGATGAGCATCAAGCGTTGAGTTTTTTTTTCCTCCCTCATAAATCGTAAAAAATTTATTTCACATCAAGCATTCCATTTTACTGATGTGTTACCTTCGGGCTGAGCATCGCATAGCGCGAAATCAGCCCGGTTTTGTTAACTTATTGTTGGCAGAATAATTTCATTAACAATGCTGCCTGCCGGTCAAAAAAGGCCATTAATTGGGGCGCGCATGGGCTTTTTTCAGTGCCAGGAAGTCGAGCAGCGTTCCCGCAACAACCCCGCTCAATACCAGTAAAATACCCGCTTCAAATAGCGTGGTACTCAGTGTGCTCACTGTCAACCCACCCAGCGCACTTACTGCCAGCATTAGCAGCCAGACAGCCAGCAGCGCTCCCCCGGCGATGAGTCCACGCAGCGCCCAGCGGTAGCCTGAACGGAAGGCCGTACGTGGCAGAAAGTCGGCATTATTCTGGGCATATTCCAGCGTTGAACGACAGCCGAGCAGCAGCAGCAGCCCTGGCAGTGCGGCGACGACTGAGAACGCATAAAATGTTGGCCAGCCCCAGGTTTCGACAAACCAGCCAGCGACCGGGCCGACGTATACGCGGCCAATGGCCGACAGGGCAGAGAGCAGCGCAAACTGTGTGGCGGAGAAAGAGCGGTTACACAGCGTCATCAGCAGCGCCACGAAAGCCGCCGTGCCCATACCGCCACAGAGGTTTTCCACTGTCACCGCCGCCGCCATGCTGTAAAGATGTTTGTCAGTCACCGACAGGATCCAGTAACCCAGATTCGACACGGCCTGCAAAATGCCGAACAGCATCAGGGCGCGGAACAGGCTGAGGCGCTGCATCAGCACCCCCCCGGCCAGCGCTCCTATAATGGTTGCGATCAGCCCCAGCGTTTTATTCACCAGCCCGACGTCACCTGCGTCAAAGCCGACGCCGCGGATCAGGAAGATAGTCGTCAGACTGGCAGCGAAAGCATCTCCCAGCTTATAGAGGACGATCAGCGACAGGATCAGCCAGGCATTATTGCGGTTGAAGAAATCACGCAGTGGTGCAACGACAGCCTCTTCCAGCGTATGGGGTCGATCTGCGGTTGTCTCCGGTTCTTTTGCCAGCAGGGTGGCAATTACGCCAGGCAGCATCATGGCGGCCATCAGCCACCAGATTGCCTGCCAGCCAAGAAAGCGATCCGCCAGCCATAGCGCCAGACCGCCGGAAACCAGCATCGCCAGGCGGTAGCCCAGCACGCTGATGGCTGCGCCGCTGCCGCGCTCACTGGCCGCCAGCACATCGGTCTTCCATGCGTCAAATACAATATCCTGAGAGGCCGAACAGAAGGCCACCAGCACCGCCAGCGCGGCGAGCAGCGTCAGGTCACGCGATGGCTGCATGAAGCCCATCAGCGCGATACCGACAATCAGGAGAAGTTGGGTCAGCAATAACCAGCCACGCCTGCGGCCGAGAAACGGCGGCGTGTAACGGTCCATCAGGGGGGACCACAGAAACTTGAAAACGTAGGCCTGGCCGACGAGAGAAAAGAAGCCGATGGTTTTAATATCGATATTCTCTACCGCCATCCACGCCTGTAGTGTGCCGGAGGTGAGCGCCAGAGGCAGACCAGAAGCAAAGCCGAGTATCAGAAGTAGGGCAGAATTACGCCGGGTGAAAATGTGCAGATAGTGATTGGACATACGGACCTTAAATCGGGCCCGGCAGGACGCCGGGCCAGAGAGATTAACGCGCGTTTTGCTTAATGAAGTCGTTAACGCTGGTGTCCTGTGCCATGTCGGCAATCACGTCACCCAGTGTGTTGTTGACGACATTGGTGATTTTCTGATTAGTGGCAGAGAATGCGCCCTCAACACTGCTGGTCTGGCGATAATTCTTCACCTGCTTACTGCCATTTTTAGCGGTAGCAATGATAGAGATATCCGCTTTAGTGGTGATGCTGTAGCGCACGTTACCCTGGGTGACGTCGGCATACAGGCCGTTAACCACGATCTGCAGATCGACTGCGCCGCTTGGGCCAACCATGTAACCGCGAGCGGTCATCTGCTTCTCCAGCGTTTCCTGTAACAGGAAGCGCAGGTCACGGGTTGGCGTCAGCGTAATCAGCTGGCCATCACGGTTTACTTTCGCCAGTGCCTGATCGCTACGCTGGTCGGCCCCCGTAATACTAATGGTGATGCCCATCAGGCTTGGGTCGCGCTGCGGCAACTGAATTTTTGGTGAAATGTCGAGCGTATTGCTGCTCCCTGCGCAGCCAGCCAGAATAAACACGGCCAGCAGAGGGAAAAATAATTTTTTTAACATGCTTATTTTCTCGATTTCGTGGGTAGTATTGCTGACAAAACTGCCGTCATCATATCATTGCCTGTCGACAGGGGAAGCCCCGACAGGGCGTAAATTCATCGCGTTGCGAATTTTTCCGACTTCCGCGCGCGTAACCATTCGACCTCATCTCTGCCGCTACGTTGCATCACCGTATTTGAAAAGTGTATAGCGGCAGTAAATATTCGTTAATGTGCAGCGGTTTTGTAGAAAAACCGACTACGATTTAAAGGGATGGGGCGCAGTTCTCTGCATCAGAGGAGTTCAGGTATGATCCGTGAACAAATAGAAGAAAAGTTACGTACGGCGTTTTCACCCGTGCATCTCGAAGTGCATGATGAAAGCTATCGTCACAATGTTCCTGCAGGCGCAGAGAGTCACTTTAAAGTCGTGATTGTCAGCGACAGCTTTAACGATCAGCGTTTTCTTAGCCGGCATCGTGCCATCTATGGGGTACTGGCGGATGAGCTGGCGGGTAGCGTTCATGCGCTGGCATTACACAGCTATACCCTTAAAGAGTGGGCGGGGTTGCAGGATACCGTTCCGGCCTCACCAAACTGTCGCGGGGCCGGCACGCTGGCGTAGCCCGATGTCACAAACTGAAAAAACGGCCTCCGGGCCGTTTTTTTCATTTAAAGAGACTCAAAAACGCGACAGCCAGCAAATTCTTGCGGTTTGATGGCAAAAATGTAAAAAGTAGCGGGGTTTGGGCGAGTGTGTAGCCTCGACTCATCAGGACGTTGTCGCTATAATGCTGCGTCTATTTTTCCGGAATGTCTTCGGGACGCTTCTGTAAAACAGGGAATGTGGTTCTGACATCAGAAGCCGTCCCGGTTCTTAGATTCATCCTGCTACTCAACAGCAGGGTACGTCTGAAGTTGACCGAGCACGTGATTTTTTGAGGTAATAAGATGCAAGTTTCAGTAGAAACAACTCAGGGCCTGGGCCGTCGCGTAACGATTACCGTTGATAAAGATGTGATCGAAAAAGCGGTGAAAAGTGAGCTGGTCAGCGTAGCTAAGAAAGTACGCATTGACGGTTTCCGCAAAGGAAAAGTACCGATGACTGTTGTTGAACAACGTTACGGTGCTTCTGTTCGCCAGGACGTCCTGGGCGATCTGATGCAGCGCGGCTTTGTCGATGCGATCATCAAAGAAAAAATCAATCCGGCTGGCGCACCTAAATATGTGCCAGGCGAATACAAAACCGGTGAAGACTTCACATTCTCCGCTGAGTTTGAAGTGTACCCGGAAGTTGAACTGCAGGGTCTGGAAGCCATCGAAGTTGAAAAACCGGTGGTGGAAGTGACTGATGCTGACGTTGACACCATGCTGGACACCCTGCGTAAGCAGCAGGCCACCTGGAAAGAAACCGATGCCGCAGCAACGGCTGAAGACCGTGCAACTATCGACTTCTCCGGTTCTGTTGATGGCGAAGAGTTTGAAGGCGGCAAAGCGTCTGACTTCGTACTGGCAATGGGCCAGGGTCGTATGATCCCAGGCTTCGAAGAAGGTGTTGTCGGCCACAAAGCGGGCGAAACCTTTACTATCGACGTTAACTTCCCGGACGATTACCACGCTGAGAACCTGAAAGGTAAAGCAGCGAAGTTTGAAATCGTACTGAAGAAGGTTGAAGAGCGCGAGCTGCCAGAATTCACTGAAGAGTTCATCAAGCGCTTCGGCGTGGAAGATGGTTCTGTTGCAGGTCTGCGTGCTGAAGTGCGTAAGAACATGCAGCGTGAACTGAAAGGCGCCGTACGTAACCGCGTGAAAAATCAGGCAATCGACGGTCTGGTGAAAGCCAACGACATCGAAGTTCCTGCTGCCCTGATCGACGGTGAAATCGATGTGCTGAAGCGTCAGGCTGCACAGCGCTTCGGTGGTAACGAGAAGCAGGCTCTGGAGCTGCCTCGTGAACTGTTCGAAGAGCAGGCTAAACGCCGCGTTGTGGTTGGGCTGCTGCTGGGCGAAGTGATTCGCACCCACGAGCTGAAAGCTGACGAAGACCGTGTTAAAGCGCTGATCGAAGAGATGGCTTCTGCTTACGAAGATCCATCAGAAGTGATCGAGTTCTACAGCAAAAACAACGAGCTGATGAACAACATGCGTAATGTCGCGCTGGAAGAGCAGGCTGTTGAAGCCGTGCTGGAAAAAGCGAAAGTGACTGAAAAAGCCACTAACTTCCAGGAACTGATGAACCAGACCGCTACGGCCTGATCTTCAGACTTGTGAGTTGACGCGAAGCCCGCAGCCTTCTGGTTGCGGGCTTTTGTCGTTTATGGGCTAAAATCACACTGCTTTTATGGGCTATTTGCGCATTTAATCTGCAAAATATCGACTATGCTGCTTTTCCTGGTTAGCAGTTGATAAAAACGTTGTTATGCTTGAAATAGCGGGGGAACATCCCCAAATCGGTACAACGAAGTCATCAGACCCGATAACTGTCCGGACGGCATCGGGTGTAAGGCCTGGAATCATAGTGTTCCTGATCGCTCTCAAGTAGAATCACTACAGAGTGTTGCCAAATGAAATTTATCCAGGAGACGATAATGTCATACAGCGGCGAACGTGAACAAACTGCACCTCATATGGCTCTGGTGCCAATGGTGGTCGAACAAACCTCTCGCGGAGAGCGTTCTTACGACATCTACTCGCGCCTGCTGAAAGAGCGCATTATTTTCCTGACAGGCCAGGTCGAAGACCATATGGCCAACCTGATTGTCGCGCAGATGCTGTTTCTGGAAGCGGAGAATCCTGAAAAGGATATCCACCTGTACATTAACTCTCCTGGTGGGGTTATCACCGCAGGAATGTCGATCTACGACACGATGCAGTTCATTAAACCTGACGTCAGCACAATTTGCATGGGGCAGGCCTGTTCGATGGGAGCCTTCCTGCTGACCGCCGGGGCTAAAGGCAAGCGTTACTGCCTGCCTAACTCCCGCGTGATGATCCATCAGCCGCTGGGGGGGTTCCAGGGGCAGGCGTCCGACATTGACATCCACGCCCGTGAAATCATCAAAACTAAACAGATGATGAACGAGCTGATGGCGAAACATACCGGACAGACAATTGAAACCATTGAGCGTGATACCAATCGTGACCGTTTCCTTTCGGCCAGCGAATCTGTCGAGTACGGCTTAGTGGATTCTGTTCTGTCTCAGCGTAACTGATTTAACATGTTGTTGTAACAAGGTGCCGTTGCCTTCGCAGGTTGCTTTGGGAGCGGCCTGCGTAACTAACCCCTGGTGGGAAGGTGAGTGTGACAACTGAGGGGAAGTAAATGACTGATAAACGCAAAGACGGTTCAGGGAAACTGCTGTACTGCTCTTTCTGCGGCAAAAGCCAGCACGAAGTGCGTAAGCTGATCGCCGGCCCGTCGGTGTATGTCTGCGATGAATGCGTCGACTTATGCAACGACATTATTCGCGAAGAGATCAAAGAAGTTGCGCCGCACCGCGAGCGTAACTCGCTGCCCACGCCGCACGAAATCCGCCAACACCTTGATGACTACGTGATCGGGCAGGAACGGGCCAAGAAGGTGCTGGCAGTTGCGGTGTATAACCACTACAAGCGCCTGCGTAACGGCGACACCAGCAACGGTATCGAGCTGGGTAAAAGTAACATTCTGCTGATCGGCCCGACCGGCAGCGGTAAAACGCTGCTGGCCGAGACGCTGGCGCGCCTGCTGGACGTGCCGTTCACTATGGCGGACGCCACCACGCTGACCGAAGCCGGTTACGTGGGTGAGGATGTGGAAAACATCATTCAGAAGCTGCTGCAGAAGTGTGACTACGACGTGCAGAAAGCGCAGCGCGGCATCGTCTACATTGATGAAATCGACAAAATTTCACGCAAGTCAGACAACCCGTCGATTACCCGCGATGTGTCCGGCGAAGGCGTGCAGCAGGCGCTGCTGAAGCTGATTGAAGGCACCGTGGCGGCCGTACCGCCGCAGGGCGGGCGCAAGCATCCGCAGCAGGAGTTCCTGCAGGTCGACACGTCTAAGATCCTGTTTATCTGCGGCGGGGCGTTTGCCGGCCTGGATAAAGTGGTGTCGCAGCGCGTGGACACCGGCACCGGCATCGGTTTTGGTGCGTCGGTGAAGGGCAAGTCAGAGAAAGCGACCGAAGGCGAGCTGCTGGCGCAGGTGGAGCCGGAAGATCTGATCAAGTTTGGTCTGATCCCGGAATTCATCGGCCGTCTGCCGGTGGTGGCAACGCTGACCGAGCTGAGCGAAGACGCGCTGATCCAGATCCTGCGCGAGCCAAAAAATGCGCTGACCAAGCAGTACCAGGCGCTGTTTAACCTGGAAGGGGTGGAGCTGGAGTTCCGTGAAGATGCGCTGACGGCGATTGCGAAAAAAGCCATGTCGCGTAAAACCGGCGCCCGTGGCCTGCGCTCGATTGTGGAAGGCGCATTGCTGAACACCATGTACGATCTGCCGTCGATGGATGACGTGGAGAAAGTGGTGGTGGATGCCCCGGTGATCGAGGGCGACAGCGAGCCGAAGCTGATTTACGGCCAACCCGAAGCGCAGCAGGCATCAGGCGAATAACCTGATGCTATCGCAATAAAAAAGCCCGCAATCTGCGGGCTTTTTTTATGACTGCAAAGCCGTTAGGCTTTCAGTTCATCCCACTGGCTGATGACGTGGGTGGTAATACCGTAATCAACCGCCTGTTCCGGGCTCATCCAGTAGTTACTGTCGGTGTCTTTCTCGACTTTTTCCAGCGGCTGACCTGTCGCTTTGCTGATCAGCTGGTTAATGCGCGCACGTGCACGCAGCAGCTCTTTCGCTTCAATCTCAATATCAGAGACTTTACCGCGAACGCCACCCAGTGGCTGGTGGATCATAAAGCGGGTATTCGGCAGCGAGTAGCGATTGTCTTTATCCGCCGCGAGGAAGATGGTGATGCCCGCGCTGGCAACCCAGCCCGTACCGATGACCAGCACTTTGGGCTTCACAAATTTGATCATGTCGTGGATGGTATCACCGGCTTCGACATGGCCACCCTGGCTGTTAATAAACAGCTTGATCGGCTCATCACCCATCTCCTGCAGGATCAGCAGCTGTGCGGTGACTTTCTCGGCCAGTGCCTGATTGATCTCACCAGAAATGATGATAGAGCGTGACTGCAGTAGTTTATTCACTGCCAGCGATGAATTCTTCTCTTCCTGCCCGTTTTCTTCTTTATTCGGTTCTTGAGGCATGTTTTACACTCCATCGGATAATCATAAGTGACCAGAGTTTAGCATAATCCATTTAGCAGCTAAATCAACTGTAATATCAGGTCGCATTTGTCAATTAAAACATAAAGTTAAATGTTTTTCTCTCCGGTTTTTTCCCTCTTTGTTTGTTTTTTGTACCTGGTGAGCACGGTCATGTTTTTGGCGCCCTGTCACGCAACATGCGGGACTTTTACTCCCAATTGCAGAGGGAAATGGGCTATATTAAGCTCTGGTACGTGTAAATTTAGCAAGGCATGAGGTTAACTGATGACAGATAAGCGCAAAGACGGTTCAGGGAAACTGCTGTACTGCTCTTTTTGCGGCAAAAGCCAGCATGAAGTGCGTAAGCTGATTGCCGGCCCGTCAGTCTACATCTGCGATGAATGCGTCGACTTATGTAACGACATTATTCGCGAAGAGATCAAAGAAGTTGCGCCGCACCGCGAGCGCAACTCGCTGCCCACGCCGCACGAAATTCGCCACCATCTTGATGACTATGTGATCGGTCAGGAACGGGCCAAGAAGGTGCTGTCGGTCGCGGTGTATAACCACTACAAGCGCCTGCGTAACGGCGACACCAGCAACGGTATCGAGCTGGGTAAAAGTAACATTCTGCTGATCGGCCCGACCGGCAGCGGTAAAACGCTGCTGGCCGAGACGCTGGCGCGCCTGCTGGACGTGCCGTTCACTATGGCGGACGCCACCACGCTGACCGAAGCCGGTTACGTGGGTGAGGATGTGGAAAACATCATTCAGAAGCTGCTGCAGAAGTGTGACTACGACGTGCAGAAAGCGCAGCGCGGCATCGTCTACATTGATGAAATCGACAAAATTTCACGCAAGTCAGACAACCCGTCGATTACCCGCGATGTGTCCGGCGAAGGCGTGCAGCAGGCGCTGCTGAAGCTGATTGAAGGCACCGTGGCGGCCGTACCGCCGCAGGGCGGGCGCAAGCATCCGCAGCAGGAGTTCCTGCAGGTCGACACGTCTAAGATCCTGTTTATCTGCGGCGGGGCGTTTGCCGGCCTGGATAAAGTGGTGTCGCAGCGCGTGGACACCGGCACCGGCATCGGTTTTGGTGCGTCGGTGAAGGGCAAGTCAGAGAAAGCGACCGAAGGCGAGCTGCTGGCGCAGGTGGAGCCGGAAGATCTGATCAAGTTTGG
This sequence comes from Erwinia sp. Eh17-17, assembly GCF_039675725.1. Taxonomy (NCBI): domain Bacteria; kingdom Pseudomonadati; phylum Pseudomonadota; class Gammaproteobacteria; order Enterobacterales; family Erwiniaceae; genus Erwinia; species Erwinia sp. Eh17-17. Next base: position 792,562 of record NZ_JBDFQT010000002.1, on the reverse strand, counting down.
TCTGATCCCGGAATTCATCGGCCGTCTGCCGGTGGTGGCAACGCTGACCGAGCTGAGCGAAGACGCGCTGATCCAGATCCTGCGCGAGCCAAAAAATGCGCTGACCAAGCAGTACCAGGCGCTGTTTAACCTGGAAGGGGTGGAGCTGGAGTTCCGTGAAGATGCGCTGACGGCGATTGCGAAAAAAGCCATGTCGCGTAAAACCGGCGCCCGTGGCCTGCGCTCGATTGTGGAAGGTGCATTGCTGAACACCATGTACGATCTGCCGTCGATGGATGACGTGGAGAAAGTGGTGGTGGACGCCCCGGTGATCGAGGGCGACAGCGAGCCGAAGCTGATTTACGTCCAGCCTGAAGCGCAGCAGGCATCTGGCGAATAAATAAACAAATCAATCCAGTTAGTTATCTGAAAAGGGGGAAAATGTTCCCCCTTTTACTTTTCTCGTAACCCCATCATTGAATCTATTCCGTTCATCCCCATATACTCAGATACCTGTGGGTCAAACTGCACTTTGTCTGGATGATGCGGTTCCCCTTACCCTGGCGGAAATTAAACTAAGAGAGAGCTCTATGAATCCTGAGCGTTCTGAACGCATTGAAATCCCTGTGTTGCCGTTGCGTGACGTAGTGGTTTATCCGCACATGGTCATTCCGTTGTTTGTCGGTCGTGAAAAATCCATTCGCTGCCTTGAAGCCGCCATGGATCATGACAAAAAAATCATGCTGGTCGCTCAGAAAGAAGCTTCAACGGATGAACCTGGCATTAACGACCTCTTCTCAGTCGGGACTGTTGCCTCTATTTTGCAAATGCTGAAACTCCCCGACGGCACAGTAAAAGTGCTGGTGGAAGGTTTACAGCGTGCACACATCACCACGCTGTCAGATAACGGCGAACATTTTTCGGCTCAGGCGGAATACCTGGAATCGCCTGAGATTGAAGAGCGCGAGCAGGAAGTGCTGGTGCGTACGGCGATCAATCAGTTTGAAGGTTATATCAAGCTGAATAAGAAGATCCCGCCGGAAGTTCTGACCTCGCTTAACAGCATCGACGATGCTGCGCGTCTGGCCGATACCGTGGCTGCACATATGCCGCTGAAACTGGCTGATAAACAGTCCGTTCTGGAAATGTCAGACATTAATGAACGTCTGGAATATCTGATGGCGATGATGGAATCGGAGATTGACCTGCTGCAGGTTGAGAAACGCATCCGTAACCGCGTCAAGAAACAGATGGAAAAAAGCCAGCGTGAGTACTATCTGAATGAGCAGATGAAGGCGATTCAGAAAGAACTCGGCGAAATGGACGATGCGCCAGATGAAAACGAAGCGCTGAAACGCAAAATCGACGCGGCAAAAATGCCGAAAGAAGCGCGTGACAAAACCGAAGCCGAACTGCAAAAGCTGAAGATGATGTCACCGATGTCGGCGGAAGCGACGGTTGTGCGTGGCTATATCGACTGGATGGTTCAGGTGCCGTGGAATGCGCGCAGCAAGGTGAAGAAAGACCTGCTGAAAGCACAGGAAACCCTGGATACCGACCACTTCGGTCTTGAACGCGTGAAAGATCGCATTCTCGAATATTTGGCAGTACAGAGTCGCGTCAGCAAAATTAAAGGCCCGATCCTCTGCCTGGTGGGGCCGCCTGGGGTAGGTAAAACCTCTCTGGGCCAGTCGATCGCCAAAGCGACCGGCCGTAAATACGTCCGTATGGCACTGGGTGGCGTCCGTGATGAAGCGGAAATTCGCGGTCACCGTCGTACTTACATCGGTTCCATGCCGGGCAAACTGATCCAGAAAATGGCGAAAGTGGGGGTTAAAAACCCGCTGTTCCTGCTGGATGAGATTGATAAGATGTCTTCGGACATGCGCGGTGACCCGGCTTCAGCTCTGCTTGAGGTGCTGGATCCGGAACAGAACATTGCTTTTAACGATCACTATCTGGAAGTGGATTACGATCTCTCCGATGTGATGTTCGTCGCGACCTCTAACTCGATGAACATTCCGGCACCGCTGCTGGATCGTATGGAAGTGATCCGCCTGTCTGGCTACACCGAAGACGAAAAACTTAACATTGCGAAACAGCACCTGCTGTCGAAGCAGATTGAGCGTAACGCGCTGAAGAAAAATGAACTGACCGTGGACGACAGCGCCATTGTTGGCATCATTCGTTACTACACCCGTGAAGCGGGCGTGCGTAGCCTTGAGCGTGAACTCTCCAAGCTGTGCCGTAAGGCAGTGAAAACCTTGCTGATGGATAAAACCATCAAGCACATCGAAATTAACGGCGATAACCTCAAAGATTATCTCGGCGTGCAGCGTTATGACTATGGCCGTGCCGACAGCGAAAACCGCGTGGGCCAGGTTACCGGTCTGGCGTGGACGGAAGTGGGGGGTGACTTGCTGACTATCGAAACCGCCTGCGTTCCGGGCAAAGGTAAGCTGACCTACACCGGCTCGCTGGGTGAAGTCATGCAGGAATCTATCCAGGCGGCACTGACCGTGGTGCGTGCCCGCGCTGAGAAGCTGGGCATCAACAGTGACTTCTACGAGAAGCGTGATATTCACGTGCACGTTCCTGAAGGCGCTACGCCGAAAGATGGTCCAAGTGCCGGTATTGCAATGTGTACCGCGCTGGTTTCCTGCCTCACCGGTAACCCGGTGCGCGCTGATGTTGCCATGACCGGTGAAATTACGCTGCGTGGTCAGGTCCTGCCGATTGGTGGCCTGAAAGAGAAACTGCTGGCAGCGCACCGTGGCGGCATCAAAACCGTGTTAATCCCGGACGAGAATAAACGCGATCTGGAAGAAATTCCGGACAACGTGATTGCCGACCTGGTGATTCACCCGGTGAAACGCATTGAGGAAGTTCTGGCCCTTGCGCTGCAAAATGATCCTTCCGGCATGCAGGTTGTAACGGTAAAAAAGTGATTTAAGGCAAACTCACTGTAAAACTACGGCTGGCAAGTGAATTGGTGCTTGCCAGCCTTTTTTTGTGCCGTTAAGTTAGGATGCTGTTAAGCCAGTGACGGCAAGGTTGCGGGTTGCTGAGGCTCAACAAGCTCGGGCTGAACAGCCATAACCAATGACGCACGTACGTTTCCGGTAGAAAGCCGGTAACAGTGTAAAAAATAAAAGAGGGGATGATTGAGTGAATAAGTCACAGTTGATCGACAAAATTGCTGCAAACGCCGATATTTCTAAAGCTGCAGCGGGACGTGTGTTAGATGCTTTCATCGGTTCAGTTACTGAATCTCTGCAGGCTGGCGATGAAGTGGCGCTGGTCGGCTTCGGGACTTTCTCTGTGCGTGAACGCGCTGAGCGTACCGGTCGTAACCCACAAACTGGCAAAGAAATTACCATCGCTGCAGGCAAGGTCCCTGGCTTCCGTGCCGGTAAAGCGCTGAAAGACGCCGTTAATTAAGTGCGTTGAAGCGTCGCAGAAGCAGATTTCTTCGGCGTTTTGAGGATCGCCAACGCGTTCTCATGTAACATACGGGGCACATCAGCAATCTGATGTGCCTTTTTTATGTTTCAATGACAAACGCGTGCTGCGGTTGTCTAAAATGGCTGAGTGCGTCCTCGGGAACGCGGGACGGCAGCGCAAGGTTTTACATTCACACTACAGCGGAGTGTTGTCACACCATGATGGACAATTTACGCGCGGCGTCGAACCATGTCGTGCTCAAAATTTTACTGGGCCTGATCATCCTGTCCTTTGTCCTTACCGGCGTAGGCGGGTATCTGACGGGCGGTAACGGTGATTACGCAGCCAAAGTGAACGGACAGGAAATCAGTCGCGCGCAGCTTGAGCGTGCTTTCAGCAGCGAACGTACTCGTCAGCAGCAGATGCTGGGCGAACAGTTCTCCGCACTGGCCGGTAACGAAGGTTACATGCAGCAGATCCGCCAGCAGGCGCTCTCTCAACTGATTGACGAAGTGTTACTCGACCAGTATGCCAAAGACATCGGCCTGGCCATCAGTGACGAGCAAATCAAGCAGGCGATATTTAGCCAGCCCGCTTTTCAGACTGACGGTAAATTTGATAACGCTAAGTACATGAGCCTGATCAGCAATTTGGGTTTCTCAGCCGACCAGTACGCGGAAGCACTGCGTAAGCAGTTGACTACCCAGCAGCTGATCCAGTCCGTGACGGGTACCGATTTTGTGCTGGGTAATGAAACGGATTCTCTGGCCGCGCTGGTTTCTCAGCAGCGCCTGGTGCGTGAAGTGACGATCAACGTCAACGCCCTGGTCGCGAAGCAGACCGTGACCCCGGAAGAGATCAACAACTATTACCAGCAGAATAAGAACAGCTTTATGACGCCTGAGCAGTTCCGTGTCAGCTACATCAAACTTGATGCAGCCAGCATGCAGCAGCCGGTAAGCGAGAGCGATATTCAGAGCTGGTACGATCAACATCAGCAGGAATACACTCAGCCGCAGCGCGATCGTTACAGCATTATTCAGACCAAAACCGAAGCGGAAGCGCAGTCGGTGGTTGACGCGCTGAAGGCTGGCGGTGATTTTGCCGCGCTGGCAAAAGAAAAATCAGCTGACCCGATCTCTGCCCGTAACGGTGGTGATATGGGCTGGCTGGAGCCGGCTACCACGCCGGACGAGCTGAAAGAGGCTGGTCTGAAAGAGAAAGGTCAGCTTTCTGGCGTGATTAAGTCATCCGTTGGCTTTATCGTGGCGCGTCTTGATGACATTCAACCGGCTAAAATCAAAGCGCTGGCGGAAGTTCATGATGAAATTGCTGCGAAAGTGAAGCAGGACAAAGCGATCAGCGCCTATTACAAACTGCAGCAGCAGGTCAGCGATGCCGCCAGCAATGACAATGAGTCACTGGCCAGTGCTGAGCAGGTTGCCGGTGTGAAAGCCGTGGAAACTGGCTGGTTTGGTCGTGACACTCTGCCTGCGGAGCTGAATTTTAAAGCCGTACAGGACGCGATCTTTAACGGCGCTCTGGTCGGTCAAAGCGGTACGCCGGGCAGCAACTCAGAGGTGATCAACGTTGATGGTGACCGCGCCTTCGTGTTGCGCATCAGCGAGCATAAGCCAGAAGCGGTGAAAGCGCTGAATGACGTGACCGCGCAAATCACTGAAACGCTGAAGCAGCAGAAAGCGAAGCAGGAAGCGAAAGCCCAGGCCGATAAGCTGCTGGCTGAGCTGAAAGCCGGTAAAGGCGATGAAGCCCTGAAAGCGGCCGGTCTGAGCTTTGGTGCTGAGCAGACGCTGTCACGCACGGGTCAGGATGCCCTGTCCCAGGCGGCGTTCACGCTGCCGCTGCCGTCAGAGGGTAAACCTTCCTTCGGTATTAGCGAAGATGCGCAGGGCAATGTGGTAGTGATGGCGCTCGATAAAGTGCAGAAAGGCACCATGCCGGACGCGCAGAAACAGGCGCTGGTCCAGGGCATAACCCAGAATAATGCTCAGCTGGCCTTTGCAGCGATGTTGAGTAATCTGCGTAAAGAAGCCAAAATCAAATACGGTGCGGCTGCGCAGGCACAGTAAGCCTCGCAAATTCACTGCAACTGATTGCAATACCAAAAGGCCGCTTATGCGGCCTTTTCCATTTCTGAAATCTGCCGTTTGCCGGGTGGAGAGCGTGGCGTTAGGGTAGCCATGCTGTCTAACACATGGAGGAAAACAGCATGTTAAATCGTACTTTACAGGCAATGACTTTTGTACTGTCAGTGGGACTGGCTTTGCCAGTGATGGCCAGCGTTGCACCGGCGCAGGAGAAAGCGGCGTTGGCTGAAGCCCCGGCAGCGGTGAGAAGTCAGGGGGATAACACCGCCCAGGTGAGTATTAACCATGCCACAGCGCAGGAACTGGCTGCCGTAATGAATGGTGTCGGGATTAAAAAAGCAGAGTCGATTGTGAGCTACCGGGAGAAATACGGCCCCTTCACTCAGGTGGACCAGTTGAAAGAGGTGCCGGGCATGGGGAACACGCTGGTGGAACGTAATCTGTCCCATCTTAAATTGTGATCCATCTTCCGGGTCAGTGATGCGCACTGCAAACTTTGCGTACTTGCTGCTAATCTCTAGGAGGTCATACCAGTTGGTATGGCCTTTTTTATCAATGAGGATCCCTGATGCAGACCACGATTAAAGTACGCGGCTATCACCTGGATGTTTATCAGCATGTGAACAACGCCCGCTATCTCGAATTTCTTGAAGAGGCGCGCTGGGCGTGGCTTGAACAGCATGAGGCATTCCACTGGATGAATCAGCACGGCCTGGCCTTTGTGGTGGTCAATATCAACATCAACTATCGTCGTCCGGCCGTGATGGGTGATGTGCTGATTATCGACAGTGAAGTGATCAGGCTGGGCGGGAAGAGTGGGGTGATGGGGCAGAAGGTGTCGCTGGAGTCTGACGGTAGCGAGGTGGCTGATGCGCTGCTGACGTTCGTTTGTATTGATCTGGACTCAAAGAAAGCCCTGCCGCTGGACGGTGAGCTTCGGGCGCACCTCGAAACCCTGTAGGGGCGAGGTCTGCCTCGCCCTGGCGTTAAATCACTGCAATCCGGTTTTGGTTTTCATTGCGAGCATAACGGCAGCCGGATTTTGCTGATACTCGTGCAGCCCGTTGGCGCGCAGATGACAGGCCGCACATTCACCGCAGCCGTCGCCCTGAATGCCGTTATAGCAGGTCAGCGTCTGGTGACGGATCAGGGGAAGCTGCTGCCAGTACTCGGCCAGAGCCCAGGTCTCTGCTTTATTAAGCCACATCAGCGGTGTCTCGAAACGGATATCGCGCGCCATGCCCAGGTTTACCGCCTGATTCAACGCTTTAACAAATTCGTCGCGGCAGTCGGGATAACCGGAGAAATCCGTCTCGCAAACGCCGGTGATCACCGCCTCGGCTTCAATCTGGTAAGCGTAAATCGCCGCGAAGGTGAGGAACAGGATATTGCGGCCCGGCACAAAAGTACTCGGCAGGCCGCTGGCATCCGGGTCGTAAGCCGGGACCGGGATGTTATCGCGCGTCAGGCTGCTGACGGCCAGCTCATTCAGCATGGTCACGTCCAGCACTTTGTGCGCACGCGCGCCCAGTGCCAGTGAAAGATCGCGGGCAATGTCGATCTCGGCGCGGTGGCGCTGTCCGTAATCAAAGGTTACGCAGTGGACCTCATCATACTGTTGTAAGGCCTGAATCAGACAGGTTGTTGAATCCTGCCCACCGCTGAACACCACCACTGCACGTTTCATACTTTGTCTTCCCCATTATTGTCTGGCGCTATGGTAATACCTCGCTGGCGAGAAAGGTATCCTCTTTTATTGTTCTGGTCGCCTGTGCCCCTGCTCATGAAATAGTAACTGGCGGCGGGATCCACGCACGGGAGAAATCAAACCAGCCCCATGCGTTCAGGTGAATGCCTTCCACATCCGGCGGTGCACTGACCTGGTAGCGATAGTTAAATAGCGGAGTGATAACGGCGTCATTCATCAACTGCTGATACAGCGTTTTCACGTGATGGTGGCGTTGTTCCAGCTGCGGGTAGTGTTGCACATCATCCAGCCTGTTGCGCAGTTGTTCCCAGCCAGAATCACCGGTCAGTACCGGCCACAGCGGGTCAAGGCGGAGCCAGCTCTCCAGCGTGAACACCGGCGCTTCACCAATCAGCCGGTCACCCATCACCAGATCGGCTTCTGCCAGCGCGGGATAATCCTGCCAGTTTTTTTGCGGATGAAAGCTGAGGCTCAGCGTGCATCCCTGGCTGGCCAGCAGCTGCTGCAATCTGGTGGCCATCGCATGCAGCTCTACCGGCAGGTGATAGTGCAGGCTCAGCCGTGCGGGCAGAACAATATCCGCATCTGGCTGCCAGTCCGGGATATGCCAGCCCGGCAGCATTTCACGGCTGGGGGTAATCAGCCCCTCCTCCAGCGGGAGCTGTTCGATAATGCCGGATTGATGTACCAGCGACATAATATGCCGGGCCTGTGCGGCCGAGAGTCCGGCGCGTTTACCAATTGCCAGATAACAAAAGCCGAGGCTGATACGCTGGCTGACCGGCTGCAGTGCGGTTAAATCCTGCTGCGCGCCGATAGCAATCTGTACCGGATGGCGACAGCTGGTTCCCAGTTCGGGGTCAAACAGCCGGGGCGCAATCCAGTATTCAATGGCCTGCATCAGAGGGTGAGTGGCGTGATACCAGCCGTGGCTTTCCAGCCGCACCAGTGAGGGCGAGTTGATCATCAGCCGCCACGGTCCCGCACCGATTTCCGGGTTCTCAGGATGGGGCAGCAGGCAGGGTACGCTCGCCAGCCGGTGAGCCAGCCAGTTATCGGGTCTTTGCAGGTCGATGCGCAGACAGAGTGCATGAGCCTCGCTGACGCTGATAACCCCGGACAGCAGGCGCTGGCCGCAAGGGCTGTCAAGGATCATCTCCAGCCGCTGCCGTAACTGCCCGGCGGTGACCACTTCGCCGTGGTGCCAGCGCAGCTGCGGGCGTAAAAAGAAGAACCAGCTCAGACCGTCATCGCTGACCTGCCAGTGGTGTGCCAGGTCGGGAACCGCTTCATCACCCGCCAGGCGGCTTAAACCGGCAAACACCTGATGGGCAAGGTGCTGTTCCGCACGGCCTGGCTGCATCAGCGGGCGTAGCGGATCCAGCGAGCGGTAATAAGGGATACGCAGCGTGGGCTGATTGTTCTGCCACTGTCCCCCCATGAAAGGCTGTAAAAGCTGGCTAAGCTGTTCCGTGGCCAGCGGCACCAGCTGCAGTGCATGCTGTGGATGGCCGTTGTCGAGCTGCTGCAACATCAGCTCACTGCGTAATGTCGCGGGGGACTGCAGGAAGGTCAGACAACCGCGTTTTCCTCGTCCGGAACTGGCCTGCCAGTCAAGCCAGCCGCTGTTCTGCCACTGGCTTAACAGCGTCCGGACGTGACGTTCACTGCAAAAGCAGCAGGTGGCGATTTCTGCGACGCTGGTGGACTGGGGCTGCCCTGCACTGTGCTGCCACAGGCGTTGATACTGGTTCAAACGGTTGATCTGTCTCATTTCACCTTAAACCCTAAACCCGGAACAGTTTAAAGAAACTATTCACTATTAGTTCCGTAAATACCAGAGGATACTCAGTACAAATAACCCCCCCCTTAAAGCGGAGAAAACAGAGTGCGTCTTGCTGCATTTGATATGGATGGTACGCTGCTGATGCCTAATCATCAGCTGGGGCAACAGACCCTGCTCAGCCTGCGTGCGCTGCAGGCGCACCCGGTACAACTCACCTTTGCCACCGGCCGCCACTACATGGAGATGCAGCCGCTGATGCGCGATTACGATCTGCCTGCATTCCTGATTAGCGGCAACGGCACGCGCATCCACGATCCTGCCGGTCAGCTGCTGCACGCCAGCGATCTCGCCCCCGAAGTGGCGCGGCTGGTGATCCACAGCCACTGGAATACCCGCGCCAGCCTGCACGTTTTCAACGATAACGGCTGGTTCACGCAGCATGATGTTCCGGAAATTTTAGCGGCCCATCAGCTTTCAGGTTTTCGCTACCAGCTTACCGACCTGCGAACGCTGCCTGAACATCAGGTGACCAAGGCCTGTTTCATTGCGGATTATCATGAGCTGTGTGAACTGAAAATCCAGCTGCGTGAGGCGCTGGGTGACAGTGCCCATCTCTGTTTTTCTGCTGCGGACTGCCTGGAAGTCTTACCGCTGAACGCGAATAAAGGCGCCGCGCTGACACAGCTAACCGCAAGGCTGGGGATATCGATGGCAGAGTGCATGGCATTTGGAGATGCAATGAACGATCTGGAGATGCTCGACGGCGTGGGTCATGGCTTTGTTATGCGTAATGCGATGCAGGAGCTGAAAGCGCAGCTCCCGCATTTACCGGTTATTGGTGATTGTGCGACACAGGGTGTGTCTCATTTCCTTAATCACTGGCTTACCACACCACACCTGGTCTATTCCCCCGAATAATCAGTTTTGGCCAGTGTACCGGGCACAGGATGCCCGGTTTTTTTATTTAACGCGCAGTGCGGGTTTGACCGCGATGTCAGCCTGACGGCTGCGGGCGCCGCGATACAGCGTCAGTAAAATCCCCAGCAGGAACGGTAACAGCAGCAGCAAAGATTCACGGCTGATACTGCTGCCGCTCAACTCACTTTCCAGCGCCACGGCAATCAGCGGGAAGACCAGAAACACCAGCGACGCCTGGAACGGTTTCGCGACCTGCTGCAGAGCAAAGTAGGCCAGAATACCGCCCACGCCAGCCACCAGGCCAAGGTAAGCAATTGCCGCTAACGCCTGTGGAGCAAAGGTGGTGTAATCCGGCGCTTCCGTCAGCCCCACCAGCGTCAGCAGCACACCCGCTCCCAGGCAGGGCAGGGCGTTATAGCTCAGCACTGAAATCCCTGTGCAGCGTTTCTTACACTGCACGTACATGACGGCGTGGATAAGCACGGCGGCAACCAGCGCGAGGATGCCCGTTATCTGGCTCTCACCGCTGTCGCGGGTTTCGTGCCACAAAATAGTGCTGAGAGCGGCAAGGCTGATTGCCAGCCCAACTAACTGTTGCAGCGACGTTTTTTCACGAAGAAACAGCAGTGAAGCCGCCAGTACCGCGGCAGGCATGGTGGCGAAAATAATCGCCGCCAGGCTGGAGGAGGTGTAGCGTTCGCCGTAGATCATCAGCGTAAAAGGAATCGCAAAATAGAACAGCATGACGCAGAGCTGGAAGCCACGCAGACCGGCCGGAAACAGCAGCGGAGCTTTTTTATAGCGAGCCAGCAGCAGCAACAGCGGGGCGGCACAGAGAAAACGTAATCCGGTGGCGAAGATAGGGGGAACGGTGGCCACCGTAATTTTCATCGCCATCCATGTGGTGCCCCATGTCAGTGCAACAGCCGTAAATAATCCGAGGATCAGCAGGTTACGGTAATGATTTTTGTTCATCTTGGTCATCCTTGAGAGTGGCAAAACAGAGGAACAGATTAACGGAACGCCTGGGGAAAAGGTTGCTATAATGATGCTGTGTTTTCGCTGTCGAGGAGAAAATTTTGCTACCAATACCGCTGGATAAAAAAGACCGTATGCTTTTAAACCTGCTCCAGCAGGATTGTACGCTCTCTCTGCAGGCGCTGGCGGATGCCGTCAGTCTGACCACCACCCCCTGCTGGAAGCGCTTGAAACGACTGGAGGATGAAGGCTATATTCGCGGCCGGGTGGCCTTACTTGACGGTGAAAAACTGGGATTGGGTCTGACAGCCTTTGTGCTGATTAAAACTCAGCAGCACAGTCGCGAGTGGTTCCAGCAGTTTGTGCAGGTGGTTCAGGCCATGCCGGAAGTCATGGGGTTCTACCGCATGGCCGGTGAATATGACTACCTGATGCGTGTGCAGGTGGCCGATATGAAAAGCTATGATGGTTTTTACAAACAGCTGGTCAATGGTGTACCGGGTCTGATCGATGTCACTTCGAGTTTCGCTATGGAAGAGATAAAATACACCACCGCGTTGCCGGTTGTGCTTTAACCGGTCGATAATCAGGACGTTTTTGTGCGACTTTTTAGCCAACTAAGCTGGTATTTTTTGCGTGAATGGCGCCGCTATGTCGGTGCGGTTCTGCTGTTAATTGTTATTGCCCTGCTGCAACTGCTTCCGCCACACGTGGTGGGGAAAATCGTTGACGGCGTCAGCCACGACGGTATGAGCCACCGCCAGCTAATGGTCTGGGTGGGCGTGATGCTGGCGACCGCGGTGGTGGTTTACCTGCTGCGCTACGTCTGGCGCGTTCTGTTGTTTGGCGCGTCCTATCAGCTGGCCGTGGAGCTGCGTGAAAATTTTTACCGTCAGCTCAGCCGCCAGCATCCGGAATTCTACTTGCGCCACCGCACGGGTGACCTGATCGCCCGCGCCACGAATGATGTTGACCGCGTGGTGTTTGCTGCGGGCGAAGGCGTACTGACGCTGGTGGATTCTCTGGTGATGGGGATGGCGGTGCTGATTGTGATGAGTACCCAGATCAGCTGGCAGCTCACTCTGCTGGCTCTGCTACCGATGCCGGTTATGGCGCTGGTGATTAAACGCTACGGCGACCAGCTGCATCAGCGTTTCAAACTGGCACAGGCCGCTTTCTCCTCGCTGAACGATCAGACGCAGGAAAGCCTGAGCAGTATCCGCATGATCAAAGCCTTTGGTCTGGAAGATCATCAGTCCGGCCAGTTTGCCGCCATTGCCAAAGACACCGGAGAGAAAAATCTGCGCGTAGCGCGCGTTGATGCGCGCTTCGACCCGACGATCTACATTGCTATCGGTATGTCGAACCTGCTGGCTATCGGCGGCGGCAGCTGGATGGTCTGGCATGGCACGTTAACCCTGGGGCAGTTGACCAGTTTTGTCATGTACCTGGGCCTGATGATCTGGCCGATGCTGGCGCTGGCGTGGATGTTTAATATTGTCGAACGTGGCAGTGCGGCCTGGACGCGGATTCAGTCGCTGTTGGCGGAAGCGCCTGCGGTCGTTGACGGCGATCGGCCGTTACCGGAAGGGCGTGGCCAGTTACAAATTGCCGTGCAGGCGTTCAGTTACCCCGGTGCACAGCAGCCTGCACTGCGTGATCTGAACGTAACGATTCAGCCGGGTCAGATGCTCGGTCTGTGTGGCCCGACCGGTGCCGGTAAAAGCACCCTGCTGAGCCTGATACAGCGCCACTTCGATGTCAGTCAGGGGGATATTCGCTATCACGATCTCCCTCTGCCACAGCTGCGTCTTGATGGCTGGCGCAGCCGCCTGGCAGTGGTCAGCCAGACGCCGTTCCTGTTCTCCGATAGCGTGGCTAACAACATTGCGCTGGGCCGCCCAGGCGCAACGCAGAGTGAGATTGAGCAAGCTGCACAGCTTGCTTTCGTCCACGACGATATACTGCGTCTGCCGCAGGGCTATGAAACTGAGGTTGGGGAGCGGGGCGTGATGTTGTCTGGTGGTCAGAAACAGCGTATTTCGATTGCCCGCGCCCTGCTGCTGGAGGCGGAAATCCTGGTGCTGGATGATGCCCTGTCCGCGGTCGATGGCCGGACTGAGCATCAGATCCTGCATAACCTGCGCAGCTGGGGCGAGGGGCGTACGGTGATCATCAGCGCGCACCGCCTGTCAGCCCTGACTGAAGCCAGCGAAATTCTGGTATTGCAGCATGGTCAGGTGGCGCAGCGGGGTAATCATGAGCAACTGGCTGTGGCGCAAGGCTGGTATCGCGATATGTACCGCTATCAGCAGCTCGAAGCCGCGCTGGACGAAGATGACATTGAGCAGGGAGTCGTGCCACATGGCTAATGTTACCCAACTGTGGCCTACCCTCAAACGGCTGCTTTCTTACGGTGCTCCGTGGCGTAAATCCCTGAGCCTCGCGGTACTGATGCTATGGGTGGCGGCTGCCGCCGAAGTGCTGGGGCCGGTGCTGGTCAGCTATTTTATTGACAATATGGTGGCAAAGCACCACATGCCGGTGGGCCTGGTGGTCGGGCTGGTGGTCAGCTTCCTGCTGCTTCAGCTGCTGGCCGCGGGGCTGCACTACTGTCAGGCGCTGTTGTTTAACCAGGCGGCGGTGGGGGTGGTTCAGCGTTTGCGCACCGATGTGATGGATGCTGCACTGCGCCAGCCGCTGGGCGCGTTTGATACCCAGCCGGTCGGGCAGATAATCTCACGGGTCACTAATGACACGGAGGTGGTGCGCGACCTGTACGTCACCGTGGTGGCAACGGTGTTGCGCAGTGCCGCACTGGTCGGGGCGATGCTGGTGGCGATGTTCAGCCTTGACTGGCGTATGGCGCTGGTAGCCATCACGATTTTCCCGGCAGTGCTGGTGGTGATGATGATTTATCAGCGTTACAGCACGCCAATTGTACGGCGCGTACGCAGCTATCTGGCGGAAATTAACAACGGTTTCAATGAAGTCATCAACGGTATGAGCGTCATCCAGCAGTTTCGCCAGCAGGCACGTTTTGGCGAGCGAATGGGGGAGGCCAGCCGCTCCCACTATCTGGCGCGTATGCAGACGCTGCGGCTGGACGGTTTCCTGCTGCGGCCATTGCTCAGCCTGTTTTCAGCAATGATCCTTTGCGGGTTAATGATGCTGTTTGGTTTCACCTCTGTGGGCAGCATTGAGGTCGGTGTGCTGTATGCCTTTATCAACTACCTTGGACGCCTGAATGAGCCGCTGATCGAACTCACCACCCAGCAGTCGATGCTGCAACAGGCTGTGGTGGCCGGTGAACGTATTTTTGAACTGATGGATGCACCGCGTCAGCCCTACGGCGAGGATAACGAGCCGCTGCGCAGCGGCAGCATCGATATTCGTGATGTGACCTTTGCTTACCGCAGCGGTCGCCCGGTCCTGACGGACATTAATCTCTCGGTGCCGTCGCGGCATTTTGTTGCGCTGGTCGGCCACACCGGCAGCGGCAAAAGTACGCTCGCGAATCTGCTGATGGGCTACTACCTGCTGAGTCAGGGTGAAATCTTGCTGGATGGCCGACCGCTCTCGTCGCTCAGCCATGGCACCCTGCGCGGAAGCGTGGCGATGGTTCAGCAGGACCCGGTCGTGCTGGCCGATACCTTCTTTGCGAATGTCACGCTGGGGCGGGATATTAGTGAAGACGCCGTGTGGCAGGCGCTGGAAACGGTGCAGCTCGCTGCGCTGGCGCGTGAGTTACCGGACGGCATTCACACCCAGCTGGGTGAGCAGGGTAATAATCTTTCTGTCGGGCAGAAACAGCTGCTGGCGATGGCGCGTGTGCTGGTTGCGGCGCCGCAGATCCTGATCCTGGATGAAGCCACTGCCAATATCGACTCCGGTACGGAGCAGGCGATCCAGAAAGCATTGCGTGCGGTGCGCGAGCGTACCACGCTGGTAGTTATCGCTCACCGGCTGTCCACCATTACCGAAGCTGACACTATCCTGGTGCTGCACCGTGGTCAGGCCGTCGAGCGCGGTAGCCATCAGCAGCTGCTGGCAGCCAAAGGGCGCTACTGGCAGATGTACCAGCTTCAACTGGCGGGTGAAGAGCTGGCAGCAGCTGAGAACGGTTAATTCTCTGCCGCTGCGCTGCACCAAATTCAGGCGAAAAAATACCCTGTAAACCCACAAATGCACTGCCCTGACGCATGGCGCACCTTTCTGGTGCGTTTTTGCTCATCTCCTTTCCTTACCGTCCTTCCAGGTGTGATCTGCGTCTCAGCTGCGGCTCAGACCAGCACTGACTAATCGTCTGAAAAATTCATATTTTTAAACTCTGGCACAGCCTTTGCTTTAATCATTTCGTGTCGCTGAAACAACCTGATTTTTTACCTGGAGGGGATCGTATGAAGCTGGTTACCGTGGTAATCAAACCGTTCAAACTGGAAGACGTGCGTGAAGCACTGTCGTCAATCGGCATTCAGGGTCTGACCGTGACTGAAGTCAAAGGCTTCGGCCGCCAGAAAGGACATGCAGAACTGTATCGCGGTGCTGAATACAGCGTGAACTTCCTGCCAAAAGTAAAAATTGATATCGCTATTGCCGATGACCAGCTTGACGAAGTGGTCGATGTCATAAGCAAAGCAGCCTACACAGGCAAAATTGGTGACGGGAAGATCTTCGTTGCAGAATTGCAGCGTGTCATCCGTATTCGCACCGGCGAAACTGACGAAGCAGCACTGTAATTCGGGGCTCAGAATTGTGATGGGATGGGACAAAATGAAAAAACTCGCTAAGTTTGGCCTCGCCGGTGTTGCGCTTTTACCGTCGCTGGCAATGGCTGCCGCTCCTGCGGTTGCTGACAAAGCTGATAACGCCTTTATGATGATCTGCACCGCGCTGGTGCTGTTTATGACCATTCCGGGTATCGCACTGTTCTACGGCGGTCTGATCCGCGCCAAAAACGTGCTGTCGATGCTGACTCAGGTCGCTATGACTTTTGCCATCGTCTGTGTGCTGTGGATGGTTTACGGTTATTCACTGGCGTTCAGCGAAGGAAATGCCTTCTTCGGTAGCTTTAACTGGGCGATGCTGAAGAATATCACGCCGACGGCGGTGATGGGGTCTTACTATCAGTATATTCATGTGGCATTCCAGGCTTCCTTCGCCTGTATTACCGTAGGGCTGATTGTTGGTGCCATCGCAGAGCGTATTCGCTTCTCTGCATTACTGATCTTCGTGGTTATCTGGCTGACCTTTGCTTACCTGCCCATTGCCCACATGGTCTGGGCCGGTGGTTTCCTGGCGGCTGATGGCGCGCTGGACTTCGCGGGCGGTACGGTTGTTCACATCAACGCTGCGGTGGCGGGGCTGGTGGGGGCTTACATGGTGGGTAAACGTGCCGGTTTCGGTAAAGAAGCGTTTAAACCGCACAACCTGCCGATGGTCTTCACCGGTACGGCGATCCTGTACTTTGGCTGGTTTGGCTTCAACGCCGGTTCTGCCAGCGCGGCCAATGAGATTGCTGGCCTGGCGTTCCTCAATACCGTCATTGCGACGGCTGGTGCGATGCTGAGCTGGACCTTTGGTGAGTGGGCGCTGCGCGGTAAACCTTCTCTGCTGGGTGTGAGTTCCGGTGTGATTGCCGGTCTGGTTGCCATCACTCCGGCCTGTGGTTATGTCGGCGTCGGCGGGGCGTTGATTATCGGTCTGGTCGGCGGACTGGCGGGGCTGTGGGGTGTCACTATCCTGAAAAAATGGCTGCGCGTTGATGACCCTTGTGACGTATTCGGTGTCCACGGCGTGTGCGGTATCGTTGGCTGTATCCTGACCGGTGTCTTCGCTTCTTCTTCACTGGGTGGCGTGGGCTATGCGGAAGGTGTGACCATGGGTCATCAGGTCTGGGTTCAGCTGTTCAGCGTGGGTCTGACCATTGTCTGGACGGCGGTTGTTGCCTTCATCGGCTTCAAAGTGGCCGACATGATTGTCGGGCTGCGCGTACCGGAAGAGCAGGAACGCGAAGGTCTGGACGTCAACAGCCACGGCGAGAATGCTTACAACAACTAAATCTGAGCGCTAAAAAATAACGAAAAAGCGGGCCAGCAGGCCCGCTTTTTTTATGCCTGATGTTAAGCACGCTGGCGAATAACGCCCTCCTGGACTGTAGACGCCACCAGCACCCCCTGCTGGTTCCAGAACTCACCGCGTACAAATCCGCGCGCGCTGGACGCCGACGTGCTCTCTACGCTGTACAGCAGCCATTCGTTAAGGTCAAAAGGGCGGTGGAACCACATTGAGTGGTCAATGGTGGCCACCTGCATTCCAGGTTCCAGAAAACCTTTACCGTGTGGCTGTAATGACACCGGCAGGAAGTTAAAGTCAGAGGCATAGCCCAGCAGATACTGATGGATGCGCTTATCCTCCGGCATGGTGCCATTGGCGCGCAACCAGGTATAGCGGGCCGGTTCACTGATATGCCCTTTTAACGGATTGTGGAACTCAACCGGACGGATCTCGAAGGGTTTTTCCGCCAGGAATTTATCCCGCGCCTTCTCAGGAATATAGTGCGCCAGCTGGCGGGCGATTTCAGTTTCTGAGGGCAGGCTATCCGGGCCGGGAGCGTCAGGCATGATTTTTTGATGTTCAAAACCTGATTCAGGACCCTGAAAAGAGGCGGTCATATAGAAAATAGGTTTACCGTTTTGCACCGCTTTCACGCGGCGGGCGCTGAAACTCTGGCCGTCCCGCAGGTTTTCGACATCGTAAATAATCGCTTTCTCACTGTCACCCGGGCGCAGAAAGTAGCTGTGGAAAGAGTGAATAATACGTTCCTGCGGCACCGTCTGTTTGGCAGCATACAGCGCCTGACCTACCACCTGCCCCCCAAAAACCTGACGCAGGCCCAGATCTTCACTCTGCCCGCGGAACAGACCTTCTTCCAGGGTTTCCAAATCCAGCAGGTTTAACAAATTTTGCAGCGCCTGGCCCATATGCAGTTCCTCAGTAATTTTTCCGTTACCAGTTTGCGAGATCCGACCAGTTAGCGTCAACGTCTCTTTATGCGATATGAGGGGGGAGGGAGATAATTCTGATTATCGTTGAGTCCAGGCAAAATCAGTAACTTGTGCCAGAATTAAAGCTACGCTGGCAGTTTAAGACTGCTTTTTTACGGCGAAGTGTCTGTCGTAAGCATTGATCGAAAGGAGAAACTATCAATGAAATTCTGGCATGTATTAAGTGGTGCGGCTCTGGCTGTGGCTATTTCAGGCTGTGCTGATAAAAGCAAAGATGTGCCTACCCCGACCCTTGGCTCGCAGGTGACGGGACAACAGGCAGTGATCAAACAGCCTAACGTCAGCGGTACGGTCTGGATCCGTCAGAAGGTCGCACTGCCGCCTGATTCGGTCCTGACAGTGACACTGTCCGATGCGTCGCTGGCGGATGCCCCGTCTAAAGTTCTGGCTCAGCGGGTTGTTCGCACCGAGGGCAAGCAGGCACCGTTCCAGTTCACCCTGCCGTTTAACCCGTCAGATATTCAGCCTAATGCGCGCATCCTGCTGAGTGCAGCGGTGGTGGTCGATGGCAAGATGGTGTTTATTACCGATACGGTTAAACAGGTGGTCACTACAGGCGGTACGCGTCAGGACCTGACGCTGGTGCCGGTTCCGTCAGTGGCAATGCCAACCCAGAGTGGGGCAGCCACCACCGTGCCGTCCACGTCACCTACGCAGGTAACGCCTTCAGCAGCCGTTCCGGCACCGACTTCGCTGTAATCAACATCGGGGCGGCATACCGCCCCACATCACCACTGCCAGCGATATTTCTTCAGGTCAATTCGCCCTTCACGCGATACCGCAATCCCTTCCTGCTGAAGTGCCGTGCGCTGTCGGGTGAGATCGTCCCCCACCAGAGAAATTTCACCTTTGCGATTTATCACACGATGCCAGGGTAGCTTGCTGCCGGCGGGCAGGCGTTTCAGCACGCCTCCGACCTGACGGGCTGCACGCGGTGAACCTGCCAGTTGAGCAATTTCACCGTAGGTGGTAACGCAGCCATAAGGAATGGCGGCGACAATCTGATAAATGCGTTGCTGAAAACTGTCATTTTCGGAATTCATGGGCGTCCGTAGCGGGGGAATAAGCGGCAGATCGTGCAAGAAACCAACGGTCATCAGGGGGCGGCTTGCAATTGGCGAGGGCATCATTGATAATGCCTGCGCTCTGGTTACCCAGGGCAATCAATGGGGGCCCGGTTGGTTCTCCCGCAATGCTAATTTGTGAACTCGGTCAGATCCGGAAGGAAGCAGCCGTAACAGATGACGCGTGTGCCGGGATGTAGCTGGCAGGGCCCCCACCCAATTCTGCCCTGTCCCGCTTTCCTGCCTCACTCTGTATACGCCAACATTCAATCTTTAACGTACAAACTTCCACACTGCGACGGGCACTTTGTCATACAGTTTATTCATTGTCAGTTCAGCCAGACGATGATCGGCAGCTGAATAGAATACCGCAAGTTCATCATCAGATAATTCGTATTTGTTTTTTTCGATAACGCGTTCAAGCGTGTCGATTGAACGACAACGCCTGAGGCGCATCAGATAATCAGTTTTTGTTAAAAGTTTGTCTGTCATTATTAAACCGTAATTGATTAATGGGTTGCTAAAAGGAATGGCTGGCCTGTATGCGACCGGTTGCACATTCTTCTGCAAAAATGTTGAACAGTCGCCTGGCTGATTTTTGCCAGCGCTGCAGGTCCTGAACATTAATGCCGTAATTACTGAACAACATGAAGGTGTCATCAAGGTATTCATCAATCTGGCTTATCAGATCGCTATCCTCAATGTGCTTAATTTTGTAATTCATAGTGAAGGCAGCAATATGCTCAATCAGGTCATTAAGCTGTAGATTGACAGCAGAGGTAGGATCGTTAACCCAGCCATGATGACTGTCACCCAGTGTTGCCAGGCTTTCATCGTACAGGCTTTCACATAAGAATTTAAGCTGGGCAATATCATGCCTTCTCGGTGAGTATTCGTCCATCTTTTTCCCCTCCTAAGCTTGCGAAACATGCCAGATGACCGCACTTTTAAACAGGTATGCCAGGAAGTGATAAATACATGTCAACTTTAAACATCTATACAAAATATAACGTAAGTTAATTAAACCCGGAGCTAAAACGCAATATTACAATTCATCTGACATTGCATGGCGATCGTTATCAATAAAATCAAACACCAGAGCATCCTGAGTGACGTTAAAATTCACCGACTGTGTCGTTGTTTCATACGCATCAATATCCAGGCAGGCGTTGAAGACGTTCCAGCGAAAACTATAGTTAAGTTTATAACGCGATTGCTGCAAATGTTCCAGGGAAATAATTTTGATGCTGTCGGGAACAATGTGTGCATTTTGTGAATACCATTCCAGAGAACCCACAAGGTCATCTGCTATTTTGGGAATTATCTGTCTTATGTGTTCGGTTAATTCTAGTGGATTAGGGTCAGTTTGACGATATTTTAACGGTACTGTTCTGCGCATTTTTTCCCCACAGAGTTAATTTTTACTAATCAGGGGCGTTTTTTTTAACGGCTAATTACACCATCTGATAAATGAAGTGTAGTCTATCATGATGATTTTTTTGTTAATTATTTTTACGCCAAATGCTTTTTTTGTGACAAGTGCTATAGCTTGTTGAGTTTTGTTTATATAAAAGCCCTCTGTCAGATGGCAAGACACTGTAATACTTAGATACAGTTTTACTTTACCTTCCCCGCCTCGTTTTAAGCTACTTTATTGTTATGTTATAACATATGAAGTCGCGAGTTTATGAACAGACCCCCTCTCTTTTTACGCGCAGGCACGCTCCTTTGCTGCCCGGCGTGGTTCCGTATGGTACTGACAGCCCTTCTTGTGAGCCTGCTGGTATTACTGACCTGGTGGGCGGCTCTCTGATGATCGTCCTGAATCAACTTGTCGTCGGCTATCAGCATCGTGCCGTCACGCCACCGCTGTCAGGGGAATTCGCCCGTGGCAGCATGACGGCGCTGGTGGGAGCCAACGGATGTGGTAAATCCACGCTGCTGAAGACGCTGTGCGGCATGTTACCCGCGATCAGCGGCTCGGCCCATTTTTCTCTGCCGCGTCCGTCTCTGGCCTGGCTACCGCAACATTCTGAGATTGAAAAAAATTTTCCTCTCACGGTATTTGACCTGGTTGCCATGGGGTTCTGGCGTCGCTGTGGATGGTTAAGGGGAATTTCGCGATCGCAGCGTCAGCAGGTTATGTCGGCCCTGGAGCGCGTTAATATGCTGCCGTTTGTCACTGCGGCGCCGGGCACGCTGTCCGGTGGGCAACTACAGCGCGTGTTATTTGCCCGTCTGCTGGTACAGGAGGCGGAGCTGCTGTTGCTGGATGAACCTTTCAGCGGCGTCGACAGCGATACCATTGAGTTGTTGCTACAGCTGCTCGCAGAGCGCCATCAGGCAGGTTGCACACTGATCGTGGTACTGCACGATATGGCCACGGTAGCGCAGCATTTTCCTCAGGTCCTTCGCCTGAAGGAGCAGCACAGTGAATGGTCATGTCGTGACTGTGGTGTTACCGGTCTGAGTTTTGGTCGTAGCGGAGGTGTCGGGGCATGATGCTGATACAACCTTTTATCGAATTTGGTTTTATGCGTCGTGCGCTGGTGGCCTGCATTGCGCTATCGCTCAGTGCAACGCCGCTGGGTGTTTTCCTTCTGCTGCGCCGTATGAGCCTGGTGGGAGATGCACTGTCGCATGCTGTACTTCCTGGCGCGGCGATTGGCTATTTGCTCTCCGGACTGTCACTGGTGGCGATGGGGGTTGGCGGGGCGATTGCCGGACTGACGGTGGCACTTCTGTCAGGGGCGGTCAGCCGTTACACCCCGCTGCGTGAAGATGCCAGTTTTGCCGGTTTCTATCTCGGTTCGCTGGCGCTGGGCGTTACGCTGGTATCGCTGCGCGGCTCCAGCGTTGACCTGCTGCACGTATTATTTGGCTCACTGCTGGCGGTTGATGTGCCTTCTATTGTTCTGGTCAGTTCCATCAGCGGGGCCTCGCTGCTGATTTTTTCCCTGATCTACCGGCCGCTGGTGATTGATGCTTTCGATCCCACTTTTCTACGTGCGCAAAATCGCTGGGCCTCTCCTCTGGTACACGGCATTTTTCTCGTGCTGGTGGTGGTTAATCTGGTCGCAGGATTTCAGGTCCTTGGCACGCTGATGAGCGTCGGGCTGATGATGCTGCCGGCAGCCAGTGCGCGCTTCTGGAGCCGTCATCTGTCCGGCACGCTGGCAGCGGCGATGATCCTCGCCACTGTGGCCAGCTTTGCCGGGCTGTACGGTTCATTTTATCTCTCACTGCCTGCCGGGCCGGCAGTGGTGCTCAGCGCCGCTATTTTGTTTTTTATTTCTATTTTAATCGGACCTTGCGGCGGCCTTTTCGCCGGGCGCAAAAAATTGTCTATGGTGAAGGAGTCAGTATGAAGAAGTTACCTGTAGCACTCGCGTTGTCGGCACTGATGGCGGCGCCGCTGGCGATGGCAAAAACAGTAGAGGCAGTCGCCAGTTTTACCGTGCTGGCTGACATAGTAAAAAATGTCGGAGGCGAACACGTCGCAGTCAAAAGCCTGGTCGGGCCAAACGGCGATCCGCATAGTTTTGAACCGACGCCCAAAGACAGCCAGGCGCTGGCTCATGCGGATGTTGTCTTTGTCAGCGGGCTGGGTATGGAAGGGTGGATGGATCGCCTGATCGGCGCGTCAGGCTATAAAGGGCAGACGGTTGTCGCTTCTACGGGTATCAACACCCGCAAAATGGAAGAAGACGGAAAGACGATTACGGATCCACACGCGTGGAACAGCATGCAGAATGGGGTGGTCTACGCCACCAATGTGATGAATGCGCTGATCGCTGCCGACCCGCAAGATGCGGACTACTTCCGTCAGCACGGTAAAGCTTACATTGAACAACTGAAGCAGCTGGACAGCTGGGCACAGAAAGAATTCAGCGTTATTCCACAGGAAAAACGTAAGGTACTGACCAGTCATGATGCATTTGGCTATTTCGGCCAGCGTTACGGGGTGGAGTTCCTTGCACCGGTTGGTTTCTCAACCGAATCTGAAGCCAGCGCCTCTGACGTTGCCGGGCTGATCACCCAGCTGAAGCAGGAAAAAATCCACGCGTACTTTATTGAGAATCAGACTGACCCGCGACTGGTGAAACAGATTGCCTCTTCCAGTGGGGCGACCTCCGGCGGGGAACTCTATCCGGAAGCGTTAACGGCAAAGGGTGGGGCTGCCGACAGCTATATCGCCGCGTTTAAACATAACGTAAATGCGATAGTCAGCAGTATGAAGTAACTGATTCTGAGCTCTCAGACAGCCCCCTCCATGAGGGGGCTGGCATTCAGAAGCTTCGGTGGTAGTTGACCAGTGGCAGAACCGGTACCGTAGCGTTGTTGGCAATATTCAGAACCCCAATCTGCAATCCTTCCAGATGTTTGGTGGCATTGATAATACCAAACTGGAATGAAGTGGTATCGGCATAGTTGAACGCGCCAAAATCGCTACCGCTTTCACCGCTAGACACGTTGATAGCCCCAAAGTTAACGCCGTTGACGTTATGAGCAACGTTGAGAGCACCAATATTGGCACCATCCACATCGTTAGCCACATTCACGGCCCCCAGGTTCATACCGGTGACATTATGTGCCATGCTGGCCACACCGATATTTGCCCCCGTAATGTCGCCAGAATAGTTAAATGGCGCAAGATTAGCTCCGGTGATATTACCCGACACGTTGACGAGCCCAAGGTTCAGGCCGGTGATATCACCTTCCGTCCAGTTACCCAGCGCACCGATATTCACACCGGTTACATTACCAGTGTGGCTGAGTGCGCTAAAGTTGACTCCTGAGGTGTCCTGCCAGGTCCAGTTGAAGGGAGCAATGTTGACGCCGTTCACCTGCCCCGTGGTGTAGTTAGCGATGGCTCCAATATTGACGCCATCGACGTCACCAGACTGCGTCACGGCCCCGAGGTTAACCCCCTGCACGGCTTGTGCCGCACTATACAACCCTAAGTTGACGCCGTAGAGGTTACCCACGCTGTTAGCGATCCCCAGGTTTACACCGCTGTCATTCCCTCCGTGCCAGTTAAACAGGCCCAGCGCCACACCATTCATACCATCATGGATGTAAGAACCAGCTGCGACTCCAAGCTGAAAGCCATTGAGCTGATCGAGCTCGCTGTATCCCAATATTGGCAGGTCAAACCCGTTTACGGTACCCGTTTTGCTGTTAAACAGGCTGCTGTGAAAGCCGTTAACTTCTGTATCTGCGGGGTAATTGGCAAATGAGGAAAGTTGAACGGGCGTTGCCTGACTCGCGACCGAAAACATCGCGCATGAGAGTAATAGAGTTAATGTTGAACGTTTCATTATGATATCCCTATTAAATTATGATGCGTAACATTACTGATTTATCGAAGACGTTGGCCTCATACCTAAACAACACTGCATCTGCACCATCGTCCGGTCACGATAAAACAACTTAACGACTTCGTATTTTAAGTTACTGATTTTAAAGTTGTTAATTTAGCTAAAAATGCCAGGCAGGTCGGCGGTGTGCAGAGTGAATGATGGGGGGGAGGCTAACCCAGGGGAAATTAAGGGGATTTACTGGTGCTTATTGAAAGGTGCTTACTTACAAATGCAGTAAACAGCATGAAAAGGGGCTAGCTTGCGCTATCCCCTCTGAAAGGACGAGACGACGAGGTCATCAGCGTTTTTTTCCACCCGTGCCCTGAACGGCTTTAAAGCGGGGATTACTTTTACAAATCACAAACACGCGGCCATGACGGCGAACAATCTTGCAATCTTTATGGCGTTTTTTGGCCGAAGCCAGTGAGCTTAATACCTGCATGATGGGTCCTTATTTTTTCATCGCACCAAGAAAACCACCGAAACGCTGACTGAAGCGTGCGGCACTGCCTTCTTTGCCAAATTCTTTCTGTTTACCGGTGTAGTAAACGTGTGAGGCAGAAGAGACGTCCAGCAGGACGTACGGCATCTGTTTGCCTTCGTGTTCGATCGTGCGGTCAGTTTTGATGGTGGAACCCACCACAAAGTAAGCATCGGCCGTAGTGTCATGGAACACCACCTGGCGGTAAGCAGGATGAATACCCTGTTTCATTATTTACCCTTAATGTAATGTTATACTATAACAATAGTATGCGACACTGAGGATTAAATTGCAACTGCAGAAGGGGCCGGGGAGGAGCAGTTAAATAAAAAAAGAGGCCACCCGAAGGTGGCCTCTTATTCACATCAGCGCTGAACGAATCAGTGGTGATGAGTATCTACAGGATGGCTGTGTTCCAGCTCCTCTTTGTTCTTACTGAAGCGGCGGCGAACCACCACAAAGAACACGGGAACAAAGAAGATAGCCAGCACGGTTGCGGTAACCATGCCGCCCATTACGCCAGTACCTACGGCGTTCTGAGCACCGGAGCCTGCACCGCTACTGATTGCCAGCGGCAGAACACCGAGGATAAAGGCGAGTGAGGTCATCAGAATCGGACGTAAACGCATACGTACCGCATCCAGAGTCGCCTCGACCAGTCCTTTTCCTTCTTTTTCCATCAGGTCTTTAGCAAACTCGACTATCAGGATGGCGTTCTTCGCCGACAACCCTATGGTTGTCAGCAGCCCCACGACAAAGTAAACGTCATTGCTCAGCCCGCGCAGGGTGGTGAAGATCAGCGCCCCGACGACACCCAGCGGTACAACCAGCATCACCGAGAACGGAATCGACCAGCTCTCGTACAGTGCCGCCAGACACAGGAACACCACAATCAGCGAGATAGCATACAGGGCAGGTGCCTGGTTACCCGACAAACGTTCCTGGTAAGACATACCCGTCCAGTCGTAGCCGATACCGGTTGGCAGTTTCGATGCCAGGTCCTGCATCAGGTCCATCGCTTCACCGGAGCTTTTACCCGGTGCCGGTTGTCCTAACAGCTCCATTGATGGCAGGCCGTTATAACGTTCCAGACGTGGCGAACCGTAAACCCAGTTAGCCGACGCGAAGGCGTCAAATGACACCATTTCGCCGCTGCTGGAGCGGACATACCAGTTGCCGATATCACCAGGCAACATACGGTAAGGCGCTTCACCCATGACATAGACTTTCTTCACGCGGCCACGGTCAATGAAGTCATTGACGTAAGAACCACCCCAGGCGGCTGCCAGCGTGGTGTTGATATCAGAAAGCGATACCCCCAGCGCCTGCGCTTTTTCCTGGTCGATAGAGAGTTTGTACTGCGGCGTATCTTCCAGACCATTAGGACGCACACCGACCAGCACATCCGGATGTTGGGCAATCATGCCCAGCAGCTGGTTACGCGCGGCGGTCAGTTTTTCATGGCCAAGGCCACCCTGATCGATAAGCTGGAAGTCGAAGCCTGTCGCCTGACCCAGTTCAACAATGGCTGGCAGGTTGAAAGGGATCACCATCGCATCTTTAATGGAGGAGAGTGCGCCCATTGCCCGCCCGGCGATTGCCGGAACCTTATTGTCGGCACCCGGGCGTTCATCCCACGGCTTCAGACTGACGAAGGCGAGACCGGTGTTCTGACCACGACCTGCAAAGCCAAAGCCGTTAACGGTAAACACGGAGTTTACCGTGGCTTTTTCTTTATTCAGGTAGTAATCCGTCACCTCATCCAGCACCTTCTGAGTACGCTCCTGGGTGGCACCGGCAGGAAGCTGGGCCATGGTCAGGAACACACCCTGATCTTCTTCCGGCAGGAAGGAGGTCGGCAGGCGCAGGAACAGGAAGGCCATGCCCACGACGATCAGCAGATAAATCACCAGGTAACGACCGGTGCTGCGTACGATGTGGCCTACGCTTTCGGTATAGTGATTGGTGCTCTTGTCGAACAGGCGGTTAAACCAGCCGAAGAAGCCGGTGGTCTTACCGTGGTCGCCTTTCGCAATCGGTTTCAGCATGGTGGCACAGAGTGCCGGAGTCAGAATCAGTGCCACGATGACCGACAGCACCATCGCGGAAACAATGGTAATCGAGAACTGACGATAGATAACGCCGGTAGACCCACCGAAGAAGGCCATCGGAATAAATACCGCTGACAGCACCAGCGCAATACCGACCAGCGCACCCTGGATCTGATCCATCGATTTACGCGTGGCTTCTTTCGGCGGCAGGCCCTCTTCGGCCATCACACGCTCGACGTTTTCCACCACCACGATGGCATCATCGACCAGCAGGCCGATGGCCAGCACCATCCCGAACATCGTCAGCGTGTTTATCGAGTACCCGAAGGCGCTGATAATCGCAAACGTGCCCAGCAGTACCACCGGTACGGCGATCGTTGGGATCAGCGTTGCGCGGAAGTTTTGCAGGAACAGATACATGACCAGGAACACCAGCACGATAGCTTCGACCAGCGTTTTCACTACTTCGTTAATAGAAATCTTAACGAATGGCGTGGTGTCATACGGGTAAACCACTTTCATCCCGGCCGGGAAGAACGGCTCAAGTTTAGTCAGTTCCGCTTTCACTGCGGCAGCGGTATCCAGCGCATTCGCGCCGGTTGCCAGCTTAATCCCCAGACCTGAAGCAGGTTTGCCATTGTAGCGGGCAATAATCTCGTAGTTTTCACCACCCAGTTCGATGTGTGCCACATCACTCAGACGCACACGCGAACCGTCGCTGTTCACTTTCAGCAGGATTTTGCCGAACTCTTCCGCCGAGGTCAGGCGCGTCTGCGCAATAATCGAGGCGTTAAGCTGCTGGCCCTGCACCGGCGGTGAACCACCGAGCTGACCTGCCGCCACCTGGGCGTTCTGGGTGTTAATCGCACTGATAACATCAACAGGCGTTAACGAGTAGTTGTTCAGCTTATGAGGATCCATCCAGATACGCATCGCATACTGCGCACCGAACAGCTGGGTATCACCGACACCGGACACGCGACTGATAGGGTCTTTAATATTTGACCCGACATAGTCGGAGAGGTCGTTCTGCGTCATGGTGCCATCGTCATTGATGAAACCGGCGACCATCAGGAAGCTACTGGAGGATTTCTGAACCTTAATCCCCTGTTGTTGCACTTCCTGCGGCAGCAGCGGCATCGCCAGTTGCAGTTTATTCTGCACCTGCACCTGGGCGATATCAGCATCCGTACCCGACTCAAATGTCAGAGTCAGCTGCAACGTCCCGGAGGAGTCACTGCTTGAACCCATATACATCATGCCGTCGATGCCGTTCATGTTCTGTTCGATAACCTGCGTGACGGAGTCCTGCAGCGTTTTCGCATCAGCACCTGGGTAGGTTGCTGTGATCTCAATTGCCGTTGGAGCAACGTTAGGATATTGCTCGATCGGCAGTTTAAGAATCGACAGCGCACCCGCCAGCATAATAATGATGGCGATTACCCAGGCAAAGATGGGGCGATCGATAAAAAACTTAGCCATGTCTCAGCGGCTCCTGTTAAGACTTCGGTTGTTCAGACTTCGCCTGAGACTCGGTGCCTGCTTTGGCGTTGTCATCGCTGACTTCCTGAGGCGTTACGGGTGCACCAGGTTTCACGCGTTGCAGACCGGTCACAATCACACGATCGCCTTCTTTCAGACCGTCAGTTACCAGCCATTTGTCACCGAATGCCTGGTCGGCAGTCAGATTACGGACTTCAACCTTATTATCCGCGCCTACCACCATGGCCGTAGCCTGGCCGGTTGGTGTGCGGGTCACACCCTGCTGAGGAACCAGCAGCGCGTTCGGGTTGGTGCCTTCATCCAGACGGGCACGGACGAACATGCCAGGCAGCAGAGTGTGGTCCGGGTTAGGGAACACGGCGCGCAGCGTAATGGAACCGGTGGTTTCATCAACGGTGACATCAGAGAATTCTAATGTTCCGCTCTGCGCGTATTCGCTACCATTTTGCATCAGGAGCTTAACTTCAGCTTTGCCGTCGGTCTGCTGCAGTTTGCCGGAGCTCAGCTCGTTGCGCAGGCGCATAAAATCTTCGCTGGACTGGGTCACATCAACATAGATCGGGTCGAGCTGCTGAACGGTTGCCAGCGCAGTGGTCTGCCCACTGGCAACCAGCGCGCCTTCCGTTACTGACGATTTACCGATGCGTCCGCTGATAGGCGAGGTCACACGGGTATAAGCGAGGTTGATGCGGGCATTTTCCAGAGAGGCCTGAGCCACCTGAACGGCAGCCGCGGTCTGGCTTTGCGTAGCCATGGCGGTGTCGTAGTCCTGCTGACTGATGTACTTCGTGCCCAGCAACGGTTTATAGCGTTTGACGGTTAATGCGGCGATTTGTGCATTAGCCTGAGCCTGTGCCAGATCACCTTTCGCGCTATTGTAAGAAGCCTGGTAAGTGGCAGGATCGATCTGATACAAGGATTCGCCCGCCTTGATATCACTTCCCTCTACAAAATTGCGTTTCAGAATAATGCCTGACACCTGTGGGCGAACTTCAGCAATTCGGAACGATGAGGTACGACCTGGCAGGTCGGTTGTAATTTTTAGTGGGGCGCTTTTCAACGTCTTGATGCCCACTTCAGGTGCCTGTTGCTGTCCGGCCTGCTGCGAATCTTTGTTATCACATCCCGCTAGCACTAAGCTTCCTGAAAGCATCAGAACGGCCGCCAGAGGCGTTAACCCTCTGTTTTTGTTCATAAATAAACCTCGAGTGTCCGATATCGATTGTTCAATGGATCACAAACCCATAAACCCATTGCTGCGTTTAAATTATGGTCGTGCTATGGTACATACATTCGAAAATGTATGTAAGTCTAACCCTTTGTAAATAACACCCTCATGGCACGAAATACCAAACAACAGGCGCAGGAAACGCGCAATCACATCATCGATGCTGCTATCGAGCGCTTTTCTGAATATGGCGTTTCTAAAACGTCACTGGCTGATATTGCCTCAAGTGCTGGCGTGACGCGGGGTGCAATCTACTGGCATTTCAAAAATAAAACCGATTTGCTTAATGAAATTTGGGCGCAGTCCGAATCCGGACTGGCGGACCTGGAGCTTGAGTATCAATCAAAATATCCTTCTGATCCACTTTCTGTGCTGCGTGCAATGTTGCTGTATGTCCTTGACGCAACAGCCAGTGACCCCAGACGACGTGCACTTATGGAAATTATTTACCATAAATGTGAATTTGTCGGTGAAATGACTACCCTACAGCTGATGCAGCAAAATCTCTATCTGGAATGTTACGAAAAGATAGAAGATGTTTTAGCTCAGTGTATTGATGCAAAACAACTCCCGGAAAACCTCGACACCCGGCGTGCTGCGATTGTGATGCGCGGCTATATCAGCGGCATTATGGAAAACTGGTTATTTATGCCGGAAAGCTTTGATCTGGCGGGCGATGCCCCGCAGTTAGTTGCGACGCTCATTGATATGCTGCTGCTCTGCCCGACGCTGCGCAAGCCAGTATAACTCTCCGATTATGAACGTCTGGCGAGTTTTTGTTCAAAATCCCGCTGTACGATCGCCAGCGCTGCCAGCACCGTTTCTGGCGCTATCTGATTCTCTTCCAGCAACATGATCAAATCGACAGCAAGTTTAACGTCCTCAGACGCGGTTTCCAGTGACATAGCTTCTCCTGTTGAGTAACCTGGGCGAACCACGCTCAGATACGTAAAATTTTGACCACCACCATCATCGCCAGACCGCCGGCTAACGCCATCAGCATTGCTCGCGGGTCAACGGATGCCAGCGTACCGTAACTGGCATAGGTACTGATATAGCCGCCGATCAACGCACCAACAGCAGCAAGCACCAGCGTTGGCATCATACCGCCCGGTCGTCCGGGGAAGAAATAGCGGGAAACAAAGCCCACCAGTAAACCGATAACCAGCCAGGAAATCAGTCCCATTGTTTGCCTCCATCCACAGGAAAATGTGACTAGTATAGCCGTTACTCAGGCCGGGCAGTGGGGTGTTTAGCCGTTGCGTTCACGGTTTTCAATCCCGCGTTCGATGCGCTTCAGCGCCTGCAAACAGCGCTGCAGTCTGCCCTCCAGCGCGGCGACTTCACGCTGCAACTGCTGTTGCTGTACCAGGGTCTCCTGCACCCCCAACAGACTTTCCCGATCGCTAATCATGGCGCGTAAACGGCGTTCGAAATCCTGATGCTCGGCCAGTTTCTCATACAGGTTTTCTCTGACGGGCGTCGGCCGGGATTCGCTGCTGCGCAGTTTTTGCGTCGCCAGCTCGCGCTGTAATGCACTCATCTGCAGGACGACGCGTTCCGCCATCCATGCCACGCTTTCGCTGCGGTTATCCTTCACGCTTTGCTTCAGTTGCGCCATCGTCTGGCGAACTTCCAGCAGATAATCGCCCAGCCGGGTGGTGTGGCAGTGAAACAGCTGGATATCAAAGCGAGCCCTGGCGGTGCGATTGTTAGCATGGGGTTCCACGGCCTGCGCAAGCTGTTCAAGCTGCCTGTCCAGTTGTTGTAGTAAATCTGCGCTTTTCATTTTGTTCTCCGTGGCAGCAATGCTCTGTATGATAACCTGATTCGGGGACAGTTTTTCGGGCGAACCATGCAACGTTATTTTTTGATTGTTTTAGGCTGGATCGCCGTGGTGTTGGCTACGCTGGGGGTTGTCCTGCCGCTGCTGCCAACCACGCCATTTTTGTTGCTGGCCGCCTGGTGTTTTGCCCGCTCTTCACCGCGCTTTCATCACTGGCTACTACACCGTTCGGTTTTTGGCCGCTATCTGCGCCACTGGCAGCAGCACCGGGCGATGCCGCCGGGTGCAAAGAGCAGGGCGATGGTGTTTATTTTGATCACTTTTGCTTTTTCGCTGTGGATGGTCAAGATCCTCTGGGTACGCCTGCTGCTGCTGGCGATCCTCGGCGCTCTGCTGATCTTTATGATCCGCCTGCCGGTGGTTGATGACGAGCAAGAAAAGCCGTGATTTCTGTCAATGCGGTTGCAATTGTCCGGCGCTTTGCATAGATTTGGTCGTTTTCGTGCGTGGCTTCCCCTCAACGTCTGAATTTCACCCGACAAACAGTGTCGCTGTGTGAAACGAAGCTGCGCGAGTCAGATTTGTATTTACCAGGCATAACATTATGACCGCGACTGCGCAGCAGCTTGAATTGATTAAAAACAGTATCAAAAGCATCCCGGATTATCCAAAGCCGGGCATTCTCTTTCGTGATGTCACCAGCCTGCTGGAAGATCCGACGGCGTTTGCACTGAGCATTGAGCTGTTAGTTGAACGCTATCGTCATGCTGGCATCACGAAAGTGGTGGGCACTGAAGCGCGTGGTTTCCTGTTCGGTGCGCCCGTCGCGCTCGGGCTGGGCGTGGGTTTTGTTCCTGTGCGCAAGCCGGGCAAACTGCCGCGTAAAACCTTTGCAGAAACTTACGAGCTGGAATACGGCACGGATACGCTGGAACTGCACTGTGATGCTATCCAGCCGGGTGATATCGTGCTGGTGATTGACGATCTGCTGGCAACCGGTGGCACGATTGAAGCAACGGTGAAACTGATCCGTCGTGCTGGCGGCAGCGTGAAAGACGCCGCTTTCATTATTAACCTGTTCGATCTGACCGGCGAATCGCGTCTGAAAGCGCTCGGTATTGAAAGCTACAGCCTGGTGAACTTCCCCGGTCACTAAGCCTCTGGGGGCCGGGTTTCCGCCCGGTCCCGAAGATTTGCTAAGCCCCGCCCCCATTTCCCGAAAGCAAAAAATGCGCCCCTTCTCCGTTGGGCACGATTCGCTGCGACCCGATCATTCGCTGCTTTAGAATACGACGGCAATCAACGCGACGCCTGTCAGAAAATCGTATTCATGGAAGAAGAGGAAGATGAAAAAAATTGTCACCGCGCTGCTGTTTTTGTCACCAGTGGCGGGGGCTGCGGAATCAGTGCCCGATGTGGAACCCCCTTTAGAACAGCCCTACTATCAACCTGAAAAGATCGGGGGTTTGCATACTATTACGCTTGGGTTTGCTGACAGCCACATCCGGCATTTTAAAAATCTGAAAGGGGTCAACGCGAAGTATCGTTATGAGATCCCCGATCTGCCACTCAGCGCTATGGTGTCCTTCACGGCCATGAGTACCCGGGGCAGCCAGTCTTTCGACGAGGGGGCCGTAGTGAAAAACCACCGGGTGCGTTACTACTCCCTGATGGTCGGTCCAGCTTTACGTGTGACCCCGTGGGCCAGTCTCTATTTTCTGGGCGGGCCCGGTTGGGAGAGCAGCACGAATAAAACCAACTACTATCATAGCGAAAAGGGCGACTGGAGCGGGCGTTATAAAATCTCTCACGCCCGTTTTGCCTGGGGGACGGGCGTGCAGTTAAACCTGATTGATAATCTGGCGGTGGATGTCGGCTATCAGGCGGGCCGCGTCCAGAAAACGTCCAGCAATGGTTTCAACATCGGGGTCGGCTATCGTTTCTAATCTTCTCCGGTGTTTTCATCCTGTTCCGGAATAAATCCTTCCCCCTTTCTCCCTGCTCAGCCATGACATCATGGCTTTTTTTTGCCCGTTATCCCATCAACCGGCCGTGATAAAGTAACAGGAATAAGACGGGGAAGCCGATAAACTGTTATAGTTGCCCGGTCTGGTTTATCACAACCTTAATGCAATTATTCCAATCGATGATGAAGTCTTAATGAGCTATCAGGTACTGGCCCGCAAGTGGCGCCCACAAGCATTTACTGATGTTGTCGGTCAGCAACATGTTCTGACCGCGCTGGCTAACGGTTTGTCCCTTGGCCGCATCCATCACGCTTATCTGTTTTCCGGCACCCGTGGCGTCGGCAAAACCACCATTGCCAGGCTGCTGGCAAAAGGGCTGAACTGTGAAACCGGCATCACCGCCACGCCCTGTGGACAGTGCGATAACTGTCGCGAGATCGAGCAGGGTCGTTTTGTTGACCTGATTGAGATTGATGCGGCTTCCCGTACCAAGGTGGAAGACACGCGCGATCTGCTGGACAACGTGCAGTACGCTCCGGCGCGCGGCCGCTTCAAAGTTTATCTGATTGATGAAGTTCACATGCTCTCGCGTCACAGCTTCAATGCACTGTTGAAAACGCTGGAAGAGCCGCCTGAGCACGTAAAATTCCTGCTGGCGACCACCGATCCGCAGAAGCTGCCGGTCACCATTTTATCCCGCTGTCTGCAATTCCATCTGAAAGCGCTCGATCAGGAGCAGATTCGTGGTCAGCTGGAGCATGTACTGCACGCAGAACAGATTAGTGCCGAAACCCGCGCGCTTCAGATGCTGGCGCGCGCCGCAGACGGCAGCATGCGTGATGCGCTGAGCCTCACTGACCAGGCGATCGCCATGGGGCAGGGGCAGGTCACCACCGCGACCGTCAATGATATGCTGGGCACGCTTGATGACGAGCAGCCGCTGGCGCTGATCGAAGCGCTGGTGCATGCCGACGGTGCCCAGGTCATGGCACTGCTCAACCAGGCGGCGGCTCGCGGCGTAGAGTGGGAAGCCCTGCTGGTGGAAATGCTCACCCTGCTGCACCGTATCGCAATGATCCAGCTGCTGCCCTCCGCGCTGGGTGATGATATGGTCGCCATTGAGCAGCGTCTGCGCGAGCTGGCCCGCGTGTTGCCTCCTGCCGATGTCCAGCTTTACTATCAGACACTGCTGGTGGGCCGCAAAGAGCTGCCGCTGGCGCCCGATCGCCGTATGGGTGTCGAAATGACGCTGCTGCGTGCGCTGGCTTTTCATCCTAAAGCGGTGATTGCCGATCCGGTCGCGCGCCCGACCATGGCGTTACAGACATCGCCAGAGAAGGCGGCGCCGGTACAGGGTGCGGCCCCCGTAAACCCGCCGTCACCACCACCACCGGTTCAGGAAGCGCCGCCTCCTCAGGGATTATCCGACGCTACCAGCCAGCTCCTGCAGGCGCGAACACAGCTGATGCGTCATCAGGGGGCGAGTAAGCCAAAAAAGACTGAGCCGGCAGCGCAGGGTGCGCGGCCGGCGAGCTCGGCCCTGGAGCGGCTTGCTGCGGTTACCGAACGCGGGCAGCAACGCCTGCAACAGGCCGAAGCCGTACCGGTAAAGGAAGAGGCGTATCGCTGGAAGGCGCAAAACCCCACGGAAGTGAAAGCCGAGCCGGTGGCGACACCTAAGGCATTACGTACCGCGCTGGAGCATGAAAAGAATCCGGAGCTGATGGTCAAGCTGGTCGCGGAGTCGCTGGAGCGCGATGCCTGGGCCGCCGAAATTTCGGCACTCAGCATGCCTAAACTGGTACAACAGCTGGCGTTAAACGCCTGGAAAGAGCAAACCGCCAACGGCATTTGCCTGCATTTGCGTTCCAGCCAGCGCCATCTGAATTCGCCTTCGGCGCAAAAAGCGCTGAGCGATGCCTTGAATGCGGCTGCCGGGCACCCCATTGAATTAACGGTGGTGGAAGATGATAATCCTGCCGTGCTGACGCCGCTGGAATGGCGGCAAAAAATCTATGAAGAGAAACTGGCGCAGGCGCGTCAGTCGATTATCACAGATACTCATATTCAGACGCTGCGTCGGTTTTTCGATGCCGACGTGGACGAAGAAAGTATCCGACCTGTTTAACCCGCCGCATCGCAGCTACGTTGATGCGGCCTGAGCTGAAGAGAGAGAACTTATGTTTGGTAAAGCCGGATTGGGCAACCTGATGAAGCAGGCCCAGCAAATGCAGGACAAAATGGCCCAGGTGCAGGAAGAGATTGCTGCCATGGAAGTGACCGGTGAATCCGGCGCTGGCCTGGTCAAGGTCACGATTAACGGTGCGCATAACTGTCGCCGCGTGGAAGTGGATCCAAGCCTGCTGGAAGATGATAAAGACATGCTGGAAGACCTGGTTGCGGCGGCCTTCAACGATGCAGCGCGTCGTGTTGCTGAAACGCAGAAAGAGAAAATGGCGGCGGTATCCAGCGGTATGCAGCTGCCAC
Source organism: Erwinia sp. Eh17-17 (assembly GCF_039675725.1). Lineage (NCBI taxonomy): Bacteria > Pseudomonadati > Pseudomonadota > Gammaproteobacteria > Enterobacterales > Erwiniaceae > Erwinia > Erwinia sp. Eh17-17. The sequence goes on along the minus strand of NZ_JBDFQT010000002.1, from coordinate 756,644 downwards.
CCGGCTTCAAGATGCCATTCTGATGCAAACCAGCCCGCTCCTTGAAGCATTAATGGAGTCGCTGCGTTGCCTGCCGGGCGTTGGGCCGAAGTCGGCTCAGCGCATGGCATTCCAGCTGTTACAGCGTGACCGCAGTGGCGGTATGCGCCTGGCGCAGGCGCTGACGCGGGCGATGTCGGAAATCGGTCACTGTTCCGATTGCCGTACCTTCACCGAGCAGGAAATCTGTACCATCTGCGCCAACCCCCGGCGTCAGCAGAATGGTCTGATCTGCGTGGTGGAAAGCCCGGCAGATATCCATGCCATCGAACAGACCGGGCAGTTTGCCGGTCGTTACTTTGTGCTGATGGGGCATCTGTCACCGCTGGACGGCATCGGCCCGAACGACATCGGTCTGGACCGTCTGGAACAGCGGCTGGAAAAAGAGACGATTGTTGAAGTGATCCTCGCCACCAACCCGACGGTGGAAGGAGAGGCGACTGCCAACTACATTGCCAGCCTGTGTGAACAGTATGGCGTGGAAGCCAGCCGCATTGCTCACGGGGTTCCGGTGGGCGGTGAGCTGGAGATGGTGGACGGCACGACGCTGTCGCACTCGCTGGCTGGACGTCAAAAGTTTAAATTCTGAACAATCAACGGCACGAGCCCTTCGTGCCGTCTTGAAATCCCTGTTGTCACCCCCATCTAGTATCTCAACGTTCATCATCTGTTTTTAGTTGAGGTAGCAATGACCATGAAAGGACAAGAGACACGTGGCTTCCAGTCAGAGGTTAAACAGCTTCTGCACCTGATGATCCACTCACTCTATTCAAACAAAGAAATCTTCCTGCGTGAGCTGATCTCCAACGCCTCAGATGCCGCTGATAAGCTGCGCTTCCGGGCGTTGTCTACCCCGGATCTGTACGAAGGCGATGGCGATCTGCGCGTGCGGGTGGCGGTCGACAAGGAAAACCGTACCCTGACGCTGAGCGATAACGGCATCGGGATGCGTCGTGACGAAGTCATTGAAAACCTGGGAACGATTGCGAAATCGGGTACCAAATCTTTCCTCGAATCGCTGGGTTCTGACCAGGCGAAAGACAGCCAGCTGATCGGCCAGTTTGGTGTCGGCTTCTACTCGGCGTTTATCGTCGCAGATAAAGTATCCGTGCGCACCCGTGCTGCCGGGGCCGCTGCCTCTGAAGGCGTTTTCTGGGAGTCTGCCGGTGAGGGTGAATACACCATCGCCGACATTGAAAAAGCCGATCGCGGCACCGAAATCACCCTGCATCTGCGCGAAGGCGAGGACGAGTTCCTTGATGCGTGGCGCGTGCGCAGCATCATCAGCAAATATTCCGACCATATTGCGCTGCCGGTAGAGATTGAAACCCACAACGAAGAAGACAGCACCACCACCTGGGAAAAGATCAACAAAGCACAGGCACTGTGGACGCGTAACAAGTCAGACATCAGCGAAGACGAATACAAAGAGTTCTACAAGCACGTTGCCCATGACTTTGCCGACCCGCTGACGTGGAGCCACAACCGTGTAGAGGGCAAGCAGGAGTACACCAGCCTGCTGTATATCCCGGCTCAGGCTCCGTGGGATATGTGGAACCGTGACCACAAGCACGGCCTGAAACTGTATGTGCAGCGCGTGTTTATCATGGACGATGCAGAACAGTTTATGCCGAACTACCTGCGTTTCGTTAAAGGTCTGATCGACTCTAACGATCTGCCGCTCAACGTCTCGCGTGAAATCCTGCAGGACAGCCGTATTACCCAGAGCCTGCGCGGAGCACTGACTAAACGTTCTCTGCAAATGCTGGAAAAAGTAGCGAAAGATGACGAAGCAAAATATCAGTCATTCTGGCAGCAGTTTGGTCTGGTGCTGAAAGAGGGCCCGGCGGAAGACAGCAGCAATGCGGAAACCATCGCTAAACTGCTGCGTTTCGCCAGCACCAGCAGCGAAGGTGCGGCGCAAACCGTGTCGCTGGAAGATTACGTCAGCCGCATGGTGGAAGGGCAGGAGAAGATTTACTACATCACTGCCGACAGCTATGCCGCCGCGAAAAGCAGCCCGCACCTGGAGCTGTTCCGTAAGAAAGGAATTGAGGTCCTGCTGCTCTCCGACCGTATTGACGAATGGATGATGAGCTACCTGACCGAATTCGACGGTAAGTCATTCCAGTCTGTCAGCAAAGCCGACGATACGTTGAGCAAGCTGGCTGACGAAGAAACCGAAGAGCAGAAAGAAGCCGAAAAAGCGCTGGAACCGTTCGTCGAGCGGGTGAAAACGCTGCTGGGTGAGCGCGTTAAGGAAGTGCGTCTGACGCACCGTCTGACCGATACCCCGGCTATCGTCACCACCGAAGCCAACGAAATGACCACCCAGATGGCGAAGCTGTTTGCCGCTGCGGGCCAGGACGTGCCAGAGGTGAAATACCTGTTTGAGCTGAACCCGGACCACGCGCTGGTGAAACGTGCTGCCGATACTCAGGACGAAGCTCGCTTCGCTGAATGGATCGAGCTGCTGCTGGAACAGGCGCTGCTGGCGGAAAAAGGGTCGCTGGATGATCCAAACCAGTTTATCCGCCGCATGAACCAGCTGCTGCTGGGATAAAAACGGTGATACGTCTTGCCAGCTTGCTGGCAAGACGTATTTCTTGAGCATAAGTCGCTCCGATTTAGCACCTTCTACGCTGGCTTACCCTGCAACCGATGCCTCTTCCAATAGCCACCGCCTGAACAGATCGATCTCCGTTTCCTCTTTGCGCGTTGCTTTCACCATCATCCACGTTGCCCGATCCACCTCAGCAAACCCCAGAGGAGCGATCAATGCCCCTTCACGGATCTCTTTTTTCACCAGGATTTGTGGCGTCATGATAATTCCCATGCCATTACGCGCGGCCTGAATTGCCAGCGTCAGATTGTCAAAATGACGGCCTGCCCAAAAATCGCCGTGCGCACCGGTTTTTTTCGCCCATTCAGCCCAGGCATGCAGTTTGGTATCGGCATGAAGCAGTGGCAGCTTAGAAAAATCCGTCTGGTAAGTGAAACACTCGCTGAACTTTGGAGCGCACACCGGGCCGATGTAGTCGACGGTAATCAGCGTGGCGGCAATATCTTCCTGCAGCGGTTGCTCATGGCTGAGGATCAGTACATCAGTTTGTCCACTGCGTACCCGCTCAATGTCGATATGAGTCTGAAAGGTGAGGGCGACATCACCATGACGCTCAGTAAAGCGGCTGATGCGCGGGATAAGCCACTGAGCAAGGAAGCTGGGCGCACAGGAGACGATCAGGCTGTGCTGATTAGGTGCGCGGATTTTTTCACAGGTATTTTCAATCTCGCGGAAAGTCTGCACACAGCAGATCTTCAGCCGTTCACCGTCCGGGGTCAGCTGCACCCGGCCACTTGTGCGTAAGAACAGCGGTTTTCCCAGCCATTCCTCTAACTGCTTGATTTGATGGCTGACTGCGCTGTGTGTCACATGCAACGACTGTGCCGCCAGGCTAAAGCTCTGGTGCAGAGCCGCCTGGTGAAAGTAGCGCAGCGCACGCAAGGAGGGAAGACCAGACATGACAAAACCTTGTTAGAAAAACTAACAAGGAGTGTCGGTTTATATCATTTTCATGTCCAGCAGAATTTGCCTACTCTGACTTCCAATCCGGGGTGCTGTCCTGTCAGCCACCAGCAACTCCCCCCTTCTGGTTTCTTCTTTGTCACGGTCGTATTTTCCCCTTACCAGTCCACGATTAAATCCATCATCTAAGCGAAGGGAAGGAAAATGACAAATCAGAACTCAGTAAAAACACAGCTCGTCATGTTCACCGGCGGCCGTGACAGTACGCTGGCAGCCTGTTATCTGATGTTACAGGGTATCCCGGTTCATCTCTGGTCAGGTAACAGTGGATGTTCACTGCATCGTGGCATCCTGTCACACCGTGTTGAGGAACTAAAAAGCCGGTTCGGTCACCTGGTTGTTGCTCATACTGTTGCTGATATTAGTGGCGCTTTCCGTTCGATTGCGATCGAGTCTCTGGAAAGCGACATTCTGAAATACCGGAAAAACCTGGTATTGCTGGGGGAGAAACTGGCTATTCACGCTCATCTGGTGGACTTCTGCCACCGCAACGACATAAGCACTATTAATGATGGCATTACTCATTACCAGATGGAGTTCCCGGAGCAGCGCCAGGTCGCGAAGACCTTCCTGATGGAGATGATGGCGCAGTACGGCATCAATTATCAGTCGCCAGTTTATGAATTTGCGCAGTCGGCAGATGACGTGAAATACCGTCTGCTGCAATTGGGCATCTCAACCAAGTCTCTGGAAGGCATTAGCATCTTTGCCGACAGTTTCTCTACGCCCGGGGATGATGTGATCCTTAACTATCTGCATGACAAAGCCCCATTGGCACACAATATCGTCCGCTTCCTTTCTGGCGAAACGAGGATGACCCCGATGCTGAAAACCAGCGCTGCTGCCTGAGTCTGACATCAGACGTGACGTAACTAACGGGTTACGTCACCTGGAGCCTGAGATGAAAATAATCGTTAAATGTGCGGCCATTATCATGAATGAGGGGGCGCTATTGCTGGCCAGAAAACGCGGGACGGAGATATTTATTTCCCCTGACGGCAAGCCTCTGACTGGAGACGCTCATCTGAGCTGTACGACGTGTCGTGCGAAGAAATTAAAACATTCCGGCCGTTTGGCCTGTTTCACGGTAAGGCGGAATCCGAAGAAATGGTCATTGAAAATCATCCGCCTGATGAAATCGCGGTCGGCTCGATCTTCCGCGATAACGTTACGCCACTCATTTTCCAGCAAGAGTTGATTAACTAATGGACGCATCCTCACTTTCCCCCCAGCTACAACAGATCCACGGCGATCGGTTCTTTAAGCGGGCATCTTTGCTGAGAGACGAACTGCGTGAAGAGCTGACACGCGTCTATCAACTGCAGGATTACGATCTGTTTTTCGTGCAGTCGGTACGCGTCGGACTGGTGATCCTGTCGCATCTGTTTCATAAACAGGAAACCACGCTGTGCCTGGCAAAGCATGCCCACTATCAGCCGATCACCGAGCTGTTCAGTCCCCCCGTGTCCTATTTTAACGGGCCCGGCAGCGTACCGATCATTACGCACGTCAATCCGTATACCGGTGAAGTCAACAGCCTGAAAGATTGCAAAGGGAAGGGCGTGGTGGATGCGTCACACAGCTTCGCCACGAATCGCCACGGCGAGCTGACGGGCGACAGCTCCATTTTTGTCGCTCCCCTGCATAAACACGCGTCGTTAACCATCGGGCTGGCGATTATTGCCCTGCGCCCGGAGCACTTCAGTACCCTGATGCGCAGTGAGCTGCGCCTGTTTGAAGAGTCCACGTCGTCGGCGAAACCGCTGGAAGAGGCGCTGGAAAATGTGCGCAGCCACAGCTGGCAACCGTTCAACGTAGCGCAGGCTGGAACGGTAGCGCTGAAAGATTTAGCCGGAATGGACTTTACCTCTATCAGCGCGCCGGATTTGCCGTTCAGCTGTTTTCCGGTTCCTGCCCTCAGCGAGCGTCTGCAACAGCGGGTGAAAGCGGCCGGAGCCAGCTATTTTCCCCAACAAAAAACGCTGCGTCTCTCCTGCTGGGTGCGCGGAGATGGCCGTCAGCCGGTTGATATGGGCGAAACGATTGAACAGGAATTACGTCACCTCTGGGGGCGCTATGAAAACGACTTCTGTCGTTAATGGCAAGATCATCACGGAGCCCGATGCGCGATAACCGTGCCCTTCCTTGTGGACAGCGGGCCAAAATGGTATGTTCTTGCCCTCAGATAAAGTGATCAATCAAGCGATTCGCAAGGGGATTTACGCAATGCGTATTATTCTGCTCGGAGCTCCGGGTGCAGGTAAAGGGACTCAGGCTCAGTTCATTATGGAGAAATACGGTATTCCGCAAATCTCCACGGGTGACATGTTACGCGCCGCTGTTAAAGCCGGTTCAGAGCTGGGCCAGAAAGCCAAACAGATTATGGACGACGGTAAGCTGGTGACCGACGAACTGGTTATTGCGCTGGTTAAAGAGCGCATTGCCCAGGAAGACTGCCGCAACGGTTTCCTGCTGGACGGTTTCCCGCGTACCATTCCTCAGGCTGATGCCATGAAGGAAGCCGGTATCAAAGTGGATAACGTGCTGGAATTCGCGGTGCCTGACGAACTGATCGTTGACCGCATCGTTGGCCGTCGCGTTCACGCGCCGTCTGGCCGTGTGTATCACGTCACTTACAATCCGCCGAAAGTGGAAGGTAAGGACGATGTGACCGGTGAAGAGCTGACGATCCGTAAAGACGATCAGGAAGCGACCGTACGTAAGCGCCTGGTGGAATACCACGAAATGACCGCGCCACTGATTGCTTACTACAGCAAAGAAGCGGCCGAAGGTAATACTGCGTACCACAAGATTGACGGCACCCGTAAAGTGACAGAAGTCAGCGCCGAGCTGGCTAAAATCCTCGGTTAATGTGACAGGTCGTCTGTGAGCCAGGGTTTCCCTGGCTCAATCGCAGCAATTGGTTTATCCCCCGCTTTTTTCCGCTAGAATAAGTCTCGTTTCATCCCCGACGATGCAGTAAAAAGGAATAACAATGAGGCAAGACAAGCCCGGCGTATTACTGGTTAACTTAGGCACACCTGATGCCCCAACGACACCTGCCGTAAAACGTTATCTTAAACAGTTCCTTAGCGATAAGCGCGTGGTCGATGCTCCGCGCTGGCTGTGGTGGCCGATCCTTAATCTCGGTATTTTGCCTATCCGCTCACCGCGTGTGGCGAAACTGTATGCCTCCGTATGGATGGACGATGGTTCACCGCTGCTGGTGTTCAGCAAGCGTCAGCGCAATGCGCTGGCCGCACGGCTGGATATGCCGGTGGAGCTGGGGATGAGCTACGGGAACCCGAGCCTGAAAAGCGCTATCGACAGCCTGATGCAGCAGGGCGTTAACCGCCTTATCGTACTGCCACTCTATCCGCAGTTCTCCTGTTCGACCGTGGCGGCGGTGTGGGACGGTATTACCGAGGTATTTGCCGGTTACCGCAGCCTGCCATCCGTGCAGTTCATCCGCGACTATGCCGAACACCCGGCCTATATTGCGGCGCTGAAAGCCTCGGTAGAGCGCTCTTTTGCGCAGCACGGTAAACCTGACCTGCTGGTAACCTCATTCCACGGCATCCCGCAGCGTTTTGCCAATGAAGGCGACGACTACCCGGAGCGCTGTTATGACACCTTTAACGCGCTGACGGCGTCACTGGGGCTGGGCAGCAGTGAAGCGATGCTGACCTTCCAGTCACGCTTTGGACGTGAGCCGTGGCTGATGCCCTATACCGATGAAACCATGAAATCACTGCCTGCCAAAGGCGTGAAGCATGTGCAGATTATGAGTCCGGGCTTTTCCTCTGACTGCCTGGAAACACTGGAAGAGATTAATGGAGAAAACCGTGAAATCTTCCTGCATGCAGGCGGGACGCGTTTTGAGTACATTCCGGCGCTGAATGATGATGAAGAACATATCACCATGATGCTGGAGCTGGTGAACCAGTACCGCTAAAACAGGGGGGCATTCGCTGCCCCACCGTCGTCACAGAGCACAATTGTTGTTATGATTGCGCTCTGATCCCCTCTTGTAGTCTGCAAATATGAAATTCCCCGGTAAGCGTAAATCCAAACACTATTTCCCCGTCAGCGCGCGCGACCCTCTGCTGCAACCGGTTCAGCCGGAAAATGATGCCGCTAACAGCTGGATTGTCGGCATCGATCAGATCCTGGTTGATATCGAAGCGAAAGTGGATGACGATTTTGTCAGCCGTTACGGGCTGAGTCTCGGCCATTCGCTGGTGATTGAAGATGATATTGCCGAAGCGCTGTACGCTGAGCTGCATGACAATAATCTGATCACTCACCAGTTTGCCGGGGGCACCATTGGCAATACGCTGCACAACTATTCGGTGCTGGCCGATGACCGCTCGGTGCTGCTGGGGGTGATGTGTAACAACGTGCAGATTGGGGGGTATGCTTATCGCTACCTGTGTAATACCTCCAGCCGTACCGACCTGAATTATTTGCAGGGGGTCGATGGGGCGATTGGCCGCTGTTTCACGCTGATTGGCGATAACGGCGAACGGACTTTCGCCATCAGTCCGGGGATGATGAACCAGCTGCAGCCGCAGAGTATCCCTGAAGAGGTGATCGCCGGCGCTTCGGCGCTGGTACTGACCTCTTATCTGGTGCGCTGCAAGCCGGGGGAGCCGATGCCGGAAGCGACTATGCAGGCGATTCACTGGGCGAAGAAACATAACGTTCCGGTCGTGCTGACGCTGGGGACAAAATACGTGATTGCCGACAATCCGCAGTTCTGGCGCGATTTCCTGCGTGAGCACGTCTCCGTGGTGGCAATGAACGAAGATGAAGCATATGAGCTGACCGGAGAGCGTGACCCGCTGCAGGCGGCGAATATCGCGCTCGACTGGGTAGACCTGGTGCTGTGTACGGCGGGGCCTAACGGTCTGTATATGGCGGCCTTTACCGAGGAGTCCGGGAAGCGCACCACGCAGCATCCACTGCTGCCGGGAGCCATCCCGGAGTTCAACCAGTACGAATTCAGTCGCGCCATGCGTCACCAGGATTGTACTCAGCCGCTGCGTATTTTTTCTCATATTGCGCCCTACATGGGCGGGCCTGAGAAGATCATGAATACCAACGGGGCAGGGGATGGTGCGCTGGCGGCTTTGCTGCACGATATCACCGCCAACAACTTCCACCGTTCAAACGTGCCGAACTCCAGCAAGCACGGGCGCAATTACCTGACCTACTCTTCGCTGGCACAGGTGTGTAAATACGCTAACCGCGTGAGTTATCAGGTGCTGAACCAGCATTCGCCACGCCTGACGCGCGGGCTGCCAGAGCGGGAAGACAGTCTCGAAGAGTCATACTGGGAGCGGTAAGAGGCAGAATGAGGGATTGTGCCGGTCATCGGCACAGTCGGCTCCCACAGTGTGTTGTAGGGGCCGACCTTCTTTTCCGGTCGGCCCGCGCAGGGATTCAGGTCACCCTTACAGGATTTAAATTGGGCATTCCGCCGGTGTTTCCACCGGGCTGAGCAGCAGCAGATTCAGCATACTGTTGGCGATTTCGCGTTCGCCCATCACCACGCGATCTGCCCCGCGCTCCATGATGTAATCCACCTCGTCGTCATAGTGCGCACGGGCGATAATCTCAATATTCGGACGTGCTTCCCGGGCAGCCACGACAATCTCCCCGGCTTCGTAGCCGTTAGGAATCGTCAGCAGTAGCCAGCGCGCACAGTCCAGACGGGCCAGCTCCATAGTATCGCTGCGAGCCGCATTGCCCAGTACGGCTTTAATTCCCTGTTCGCGCAGGGCCTCGACGCGAGGCCGGCTGTTCTCGACCACCACAATGGGAATACCCGCTTCCATCAGGCGGCTGCCGAGCAGACTGCCCACGCGGCCAAAACCAACAATCACCGCGTGATTACACAGGTCGACCGGGATCTGCTTCTCTTCTTCGATAGCCTCTTCCATTGTCTGTTCTTCGATGGTTTCGCTTTTTTCCAGATAGCGTTCCAGCAGAACAAAAAGAATCGGGTTGAGCATGATCGACAGGATAGCGCCCGCCAGCACCAGATTACGTCCGCTCTCCGGTAAGATATTCAGCGAGATACCCAGCCCGGCAAGGATGAAGGCAAATTCACCGATCTGCGCCAGGCTGACGGAGATGGTCAGCGCGGTGCGCCTGGAGTGGCCAAACAGCATCACCAGGAACAGAGCCACCAGCGACTTGCCTAAAACAATAATTGCCAGCGCACCCAGCACGGCCAGCGGCTGCTGGATCAGGATCATCGGGTCAAACAGCATCCCGACGGAGACGAAGAACAGCACGGCGAAAGCGTCCCGCAGCGGCAGCGTATCGTGAGCGGCACGATGGCTCAGCTCTGATTCGTTCAGCACCATACCGGCGAAGAAGGCGCCGAGCGCAAAGGAAACGTCAAAGAACTCGACCGCGCCAAAGGCAATACCCAGCGCCAGTGCCAGGACGGAGAGGGTAAACAGCTCACGCGAGCCGGTGGCGGCGCTGCGGGCGAGGATCCACGGCACCACGCGGCGACCCACCACCATCATCAACACCATAAACGCCACCACCTTACCGATGGTGATCACCAGGTCGAACAGGATCATCGTGACGCTGGCGTTTCCTTCTTCAAACAACCCGGCCAGAGCGGGTAACAGCACCAGCGCCAGCACCATCATCAGGTCTTCAACAATCAGCCAGCCAATCGCAATCTGTCCGCGCTGGCTGTCAATCAGCTGCCGTTCTTCCAGGGCACGCAGTAGCACCACGGTACTGGCGGTGGACAGACAGAGCCCGAACACCAGGCCCGTCATCATTGGCCATCCCAGCGCCCACGACAGCCCCATGCCTAACAGCGTGGCGGCGGCAATCTGTGCAACGGCACCCGGAATGGCTATCGACTTTACCGCCATCAGGTCTTTCAGGGAGAAGTGCAGACCCACGCCGAACATCAGCAGGATCACACCCAGTTCAGCCAGTTCCGGGGCCAGATTAGTATCTGCCACAAAACCTGGGGTAAATGGCCCGGCGAGCACGCCAGCTAACAGATACCCAACAAGAGGAGAGATGCGCAGGCGGTTAGCCAGCATTCCGAAGAGGAAGGCGAGGACTAAGCCTCCGACAATCGTGGTGATAAGCGGTGTGGTGTGGTGCATATCCTCTCCTTTGAATGGAAATGTGTCCGATTGTAAGTTTTTAGTGTATGGCAAATTCTGACGATCTGCTTGTCATTATTAGCAATAATGGCAAAAAAACTGAATCATTGTGGCAAAGTGGTCAGAGAGTGCGATTTTAGACACTTATCAAAGTATGAAGCAGACATTACAGGAGAGTGACCCGGTACTAAAAACATTCATTAGCACCGGGATGGGACTATTTACGGCGGTTATCAGGCAGGAAAGCGGTAAGAATGCCAAGAAGTGGCAGGTAAGCACAGATTTGGTAGACCAGCTCTATGCCCTGATGATCGGCGACCACGCCCAGCAATGCTGCACCCAGCCCACCCATGCCGAAGGAGAACCCGAAGAACAGCCCGGAAACCATACCAATACGTCCCGGCATCAGCTCCTGGGCATAAACCAGAATGGCAGAAAATGCGGATGCCAGTATAAAGCCTATCACCACCGACAGTGCGCCGGTCCACCACAGGCTGACATACGGCAGCATCAGCGTGAACGGGGCCACGCCGAGGATAGAGACCCAAATCACCCGCTTACGGCCAATTTTATCGCCAATCGGGCCACCGATGACCGTTCCGGCTGCTACCGCGAACAGGAACAGAAACAGATGCAGCTGAGCATCCTGGATGGTCAGTCCGAATTTGTGCATCAGATAGAAGGTGTAAAAGCTGCTCAGGCTGGTGAGGTAGAAGTATTTAGAAAAAACCAGCACCAGCAGAATCGTCATAGCGAAGATGACCTGACGTCGCGGCAGCAGGTTGACTGCCGGGGCGGCCTGACCTTTCGCCACACGATTCTGGTGTTGATACCAGCGGCTAATCTGCAGCAGCACGACAATAGCCAGCAGGGCCGCCAGTGAGAACCAGGCGACATTACCGCGACCATAAGGTGCGATGATCAGCGCTGCCAGCAGCGGGCCAAGCGAGCTGCCCAGATTACCACCGACCTGGAACAGCGACTGTGCCAGACCGTGCCGCCCGCCGGATGCCATACGCGCGACGCGGGAAGATTCAGGGTGGAAAACTGATGAACCGGTCCCCACCAGCGCCGCCGCCAGCAGAATCATCGGGTAAGTGCTGGCCATCGCCAGCAGAACCAGCCCGCACAGCGTAAACCCCATGCCGACCGGCAGTGACCAGGGCTGTGGGTGTTTATCAGTAAAGTGACCAATCACCGGCTGTAGCAGCGAGGCGGTCATCTGATACGTCAGTGTGATCAGGCCGATCTGTACAAAGGTGAGCGAAAAATCCTCGCGCAGCAGCGGGTAGATCGCCAGAATCAGCGACTGGATCATATCGTTGAGCAGATGAGCGACGCTGATCGCGCCGAGAATACCAAAAGCCGTACGCTTCACCGGCAGGTCTGGTGAAGGGAGCGTGTCATTACTTGCCATTAAAATTAACCTGTCATCGGAATTTGTTTTTATGGGGAACCACTGAAGGATGTGTCCCTGCCTGCATTATAAGGCGGAGGCATTACCGTTCAGACCTCATCCTGCTGCATAATCAGTCGGGTGTCACAAAAAAATAATCTTTTTTCGTCGTTAGGGTTGTTCAACAAGGAGGGTCAGAGTGCCATTATTTAAACGAAGTCTCGCCAGCGTGCTGACGGTTGCGTTATTGAGCGCGCCGCTGGTGGCTCAGGCGTGGGTGAAAGATCGTACCTATAAATTCACCGTGCTGCATACCAACGATCACCACGGTCGCTTCTGGAATAACGAGCAGGGCGAGTATGGCCTGGCCGCGCAGAAAACCATGATGGATCAGATCCGTTATGAGGTGCAGGCGCACGGCGGGGCCACGCTGATCCTCTCCGGTGGCGATATCAACACCGGCGTACCTGAATCAGACCTGCAGGACGCCGAGCCTGACTTTCGCGGCATGAACCTGATCGGCTATGATGCGATGGCGATCGGTAATCACGAATTCGACAATCCACTTTCGGTGCTGCGTCAGCAGCAAAAGTGGGCGAAATTCCCGCTGCTCTCGGCCAACATTTACCAGAAAAGTACCGGACAGCGCCTGTTTCAGCCCTATGCCCTGTTTAACCGTATGGGGCTGAAAATTGCCGTTATCGGTCTGACTACTGACGATACGGCGAAAATAGGCAACCCGGAAAATTTCACTGACATCGTGTTCCACAAACCCGCCACGGAGGCCAAAGCGGTCGTCGAGGCACTGCGCGCCAAAGAGAAACCGGATGTCATCATCGCGGCGACTCATATGGGCCATTACGATAATGGTCACCACGGTTCGAATGCACCGGGGGATGTGGAGATGGCGCGCGAGCTGCCCGCAGGCTACCTCGATATGATCGTCGGTGGTCACTCGCAGGATCCGGTCTGCATGGCGAAAGAGAACGTCAAACAGGCTGATTACGTGCCGGGAACACCCTGTACGCCGGACCGTCAGAACGGCACCTGGATCGTCCAGGCCCACGAATGGGGCAAATACATCGGTCGCGCAGACTTTACCTTCCTGAACGGCAAGCTGACGCTGGAACATTACGAACTGGTGCCGATTAACCTCAAGCATAAGGTGAAAAATGCCGACGGTACGACGACCTGGGTGAACTATACCCCAGAGATCGCGAAAAACCCGGCGATGCAGAAGTTGCTGACGCCTTTCCAGAAAAAAGGCGAAGCGCAGCTGGGGGTGAAAATCGGCAGCGTTAACGGGCGGCTGGAAGGGGATCGCAGCAAAGTGCGCTTTGTGCAGACCTCAATGGCGCGGCTGATCCTGGAAGGACAGATCGATCGCACCGGCGCTGATTTTGCGGTCATGAGCGGCGGCGGCGTGCGCGACTCGATTGAGGCCGGGGCGATCACCTACAAAGATGTTCTGAAAGTGCAGCCGTTCGGCAATCAGCTGGTGTATGTGGACATGAAAGGCAGCGAGGTTGAAAAGTATCTCGCCGTGGTGGCCAATAAACAGGTGGATTCCGGTGCTTATGCGCAGTTCGCCCGCGTCAGCCTGACGGCAGACGGTAGCGGTGTCAGCAACATCAGCATCAACGGCAAACCGCTGGAGGCTGATAAGACCTACCGCATGGCGACCCTAAGCTTTAACGCGACGGGCGGCGATGGCTATCCGCTGGTGGATAAGCTGCCGGGCTACGTGAATACCGGCTTTGTCGATGCTGAAGTGCTGAAAAAGTACATTGAGAGCCATTCCCCGCTGGACGTGGCGAAATACCAGCCCGCCGGGGAAATCGTTTATCAGAAGGCAGAAGAAAAGACGGCAGAGAGCGAAAAACCGGCGCAGCCTAAAAAGTGGCGTCAGGCGAAGATAGACACCGCGATGCATTAACCGTCTGTCCGTCAGTGTCGGCCCTCACCTGGCCTGTGGGCGAACCGAAACAGAAGGTTCGCCCCTACGCAGGGTGACGGCGGGCCGCCACAAAACGTTCGCGCACTTTGTCGTACAGCCAGTTATACACTACGGTATACGGCAGGAAGAACAGGAAGAAGGCCACCTCAATCAGAAATGCCTGCCACAGGGAGACGCCCAGCATCCAGGCGGCCAGCGGCAGACCAATCAGAATAAATCCCCCTTCAAAACCCAGCGCGTGCAGGATGCGCAGCCCGATGCCGCGGGTCACCTTCTCGCGTGGATACAGGCGGTCAAATCCGGCGTTATAAATGATGTTCCACACCATCGCTACCGTCGACAGCATGATCGCCAGTGCGCCCATCTGAAACAGGGGTTTGTTCATTGCCCAGGCGGCAATCGGTGACACCAGCGCGATCGCCAGCACTTCAAAGCCGACAGCGTGAAAAAAACGTTCTTTTAGCGTGCGACCAGACATAGGTCCTCCTTAATTTACTATGGGCGCTATTTTCCACGTTTTATTTGCTAAGATAAAATGACTATCCATCGATAAAAGCGATACACGTTTGCGTTATTCACCGGAATCACTGGAAGCCTTTGTTCAGACGGTCGAGAGCGGCTCGTTCTCTGCGGCGGCGCGCGCCCTGCGCAAAAGTCAGTCCACCATCAGCACGGCAGTGGCGAACCTTGAAAACGATCTGGGATTTACGCTGTTCAGCCGTGAGTCGCGTAATCCGGCACTGACCGAAAATGGTCAACGGGCGCTGGCCCAGGTCAAAGAGATACTGGCGGCTTCCGCCAGGCTGGATGAGCTGGCAATCCGCCTTGCGGGCGAAGTGGAACCCTGCCTGCGGCTGGCGATCTCCGACTTCTGGCAGGCGGATTACCATGAGTCACTGTTGCAGCGCTTTTCCGCTCGCTATCCGGATATTGAATTTGAATGCATGATCGCCGAAGATGCCGACGTGATTGACCTGTTACAGAGCAATCGTGCCCACGTTGGCGTGGTGCGCGTGCAGGATCACTATCCGGCCGATATCAGCGTGCAGCGCCTGCAGGTGGAGGCGCAGATGGCCATCTTCCTGCACCAGGACCATCCGCTGGCCCAACAGGAGCAGGTAACGGACGCCGATCTGAAGCAGCTGCGCCAGCTGAGGCTGAATACGTGGATTGAGCGGACGCCGGTACCCGCGGGCAAGGTCTGGCTGGCACAGTCGTATCTGCTGCTGCTGGAGATGGCGGAGCAGGGGTTCGGCTGGAGTATTCTTCCGCGCTGGCTGACCGAGCAGTTTGGTCATCAGAAGCTGCGCGAGCTGCCGGTGGCGGGCTGGCCGCAAAAAATTCAGGTGGACGTGGTCTGGTCACGCCGGACCCCGCCAGGTCCGGCAGGCCGCTGGATCATCGATCAACTGATTGCCCAGCGCCCGACTTAATCCCGCCTGGCGATGTCGGCAAAGCTGGCGTTCAGCAGCTGCGCCAGATCCTGCGGAGCCAGCTCAATATCCAGCCCGCGCCTGCCGCCGGAAACATACACGGTGGCAAACTGCGGTGCCAGGTGGTCAATCACCGTCGGCAGCTGCCTTTTCTGCCCCAGCGGGCTGATGCCACCCAGCAGGTAACCGGTGCTGCGCTGAGCAAACTGCGGGTCTGCCATCTCAACTTTTTTAGCCCCCAGCGCTTTAGCGACCTTTTTCAGATCGAGCTGCCCGGCGACCGGTGTGACCGCTACCGCCAGGGTTTTATTGTCGCCATTCAGCGCCACCAGCAGGGTTTTATACACCCGATCGGCATCAAGATTTAACTTACGCACCGCTTCGTCCCCGAAGTGAGTTTCGCTGCTGTCATGTTCATAAGGATGGAGTGTGAAGGCAATTTTTTGCTTTTCGAGCAGTTTTACCGCGGGTGTCATAACACAAACCTTCTTTCAGTTAATGCAATAAGGAGTGAAGTTTTGGTGAAGAAAAGTACTGGCGAAAGTTCACTATTTGAGCGACAATCCTGTCCGCGTCAGCTTAATCGCTGAGACGATAACAAAAATCATAAATATGTCCTTATTGACGGGCCGATAGCGATATCGGCCTTTTTTTTATTTCTGGCTCAGTAATCCGGGCAGGTTTCCTTCACCGTACAGGTGCAGCGCACCCACGGCGACCAGATAATTCCCCGGCGGCAGATCGTGTAAGAAGCGGCACCACTGCTGATTGCGCTGATGCATCAGCAGGTCGTTCAGACTGTTGCTAAAAGTACTGGGCAGCGCCAGTTTCCCGACGCTGCCCGGCGGCGCTTCCAGCCACCAGCTGACCATGGTTTGCAGCAGGCGCGCGTTAGTCTGCCAGTGCGTCAGCGTGTCCTGCAACAGCGGCAGCCCGTTATCCGGCAGCGATTTCAGCAGCGCCAGCTGGGCTTCCGGCCCTTCCAGCTCAATCACCTTCTTCTGCTGTTCGCGGGCCGCCTGCAACAGCTGGTAGTCAATACCGCAGTCGGCGCGCAGCCCCAGGCGCTGTGCCTGCTGAGCCTGAAGCATCAGCGCCACCTGCCAGGCGGGCAGGGTATCAATGCGCTCCGGGTCGATGCTCAGCTCTTCACAGCGGCGTTGCAGCTCTTGCAGCTGTTCTGCAGAGAGCCGCTCTGCCAGCGAGGCACAGATCTCGCTTTCACTGAAGGGCGAGGCTCCGGCGGTAATATCGGCCTCAACAATCAGCGCATCGGCCTGCTGAAGTTTTTCATTCAGCACCGCCGGCAGCGGCAACATATTGCGTGTCCCCATATGAATGCTGCCTACCAGATGCAGGTGGCGCTGACCCAGCCGGATATCCAGCGCCGGATAGCGGTAACTGACCGACCGCAGCCTGCGCCATAATGTCTGAAGCCCGTGTCCAAAATTGCCCATCGTTTTTTGCCTCATCCTCATATTCACACCATGCTAGCGTGATAAGTCGCTGACGGACAGAGCGAAACGAAGCACCGCTCAAGGGAATCAGGACTGCGGAGGACGATAGCGGATCAGGCGATTGGCATTGCTGACGACGGTAATTGAAGAGAGCGCCATCGCAGCCCCGGCCACCACCGGACTCAGCAGGGTTCCTGTTAACGGATAGAGTACTCCGGCCGCGATGGGGATCCCGCAGGCGTTATAGATAAATGCGCCCAGTAAATTTTGTTTCATATTGCGAAGCGTGGCCTGGGATATCGCTAATGCATCAGCGACGGCATTCAGATCCTGACGCATCAGCGTGATCGCCGCCGTTTCAATGGCGACGTCGCTGCCGCCGCCCATGGCGATACCCACTTCGGCCTGGGCTAACGCCGGAGCATCGTTAATTCCGTCGCCAATCATTGCCACCTGCTGCCCCTGCTGTTGCAGGGAACGGATCGCCTCGGCTTTGCCTTCCGGCAAAACACCGGCAATCACGCGGTCAATTCCCGCCTCGCGGGCAATGGCGTTCGCTGTGATTTCATTATCACCGGTCAGCATCACCAGCTGATATCCGCGTTTGTGCAGCCGCTGCAGCGCGCTGAAACTCTCTTTGCGCAGCGGGTCGCGAAGGGCAAACAGCGCGACGATTTTTCCTCCAGCCGCCAGCAGTACCGGGGTGGATCCCCCCGAAGCCTGCTGTTCTATCTGCTGAGTGGCGGCATCGGTGGCAATCTGCTGCTGCGCCATCAGCGGCGGGTTACCCAGCAGCAGCGGCGTGCCGTCGAGCAGGCCGCTGACGCCCAGCCCCGGTATCGTCCTGAATTGCTCAATGTCTGGCAGCGACGGCTGGGCCGCGTAGTCGATAATGGCTCGTGCCAGCGGATGGCCCGAACCCTGTTCAAGGGCCGCCGCCTGGCGCAGCACGGTGGGCAGATCTGCCCCGTTGAACAGCTGGACGTCAACCACGCGCGGTGCGCCCTCCGTCAGGGTGCCGGTTTTATCAAAGACTAAGGTCGTCAGTGTGCTGGCGCACTGCAGGGCATCAGCATCACGCACCAGAACCCCGAACTCGGCGGCACGTCCGACGCCTGCGATAATCGACATCGGGGTGGCGAGACCCAGCGCACAGGGGCAGGCAATAATCAGCACGGTGGTGGCGATCACCAGGGTATAAACCATCTGAGGGGCCGGGCCGACCAGATACCAGACGGCAGCGCTGATGAGCGCGATAGCGACCACCAGCGGAACAAACACCGCTGAGATCTTATCCGCCAGCTGCCCGATCTCCGGCTTGCTGCTTTGTGCCTGGCGCACCAGCTGAATTATGCGCGACAGCGTCGTATTTTTACCGATGGCGGTAGCGCTGAACAGCACGCTGCCGTCCTGCAGGACCGTCCCGGCGTGCAGGACATCACCCGTTGATTTCTGCTGCGGGATGGCTTCTCCGGTCAGCATCGCCTCGTCCAGCCAGGCCTCACCGCGCAGAATAGTGCCGTCTACCGGCACGCGATCGCCGGTGTTAACGCGCAGCATCATCCCGACCTGCACCTCACTCAGCGGCAGGATCTGCTCTTCACCTTCCGTCACCACGCGGGCCGAAGGTGGGGTCAGATCCAGCAGTTTTTCCAGCGCTTTTGACGAGCGCTGACGGGCGCGTTGCTCCAGCATATGCCCGAGGTTAATCAGGCCGATAATCATCGCGCTGGCTTCATAATAGAGATGGCGGGCGGCCATCGGGAACAGATCCGGCCACAGATTCACCGCGATCGAATAGAGCCAGGCGGCGGCGGTGCCCAGCGCCACCAGCGTATCCATGGTCGCGCTGCGGTTCAGCAGGCTGCGCCACGCGCTGCGGTAAAAATGCCCTCCGGCCACCACCATGACCACCAGCGTCAGCACGCCCACCCCCAGCCAGCCGCTGCGGTTGTTGTCGGTCAGCATCATATTGTCACCGATCATCCCCCAGCCCATCAGCGGAATGCCCAGCGCCAGGGCGACGATGGCCTGCCAGCGGAAGCGTCTGACCGCGGCCTGCGCCGTCTGCTGTTGTTTTTCCCGACGTTCGACGTCATCTTCGATAATTTCAGCACCATATCCGGCGCGGCTCACCGCATCGATCAGGGCCTGAGGCGGGACGGAACCCAGCACCAGCGCGCTGCGTTCCGCAAGGTTGACCCGCGCCTGGCTGACGCCTTCGACGTTTTGCAGCGCACTCTGTACGCGGCTGACGCAGCTGGCGCAGCTCATACCGTCGATCAACAGCTGGAAGCTGTCGGTGACGGGAGAATGTGCCGGAAGCTCGGACGGTGACGCTGTCAGCGCTTCCGGCTGAGATTCTGATTCTGTCAGCGTGTCAGACTTTGGGTGGGCGTCACCTGCTGACAGGCTGGCGTGATAGCCTGCCTGTTCGACGGCGGCGATCAGCGCATCGGCGCTGGCCTCACCGGTAATGCGGGCTTCGGTGATACTGACTTCCGCCTGTTGCACATCGTCACGCTGTTCCAGGGTCTCTTTAACCCGTTTAACACAGTGGCCGCAGGACAGTCCGTCCAGTGCCAGAATGGTAACTTGCGACATATCATCACTCCTGTTGATCCGGTTTGACCCGGCGATGTTTTTACATTAGTTATGGAGGTTAAACCTTCCATCTGGGGGAAGGTCAAGGAGCAAGTATGAATATCAGCGACGTGGCAAAAAAAACCGGATTAACCAGCAAAGCGATCCGTTTTTACGAAGAGAAGGGGCTGGTGACGCCGCCGCTGCGCACGGACAACGGCTATCGCAGCTACAGTGCGAAACAGCTGGAGGAGCTGACGCTGCTGCGCCAGGCCCGTCAGGTGGGATTCAGTCTGGATGAGTGCCGGGAGATGGTCAGCCTGTTTAACGATCCTGAGCGCCACAGCGCCGATGTGAAGGCGCGTACGCTCAGTAAAGTGCGCGACATCGAAGCGCATATCAGTGAGTTGCAGCAGATGCGGCAAAAGTTGCTCGACCTTGCTGCCAGCTGCCCCGGCGATGACAGCGCCGAATGCCCGATCATTAATCATCTGGCTGGCTGCTGCCACAGCGGTAAATCAGATTAAAGCGTACGGCGAATAATCCGCAGCGTAATGCCTTCTACCGCGACCACGGTGATCTGCGTCCCGGCGGGAAGATCTTCATCGGCCTGTACGCGCCAGTTGCCGTCACCGATTCGCACGTGCCCCAGCCCGTTGACCAGCCCGGTATCCAGCGTCAGCTGGCGGCCAACCATCTGCTGACCGCGCTGATTTAACGTGGAAGGCGGGCGTTTGCGATCCCGATGCTTCAGCCAGCGATACCACCACAGGGCGGCGAGGATCGTCAGTACCGCAAAACTCAGGCCCTGCCATTCCCACGGCATCGGTACCAGCCACACCAGCAGGCCGACCAGTACGGCTGCCATGCCGCTCCACAGCAGATAACCGCTGGTGCCCAGCATCTCCGCCGCCAGCAGCAGGCCGCCGAGCGTCAGCCATAACCACCACGGATTCGCCAGCAGCTCATCAACGATCAACGCTTACGCTCCAGTTTGCTCTCGCCCAGCAGTTCGCTGATACCGGCAATCGAGCCCATCAGGCTGCTGGCATCCAGCGGCATCATCACCACTTTGCTGTTGCCTGAAGACCCGATATTTTGCAGCGCATCAGTATATTTCTGCGCGACGAAATAGTTGATAGCCTGAATGTCCCCTGCGGCAATCGCTTCGGACACCATCTTAGTGGCCTGCGCTTCAGCTTCAGCTCCGCGCTCGCGGGCTTCTGCCGCCAGGAACGCGGACTGACGCTCACCTTCGGCTTTCAGAATTTGTGACTGTTTTTCCCCTTCGGCCCGCAGAATAGCGGCCTGGCGCACGCCTTCCGCTTCCAGAATGTCAGCACGCTTGGTTCGCTCCGCTTTCATCTGCGCATTCATCGAGGCGATCAGCTCTGCCGGTGGGCGCACGTCGCGGATCTCGATGCGGGTAATTTTAATGCCCCACGGGTTGGTGGCTTCATCGACAATGTGCAGCAGGCGTGTATTGATGTTGTCGCGCTGCGACAGCATTTCATCCAGCTCCATCGACCCTAATACCGTACGCATGTTGGTCATGGTCAGATTAATGATGGCCAGCTCAAGGTTGCTGACTTCATAAGCGGCACGCGCCGGGTCAACCACCTGAATAAAGCACACGGCATCGATGGTGACGCTGGCATTATCCTTCGAAATAATCTCCTGCGAAGGGATATCCAGCACCTGCTCCATCATATTAATTTTGCGACCCACGCGATCCATAAAGGGGATCACCAGGTTCAGGCCCGGCTGGAGCGTATTGGTGTAGCGCCCGAAGCGTTCAACCGTCCACTGATACCCCTGCGGGACGATTTTGATCCCTGACCAGACGAGGATCAGAGCCAGAATGATAATGACGGGAATCACAGTCAGCATAAAAAAATAACCTCCAGATTGTTATTATTAATCAAAATAGTAGGGGCATTCCTTTCCCGAATACCCTTATTTCAGTGCACTGAAACCGCTGGCATTGTAGCACCAGTGGCAGCTATCGCCCGGCATTGCCCCCAATTATCGGGATTCAGCGGCGACTTTTTATCGGTGCGGCTTTGAGTAATGAAAAGAGAAATCGGCGATATAACTGCCGTCAGCCCTGGCAATCGCTTTCGAGAGTTCCTGATAGTAAGGTTCCAGCCCGATACTTTCAATCTCTGCAATTTTTTCCCGGACAGGGGCGCAGAACAGCGCAGGGTTGCCCGCTGCCAGTCGTTTATTATTCACCGGTAATTCGTGGGTCACCGCCTTCATCGCGGTACGAATGGCCTGACGATAGCTGCCCGGAACCTTGCTGACATCCTCTGAGGCTGTCAGGACGTTGAGCGTAGGGAATTCATTCGCCATGACGGCAGACTTGAGCCGGGCAAAAAATTGCTCAAAGAGCTGGAAAGACTCCAGGTCGGTCACTTTCGGCTTGGTGGATTTGCCGCTGGTATTTCCCACCGGGCGGGGCGCTTCAGAAGGCGGTAACTTTATCCTGCGCAGCTGAAGGTCAAAAAGATAATCCGCATGCTTGCGGCGTTCCTGCAAGTCAGGAAACTTTTCATTGAAGGCTTTGATGAAATCCGGGGCGGGCAGGTCGGCCAGTTCATGATTATCCAGCCAGTCAGAGCGGGCAAACACGCCCGGCTTAACGAACCACGACGGAACCGGTTCAGAGAAGCGTACAGACTTTCCGTTGCGGTCAAATTCGACAAACTCTGCGCCTTTCTCGAAAGCGAAGCAGCAGTTTTTGAAACTGATGATGGTGTCATTGATGATAAGGGCGTCTTTGACAAACTTTGCCACCTCAGCGCTCATAACAAAGGCTGTTTTTTTATCACCATCACGTAACACATAGTTAAGATCGGCCACAGACTTCACGCCAGGTTCAAGATCGAACTCAAAGAAAACATGTGACATATTACAAACTTCCTGTTTTTCCAGAATGAGTCATAGTATCACACCCTGGCTCGTTAACGACATCAGGCAGGAGGACGTGCCGGTAATGAGACGCATACCGGGGCGCAGGGAAGAGAGACTTTTCTTAGAACAACAGGCAGACTTTCATCGATTAATTTTTGACTTTCAGTTCGATACCTGACTCGTCCCGCTTCATCATCAGCTGGGCATTTTCTCTGGAAACGATGCTAATGACCACTGACTTCATATCATCCATGCTCAGCGCCATCAGACGGGCGTTCAGCAGCAGTATGGTCCTTAACATCTCTTCGTTAAACTCTGATGCGATGTAGTCCATCATTCGCTGATTTTCTTGCGCGTTGACGCTTTCTGCCACGTTCTGTGAAAAGCAGGTCATTGTGTCACCCTCTGCGTTAAAGTTTCTAAGGCAGCCTGACAGGTCTGCACGATGGCCATCTGCTGTTCAAGCCGCTGTGCATAGTGAGCCTGTTGTGCTGATGCCGCGCGTTCAAGTTTTAACGTCAGTGATAAAGCCTCACTCGCAGCCTGTGAAAGTTCCAGGCAGGTGGACAGATAGTGCTTACGGTAGCGTTCACTCTCTGACAGTGCCCTGAGAAGGATTGAGCGTGATTCAGTGACAAGAAAAAGGTATTCCGGTGTCATTTCAGGCACTCCTGATAATCATTTGAACAGGGCCAGCTGGCCTGGCCCATTAACGTTGCTTCTGGCGTCTTAATGGAAGTGTGAATGGCCGCCGAAGCCCTCTGAGCGCGAGTTATCATGACCGTAACCGTGACCACCGAAGGCGGAGCTGTGGGCATTGTCACTACCACGATTGTCAGATCCACCGCGTGAGGCATGACTGCCTCTATTCCCGCCGTTCCCTCTGGCGGTTGAGAAAGGGACATTCGAGACCACAACAGGCATGTTGGTGATAACAGAAGGGACAGACTGAACGGGGGTTTTCACGCCCACGGTGACCGCAGGCGTTAATGGTGACACATGAACGGATGGCGTCATAGTGGCCATCGGCTGGCTCAACATACCTGACATTTTCATTGCCTGCTGCTCACGCGCGTTTTCCTGAGCATTGAAGTTGGCGGTAGCGGCCTCGCTGGCCACGCTGGCGTGATCTACCATCATCTCTTGCTGCATCTGCTGAGCTGCTTTATCGGCTGTCGCATTGCGGTTGTAGGCGGCGGCCGCTTTTGCGTCGGCTTGCTGCTGCTGAACCTGATTACGGTAATTCGTGCCATTGACCTCATGCTCAGCAGCGCGGCGCGCGGCGGAGATCTCGCCCCCCCGGACCGCCAGTGCATGGTTCCAGCTACCATCTGCATTAAAACGACCGGTACCATCCGTGCTTTTCACGTCGTTGAAGTGTGCTATGTTCTCTGCTTCCTGTTTCTGGAGGTTGTGCAGGTTAGAAACCGCGTGATCAAAGACATGAGACGAGTCAACCGCCATCGCATTAAAAGAGGCAACAACAGCCAGAACAGTAAGAGCAATCATTGTGCGTTTCATAATTTTTTCCAGTCGATATCAATGTTTAAGATTTTTGATAACAGGGTTGTGATACTGACCACGCAGACTGCTCTGACTTGAAATAGAGTGACTTCTGATGAGCGATGCTGTTGAGTGGTGTTATTTATATGACTATTTGATGTGATGAATTCTAGTCTTATTAATGTCTTTGAAAAATGATCTGGATCAGTTTTTCATCGAATTGATGTGAGTTAAAAGTCTTATTGTATAAGTTGTATTAAAATTAATTAGTCTTAGATTAGTCTTTTGATTGGGTAAGGCAGAAGGGGACGTAGCGCAGAGAGAGTGTGCAGGAAGGAACAGAGGCCGGTGGCTTAACCACCGGCGATGCTGTTTTAGTAGAGCAGAGAGTAAAGCTGACGACGGTATTTCGCTGCCAGCGCGTCGCCGGTTCCGAGTGCCGCGAGAATGTCCTGCAGGATTTTTCGTGCCTGACCGTTGGCCGCGCCAAGGTCCTTTTTCAGGTGCGAGAACAGCAGCTCCAGCGCTTCTTCATTGCGTCCGACCTGATGAAACTGCAGGGCCAGCTGCGTGGCCAGCTCGACATTGTCCGGTTCCGCTTCGATCTGCTGTTGCAACTGCTGGATTTCCGGCGTGTCGGCCGCCTGCTTCAGCAGCTCAATCTGCGCGACCAGCCCCTGATAGCGCGTGTCCTGATCCTGCAAGGGCACCACTTTCAGCACGGCTTCGGCTTCTTCGCTGCGGTTGAGGCCGATCAGCACTTCAGCCAGCAGGAAACCGATGTCGCTGCGCTGCTTGCCGAGTGACCACGCATCCTTCAGCAGTGGCAGGGCGTCGATCAGCTTACCTTCGTCCATCAGCTGCATGGCCTGCTGTGCCTTCAGCTCTTCTTCCTTCGGCAACACTTTCTCCAGCAGGGCGCGCACGGCTTCTTCCGGCTGCGGGCCCTGGAAACCGTCCACTGGCTGGCCGTTCTGGAACAGGTACACCGTCGGAATCGAACGCAAACCAAACTGCTGCGCCACAGCCGGTTCGGCGTCACAGTCCAGTCTTGCCAGCACGAACTGACCGGCATACTCCTGCGCCAGACGATCCAGCAGCGGGGTTAACTGCTGGCAGTGCTGGCTGCGTTCGGACCAGAAATAAAACAGCACCGGGATCTGCATTGACTGTTCCAGCGTCTGTTGCAGGTTGGTTTCATTAATCTCGACAATTGCAGCTTGTGGTGACATGAATTCGTCTCTTCTCACGTAAGTTTATTACTCTATTGGGGCAAGACCCCGAGCTTCAAGGGCCGGTGCCTAATTCTGGCGTAAAATTCGATCCATTACCCAGCCTGGCAGCAAACGTCGCAACAGGGTGATGGCATGTGTGACCAGCGTCACCGGATAGCGCAGACGCGGATGGCGGCTCTCCAGCGCATGACGCAGTTTTGGCAGTATCGCCTCTGGCGGCAGGGTGAAGCGTGCGGCAATTCCCGGATTTTCTACCGGCTTGTCCTGCTGCGCCTGGCGAACGTTATCGGTAAACCGGGTATGGATTGGGCCGGGTTCAATCAGGCTGACGCGCACGCCGCTGTCGTGCAGCTCCATGCGCAGCGCATCAGACCAGGCTTCCAGCGCGTACTTACTGGCGGCATACGCACCGCGCCCCGGCGTTGAAATCAGCCCCATGACCGAGCTGGTATTGATAATGCGCCCGACGCTGGCGATCAGCGCAGGCAGCAGCAGTACGGTAAGCTGGTGGGTGCCAAAAAGATTAGTGGCAAACTGCTGCTCCAGCTGCTGGCGCGACACCGACTGCAGCGAGCCGTAAACGCCAAAGCCACCGTTGTTAAACAGACCGTACAGGCGGCCATCACACAGGGAGAGGATCTCCCCGGCGGCTCGCTCCACGCTGGTGGCGTCATCCAGGTCCAGCAAAACGCCGCTGAAACCCAGTTCATTCATTCTTGCCACATCCTGTGGCTTACGGCAGGCGGCGATCACATGGTAGCCACGGCGCAGCAGATCGTTGGCTGCCACCAGGCCAATACCGCTGGAACTGCCGGTAATGACGATGCTTTTTTGCATAACTTTACCTGTTGCGGCGCTCAGAGCCGTGTCACTCATGCTTAACTAGGGGAGCCAGACTTTTGGCCATCAGGTCGGCAATAAACGGCTGGGCCGCAGGATTAGGATGAATACCATCGTCCTGCATCCATTCCGGTTTCAGGTAAACCTGTTCCATAAAGAAGGGCAGCAGCGGGATGGCGTGCTCTTTCGCCAGCTCAGGGTAGATGGCGGCAAAGGATTCGCTGTAGCGCTTGCCGTAGTTGGGCGGTATGCGCACCTGCATCAGAATCGGCTGCGCTTTAGCGGCCAGCACCTGTTTAATCGCCTGATCCAGATCCTGTTTCACCTGCTGAGGGGGGAAGCCGCGCAACGCGTCATTGCCCCCCAGCTCAATCAACACCCAGTGCGGCTGATGTTGTTTCAGCAGCGCTGGAAGACGTGCCAGCCCCTGCGTCGCGGTATCCCCGCTTATGCTACCGTTAATAATGGTGGGGGATTTTTGCCATTTATCATTGAGTAACGCAGGCCATGCGGCACTGGCAGACATGCGGTAACCGGCGCTCAGACTGTCGCCCAGCACCAGCAGCGTGTCCGCCGCCGTCGCGCGCAGCGTCATGAAAGCCATTAATAACAGGAAAGGCAAATGCCAGCGGAAAACATTCTTGAAGTTCATCGTCTTAGTAAGTCCGTCGGTCAGGGTGAGCATCAGCTTTCCATCCTTACCGGAGTTGAGCTGGTTGTCAAACCGGCTGAGACCTTAGCCCTGATCGGCGAGTCGGGATCGGGCAAGTCCACGCTGCTTGGCATTCTGGCCGGGCTGGACGACGGCAGCGAGGGCGAGGTAATGATGCTCGGCCAGCCGCTGCACCAGATGAACGAGGAGCAGCGGGCAGAGCTGCGCGCGAAGAACGTTGGCTTTGTTTTCCAGTCTTTTATGCTGGTCCCCACCCTGAACGCGCAGGAAAACGTGCAGCTCCCGGCGCTGCTGCGGGGGGAAAGCGAACGGCAGAGCCGTGAACAGGCCGCAGCCCTGCTGGCGCAGTTAGGGCTGGCAGAGCGCCTCAGCCACCTGCCAGCCCAGCTTTCTGGCGGTGAACAGCAGCGCGTGGCGCTGGCCCGCGCCTTTAACGGCCGTCCGTCGCTGCTGTTTGCCGATGAGCCGACCGGCAATCTCGACCGCAAAACAGGCGATCGTATTGCCGATCTGCTGTTTTCCATGAACCGCGATTATGCCACCACGCTGATCCTCGTCACCCACGATGAACAGCTGGCTGCGCGCTGCGATCGCCGCCTGCGGCTGCGCGACGGCAAGCTGTGGGAGGAAGCATGATCTGGCGCTGGTTCTGGCGCGAGTGGAAATCGCCCTCGCTGCTGATTGTCTGGCTGGCGCTGACGCTGGCGGTGGCCTGCGTGCTGGCGCTGGGTTCACTCAGCGACCGCATGGAGAAAGGATTAAGCCAGCAAAGCCGTGACTTTATGGCGGGCGACCGGACCCTGCGCAGCGGCAAAGAAGTCCCTGCTGAATGGCTGGAGCAGGCGCGCGCTGACGGATTGCAGGTCGGGCGTCAGCTCACCTTTATGACCATGACCTTTGCGGGAGATACGCCGCAGCTGGCATCGGTGAAGGCGGTGGATGACCTCTACCCGATGTTCGGGCAGCTGAGCACCGCGCCTGCCGGGTTAAAACCGGCAGCCGGGACGGTGCTTGCGGCTCCGCGTCTGCTGGCGCTGCTCGATCGTAAAGCCGGGGATAGCATTGACGTGGGGGACACCACGCTGCGCATCGGCGGGGAGGTGATTCAGGAGCCTGACGCGGGCTTTAATCCCTTCCAGACCGCGCCGCGCCTGCTGATGAACCTGGCGGATGTGGAAAAAACCGGGGCCATTCAGCCCGGTAGCCGCATCACCTGGCGCTATAAGTTCTCCGGTACGCCGGCGCAGCTGGCGCGCTATGACAGCTATATCGCATCGCGTCTGACGGCCGATCAGCGCTGGATAAGCGTGGAGAACAGCGAGGATGCACTGGGTAAATCAATGCAGCGTGCTCAGCAGTTCCTGCTGCTGTCGGCGCTGTTAACGCTGATGCTGGCGATTGCCGCCGTGACGGTCGCGATGAACCACTACTGCCGTAGCCGCTACGATCTGGTCGCCGTGCTGAAAACGCTGGGAGCCAACCGCGCGGCCCTGCGCAAACTGATTATCGGTCAGTGGCTGGCGGTGCTGCTGCTGGCGGCGATAGTCGGCAGTGCGATCGGCCTGGGTTTCGAAGCACTGCTGTTGCGCATGCTGCGCCCGGTGCTGCCAGGTGAACTGCCGCCAGCCAGCGCCTGGCCGTGGCTGTGGGCAGTAGGGTCACTGTTTGTGATTTCACTGCTGGTAGGGCTGCGTCCTTATCGTCTGCTGCTGGCTACCCAGCCGCTGCGCGTGCTGCGCCGGGACGCGGTGGCCAATATCTGGCCGCTGAAGATTTATCTGCCGGTGATGGCGCTGGTGGTGATCGGCCTGCTGGCGCTGCTGGTCGGTGGCAGCAAGCTGTTGTGGGCGCTGGTAGCGGGTATTGTGCTGCTCTCCCTGCTTTTAGGCGCTATTGGCTGGGGCGGTCTGCTGCTGCTGCGCCGCCTGACGCTGCGTAACCTGGCATTTCGCCTGGCGGTGAACCGTCTGCTGCGCCAGCCCTGGACCACCCTCAGCCAGCTGGCGGCGTTCTCGCTGTCATTTATGCTGCTGGCCCTGCTGCTGGTGATGCGAGGCGATCTGCTGGATCGCTGGCAGCAACAGCTGCCGCCGGGCAGTCCGAACTATTTCCTGCTGAATATCACCGAACAGCAGGTGCCGCAGGTGCAGGCGTTTCTGCAACAGCATCAGGTGAAGCCGGAAACCTTCTACCCGGTAGCCCGCGTGCGCCTGACCGGTATCAATCAGCAGCCTGCCGATCCGGCGCAGGATGAGTCCCTGAACCGTGAACTGAACCTAACCTGGCTGAAAGATCTGCCCGATCACAATCCGATGACCGCAGGGAGCTGGCCGCCGAATCAGGGTGAGGTCTCCATCGAGCAGGAGCTGGCGAAGCGACTTGGCGTCAAACTGGGGGATACGCTGACCTTTACCGGCGATACTCAGGAGTTCAGCGCGAAAATCAGCAGCATGCGCAAAGTGGACTGGGAGAGTCTGAAGCCGAACTTCTTCTTTATCTTCCCGCCGGGCGCGCTGGACGGACAGCCGCAGACCTGGCTGACCAGCTTCAGAATGGATAACGACAACGCCACGCTGGCTCAGTTAAACCGCCAGTTCCCGACGCTCAGCCTGCTGGATATCGGCACTATTCTGCGTCAGATAGGGCAGGTGCTGGCGCAGGTGAGCCAGGCGCTGGAGATTATGGTGATTCTGGTGACGGCCTGTGGTGTGCTGCTGCTGCTGGCGCAGATCCAGGTCGGGATGCGCCAGCGGCGTCAGGAGCTGGTGGTCTACCGCACCCTGGGAGCCAGTAAAAAACTGCTGCGCGGGACGCTGTGGTGCGAGTTTGCGCTACTTGGCGTGGTGTCCGGTGTGGCTGCGGCTATTGGTGCCGAAGCGGCGCTGTGGGGGTTGCAACGCAAGGTATTCGACTTCCCGTGGCAGCCTGATTTTGTACTGTGGCTGGTGCTGCCGTTAACCGGTGCGCTGCTGCTGTCGCTGTGTGGTGGCTGGCTGGGTGTGCGGCTGCTGAAAGGCAAGGCGTTGTTCAGAGGGTATTACGCGGGTTAACGGTATCCGGTCAGGGTCGACCGGAACAGAAGGTCGACCCCTACGCGGTCCGGATGCAGGGGCAGACCTTTTTTCGGTCAACCTGCCGATGTGGGGGCTGACCATCTTTTTCGGTCAACCTGCCGATGTAGGGGCTGACCTTTTTCGGCCAATCTGCCGATGTAGGGGCTGACCTTCTTTTTCGGTCAGCCCGCAATCAATCAGGAAGGACTGGGCGTATAAGCTGCATTTCAACGCCCAGGCGGATGGCATGTTTTGCATTGTTTACGCCTAATTTTTTCACCGCATTCGTAATATGATATTTCACCGTTGTCAGTTTCACCCCGGTAATCGTGGCTATCTCTTTATAAGACTTACCTACGCTAATCCAGTAAATGATTTCATTCTCGCGATGAGTGAATATATTTTTGCTGGTCATTTTTTCAAACTCATTATTCATCTGCATTTTTTGATACAGGTAGATTGTTTTTTCATGAGTGATCATCAGCAGCATATGCAGTTTGCTTTTTTTTACGTTAATGATGCTTCCAATATCCTCTTCACCGTCATTGTCTGAAAACAGTGAGAGCATCACTAAGTTTTTATATTGGTCGTGTAGTACAAAGGTATATCCATTGATAATTTTATGGTTGCGGGCTGAATCGAAAAAGCTCAGTGACTTATCCCCCTCGTTTAACAGGAAAGTTTCATCCCATGAAAAGGGAGTGAGGCGTTGTAAGGCCGTGATGACAACCGGGTCGATAAACTGAAAGTTGTTTTTTTTGTAAAATTTAAACCATTCCTGACGGTTAGAAATGATCGCCAAATTAGCCGGGTTGCTTTTACTCATAATGGCATAAACATATTTTATTTTATTAAACACCCCCAACTCTTTTTCCAGGTGGTGCTTCATTTCTGAGTTAATTTCGCGTTATTAAAAAAGTTATCACGCATCTCATGCTCTCCATGTGAAAATATTCATCCCTGATGTCACAGTTAGTGACATTAACATAGTTGCCCTTATCAGGCTAATCAGGAAGTAGGGGATGGAGTGATAATTGGTTTTGATAGAAAAAGGGAAACCGTGTAAATGGTTTCCCTGGTGTCGGCAAAGTATGTAGCTAAGGCATTAGGGACTGATATGAATTATTTTTGTCGCAGCGATCATAGACCAATAAAACCGGCCATTGTAACTGTACTAAAGTACAGTCCGGCGCGTTTTTTCATTTGCCTTGAGAATATTGGGGCGAGTCTTTTTTTCAAATGTAGGGGCTGACCTTCTGTTCCGGTCAGCCCGCAAGATTAAGCCAGCTTCTCAACCGCCCAGGCAATCCCGCTGGCGTACTCTGCCGGCAGCATTGGCACCAGCGCGTTAAGCGCATGGCTCAGCGCCTGAGGACTGACGTCGGACAGGTTGAGGTGGCCGACTTTACGTCCGGCGCGCACCTCTTTTTCATACCAGTGCAGGTGCACCAGCGGCTGGCTCAGCCAGTCGGGGTTCACGTCAGTGCCAATCAGATTAACCATTACCGACGGTGTGCTGACCACCGGCGTAGGCAGCGGCAGGTCCAGAATGGCGCGCAGATGCAGTTCAAACTGGCCGATCGACGCGCCGTTCTGCGTCCAGTGGCCGCTGTTGTGCACGCGCGGAGCCAGCTCGTTGATCAGCAGACCTTCCGGCACCACAAAGCACTCCATCGCCATCACGCCGACGTAGTTCAGCTCATTCATAATGGCGGACAGCATACGCTCGGCCTGCTGCTGATGCGCGGCGTTGACCTGCGGCAGCACCACGCTGGTCCGCAGGATCCCGTCCTGATGCAGGTTGTGCGTCAGCGGGTAAAACACCGTTTTGCCGTCGTGAGCGCGTGCGCCAACCAGTGACATCTCGCCGGAGAAGTTAATCCCCTGCTCAACGATGCATTCACCGTAGCAGTCGGCTGGCAGTGCTTCAGTTTCATCAGCACGCAGGCGCCACTGGCCGCGACCGTCATAGCCGCCGGTGCGGCGTTTGACAATGGCCAGCGGGCCAAGAGTGGTGAATACCTGCGCCCATTCGTCAGCGCCGGAAAGCAGCTGCCACGGAGCGGTAGCAAGGCCCAGCCTGTCCAGCAGCTGTTTCTGCGTCAGGCGGTCGGCCAGTAGCGGGAAGATATCGCGGTTCACAAACGCATTGTGGCTGGCCAGCTCGCGGGTTAACGCGGTTTCGGGCCAGCGCTCAATTTCGGCGGTAATCACACTCTGAGCGATCGGCAGGTCGCCCGGCTCGGCATCCAGGCCGACCGGATACACGGCAATGCCCAGTGGTTCACCAGCCTGGCGCAGCATGCGCCCCAGCTGGCCATTCCCTAATACGCAAACCGGCTTCATGCTTCCTCCCGCGGGTCCGGGTTGTTCAGCACTTCATCGGTCTGGCTCTGACGCCAGTGATTCAGGCGGCCAGCCAGCTCTGCGTCATGCAGCGCGAGGATCTGAGCGGCCAGCAGGGCGGCATTGGCCGCACCGGCTTTGCCAATCGCCAGAGTCCCGACCGGGATGCCGCGCGGCATCTGCACAATGGAGTACAGGCTGTCGACACCGCTCAGCGCTGCGCTCTGTACCGGCACGCCCAGCACCGGCACCAGCGTTTTTGCCGCCAGCATGCCAGGCAGGTGCGCTGCGCCGCCTGCTCCCGCGATAATCACCTGATAGCCGTTGTCCGCTGCCTGTTCGGCAAAGCTGAACAGTTTGTCCGGCGTGCGGTGTGCAGACACCACTTCGCAGTGAAAGGGAACGTCCAGGCTGGTAAGGATTTCCGCCGTAAACTGCATGGTTGCCCAGTCACTTTTGGAACCCATAACAATAGCAATGCGGGCCGGTGCGGCGTTGGATGACATGCGGGTCTGACTCCTGTGATTGTAAAACGTCACCAGGGTCGCGCTGAGGGGCAACCCGGTGGGAAGGGCAGAGAGAATATCACGACTACGCGGCGAGGAAAACGGTTGCGTGGCGCAAAACCCCGCCGGATCCCATCAGGTTTTTGCTTCAGAACGGGAAGGAAATCAGGCTTATCTCGTCAGCGCTGACTCTGATCATCGACCCTTCTTCGTGCCATGCCCCCAGCACCAGACGTTCAGCGGGTTGACCGTTAACGAGCAGCGGATGAACGGCAGGGCGGTGAGTATGACCGTGGATCAGCCAATGTACCTGCTGCCGTGACATCACGTCCACGACGGCCTGCGGGTTGACGTCCATAATTTCCTGGGATTTGCTGCTGTTGGCCTGGCGGCTTCCTGCGCGCATTTTCAGCGCGATACGCTGGCGGACAAACAGAGGCAGGGCGAGGAACAGCGTTTGCAGCCAGCGCTGCTGCACCTTCGCGCGAAAGCGCAGATAGCCTTCATCATCGGTACACAGGGTGTCGCCGTGCATAATCAGCACGCGCCTGCCGTACAGGTCCAGCACCTGCTCTTCCGGCAGCAGGGTCATGCCGCTGGCTCTGGCAAAGCGCTTACCGACCAGAAAGTCGCGGTTACCGTGAATAAAGTAGCAGGGGATAGCCAGCTGGCGCAGGGCTGCGGCGACCTCCGCGTGTAGCGGATTCGGGTCGTCGTCGCCAATCCAGGCTTCAAACAGGTCACCGAGAATATACAGCGCGTCAGCGTGCTGGGCTTCACGGCGTAAAAAATGCAGAAAACCGGCTGTGATAGCCGGTTCTTCAGTACACAGATGGAGATCTGCGATAAACAGCGTGTGCGACATTATTCGCTGACGGTGACTTTCTGGATAATCACGTCGTCTTTTGGTACATCCTGGTGCATGCCGCTGCGGCCGGTAGCCACGGCTTTAATTTTCTCAACCACGTCCATGCCTTCAACCACTTCGGCAAACACGCAGTAACCGAAGCCCTGCAGGCTTTCGTCACGGAAGTTGAGGAAGTCGTTATCAGCGACGTTAATGAAGAACTGCGCGGTAGCAGAGTGTGGCGCCTGAGTACGGGCCATCGCCAGCGTACCTTTGGTGTTCTTCAGGCCGTTACCGGCTTCGTTACGAATCTCTTCTTTGGTGTCTTTCTGCTTCATGCCCGGCTCAAAACCTCCGCCCTGGATCATAAAACCGTTGATCACACGGTGGAAGATGGTGTTGTCGTAAAAACCTTCGCGGCAGTATTCAAGGAAGTTTTTAACGGTAGCCGGCGCTTTATCATCGAAAGTCTTGATGACGATATCGCCATGATTAGTCTGGAAAGTGACCATATTCTCATCCTGTCAGGGTTGGAGTATTTAACATTGAGCGCCGGGAACTGAGACGGAAGTCTGTCCCGTGCGACAGACGGCTCTTATATCACAAAATGTGATAGCTCGTCAGCCTCCCCTGGATAAACCAAGCGCAGATAACCTTGCTTTGCGTAGCGCTGAAGGTAAGAATACGTCAGAATGATCGATTGAATTTTTCTTGTAATCCCGCACACGCTTAAAACGGAATGTCTCAATGCTAAAGATTTTTAATACCCTGAGTCGTCAAAAAGAGGAATTTAAACCTATTCATGCCGGTAAAATCGGTATGTACGTGTGTGGCATTACCGTTTACGACCTCTGTCATATCGGACACGGCAGAACCTTCGCGGCCTTCGATGTCGTGGCGCGCTATCTGCGCTACAGCGGCTATGAGCTGAATTACGTGCGTAACATCACCGATATTGATGACAAAATCATCAAACGCGCGAATGAAAATGGTGAAACCATTGAGCAGCTGACCAATCGTATGATTGCCGAGATGCACAAAGATTTCGCTGCGCTGAATATCCTGCCGCCAGACCTGGAACCGCGTGCAACGCACCATATTCCGGAGATCATCGAGCTGGTCAGCAAGCTGATTGCGCGTGAGCACGCCTATGTGGCCAGCAACGGCGACGTGATGTTCTCTGTCGACAGCGATCCTGAGTATGGTTCTCTGTCGCGTCAGGATCTGGACCAGCTTCAGGCCGGTGCCCGCGTGGAAGTAGCGGCAGACGTGAAGCGCAACCCGATGGACTTCGTGCTGTGGAAGATGTCGAAAGCCGACGAACCCGGCTGGACGTCGCCGTGGGGAATGGGGCGTCCGGGCTGGCACATTGAGTGCTCGGCGATGAACTGCAAACAGCTGGGTGAGCATTTTGACATCCACGGCGGCGGTTCCGATCTGATGTTCCCGCACCACGAGAACGAGATTGCCCAGTCCACCTGCGCTCATGACGGCCCGTATGTGAACGTCTGGATGCACTCCGGCATGGTGATGATTGACCGTGAGAAGATGTCCAAGTCACTGAACAACTTCTTTACCGTGCGCGATGTGCTGGAGCACTACGATGCCGAGACCGTGCGTTACTTCCTGATGTCCGGCCACTACCGCAGCCAGCTCAACTACGGCGAAGACAACCTGAACCAGGCGCGTTCAGCGCTGGAGCGTTTGTACATCGCCATTCGCAACACCGACGCCAGCGCTGAAGCGGTCGGGGGCGAAGAGTTCGAGGCCCGTTTCCGTGCGGCGATGGACGACGATTTCAACACCCCGGAAGCCTATTCCGCGCTGTTTGACCTGGCGCGTGAAGTCAACCGCCTGAAAGACACCGATAAAACCGCTGCAAACGGTCTGGCTGCGCGCCTGCGCACCCTGGCTGGCGTGCTGGGCCTGCTGGAGCAGGATCCGGAGCAGTTCCTGCAAAGCGGCGCGAACAGCAACGACGAAGAAGTGGCGCAGATTGAAGCGCTGATTCAGATGCGTATTGATGCGCGTAAAGCGAAGGACTGGGCGCAGGCTGATGTGGCGCGCGACAAACTCAACGAGATGGGAATTGTGCTGGAAGATGGCGCAGGCGGCACCAGCTGGCGCCGTAAGTAACCCCAGGGGGCGCGGCATGACGCGCCTCTGTTTTACCCTCGTTACCCGTTCCCCATCGTTAGCGCTCTGTTGCCGGAAACACGCTGACGCCACGATCAAAAAAGGCTGCCCGCAGGCAGCCTTTTTCACATCAACCTGAATATCAGGCCGTTACAGTTACGCTTTCGCCGTCAAACTCAACCGTCTGACCTGCCAGGATTTTGCAGCGCTTACGGGTTTCCTTTACACCATTCACCGTAACATGACCGCCGGAGATCATGATTTTCGCCATCGCACCGCTTTCCACCCAACCTTCCAGTTTCATCAGGTCGCAGAGATCGACGTGGGGATGATCGCCCAGAGAGAAAGTTGCCATTATGCTGTTGCTCCATTGTCGTTATTTTCACAGGCTTGCAGAGTATTCTGGATCAGAGTGGCGACCGTCATTGGCCCCACGCCGCCCGGCACCGGAGTAATGTAAGAGGCGCGTTCAGATGCCACGTCAAACTCCACATCTCCCACCACTTTGCCGCTTTCCAGACGGTTAATCCCGACGTCAATCACGATCGCGCCTGGCTTAATCCATTCACCGGGAATAAAGCCCGGTTTACCGACGGCGACGACCAGCAGATCGGCGTGCTCAACGTGGTGACGCAGATTTTTGGTAAAGCGGTGGGTCACGGTCGTGGTGCAACCGGCCAGCAGCAGCTCCATGCTCATCGGGCGACCGACGATGTTGGACGCGCCAACGACCACCGCATTCAGGCCGAAGGTATCAATGTTGTAACGCTCCAGCAGCGTGACGATGCCGCGCGGCGTGCACGGGCGCAGCTTCGGTGAGCGCTGGCACAGGCGGCCGACGTTATACGGATGGAAGCCATCCACGTCTTTTTCCGGCGCGATATGTTCCAGCACCTTCACGTTGTCGATGCCCGCAGGCAGCGGAAGCTGCACCAGGATACCGTCGATTTCCGCATCGTGATTCAGTTTGGTGATCAGGTCGAGCAGCTCCGCTTCGCTGGTGGTCGCGGGCAGATCGTAAGAGCGTGAGAGGAAACCGACCTCTTCACAGGCACGACGCTTACTGCTGACATAAATCTGTGATGCCGGGTTTTCACCGACCAAAACCACTGCCAGACCAGGCGCACGTTTACCGGCTGCCAGACGCTGCTGAACCAGCTCTGCAACCTCTTGTCGCACCTGCTGCGCAATCGTTTTACCGTCAATAATTTTTGCTACCATCAGAGAGGGGATCCATCTGTTTTGAGTTAAATCGGGGATTGCGCCTATTTTGTCAGAAGCGCGCCCCGCTGTCAGGCAGAGATTCAACGGTGAGTGTGCAATGGTGTGGTAACAGACTTTTCTCAAACAGCTCTGCTTATGCTTTGCGGGGCAATTCCCGGCATATTCCTAAATCATTACCGTAAAGGCTGTGCCAGGATTGAACTGTGACACGGCAACTAATCGAAAAGATAAAGAGGGAATTATGAAAACGACCATTATTGCACTGTCTGCTTTGCTGCTGGCTTCACCTGTTTTCGCTGCAACGACCACGGATAACACCGTTGCTGAAGCGCATAAAGGTGCTGATACCGCCAAAGAGAAGCTGCACAAAACCCAGCACGAGGGTGAAGAGATGAAGCTGAAAGCAAAACATGCTGCAGAAGGTGAGAGCAACTCAACCAGCAGCAAGATCTCTGAAGGCACGCAGGAAACCTGGCACAAAACCAAAGAAGGCACCGAGAAAGGCTGGGATAAAACCAAGCAGGGTGCTGAAGAACTGAAGAACAAAGCGACCAACTAAGGCGCTCTGTTGACCGAACCCGATGAAGCCCACCGCCTGCGGTGGGTTTTTTTATGGGTTGCCGCAGGTAGGATGCTTAGCGGCTGGTCATTACTTCAGCATTAGATGCTGACAGGCAGTAAAATCGTTGACTCAGCGGGATCGCACCGTATAATCCGACGCAATCACTATGCGCCCTTAGCTCAGTTGGATAGAGCACCGGCCTTCTAAGCCGTAGGTCACAGGTTCGAATCCTGTAGGGCGTACCAATATTTTTCAATGACTTAGGCTATTCTCAAGCCTGCCTGATTCTCTCCCTGTGTCTTATTTGTGTCGTCATGTGCCAAAAGCGCGTCAATTTTGCGTGCGTGCTCGGTCAGATTGTAAGTATCCCGCATAATCGTGCCATCCACATTTAGAGATCCTCCTGCATAATCAATCTGCCAACAAAGGAGATCGCTATGCGTAAAGCCCGTTTTACTGAGCATCAGATCATTGCCGTAATTAAATCGGTTGAAGCCGGACGAACCGTTAAAGATGTCTGCCGGGAGGCCGGTATTTCTGAAGCCACCTACTACAACTGGAAGTCCAGATACGGTGGCATGGAGGCTTCTGATATTAAACAGATCAAGGCTCTTGAGGATGAGAACCGACGTCTCAAACAGATGTTTGCCGACCTGAGCCTTGAGAACCGGGCGCTGAAAGACGTTATCGAAAAAAAGCTTTAAAACCAGCCTTTAAGCGTGAGCTGGTCACTCATCTGATAACGACATTTGGACTCAGTATCCGTCAGGCCTGCCGGAGTCTGAACCTAAGCATGTCGTTGATGACTTTAACCGTGAGGCGTTGTCGATTGAAATCGATCTGAATCTGCCAGCTCTGCGCGTGGTCCGCGTGCTCGACAGGATCGCGGCAAATCGCGGCTATCCGGTCATGCTACGCATGGATAACGGCCCGGAATTTATCTCCCTGGCACTGGCTGAATGGGCAGAGAAGCATGCAGTAAAACTGGAGTTTATCCAGCAGGGTAAGCCGACGCAGAACGCTTTCATTGAGCGCTTTAACCGGACATACCGTACAGAAATACTCGATTTTTATCTGTTCAGAACGCTGAATGAAGTGCGGGAAATCACGGAGAAATGGTTATCAGAATATAACTGTGAACGCCCGCATGAATCACTGAACAATATGACGCCGGAGGAATACCGACAGCACCATTATTTGGCCGGGATCTCAAAAAATGCATGGAACTAAAACCGGTCTATTTACACCCAGCGCGATGGTGCCGTTTTTATTTTGTATAGGGTTGTCATTGTTTTTGGTGTGACAGCTATCAGCGTTGTCACACCATTTAAAATTAACATCGAGAGATTGGAGAGGTTAACAAATAAATTTAGCCCCTCAGCTCACCGTCCCCACAATGCGTAAATCCACCTCATCCGGCACTTCATTATAAGAAAGCACGTGCAGCCCGGCCGCAAACAGGCGGCTGTAGCGGGCGATCAGCGGCCGCAGTTGTGGAGTGACCAGCAGCACCGGTGTCAGGTTCTGCGCCTTTAGCTGCTCCAGCACCACCGGCAGGGTGGACTGGAGCTGGGTGAGAATATTCGGGTCCACCGGGAAGCTGTCCAGGCTCACCTTACCCGCCTGCTGCGCCTGATTAAGCAACCCAAGCAGCAGGTTCTCCAGCTGAGTGTCCAGCGTATAGGCCGACAGCGGCTTGTTGTCCGGCGCGATAGCCGCCACCATCGCGCGGCGCAGGGCAAAGCGCACGTCGGAGGCGAGTAAAATAGCGTCTTTGGTGATCGCGGCGCTCTCTACCAGCGTGGTGGCAATGGTGGTGATGTCCTTCAGCGACACCTGGTCCTGCAACAGCAGACGGTAAACTTTGAGCTGCTGGC
Source organism: Erwinia sp. Eh17-17 (assembly GCF_039675725.1). Lineage (NCBI taxonomy): Bacteria > Pseudomonadati > Pseudomonadota > Gammaproteobacteria > Enterobacterales > Erwiniaceae > Erwinia > Erwinia sp. Eh17-17. The sequence continues at coordinate 717,327 of NZ_JBDFQT010000002.1, read as the reverse complement.
TGAAGTTCAGCGCACCGTTCAGGTCGTCTGCCAGCTTCGGGGCCACGCCGGCCAGGCGCAGGTTGAGCTGCGTAATGTCGTCGTAGTTAAACAGTTCGGGCAGGTGCTCACGCGCTACCCGGTTGATGTGCGTGGCGATGACGCTGGCGCAGTCAACCACCTGATAGCCGAGGTTCAGCGCCTGCGGTTTCATCTCCGGGGGGATCCAGGTGACCGCCAGGCCATAGGCCGGATCGGTATCCAGTATGCCGTCGATCTCGCCGTACTGCTCGGCGGTCGGGATCGCCATCAGGCGTTCGGGATGTACCTCGCCCACCGCCGTGCGCACCCCGTTGACCTTAATGGCGTACTGCGCGGGCTTCAGGCGGAAATCTTCACGAATCGACATCTCCGGCAGCAGTATCCCGCTGGTGTCAGACACCACCTGGCGCACCCCGCGCACTCGCTGGGTCAGCGGATTGCCTTTCGCTTTATCGACCAGCGTCACCAGCTTATAGCCCAGATTAAGCCCCAGCGGCTCAATCAGTGGAATGCTCTGCCAGCAGATAACGCCGTCGCTGTCGTCCAGCGCGCTGCTTAACGCCGCCATATCCTGCGCGTTCGCGGCCGGTTTCTCAACGACCCGGCTCTGCCGCCAGGCGGTGAACAGCAGCAGGGCAGTGAAGAGCAGAAATGCCGCGTGCGGCATCCCCGGCACCACCGCCAGCACAAACATCACAAAGGCGGCGGTGTAAAGGGTAGCGGGCTTCGCCAGCAGCTGGCGCTGGATGTCGTCAGAAATGCCGCTGCTGTCGTCATCGCTGACGCGGGTCACGATAATCGCTGCCGCAGTAGCCAGCAGCAGGGAAGGGATCTGCGCCACCAGGCCATCACCGATGGTCAGCAGCACGTACTGGTCGAAAGCCTGCCCGGCATCAAGGTGGTGCTTAAAAATACCAATCAGAATCCCGCCGACCACGTTGATCAGCAGGATCATAATGCCGGCAATTGCATCGCCGCGCACGAACTTAGAGGCACCGTCCATCGCCCCGTAGAAGTCGGCCTCGCTGGCCACATCTTTACGCCGGATGCGCGCCTGTTCCTGGTTGATCAGTCCGGCGTTGAGATCGGCGTCGATCGCCATCTGCTTGCCGGGCAGGGCGTCCAGGGTGAAGCGCGCAGAGACTTCGGAAATACGCTCGGCGCCCTTGGTCACCACCACGAAGTTGATTGTCGGCGCCGTATCGAAAAAAGAACGTCAGGAGATTGTGGCTCAGCTGAACGGCACCTCTATCTTTCAGGGAGCCGGCTTCAGCCCGGTGAGCGATCCTTCGGTCAACGGCCCGATGCCGATCGTCGGCTCACTGCCCGCAGAGAATGACGTCGCGCCGCAGGACACTCCGCAGCCGGAGTCGCTGGAAAACGTGCTGTCGCGTTCGGATCGGGAACTGAATGAGTTAAGTGAGGCGATTGCGCGTATTACTGCACAATTAAACGCGCAGGGAAATCTGGCGCTGGAAAAAGTGCCGCAGGGGCTACTCATTCTGCTCCAGGATGACGATGACCGGGTGATGTTCCCACGCGGCAGCGCACAGATGACGCCTTTCTTTACGCGTCTGCTGAGCGAGCTGGCACCGGTATTTAACCGCATAGATAACCAGGTGGTGATCAACGGCCACACCGACGGGGCTCACTATCCTGCCCGTGCCGGCTATAACAACTGGAACCTGTCGGGCGACCGCGCGCTGGCGGCCAGGATGGTGCTGGAAAAGGGCGGGCTGGAAGCGGATCGCGTGATCCAGGTGAATGCCATGGCTGAACGCATGCTGCTGGACCCGGAAAATCCGCTGTCTGCGCGCAATCGCCGCATTGAGATCATGGTCCTCACCCAGGCGGCATCCGAAACGCTGTACCAGTTTTACGGGCGACACGGTATTAACGTCGTTAAACCGATAGTCGAACGTTTGCAGTAACCTCTAGTGCCTTGAGCCATCAGGTTTGGCTCTTCCGGCGGCATTTTGCCGCCGGTTCTTTTCTGTTCGGTGTCTGAGAGGAAAAGATCGCCGTCTCTCAGTTGCCAGTCGCTGAAAACAGGCGGATCATAAACGCATTGTGCGTTTTGTTGAGTTCGCTAAATGTTAATCAGTACCGATGCCGCCAGGACTTTCAACACCGACAGCCGCCTGGCCTGTACTCTGGCCGCCGTAGCGGGCGCGCTGAACACCGCCGCTTTTGAAAGCGTTGGTTTTTTCTCGGCGAATATGACGGGAAATATCTCCTCACTGTCAGACCACCTCGCCAAAGCTAACCTGACGGCGGGCGTATTCTTTCTGGCTATCGTCTTCCTGTTTATCGCCGGTTCCACCTTTTCCACCCTGATCATTAATGCCGGGCGCAGGAAGGGCATCAGCACCATCTATGCGGTGAATATCTTTATTGAAGGGCTGGCGCTGATGGCGCTGGGTGCGATGGAAAGTGTGCTGTCGCTGGCCTCGCCGGGCGCACTGCTGATCCTCAGCCTGAGCTTTCTGATGGGGCTGCAAAACGCCGTCGTCACGCGCATTTCAAATGCCCGCGTCAGAACCACCCACGTTTCCGGGACGGCAACCGACATCGGTATTGAACTGGCGATGCTGTTTGATGTGCTGCGCCGGAAGGAATCACCGCAGAATGCCCCTCTGTATCTGGAACGGCTGCGCCTGCATTTCTATACCATCGTGGCCTTTTTACTGGGCGGCGTGGCGGGGATCTGGCTGTTCCACGGGCTGGGGTATCTGTTTCTGATGCTGGTGGGGGCCGGGCTGCTGGTCCTGGCAATGAAGACCATGTTCAGCAAGCGCATCGTCGCGCCCTGAGTAAAGTCTAAATGGCGGCAACACTGTCGGGAATTATGCTGTAGTTTATGCAGCAGAATAATCACAACGGCAGAGGTGCCAGCTATGAACAGAAAAATAATCGGGTGCCTGATGCTGGCGCTACTGAGCGGATGCACCGCATCCGTGGGCAACAACTTCGATGATGCTCAGCTGGCAAACATTCACTATGACGTGACGACGAAAAAGGATCTGATCGCGCTGTTTGGTGCGCCGTCTTCGGATACGCCGTTCCCGCAGGGGCAGTCGATTCTGATGTGGACCTGGAGCCAGGCGAAAACCGGCAGCACAACCGAAGGCAGAACCCTGACGGTGCGTCTGCAGAACGATAAGGTCAAAACTTATACGGTGAGTAAAACCTGATAGTTGTCGCGGGCAGAGCAGGGGAGTTCGGGTCAGTCAGAAGCGGGCTGGAGCGGCCAACGGGAATCGAACCCGTGTCATCAGCTTGGGAAGCTGAGGTAATACCATTATACGATGGCCGCAAAGCGGGGTGAATACTACCACAGGCTTAACGAGAAATGTTGAGTCATATCAAAGATAAATAGCGATGTTTAAAAAACAAACAGCGCGTAGCTCATGTTGTGTGCAGGGTAACCGGTTATTATCGGCAGTAAATCGTTAAACATTAGTCAGAAAGAACATTTTTTTGCATATTTCCCCGCCCCTCCGAAATCGCGGCCTTTTTCTTATTAAGGGTGTGTGGTGCTAACCTCAGGATTGTAAAAATCTTTATCCTCTCCTCGCTCTGAAGTTGAGCCGCTGAGCAAAATAAATACCAATGAATTTTGCTTATCAGTCCCTTTGGTTTTACCCATCGCTATAGTATATTTCTGGCAAACCAACCGGCTGTGATGACAAGGGATCCTATGTCTACGCTTCGCTTTATTCCTTTAGATGCTTCTGAATCCGCTGTTCTGAGAGATAACCAGTCGCTGCTCCCTCTCCCTGTTTACCAGCAGCTGGCGGTGTTTATTACCGAGGCTCTGAAGAAAGTGCCGGATTCAGGCATCTCTCCGGATATTAATACCGTGCGCAGTCATAATGCCGTGTCGGTTGACGGTGCCAGGGGCACCGGTAAAACTTCGGTGCTGGTTAATCTGCGGCAATATCTTGAGAACGATGATGAGCATCGCAAGCTATTACGCGATATTCATATCTTTTCGCCCATCGATCCCACGCTGCTGGAAGAGAACGAATCGCTGTTTTTACATATTATCGTGGCGGCCCTGCTGTCGGATAAAGCGGTTCAGGATGCACAGCGTGCTTTCCCGGATAAAAGGCAGCAGCTGGACAAGAGCCTCGAAGCGTTAGCCAATGCTCTAACATCGGTGGAAAAGCAGAACAGCGAATACGGTATGGCGAAGCTGCGTTCGCTGTTTGGCAATCAGCGGCTGGCGGGATGCGTGCAGGATTTCTTCAAAGCAACGCTGGATCTGCTGGATAAGAAACTGCTGGTGCTGCCGATAGACGATGTGGATACCTCGCTGAACCGCGCGTTTGAAAACCTGGAAATCATCCGCCGTTATCTGACCACGCCCTACGTGCTGCCGATTGTCAGCGGTGACCGCAATCTCTATCGCGAAGTCACCTGGCGTGATTTCCACGGCCGTATCACCAGAGACTCGAAGTATAAAACCGATGAGGCGTATATCCAGGCGGTAGAGCTTGCCGATGAGTATCAGCGTAAACTGCTGCCGCTGCCGCGCCGTCTGGAAATGCCGGATGTCAGTGAGTATCTGAAGTCCGGGGACATCGAACTCAGGGATAACGATAAAAAGTGCACCACGCTCAACAACTTTTATAGCTGGCTGCAAATTTTTATTGCCGGGCCGGTCAACGGACTGGAAGGAAGCAATCTGACAATACCCGTGCCGTCAATTCGCGCCCTGAGCCAGCTGATTAATAAGTGTGGCTCACTCATTCCGCAATTACCGTCTGCTTTTCGTCATGCAGAGAGTGCATTACAGGTACAGCGCGCCTGGCAGATGCCGGAAGTATCCAATGAAGCTATCGAGGCCTTTCAGCAGCAATACTGGCGTCAGGCAGGCACAGCTGATAGAGACTATCGCATTGCCTATAAGGTATTTGTTGACGCAAAAGATAACTATCCTGCATCGGGCGACACGCGGCTGGACGATACGCTGCTGATGAAGTGGGAGCAGACGCTACACGACTATTTTCGCTATGAGCCGAAAGCCGGAGCGGTCTCCCTGGTACTTCAGGCCAGTCAGCACTGGCAGTCTTTTCGTCACGTTGAACCGCAAGAAAACCGCAACAGTGTATTCGATACCCCACTGTTCCAACCGCTGCGTCACAGAGAGAGCGAATTTTCTCAGTTCGGAAAAAGTGCCGATCTGATGGAATGGTCGGAACGTCTGCAGAACAAGTTGCCTGAAAGCTGGCTTACCCGCCTGCACTCCTGCGACACTATCTTGCCGTATCCGGTGCCTGAAGTCGGTATTAACTCCAGCTCAGGATGGCGATACTGGAATTCTATTCCAGCGGATGTCAGGGACAGTGAGGCCGGTAAAAAGATTATTTTCCTGACGTCTTTTTCTATGCATCACAATTATTACACTGCGGCTAAACAGTCCGCCCTTTTCAATATCGGGCGTATTTTTGAGGTGATTATTGCCAGTCTGATTGGTGAAGTCAGCCTGGAGCATTTACAGCGGATTGCGCAAAGCTCACCGTTTTTCTCAGCCAGCGCATTAGCACCGTCTAAAATGCTCAACAGCGATTCAGACACGAGTGAAGAGCAGGATAAAAATAATACCATCATTAACCGTGCTCCCTCGACTAATGAGATGTTGCGTCAATTACACGAGGAGATAGAAGTATGGCGCAGTTCTCACGAGCTTCATCTGGTGCGATTTTCGCCCTGGATGGTTTATAAGGTCTTTAACAAAGTTTATAGCCAGTTTGCCAGTTCTGAGCTGTATCCTAGTGGTTTAAGAGACCTGAATAGAGTAATTGAAAATGCAGGCCGCGTATTTTACGGCACCTGGTCTGCATTTGGCAGTTTTGAAAAAGGACGGCTCTTTGGCCTGCCGGAGATAGTATCGACGGTCAATCTTCTTTCCCCTTATCATTTTGAACGCAGCAACGATCATTTTAATACTAATCTCAGGCCTTTTGTTGTGAAACTGGATGCGAATGCACCAAAAAAAGAAATTTATGGGAAAAGTACCCGCACGGCCAGCTATTATCTGGCCGATCATCCGCTGAAAAAGTGGATAGAAGAAGCCCTGGCGGTGTTATCGCCGCCAGAAAAAACGGCTGCTAAAACTGACGTTGAGACAGCCGCTAACCCGCCTATGTATGCTGGCCCGTGGCTTCGTCAGTCATTACCCTTCGAAAAGGGGGAAAAGGTTGAAGAAGCTTCCCTGAAGAAATATCTGGATAGGCTCAGCGATAAAAAATCAGAATTATTTTTCGCTGAAATGGAAACATTATATCCGAGAGACAAATGGACCCGCGTGGTCAGACGTCTTATCGACGAAAAAAAGGCCGCTAAATAATGCTGCACCGTTCCCTTTCGGAACATGCCGCAGGGTGCTTCTACGGCAGCGAGCCGCTGGCTGCAAGGCTCTGGGCGTTCTTACTGGCGCCGCGTGACGGTGATGAAACACGAAAATGGGTGCAGATAAACCATGACTGCTATCAGCTGCTGGTGGATAGCGTGGATGCGCGCCATCCCCGGCGCTACCGCCTGAATGATATTCGTCAGCTGATCAACGCCCTGTGTGATGGATCCCTGTTTACCGGCGGCGATCTCCCCGAATTAGAGCCGCTGTTCGATCGGCTGATGATGCGTCACGGCGATCTGATCTGCTACCGGGAAACCGAGGTGCAGGCCTATGTCCGCCTGGCGGCCGAGCTGGACCCGACGCTGATGGTGGCATGGCATATCAGCGGCTGGCTGGCTGGGGGAACCCATCCGAGGGAAGGGGATATCCGGCGTATCGTGGCCGCACAGCGACCGTTCTTTGCCGCTCCGGGTAACCCGGTTTTACCCTTTGCCGAAGGTCATGTGCACTTCGGCGGTATTACCGTTGCTGATGCGGTATTTGGTGAATATCTGCTGGCAGAAACGGCATCCGACCTGAAAATCAGCAAAAAGGACAGTGACTGGCATCAGCAGGAAAAATCACAGCTTAATCTCTCCCTGAAGCGGTTAAGGCAGCTGCTCTGGCTGCTGCTGGACGATAACCGATTCCCGCAGGCGAAAGATCCGGCCGACCGTGCGAAAAAACGCAAAGCCGCCTGGCAGCGCCGGACAGAAATGCTGAATAATTCGCTGGAAAATACCGCGTTGCCGGACTGGTCACTGCTGGCGACAACCTACAGCACCGAAGAGGTGGGTTCTCCCGGCTGGCTGCTGGGGGAGTTTGCCAGCGCCATGCAGCGGCAAAGCCACGATCGCTGGCTGTGGCTGCACCTCTATCTGTGCTGCTGCTATCGCCGTGCCGATACGTTGCCGCAGCAGCGTGTGGCCATTCTCTGCTGGTTGCAGACCCTGAACGACGCGCGCCGCCGTCTGATAATGGACGGCCAGGGACTGACACGTTTTTCGCAGCGCGCCTACAGCAGCCCGCTTGAAAGACCCATCGAAGCGCAGTGGGATAATATCCGACGACTGCTGCCTGATGGCGGCGATGTGGCGGAAATAAAGGCGATGCCGGGAGCGTTTAATGCAAAAGCCATTGCCAGCCTGGCGACGCAGATCGCTGAGCAGTCCGGCCACCCGCGCCCGCCGCCGCCCTATATTTTTGGCGAGCATGAAACCGCAGCCGATGCGCGCGCGATGAAGTATATGCAGGCGCTGGAGCGCTGGCAGTTCTGCGGCCATTTTTCGCGCTCGAACGCGGCAGCAAAACCGGGGGAAACGGCGCGGGCAGATATGGGTAAACAGTGGAAGCAGGCGCTTAACATCATGAAGACCATTGATGATACCAGCGCCTGGAACCGGCCCGAATTTATGAACGGGCACCTGAACAGCCACTTTCACTTTCAGCCGGGGCGCTGGTTTCGCGGGCTGGATGTTGCCGGGGATGAAAACGATCTGCGCATTGAGTGGTTTGCCCCGCTGCTGCGCTGGCTGCGCCGTGGCTTTATCTCCCGTCCTGACGGTGAGCGCCCGTCGTCCGGGTTCCACTTCAGCATTCATGCCGGAGAAGACTATGCGCATCCGGCCTCCGGGATGCGCCACATCGACGAAACGGTCCAGTTCTGTGAGATGCGCGACGGCGACCGCTTAGGCCACGCGCTGGCGCTCGGCATTGAACCGCAGGTGTGGCTGGAACAGCAGGGCGAGATGATCCTGCGGGTCGATGAGCATCTGGATAACCTCGTCTGGCTGCGTCATTACGCGGTGATGCTCAGCGGCAGGCTGCCGCTGGCACAGCAGGTATTGCCGCTGCTGGATATGCGTATTAAGTATTTTTACCCCCTGACGGGCTGGCAGGCAGGCCCGTTACTCGGTCAGGAGACGATCACGCCAGATGCCCACAGCCAGGGGCAGCCCCAGCCAGAGTGCGATGCGCAAACGCTGTATAACGCCTGGCACCTGCGCAGAAACTGCTATTACCAGCTGAGCCAGCTGCAGGGGATTGACCTTCTCAGCCCGCTGGAAGCGGAGGCGCTGCCGGATATCAGCACGTTAACGCAGGACGGAGCGGCGACCAGAAACTATCTGCATCGCCATCAGCATATTGCCGCTGAAACCACGATCCCGCTGGTGATTGTGCGTGCGGGCGATGAGTGGCAGGCGCGTCAGTGTCATCAGAATAAACAGGATGAAAGCCGCTACCTTGAGGACGTTGAAACCCCCGCCGAGCTGGAGTTTATGCACGCGCTGCAGGACTATCTGCTCGACAGGTACGATCGCATGGGGCTGATTATTGAAACCAACCCGACCTCCAACGTCTATATCGCCCGGCTGGATAAACACAGTCAGCACCCGATATTTCGCTGGAACCCGCCGGATGAGTCGGTGCTGATACCGGGGCAGAAATACAATCGCTTTGGCCTGCGGCGCGGTCCGGTGCGGGTATTAGTCAATACGGATGATCCCGGCATTATGCCCACGACGTTGCGCACGGAGTTTTTATTACTGCGTGAGGCGGCGATTGACTCCGGTATCAGCCGCACGGTAGCGGAATGCTGGCTGGAAAAACTGCGCCAGTACGGGATGGAACAATTCCATCGTCATCACCAAACGGTCTTTGAGCTGAATTAAAAAGAGAGAGAGAATGTCGACCACCCCAGTTAAATTTTCCGGATTTGAGGATATGGCCGCTTATCTTTCAGCGCAAAATGAAAAGCTCTGGAATAAGAGCAAAGAAACCGAACTTTTAAGCTATTTATTTCGGCGGATACCGCTAATTTTTGGCGCGTTTTTAACTTTTTTCTTGCTCTGTTTATTGGTTTCACTATGTAAAGGGATAGCGTTAACGTCCATCAATCAGTGGCTGCAATCACTGCAATCCTGTTTCACTTACCATAAAACGTGGTTTTTTGTGATTCTGGGTTTTAATGTATTTTGCGCTTTTTTTTGTCACGTTGGCGCACCAGTAAACTCATGGAAATTTTGGCGAAAGAAAATAAAAGTCGTTATTGTTCCTTTTCTTATTCAATTTGTGGCGATGCTGTGCTTTATCTTCAGCCTGGCGGCCGTGCAACCGCTTATTGCGGGGGCGGTCATTATGGGCACGGTCACTGTTACCAGCATGCTAATAAACCGTACGCTGGGTTTTACCCGTCGATATGAGCGCTATCGGTTTTTCAGCACGCGGGCAAAGCAGCTGGCAATACAGTTTCGCACCCTTGAAGAGATGGAAATTACGTGTACCGAGTTGCATGTCAGAGAGCTGGCAGCACTCTTTGAGGCACTCGCCAGCAGCAAACACAATGCCACCGTAGGCGATTCGTTTTATCTGCTGAAACAGTTAGAAAAGCGCGTTGCAGAGCTTTGATCAGATAGTTAAGTGGCCGGTTATTTCGCCATAACGGGGAGACAGGCCACTCCGTCTGCCTCATCCTTTGAGGGTCAGAACCATAAATAGGTTGCCAGGCAGTATGCCAGGGTTAATGACAACAGAATCAGCTCTGTGGGTTTGATCAGGTACATGGTCGTTCCGTGCAGTTCAGGATGAGTGCTACTTACATCGGTCTTTTTCACTGAAACTTTAGGCATACCTGCCAGGAATAATGCCGCTAAAGCGGATGCTTAAAGGCCCTGACTCTGCCTGCGGCGGTGTTTATCCTGGTACATCGCCGCATCGGCATCGCGCACCGCGCTGTCCGGGGTGCTGATGGCCGGGTCCACGCTTACCGTGCCAATACTGGCTCCGGCATAGTCTATCCGGGTGCCGGAGAGGGTATAAAGACCGCTCAACGATGCCGCAATACGGTTTTTCAGCGCGGCAGGCGCGCTTTTATCGTCTGAGGTGTCAACCGTGGCAATAATAAACTCATCACCGCCCAGGCGTCCCAGCACGTCGTCATCCTGTATCGCGTCCTGCAGGCGCTGGCCGACGGCCTGCAGGAACTCATCCCCGGTTTGATGCCCGTGGCGGTCATTAATCTGCTTAAAACCGTCCAGGTCAATAAAGGCCATCAGCAGCGGGTGGGTATCGCTGCGCGCGTGGGCAAACAGTTTGTTCAGCCTGGCAAATACCGCCCGACGGTTGGGCAGCCCGGTCAGTTCATCGGTAAAGCTGACGGCCGTCAGCGTGGCGTTCGCCTCCTGCAGCTCCTCCAGCAACTGCTCTTTGCGCAGGTACTGGGAGATCAGCTCGGCAAACAGCTGCAAGATTTGTTCGGCGCGTTCGGACAGCTCCTTGCGGCGTGAACTGGCGGCACAGAGCGTACCGTACAGCGCGCCGTCGCCCATCACCACCGGGGTACTGACGTAAGTGGTGATCCCCAGCGCTTTGGCTGCGTCAGAATCCCCCCAGATATCGGGCACCTCACAGGTATAACGCCGCCCTTCATCCAGCGCGCGCTTGCACAGCGTATCTTCCCACGGTACGGACAACCCCTCCGGGATCTGCATCTCATGGCTGTTGCGCGCATAGAGGACATGCTGCTCGCTGCCGTCAGCATCTATTTGAGTGAGATAGGTGGACTCCATCTCAGTGACCAGCTCCAGCATTTCCAGCAGCTGGCGCACAAACCCTTCGAGGGTTTTTTCCGACCCAAGCGCCGTGGAGATGCGCTCAATCAAATTTTCCTTCATAGATCAGGTTTCCCGGATAGTGGTGTGGGTAAATCAGTGATGCAAAATCTGTAAAAATAAAAAATAACACGCTGTCATTATTGATTTTTTTTAGCTGTCGCAGGCGATATGGCTTCACCCTTTTAGCGAATCATTAAGTCTATCATCGGACGAAGAGGGAAAACATTGAGAGTAGAGGAAAAAGTGCAGGACTTTAGGAATAAACTTATGAAAACCGGCCCGGAAAAAACCGGTCCATGTGAGCCTGGCGCGGACGAATTAACGCCATGTTTCTCTTATTTTTTGCACGCGGCTGGAAAAGCTTAGTGGAATATCTTTGATTCCCTGATGCAATAACTCCGGTATGTATAGTCTTCACTGACAGGGCGCGAAAAAGCAGGGATACATGTTGAAGGCAACATCGTTATTAAGCGGAGCGCTTTCGCTGCCGCAGGCATGGCAGTCGGCCATCATTTGCCAGACAGGCCAGGCGAACGTAAAACTGATCCGCATGAGTGAAGAGGGGATACCGGATGAGGTGCATGAGGATTTTGCCGAGCTGCTGGTGGTGATTGACGGCCAGATGACGCTGAAAATTGACGGGCAGCATGTGCCGCTGAAAAGCGGAGACTACTTTGTGATACCGCCGGGCAGCACCCATCGGGTATTGCCCGGCAGCCGTGGGACGTTACTGCTGGTCGATGCCGACCCGCCCTTACCAGGCCAGTAGCTTTCCACTGTAATCAATATAGTGATGGCCGCCTTTGCCGCGCCACGCGACCAGCTGGTCGGCAATACCACCTGCGCTCTGCGCTACCGTCAGCGGCGCATTTTTGCCCCCCATATCGGTTTGCACCCAGCCCGGATGTACGCAGAGCAGGGTCTGGCCCTGCGCGTTCGTCCGCGCTGACAGGCCGCGTGCCAGCATATTCAGCGCCCCTTTGCTTGCCGCATACAGCGGGTAGGTGGCATCCGGGTTTTCATTCAGGCTGGCCAGCTGTGAGGTCATCAGCGCCAGGATGCCGCTTTCAGGTTTGACCAGCGGCAGCAGCGTTTCCGCACAGCGCAGCGGTGAGAAGGTGTTGGTCATAAACAGCGCCATCAGCTCGTCGTCACCGGTGCGTGACAGGGTCTGATGGTCCGGGCCGTAGACACCCGCGTTGATAAAAATGACGTCAAACTGCTGGCCTGCCAGTGCTCCCGCCAGCGCTTCCCGCTGTTCAGCCAGATTAATATCCAGGGTTAACCAGCGGATAGCGGCGGCACTGGCCGGTGCGTCTTTACGCGTGGTGGCGGTCACCTGCCAGCCGCGCTCGGCCAGCGTGTTCGCCAGCCCTAAACCGATGCCGCGCGAGGCGCCAATAATCAAAGCCTGTGAGGTTGTCATGATGCGGTCTGCCTTATATGAGATCGGGTAAGAGGATTTATCCTGCGAAAAAGCATAGCAAACAGCGGGCACATCGCCTTATCGCCCTGTGCCCGTTCAGGCGGATGAGGTGATGCCCATCCGCTTTCTTATCCTCAGCGGTAGCCGGCCCACCACAGGCGCAGCTTCATGCCCCAGCCGCTGGTAAAGCCGGTGGTGGAGCTGACCACCTGGCCTTTATCAATGATCACCAGCGTTGGGGTGACGCTGACCTGCCAGTTAGCCGACAGGCGGCCCTGCGGGTCATTCACCAGCGGCATCTGATAGTGCTTTGCCTGTAAGTAGCGCTGCACTTTTTCATCGTCGCCGGAACGCAGGGCTATGCCGATCACATTACCGCCTTGCTGCGCCATTTCTGCAACGGTCGGTGTGGTAAAGCGGCAGATACCGCACCAGCTGGCCCAGAAATAGACCAACAGCGGGCGATCCTGGCTCAGGGTGTTCAGCGTCACTTCCTGCCCGTCGAGCGTGTGCAGCGGCTGGTCCGCAAACGCCAGCGGTGCCTGCGGCGCGCGCGAGCTGTCCATCACCCACAGCACCCCCGCCAGCAGGATGGCCAGCACCAGCAGCTCACGCGCCCAGCGCTTTAGCCGGCTCATGGCGTCTGCGCCAGCTGCTGTTTCACCAGGCTTTCCAGCTGTTCGTAAGAAACCGCCCCCGGCAGCAGACGGTTACCAATCAGCGTGGCGGGGGTACCTTCAACGCCGAGATGCTGAGCCAGTTTGAGGTTGGTATTGACCGTCTCCAGGCTCTGCTTATTCGGTTCTTTAATGGTGATGCCCAGCTTTTTCTCTGCCGCCTGAATACTGGCGTCATCGTGGTAGCCTTTCTTCGCCATCAGCCGCTGGTGCAGCGCCAGCCAGCGATCCGGCTGCTGCTGCCACAGCGTCAGCACTTCCCGTGCGGCGGTCAGAGAACTTTCAGAGCGGTACGGCAGCGGTTTGATCACCACGGCAACCTCCGGGTACTGCTGCACGATCTTTTCCAGATGCAGATCGAACTGTTTGCAGTACGGACAGTTGTAATCGGTGAATGACACCAGCGTCAGCTTCGCGTCTTTAGCGCCAAGGCGCGGTGACCCGGCATCTTCATACAGCGCGGCGCGGTTCTGTTCAATCACCTGCCCGGTGACATCTGCCTGCTGCTTCTGCGTCTGTTTGTCATAGGCATCGGCGGCTTCCGCCAGGATCTGCGGGTTTTCCACCAGCGTTTCGCGGATCAGCTGCTTAATGCGTGTCTCCTGCTCCGGGGTGAAAGGGGCGGCAGCCCACAGCGGTGAAGCGACCAGTAACAGGGCGATCAGAGATTTTTTCATTGTTCAGTTCCTTTGGCATCATTCAGGGTTTTCAGCAGGGTGGCACGGTCAAGCAGGGGGGAAAGCACCACGCCCTGGGGAGTACCCGGTCCATAAATTTGATTAAACGGGACGGCAACGCTGCCGCGCTGTTGCAGGAAGCGGGTGATGGTCTCTGATGGGCGGCTCCAGTCACCGCGCAGCGTCACCACGTCGTCAGCCAGCAGCGCCTGCTGCACGTCATCACGCAGCAATACGTTGTATTTATTGGCCTTGCAGGTCACACACCAGTCGGCGGTGACGTCAATAAATACCCGCTTGTTGGCGTTCAGCGCGTGCTGAATCGCCTGCTCTGACAGCGGCTGCCAGTGGAGTCGATCCTGCAGGGCGCGTTTGCCGGGCGTGGCGGTGAAGACCCCGCTCAGCATCACACCCCCGGCGCACACCAGCAGCAGCGCGGTGACCAGCGCCGCCAGCCGGATGCCGCACTGTTTTACCAGAGCGGCCAGCAGCAGCAGGACGATAAGCCCGGCGACGACCAGCGTGGCCGTCGTGCCAATATGATTCACCAGCAGGCTGACCAGCCAGAAGCAGGAGGCCAGCATCAGTGCACCCAGCACTATGCGCAGCACATTCATCCAGCGTCCGGGGCGCGGCAGCCTGAGCGCCAGCGCGGGCCAGGCGGCTATCAGCAGCCACGGCAGGCTCATGCCGATGCCGAGGGCCACAAACATCACCCACAGCAGCGGCAGCGGGGCGGCCAGCGCAAAGGCTACCGCCGTTCCGAGGAGGGGAGCAGAGCACGGCGTGGCCAGCAGCGTGGCAAAGGCTCCCTGCCAGAAATGTCCGCTCAGGCCGCGTCCGCCGTGCGTCGCCAGGCGGGTATTGAGCGTGGAGGGCAGATGCAGATGCAGCAGGCCAAACAGGCTGGCGCTGAACAGCAGCGTCACCAGCACCATAAAGCCAATAAACCACGGGTTCTGGAACTGAATGCCCCAGCCGAGCGCGTGGTTGCCGAAGCGCAGCAGCGTCATCAGCAGCGCCAGCGCCATAAACGAGGCGATAATCCCGGCGCTGGAGGCGAGGAACTGTAACCGCACGCTGCGGCGGTCACGCTGAGGGGTCGAGATAATGCTGCCAAGCTTCATGCCGAGCACCGGCAGTACGCACGGCATCAGATTGAGGATAAAGCCCCCGGCCAGCGCCATTAGCAGCATCTGCCACAGCGGCAGGGTCGGGGCTGTTGAGGCGATCCCGGCCGCGACCGGCAGGCTGATTTGCTGTGCCAGACCGTTATCGGCCAGCACCAGCGACAGGGTCTTTCCGCTAATATCCGCTGCGCGATCCCCCCATTCATCGCTGACCGGTACGCGGGCGACCAGCTGCGAGCCGCTGAGGGTGATACGCGGCTCACCGAAGCTGGTATCCGCCATGCCGTCCAGAAACAGCGCAGGCTGCTGCCAGCCGTCCTGGCGTTCGGCCACGACCGTCAGCTCACCCTGCTGATAGCTGGCGTGAAGACTGTCTGCCAGGCCGTGTTCAATCGGCACTTTGCCCATCGCCTGCGCGTAATCATGGGCGAATGCCGCCTCAACCGGCGCCGTCATATCCAGGCTGAACGGATAGTCGGTGAGGATGCAGACGTTGCTACAGGTAGAAAGCGTCAGCGTACCGGCTATTTTCCCGGGGGCAGGTGCAGGCAGTTCAATCGGCAGTGAAACCTGCTGATGATAGCCCTGGGTGCTGATCCCCGCGACGTCAAAACGCTGCGGTACGGGCCAGAACCAGCGTGCGTCGGTGATGCCGTCCTGCCAGCGAATGGCCGGGGCAATGCCGCCTTCACCCGGCGAACGCCAGTAGGTTTTCCAGCCGTCCTGCAGGCGGATATCCAGCAGCAGTCGGGTACGATCGGTCTGTGAAGTGTCGGCGCGCAGGCGAACCTGAGCGTGACTGTTTTGTGGGTTTTGCAGCCAGCCGCTGTCGGCAGCCTGAAGCGCAGATAGCCACAACAGCAGCAGGAGAGCAAAGCTCCTGATAAGCGTAAACATAGTAATTCTCCGTGAATGAGTGTCAGAACCGGGGGGAGCGCTCTGTCATTCGCGGAAATTGCAGTTAATCAGATGGATGCGTAACAGCGGTGCGCGGCTGGCGCGCAGCGGCGGGAAAATCAGCGGGCGCATGTGCAACAGCGCCAGTACCAGCAGCAGGACGATCAGCGCCGGGACGGCATTTTCGCACAGCAGCGGCATCGCCAGCAGCAGCGTTTTGGCGCTCATCTCGCAGGGGGCTGGCTTCAGGTCACCGCCATCCGCTGCCGTGACGCTGAGGCTGGCAGCGGTGGAGAACGGCATTTGCAGGGCGTGCAGGCTCGCCACTCGCTGTGCCATACACACCAGTATGACCAGACAGGCGAGTATCAGTAAGCCCGTTGCGCTGCGTTGTCGAGTTGCCATGACCCGTCCCATTCGATAAGTGCGACTATCTTAACCAGACAGCCGCGTTTGACAATGGCTACGCGTGTAAACTTTTGTCTGCCACGCGATTACGCTTTGTTCAGCGCCCCCCAGACCAGGTTGCCCTGATGGAAGGTGGCCGTGCGCGGCGAGATACGCGCCACCGCTTCTGCCGAACAGGAAGCATCCACCAGCACAAAGCTGGCTTCATCCTGTTCGACGGGCCACACGCGTTCCCCTTTATCGCTGAGCGGCAGACGGTTGCCGGTGGCAATGGCCAGCGCCCGCGACAGGGGAAGCTCGCCCGGACGCACATACAGCTGGGCATAAAGATTGGCTTTTTCCAGCATGTCACCGAGACCATACGGCGACCAGTGATCGATAACGCTGTCGGTGCCGGTCATGACAAAGACGCCGTTATCCTGCAGCTGTTTCAGTGGCATATGCAGCGTGCCGATCGGCACCGTCGAGGCGATGCTGATCTGCTGTGCCGCCATACGCTGCGCGGTCTCTTCCACCTGCTGCGGGGTGAGCGTCGCCAGCGCAAAAGCGTGGCTGATGGTCAGCCTGCCCTTCAGCTGTGGCGTCTGCTCTACCCGGTCAATCATGTAGTTGATGGCAGCAACGCCGGCCGGGCTGGTTTCGTGCAGATGGATATCCACGCCCTTCTGGTAGTCGATGGCGATCTGAAACATCGTATCGAGGGATTTTTCCATGTTGCCATCGACGCTGGTCGGATCCAGCCCGCCGACGTAATGCGCCCCGGCCTGCATCGCTTCACGCATCAGCGGTTCTGACTTCGACAGCAGCAGCCCGTGCTGCGGGAACGCAACGATCTCGCAGCTAAAGCCGGAGCGGCGGCGTTCCAGCACGGCCATCAGATTTTCCAGATTTTTCAGCCCGGAAACCGGCTCGATATTACAGTGGCTGCGCGCCACGCTGGAGCCTTTCGACTGCACCAGGTCGATCAGCTTATTGGCGCGCTCCTGAGTGTGCGGTGCCAGCTCTGGCAGCAGGCGATGTTCCAGCTCAATCATCTGCTTAATGGTGGTGCCTGCCGGGCGCGACTGCACGCGCCACGGGCCGCCGTAGAAAGTTTTATCCAGATGAATGTGCATATCGCGCATGGCGGGCAGCAGCAGCTTTCCACCGGCATCGACGTGCGTCAGGCTGGCATCCGGGCGCACGTGGTTGGCGCGCAGGGCGACGATTTTACCCGCGTTGATCTCCAGACAGTGCAGCGCCGTGCGGGTTGCGACGACCACGCCGTCCTGATAGTCAAAACCGGTCTCCAGCAGCACGTTATCCAGATAGTAATGGCGGGCGCTGAGCGTGGTCATGGTGGTCTCCTTTCTGACGGGCGCGGGCGAGTCTGCGGCAACTGCCAGCGGGCTGCCGGCGCCGATCAGGGCACAGGCACCGAGCAGTTTGCTGCCGTGGCTGAGAAAAGTGCGGCGCTGTGGGTCGGGTTTAATCATCATGGGCTCCTGCGTTAATAAGCTGTGTGGCAATGGCGTGATAGCCCAGCGAACGCGCCAGCTGCAACGGGGTTTTACCGTATTTATCCGTCAGGTGTGGGCTGGCGCCGTGCGCCAGCAACAGCTGAACAACGTCCTGCTGCCGTGTGCCGCCATCATTGAGCACGATGGCTTCCAGCAGCGGCGTCCAGCCGAGGAAATTAGTGTGGTTAACGTTGATGGTGGTCTGGGTCAGCAGCTCGCGGACGATCTCCACGTGGCCTTTCTCGCTGGCCGGAGTCAGGCCAACGCCACCGAAGCGGGTCAGGCGGGTCAGATCGGGGGCAGCCGGCAGCAGCAGGCGCAGCAGCGTGAGGTCGTTATTCAGACAGGCGAGCAGAAGCGGATTCAGGCAGGTGTTATCCTGCAGGTTGATATCCGCCCCGGCGGCAATCAGCCACGTCACACAGTCATAGTGCTGATGCTGTGCCGCCAGCGTAATGGCGCTGGTGCGCTGCGCAGTCACGGCATTCAGGTCGACGCCCTGTGCAGCGCACTGCTGTAATGTATCGAGATCGCCCAGGCGTGCGGCCTGAAGGAAACGTACCGGCAGCACGTCGGCAGCGGCGGGCGCAGAAGAGTGAACAGATGACATAAAATTTCCCTGGCAGGTCAGTGAGGGTCTGTCACCAGACAATAGCAGGCAGTAAAAACCGGTGATATCCGTTTAAAAATTATTCACCAATAAGGGTGTTATTGTTGAATAATACTCAACGAAACCGTGGCGCAGGGAAACGCAGAATGAACTCCATATTTAGCGAAGAAAATTTGCAGGTGCTGACCACCGTGGCGCGCTGTCACAGCTTCAGCCAGGCCGCCGCAGAGCTGGGGGTAACCACGTCGGCCGTCAGCTACGCCATCAAACGCATGGAAACCGGTCTGGAGGCGAAGCTGTTTATCCGCCACGCCCGCCGGGTTGAGCTGACCGAGTCGGGGCACTTTTTTCAGCAGAAGGCGCTGGCGCTGCTGGAGGATTTCCGGGCGATAAAGCAGGGCGTTGATGCCGTGGAGCAGGGCGTGGAGGCGCGGGTGCGCATCTGTATTAACCATCTGCTGTTTACCCCGCATCACACCGCGCGGCTGCTGCAGCGGTTGAAAAAGCAGTTTCCCACCTGTCAGGTCACCATCACTCAGGAAGTGTACAACGGCGTCTGGGATGCTTTTATCCACCACCAGGCGACTATCGCTATCGGGGCCCCGGATGCTCCGCCGCAGGGCGGCGGCATTGAGTGCCTGGAGATTGGCTGCATTCGCTGGCAGTTCGCGATAGCCCCCGATCATCCGCTGGCACGGTTGCCGCAGCCGATTAGTGAAAGCCAGATGCGGCGCTATACCAATATTATGGTCGCCGACACCGCACTGACGCTGAATCAGCGGGTGGGCTGGCTGCTGCACGGACAGGAGGTGATTCTGGTGCCGGACTTTCACACCAAATGTCAGTGCCAGATCCTCGGCGAGGGCATCGGTTTTCTGCCGGATTATATCGTCAGCGAGGCCGGGGAAAAGCTGGTGACTCGTCAGGTGGACAACCCGCGCCGCGATTCCCCGCTGCTGCTGGTGACCCGCCAGCCTGCCAGCGGCCAGGTGACGCAGTGGATCCAGCAGCAGTTTGCGCCAGAGGGCGAGTTAAGTGCGCTATACCAGGATTTTCTACATCGTGCAAATAAAACAGACGGAATGTAAAAACTGTGTTAACTTCATTCCTCGTAAGTTGAATTTCTCTTAAAATAAAAATATGTAGGTCTATTATCCAAAATATTAAATATCAGTGCCCGTCTTGTCACGGATGCCAGTACCGCTTTTCGCCTTTCAGTATCACCGCTAAAAATCCCCATGGTGCCAACTGTATCTTCTGTAAATCTCAGATGGTTTGCTTACCCGCGATGGCAGTACAGAACTAAACCCTTCGGACGTTTTCCCCAGGCCTGTTGTTGATGTTACCCTTAGCGGCTTATCCCCGTTTAATCTCGACATCTCAGGGCCGAATGATGACCACCTCAACCGAAAAACTTCTCTCTCTCTGTAGTGACAGCCTGGCTGCCACCCCGCAGGATATGCATTTCAGTACCACGGCCGATCCCGCGCTGATTGAAGAACTGCGCCAGCTCCTTGCCCGTAAAAACGGCTGCTACGGTTTTGTTTCTGCGCTGCATATCTTTCCCTGGCAGGCGACGGAGAACGAACCCGGCCTGCAACAGTGGAACCAGCCGGCACTGTGGATAGATGCCTACCAGGAAATGGCGCGTGATGCGCTGTTCTTTGCGGAAGATATCTTTGGCGTACAGTTCTGCCTGCGTCAGGACGGCGTGTTCAGCTTCGAACCGGAAACCGGTGAGTTCAGCTGGCTGGCCGCAAGCCTGGAGGACTGGAGTGCCCTGATTCTGGAAGAGTATTCGGTGTTAACCGGCTATCCGCTGGCGCTGGACTGGCAGGATCAGCACGGTGCCCTGCCTGCAGGTTATCGTCTGGTTCCCATCACGCCGTTTATTGTCGGCGGGGAGTTCGTGCCGGATAACCTTCACGCCGTACGCAGTGAGGATGCCATGCGCATCCGCGCGCTGTTCGCGGTGCAGATGCGCGATCGGCCGGACGGGACGGTGCTTAGCGTCGGTTCGTCAGATCCTGAGCTCTGATCTCAGTTTCCCGGCATCGCCGCGCCAGAGGCAATAAACCACACCAGAAATGCCATCGCGGCAATGAAGATCAGACCAGGGGCAATCGCTCTTTTATTCATGGCATTACACACTCAGTGGGCTAAGGGAAAAGCGGGAAGCCGTGCTCCCCGGCGGCGCTGAGTGTAGCATATTTAACCCGCCGCCTGACATGCCGTTAACACCTGTTTCAGCGCAGGGTTTTATGGGAAAATGATAGCGCAAACATTTTAGCCGCTGGATACCTGATGCAAAACCGTGATGACTGGCCCGATGCCGGGCAGGTTAAAAACCCGACGCTGGACGATGTGGCCCGCGTGGCGGGGCTGTCCCCGATGACCGTCAGCCGGGCGATCAATAAGCCGCAGGTGGTGCGTCCTGCCACCGTGGCAAAAGTGATGGAAGCGATTCAAATCACCGGCTACATCCCTAATATGCTGGCAGGGGGGCTGGCGTCAAAGCGCAGCCGCCTGATCGCCGTGGTAGTACCGCAGATTAATAACAGCATGTTTGTCGATACCGTACAGGCCATCAGCGATCGGCTGGCGCAGCGCGGCTACCATATGCTGCTGTGCGTCACCGGCTATTCCCCGGACAGTGAAGCTTCGATTGTGGCCACCATTCTGTCGCGTCGCCCGGACGGCATGGTGCTGACCGGCATCCATCACAGTCCCGAGCTGAGAAAAACCATTCTGAATATTGGTCTGCCGGTGGTGGAAATCTGGGATCTGACCCCCACGCCGCTGGATATGCTGGTCGGTTTTTCCCATGAAAAAGTCGGTACACACATCGGGGAGTATTGTCTGCAGCAGGGCTATCTTAACCTTGGGCTGGTGTGGGCGGGCGATCGTCGTGCCCGGCAGCGGCGCAAGGGGCTGTCAGATGTGATGCAGGGGCAGGCGGGCAGCCGCCTGCGCGGCGTGAATGCGCCAGTGCCAACGTCGCTTGATGCCGGGCGGCAGGGGCTGAGTCAGCTGCTGGCCCAGGGGGAGCGCTATGACGCGATTATTTGCAGCTCTGACACGCTGGCGCAGGGGGTGATCATGGAAGCGGAAGCGCACGGATTACGCGTACCTGAGGCGCTGGCGGTGATTGGCTTTGGCGATCTTGCCTTTGCAGCCGCGAACCGGCCGTCGATCACGACGATAGCCATCGACCGGGTGAAAATGGGCGAGGATGCCGCCACGCTGCTGGCCGATAAAATAGAAGGCCAGCGCCCGCACGAGGCGATCGTTGACCTTGGTTTTCAGCTTGTTCTGCGGAATTCGGGCTAATTGCTATCTGGCGGAATGCTTTTCCGGGCATGCTCCGCCAGCGCGCTGCGTTCCTCTTCATTTAACTGCTGATAAAAGAAACGTGCGGTGGCATCGGCTACCCGCTGACGCTCCTGATCGACAGTGACCAGATGGTAACTCTCCTCCAACTGCAGCAGTACGGTTTCACCGCCATAATGGCGCTGTACATAGTGAGAGTTGCTGATATCCGACAGGTCGTCCTCACGCCCGTGGACCAGCAGCGCCGGTGCTTTCACCTGCGGCATCACTTTTTTGGCGGCGCCGGCAATACGCAAAATTTCACGTAATGTCACGCCGGGCGTGTTGGTGTGCCCGGCGGCTGAACTGTCGCCGCTCTCCAGTTTAAGCAGGATACGCTCACGCAGCGCCTCGTTTTTAATCCCATAGGGAAATGCTTCCTTAAAACGATAGTGGTTGCGAAACAGCGGGATCGACAGCAGCACGGGCAGCAGGCAAGAGAGCTTTGAAACCGCCCAGCCGTTGCATTTCAGAGTGATAGCATAGAGCGCCAGCCCACGCAGGTCGCGAAACTGGTGTGCCAGTAAAATAGCCATCGAAGCACCCACCGATAGTCCCCCGGCAAACACCTGATATCCCTCCGCTTTCAGTCGCTGATATTCAGCGGCTATGGCTGCCATCCAGATGTGGCGATCGCTGCTGAGTAGTGCAGTAATATCGCTACAGTGGCCGGGCAGCAGAGGAATAGAAACGGTAAAGCCATAACGACGTAAACGCAGTGCGACGGAGTCCATCTCTTTAGGTGTACCGGTCAGACCGTGGATCAGCAGAACGGCAATGCGGCTTCCCTGATGAAAAATCGCTTTGTTCATGGTGTTACCTGGCTCCCTGGTTTTTCCGCCTGATAGAAGACTTTCAGTTCCCCGCTGGCCAGCAGGCGTTCATTGCAGTCGATATGGAAATTCAGCAGGCTGATGCCAGCCACTTCCCCGCTCATAGAGACGTAAATCATCAGGGTCTGAGCCACCTTTGCATCTTCAAACACCTGAAAGTGACTCACGCCACCAAGCAGTGCAGTGACGTTGGCCCGCTTATCACCGGCACCCATGCCTTTCAGACCACAGGCCGCCTGAGCGGCCAGTTCGATAAATCCACTGCGGTCGAGAGTGGTGTTGTTATTCAGCAACAGATGCTGCGGATGCAGCGTGACGCAGGCGATAACCTTCTGTGACGTTGCCTCCAGTAGGGTATCAATGCAGCACATTCCTCCACGATGTGGCACCACCTCTTTAGCGGGCAGGGGAAATTTCATACTGCTTGTCTCGCTCGTCGTGGCCACTCAGGCGGCCTGCGCTTCAATCGTTTTGAGAATGAAGTCCTGCAATTCACCGAGGGTTTTAATCGCCACCAGTTCGGTATTTTTACCCATTCTAATCGCGAACATTTTCTCAAAACTGACCACCATATCTACCGCGTCCAGGCTGTCCATTCCGAGGTCTTCATACAGCCTGGCCTCAGGGATCAGTTCGCTGTTTTCCAGTTCAAAATCTTCAATCAGGATCTGATTAATTTTTTCTTTCAGTAGCGCTTTATCCATTTATGTTTTCCTCATAATGATGCTGGAGTGGGTGTTATCTAAGACAAAATGCGTGATACGTGCTTCGCCGAAGTGGCGATAAAAGGAGGCCTGCTGGTTTCGCTAGCGGCACAGACTCACTCCGTGCAGCAGGTTCTGATGCCCGAGCAGATATCCGCAGGCAAGGAAAGACGAAATAACGGCACCGAGCACCCCCGGCCCGGTTACGGCTTGTCCGGCAAGATACAGCCCAGGCAGACGCGTGGTCGGCAACGGATTAAACTGCGTCATATCATGAGCCGCCCCATACATACCGGTATGGGGAGTATGCAGATATTTCTGCAGGGTTACCGGGGTGGCGCCGTCGACCACGCGCAGCGAATCCAGTTCCGGCAGGGCCTGACGCAGTGAGGCGGTCAGCTCCGACAGACGACGTTTTTTTAGCTCCCGATAGGCTTTCGGGCGTTTACCTCCGCCGGTACCGTAGAAGGAACGATATTCGCTGCCATCGCAGGGAATGACAGCGACATAATCTGCCGACTGCTGCGCTCCACTGCGGTTGAGCACCGACGGGCCCGGCATCACGTAGAATGGCCCCTCATCCCCCCGATGCTGCGGCATAAATGCCTGTTCAAACGGACGATCGTGACGGCAGTAAAGCAGGTTTTTTTTGTCGAGCAGGGGCGGCGGCTGTTGGCGGTCGCCACACAGGTACAGCAGGTGCGCAGACATCCCGTCATACAAATTATTGAGGCGCTGGCAGGCTGCCGGGCGCAGCGCATTTTCCGGCAGCATGTCCGGCAGATAATGCGGATGTCCGGTATAGACCACCGCTGAGCTGGCGATCGATTCGCCGTTACTCAACTCAACGTTACTCAGTTCGCCATCGGGGCTGCACTGTATTTTCCTGACGCGGTGACCACAGTACAGCGTGACGTTCTCCTCTTTCAGCCGTTGTTCAAAGGCCTGCACCAGCGAGGAACCGCCCTGAGAGAAGGTACGCACCCCGTTAAAATGGCTGCCGGCGACGCGGGCATGCTGCAGAAAAGAGACACTATCCGGGCTGACGCCGTGATACAGACAGGGCACCGCCAGAATGGTCTGCAGGTAATGATTTTGCGTAAAGCGCGCAATGAAATCTTTTAGCGAGACATGCCACTGTGGATTATTGTCAGCCTGCTGAGTGAGCGAACCTTGCAGTGAGTGAAACGACGAGGTGTTGTAGGCGCGCCGGACTTCCTCCATATAGCTACAGATACCGGCCTTTTCCGCCGGGAAGTCTGCGCACATCCCGGCAACCATGGCGTCAAATCCCACTGGCAGAAAATACTGGCGGCCATCAGAAAAGCGCACGGTTTCGAAGTGATTCTGATCGAAGTCGACACACTGCAAATGCTGCAGGCCAAGATAACGCAGGTAAGCGCTCAGAACGCCGTCTGATGACAGCTCCCCGACGAAGTGAACGCCGCTGTCAAAATAGACGCGACTTTTCAGAAAACCGCGCATCGTCACGCCGACCTGGCGGGCGCTTTCAACCAGCGAGACCTGATAGCCGTGCATAGCCAGCAGGAGTGCGGAGGCCATGCCGGAAGCTCCGGCACCAATTACCACGGCGGTAGGTTTAGTCCTGTTCATGCTCAGAAACCTATCGCCAGACTGGCGTTGGTGCCGCCAAAACCGGCGGCGTTACACAGAGCGCGGCGGATAGGCTGCTGGCGCGTTTCGGTGATGACATCCAGCTGCTCTGACGCTTCATCCGGTCCGTCAAAGTTGATATTTGCCGCCATAAATCCCTGTCTGGCCATCAGGCAGCTATACACCACCTGTGCGGCGCCGCTCATCCACAGCTCATGCCCTGTCATGGATTTAGTCGAGGATACCGGCACTCCTTTCGGGCCAA
Source organism: Erwinia sp. Eh17-17 (assembly GCF_039675725.1). Classification (NCBI taxonomy): domain Bacteria; kingdom Pseudomonadati; phylum Pseudomonadota; class Gammaproteobacteria; order Enterobacterales; family Erwiniaceae; genus Erwinia; species Erwinia sp. Eh17-17. Next base: position 692,181 of record NZ_JBDFQT010000002.1, on the reverse strand, counting down.
AAATATTGAGAATGTTGATAGCTTCCATGCTGTCACCGACGGGTGTCGAGGTAGCGTGCGCGCAAATGTAAGAGATATCACGCGGCTGCAGGCGGGCATTGTTCAGCGCCATGCTCATGGCCCGACCCAGTCCGGTGGGGCTGGGAGCGACGATGTTTTCACCGTCAGAGGAGAAACCATAGCCGAGAACTTCCCCCCAGATCGGCGCGTTGCGCTTAACAGCAAGATCGTAGCGCTCCAGTACCAGCGCCGCTGCGCCTCCGCCAGGCACCAGTCCGTCACGGCTTTTGGCAAAGGGACGGCTGGCCGCCTGAGGGTTATCCGTGCGCGTTGAAAAGGCACCCAGCCCGTCAAAGCTGCACATTGATTGCCAGTTAATTTCCTGTGCTCCGCCGCAAATGACGCGATCCTGACGCCCCAGCATGATCAGATCTGCAGCCTGACCTATCGCGTGACCGCTGCTGGCGCAGGCACCGCTGATGGTCCAGCTGGCGCCCTGGGTGCCTAAAATCGCGTTAAGGTTCATGGTGATGGTGGAGGTCATCGAACGGAACACCAGCCCGCTGCCAAGGCTGGGGGTGTTGAGCGTCTCCCGCAGACGGTCGGTCTGCTCAATAGCGGCTAACGCGCTGGAATCGCAGCCAAATATTAAGCCAGTGCGATCGTTATGAATATCCTGAAGCGTCAGGTTCGAATCGGTCAGAGCACACATCGCCGCCTCGGCCGCCCATTCGGCAAAGAGAGGCAGAGATTTACGCTGTTTTCTGTTGAGCGGATGCTGCCGGTTAAACTCCCTGATAGTGGAGGTCAGGGGAGAGAGGAATCCCATTTCAGTACGCTGGGGATCGTTAATGATGCCGGAACGCCCCTTAAATAAAGAGTCGGTAACTTCCTCTTTTGATGTTCCGATGCTGGATATAATACCCAACCCTGTAATTGCAACCCGATGTAACATAATGACCCTTAATTAATTTGGTTTCATATGCCTGATGCCGCCACGTTTTAAGGTGTGGCATCTGTTAATTATTTAGGGGGGACCTTATCTGTCAGATGAGATGATAATCTATCAGCAATATTCATTTGTGATAAATAAAGGTTTTGCTTCATTTAGATTTTGTTTATGGTGTCTTTGGCATATATTGTTATTTGTTTTTATTTTTGATTGTTGGTGCTATTTTTATTTTATGCCTCATGAAGAAGGTGTTTTCTGTTGAAATATAAGTGTGATGTTTTCTGGTATATTGTAATTCTTTATCAATATGGTCAGCAGTATGAATAAATTAAGGTACTTTAGCACTTCAGATTAATAAAGGAGATAACAGAATGGAAAGGCGTGCAGAGTCACCGGTCAGGAGCGGGAAAATAGCGCTGGTCACCGGGGCGAGTAAAGGGATTGGTGCCGCCATAGCGCGCCGGCTGGCGAGCGAGGGGTTTACGCTGTGGGTGAATTATCTCCGCGATCGTGCCGCTGCCGAAAGCGTTCAGGCCGATATCCAGGCGGCGGGAGGGCAGTGCCAGCTGTTACCGTTCGATGTTGCGGATCACCACCAGTGTCAGCAGGTGCTGGCGCCGTTAATCGAACAGGGGCAGGTGCCTTCTGTACTGGTTAATAACGCAGGTTTTGCCAGTGACAGGCTGCTGGCTATGATGCAGGAAGAGGACTGGAAGCGCGTACTGGCTGTCCATCTGGGCGGTTTCTTTAACGTCACCTCGCCGATTGTGGCAGCGATGCAGCGACAAAAACGCGGGCGCATCATCAATATTGCTTCCACCTCTGGAGAGACCGGCGTCGCCGGCCAGGTGAACTACTCGGCAGCGAAAGCCGGGCTTATCGGTGCTACACGTTCGCTTGCCGTGGAGCTGGGGCGGCGCAATATTCTGGTCAATGCGGTGGCCCCTGGATTTATCGCCACAGAGATGATCGCCGGGCTGCCGCTGGATAACATTGTTGCCACCATCCCGCTGCGCCGCATCGGGCAGCCCGAAGAGGTGGCTTCTGTGGTCAGTTTCCTGGCGTCTGACGACTCCAGTTACATCACCGGTCAGGTGATTGGCGTCAACGGAGGGTTATTTACCGGCTGATGAGGTCTGCAATAGTCCCGCCTTCCAGCGCTGGCAAAATGCGGCATAGAAGGCGGGCTGTTCGACGAAATATACCCCGTCCGGCAGGGTAAACATCTGGACGGTGTAGCCACTGGCCACCCTATTATTGTGCTGTACGCTGACTATCTGATAAGACATATTCATGCGCGCGGCTTCACACCAGTGCAGCCGGGCCGTAATCCGGCAGCGCTCAGCGAAAGCCAGCGGTGAGTGATAGTTGACGAACATTTGTTTGACCGGTGCGGGGATGCGTTCACGCCACAGCGTGGCGTATCCGATGCCAAAGTGTTCGCCCAGTGCGACACGTGCATCCTCAAAATAGCTGGCGTAGTGCCCGTGCCAGACCATATGAATGGAGTCTACCTCTTCAAAACGGCTAACGCGCTCCACCGTAAATTCCAGCGGGGCAGGACAGGGCGAACCGTCAAGGCACGGCTTGTTTTTAAACCAGGGATAACGCTTCATGATTGCTCCTTCATGGCTGCATTGAAAAAGTTAAAACGGAACAGACCTTATTATTTGCACTAATCTCAGCCTGGTAATGATGACTGCCTGACTGTTGTTTTACCTTCACCGTTATTTTGTCTCGCGGTTTTATCGAATTAACAAATTTACAGCGCTTGATATGCTGAATTAAATCACCGCCACCCTGAGCTGCGGTAAAACGGGCCAGTGAGATTTGCACAATTCCCGGCAATAAGGGATTGCCGGGGAAATGCCCCTGGAAACCACTAAAGTCATCCGGAAACGAAAAGTAACCCACGATCTCCTTTTTTTCCTGAGAGGAAGGGAGAACGGAAAAGGGCTGAGTAATATAGCGGGGGAATTCATCAAATATACCTGGCATCTGTCTCTCACAAAGTGATCTATTGAAGAGTTCGATGCTACTGAATGAATACCGGTGATACTTTGCGTGAAATGGGATCGAAGCAGGTGGCTGTCAGTGAAAGCAGGTTTTCCCTGGGGTTAGCATCAAAGATCCTGACCGGTACACTGTTATCCACTTCGCATGAAACAAGAATTCTTTGACTTTATTACCGGAGGTGATTATCTGTTTTGTAAACTAATATTGCTCGTTTTTTATACTCACTGCGCGCCTTCAGAGGAAAATTTCCGCTAAGTCCGCCACTTTAATCCCTGCTGTTAATGATGACATTGTTGTGAAATGTTAGAAGACACAACTGTTCTTAACTTTAAATACTATTACTTTAATTTTTACATTTTGTAATGTTTGTATCGCTAACATTACGTCAATGTAAATAGATAAAAACAGTTCTTTAACCTTAATGACACCTGCCGTCACGGTGTCCTTTTCTGAGTGTGTGAGAGTCGTAAAAATGCTCCTTCAAAAAGAAACCACCCGCCGTAAGTTCTTACTCGGGTCGTTGTTGGCATTGCCGCTGGGTGAGATGGTCTTTAAAGGACTCACCGCCGCGCAGGCTGCCGAAATGGCCGCCCCGGAACTGGCAGACTACCAACCGATCTTCTTCAGCAGTGATGAGTGGCAGTTTATTCTCGCGGCCTGTGACAGCCTGATCCCCGCCGGGGGCAAAGGCAAAGCGCCCGGTGCGCTGGAAACCAATGTGCCGATCTTTATCGATCAGCAGATGCATACCGACCTCGGCGATGAGATCTACATGAAAGGGCCGTTTAATACTCAGGCCCCTGCCACCATGGGGTATCAGATCCCATTCCGCCCGCAGCAGATCTACAAAACTGGCATCAGGCTGGCCAACCAGTGGTGTCAGCAGAACCATCAGAAGCCCTTCCACCAGCTGTCATCGCAGGATAAAGACAGCGTTCTGACCCAGCTGCAGAAAAACGATATCCACTTTGCTGACCTCGGTGAGCCGGATTTGAAAGCATCGCAGTTCTTTAGCGGGCTGCTGTCTGACGCTAAGCACGGCTACCTCTCCGACCCGATGTACGGCGGTAATAAAGGCATGAAGGCGTGGATTGCCATCGGCTTTCCCGGCGCGCGCGCCAGCTATCTGGAATGGGTGAAGCAGCACAATATCCCGTATCCCCTGGGGCCGGTCAGCATCAAGGGCGAGCGCGCCTGATCCCGCTGAAACTTTTTTCGTTTTTTCGACAATAACATCCCAATGATTTCGTCCTGCAGGCAGGCAGCCAACACACCTGCGGCGCGAAAGATGAAGGGTGGATAGGGTTAATTATGTCTCAAATTAATAAAGAGGAAGTCGACGTCGTCGTCGTCGGCCTCGGATGGGCTGGCTCGCTGATGAGCATTGAACTGGCGATGGCGGGTCTGAAAGTCCGTGCTCTGGAGCGCGGAGCCGATCGCGGCTACGAAGAGTTTGCCTACCCGAAACCGGCAGATGAATACGCCTATGCGGTACGTAATAAGGTCATGGCGACCCCGGCGGAAGCGGCAGTGACCGTGCGTTACAACATGAGTCAGACCGCGTTGCCAACCCGTAAATGGGGCGCGTTCTGTCCGGGCAACGGCGTGGGGGGTTCCGGCCTGCACTGGACGGCGGTACTGATCCGCCCAACGCCGACCGATCTCAAGCTGAAAACCTACGCTGACCAGGCCTACGGCCCCGGCGTGTTGCAGGAAGATATGCGCATTATGGATTTCCCGTTCAGCTGGGAAGAGATCGAACCTTACTACGAGAAGTTCGAGATGATCTGCGGCCAGTCCGGTTTAACCGGTAACCTGCGCGGTCAGATCCTTGAAGGCGGCGATCCGTTTGAAGGCCCGCGCGCTAACCCGTTCCCGCTGCCGCCGCTTGACGACACGCTGAACAATACGATGTTTGTGAAAGCGGCGAAGAAGCTGGGCTATCACCCGTTCCCCAATCCGTCTGCCTGTGTATCACGCGCCTGGACTAACCCGTACGGTAACCAGATTGCCCCGTGCAACTATTGCGGCTACTGCAGTAAGTACCCGTGCCTGAACTACTCGAAAGCCTCTCCGCAGACGGCGGTGATGGATGCGCTGAAGCGGATGGATAACTTCTCCTATGAAGTGCATGCCAACGTGATGAAAGTGGTGCTGCATGATGATAAGAAAACCGCCAAAGGGGTGATCTACATCGATAAAGACGGCAACGAATGTTTCCAGCCGGCGAAGATAGTGGTGCTGAGCAGCTTCCAGTTCTGCAACGTGCGCCTGATGCTGCTGTCCGGCATTGGCAAGCCGTATAACCCCATCACTGAAGAAGGGGTGATCGGCCGTAACTACGCCTTCCTGAGTAACGGCGGTGCCACGCTGTTCTTCAAAGATAAAAACTTCAATCCGTTTGCCACCGCCGGAGCCACCGGGCAGATGTTTAACGATATCTCGCCGGGCAACTTCGACGGTCCGGGGCTGGGCTTTATTGGCGGCGCCAAGATTCACAGCTCACAGGCCACCGGTACGCCGATCAGTACCGCACTGCCGAAAGGCACCCCGGCGTGGGGCGCAGGCTGGAAAGAGGGGATGGAAGAGTGGTACGGCCACTCTATGAAGATCAGCATCACCACGACCTGCATGTCGTATCGCGATATTTATCTCGACCTCGACCCGAACTACACCGATGACTACGGCTATCCGCTGTTGCGCATGACCTTCGACTGGAAACAGAACGAGCTGAAACTGCAACAGCACCTGAAAGGCATCGTCAGCGATATTACGAAAGAGTTGAACCCGGACAGCTACAGCGAAAGCTTCCTGCCGATGGACGCCCACTTTGACCTGACCAAATATGTCTCGACCCATAATGTCGGCGGCGCGGTAATGGGCGATAACCCGCAGACGTCGGCGCTGAATAAGTATCTGCAAAGCTGGGATGTGCATAACGTCTTTGTGCCGGGGGGGAACGCCTTCCCGCAGAACTTCCAGGCAAACCCGACGGATACCATCGGTGCGATCACGCTGATGGCGGCGCAGGCGATCAAAGAGATCTACCTGAAAAACCCCGGCCCGATGGTGCAGGCATAAGGAGATGACGATGATGAACTTCAAACGTGTACTGCTTGCCCATGTCGTGCTGCTGGCGGGGGCTTTTGCCGCGTCAGCGCAGGCCGATGACAGCCTGATTAAGCAGGGCGAGTATATTTCCCGCCTGGGCGACTGTGGTGCCTGCCATACCCTTCCGGGTAAACCGGCGTTTTCCGGCGGGCTGGCGATTGAGTCCAACCTGGGGACGATTTACTCCACCAACATCACCCCGGATAAGCAGCACGGCATTGGTAACTATAGCGAGCAGCAGTTCTCGGACGCGGTGCGTAAAGGTGTACTGCCGGACGGCACGCACCTCTATCCGGCGATGCCGTACCCGGATTACGCCAAAATCACCGATGCGGATATACACGCGCTGTACGTCTACTTTATGCAGGGCGTGAAGCCGAGCGCCGAACAGCCGCCGGAAACCGACCTCAGCTTCCCGTTCAGCCAGCGCTGGGGCATGCGTTTCTGGAACTGGGCATTTGCCAGCGATGAGCCGTTCCGGCCAATTGGCGGGGCCACGGCGGAGGTAAATCGCGGTGCCTATCTGGTGGAAAGCCTCGGCCACTGCGGCAGTTGCCATACCCCGCGCGGCATCGCTATGAATGAGAAAGCGCTCGACAGCAGCGACAGCCGGTTCCTCTCCGGTGGCAGCCTGAATGGCTGGGAAGTGCCGTCACTGCGCGGCCTGCCAAACTGGACGGAACAGGAAACCGTGGATTATCTGGCGACCGGGCGCAACGACAAAGCTGCCGTGGGCGGTGAGATGACGTCTGTTATCGAACACAGCACTTCATGGATGAGCGAAGCGGATCTGAAGGCGATTAGCGCCTGGATTAAGTTTACTGGCGGTCATCCGCCTGCGCCAGCGCCAGCAACTCAGGCGGTGAGTGCGACGGAAGCGAAACTGACGGCGGCGAAGAACCTGACCACCGGCGAGCGTCTCTACCTGGATAACTGTGGTGCCTGTCACTTCGTGACCGGTAAGGGCGCGCCGCGTATCTTCCCGCAGCTGGACCAGGCGACGATCGTTAATGCCGGTGACCCTACCGGGCTGATCCACACTATCCTCGCCGGGGCGCAGCAGCCATCTACTGCTAAAGCGCCTTCAACGCTGGCGATGCCGGGCTTTTCCAGCCGTCTGAACGATGAGGAAGTCGCGCAGCTGGCGACGTTTATTCGTCAGGGCTGGAGCAATAAGGCGGATGCGGTGAACGTGGAGCAGGTGAAAGAGGTCAGGGAGAGTCTGAAGAAATAACCCGTATCGGTTACTTTTTTAACCCATCCTGAACACGCAGGTCATTTTTTTCGGGAATTCATCAGCGGGCGACCCTTTTGCGGTCGCCCCTTTTATTCATGAACGATTTCAGCAGACGCCGAAATCGCCATCTTCATGATAAAGATTGACTGAATCAGCGCTTATCGCGACCTCTTTTTTCTCCGCATCATTCACCCTGGCGCAATACAATGTTGAGCCGTCGACGCGCAGTACCTGCATTTTGGGACCGCCAGTTTTTGACTGTACAAAATCGTCTGGTTTAAACATGGTCTTCTCCTGATAGGGGGAGTGATAGTGTCTGTCAGCCTGGAATATTCTGCAAGTTGGCCATTTTTCCGCAGTCTCTGGCACGGTGTCTATACTGATAGCTGATGTTAAATAACCGGAGGATAAACAATGACCATTCATAAGAAAGGACAGGCGCACTGGGAAGGCAATATCAAGCAGGGCAAGGGCACCATCTCCACCGAGAGCGGGGCATTAAGCGAGCAGCCTTACGGGTTCAACACGCGCTTTGAAGGTAAAGCGGGGACCAATCCGGAAGAGCTGATCGGCGCTGCGCACGCCGCCTGTTTCTCAATGGCACTGTCGCTGATGCTGGGCGATGCCGGTCATACTGCAGAAAGCATTGATACCACAGCCGATGTCTCACTGGATAAAGTCGACGGTGGATTCGCCATCACCAAAGTGGCACTGCAAAGCAAAGTGAAACTGCCGGGTATTGATAAAGCGGCCTTTGACACGATTATTCAGCAGGCGAAGGCCGGTTGCCCGGTGTCGAAACTGCTCAGTGCTGAAATCACCCTCGACTATCAGCTGGAAAACTAAGCCAGAGTGCGATGATTTTGCCGGGTCAGAGTAAGGATTGTGTAAGGGCAGCGAAAAAAACGCGCTAATCGCTCCTGTTTAGGAGTTCGTGAGATAGGGAAGTGTTGCGGTATCCCCGATATTTGCAGTGCGGCAGTCAGCAGGCCGTGAGCAACCCGAGGATATCAAGATGAAAAAAACAACACTGACTTTACTGATTAGCCTTTTCACAGCAAGCAGCCTTTTCTCCACCCTGTCTTACGCGGACGGTCCGGGCAACGGCCCGGATCGCCAGTGGCACCAGGATCGCGGACATGACAATCGCGGTGATGACCGTCATGACGATCGCGACCGTGGTGACTGGGGTCACAGCGATCGTGGCCGCGCGGGTCCTCACGAGCGTGATCACTTTGCGTGGAACGGCCATGATTTCCGCCGAGGCCATCCGGCACCAGAACGTTTTCGTGGTGACGATTACCGCGTGAATGACTGGCGCGACCGGGGTCTGTATGAACCCCCGCATGGCGCACACTGGGCCTATGTTGATGGCAACTATGTGCTGATCGCCGCTGCGACCGGGGTGATCACCTCAATTATCATTGGCAGTCTGTCAGGCAATCGTTAATCGTTTCTCTGCCGGTGACTCTCGTCACCGGCATCTTACCCCCGTCCCCGTCCTCGTCATCTGATTATCTGATCCTCTAACTCGTTAACTTAAAAGCACTTTATTTTTTTCTGTTGCATTGCGTTACATCACTATTTCCCAGCCTGTGCCGCAAAATATCATGCCCTTAACGGTTGTTCCCGGACGGCGGATGGCTATAAAATTGTTTTCATGATGAATAAAAAGTAACCGTTGCTGACTCAGTAAGGATGAGACATGGAAAATCGCATGGACAGGCTGGAAGGACACGTGTGTACCCTGCAGAAGGATGTCAGTATCCTGCAGAAAGACGTTGGTGTTTTACAGAAAGACGTTGGTGTTTTACAGAAAGATGTTGGGGCTTTGCAGAAAGACGTCGGTATTTTGCAGCAGGATGTCGGCATATTGAAGGTCGATGTCGAAATGCTTAAGAGCGACGTCAGCATATTGAAAAGCGATGTTAAAGAGTTAAAAGAGGACGTCAGCATTCTGAAAGTTGATGTCGCAGTGATCAAGTCGGACTACGCCACCAAAGGCGACATTAAAGAATTACGCACTGAACTGCATCAGTCGCTGGCCGCGCAAACCCGCTGGGTCGTTACTTCGCAGTTCGCCGTGCTGGGGTTCGGTCTTGCTTTGGCGAAGCTCATTTTCTAGCGTCAGCGAGTGCCTTTCCCTTCCTCAGCCATTCCTGGGCTTAACTATCCCACATTTCACCTTATAGACGTCTGGACATGTAGCCATCGATTTGTGTAGCATGCAGGGATTAGATAATTCTGAACAGGAACAGGCCAATGACGCAGCATATTAAAATTCTGGACGGGGGAATGGGGCGCGAACTGGCTCGGGTGGGCGCACCGTTCCGCCAGCCTGAATGGTCGGCGCTGGCCCTGTATGAAGCGCCTGAGCGCGTGCGCGAAGTCCACGACAGCTATGTCGCTGCCGGTTCCGGCACCATCACCACCAACAGCTATGCCGTTGTGCCTTTCCATATCGGTGAAGAACGCTTTGCCGCTGATGGCCAGCGTCTGGCCGCTCTGGCGGGACAGCTGGCGCGCCAGGCCGCCGATGCCGCTGCCAATCCGGTTCTGGTTGCGGGCAGTCTGCCACCGGCTCTGGGGTCTTACCGTCCCGATCTTTTTGAAGCCGGGCGCGCCCTGGACATTCACCGCGTGCTGGTTGAAGCACAGTCGCCTTATGTTGATCTCTGGCTGGGGGAAACCATCAGCTCTATTGCCGAAGCCGAGGCGATTCACCAGGCCGTATCAGGGCAGCCTCAGCCGCTGTGGCTGTCGTTCAGCCTGCACGACGACCCGGACCAGCCGCAGGCCGCCAGCACCCTGCGTTCCGGGGAAAGTGTTGTCGCTGCGGTGACCAGAGCGGTGGCGCTGGGGGCGGAAAATATCCTGTTTAACTGTAGCCACCCGGAAGTGATGATTTCAGCGGTACAGCAGGCAGTGGCAACCTTGCAGCGCCTGGGGTCAGCGGCAGGAGTTGGCGTTTATGCCAATGCTTTTGAACACGGCAGCAACGGCGGCGGCGCTAACGAAGGCCTGAGCGGCCTGCGTAAGGATACACACCCGGAAGGCTACCTGCACTGGGCGCAGGAGTGGGTGGCGGCGGGAGCGACGCTGGTAGGTGGCTGCTGCGGGATTGGCCCTGAGCATATTCAGCGCCTGGCTTCGGCACTGAAGTAAACACCAGATTCTTACCGCTGCGGCGGAAAACAACAATAAAAACAGGAAACACAACACCATGAATCGTCGCGATTTTATCAAAACTACCGGCGCGCTCTCCGTTGCGGCCGCCTGTTCCGGCCTGCCGTTTCAATCCGTATGGGCCGCTGAAGCAGCATCTGCCACACCAAAGAAAGGCGGGCATCTGATCGTTGGTATGGACAATGGTTCCAGCACTGACCGCCTCGATCCGGCGTTCTGGTTTGAATCTTATATGTATTTTGTCGGCTCACAGTTGTTTAACTGCCTGGCTGAAGTGGATGAAAACGGCAAAATTACTCCATCTCTGGCAGAGAGCTGGGACACCAGCGACGGCAGCAAAACCTGGGTGCTGAATATCCGCAAAGGCGTACAGTTTCACGATGGCCGCACCCTGACGGCGAAAGATGTGGTCTATTCCCTTAACCATCATCGCGACGAAAAATCGAGCTCTTCCGTCAAAGGCTATCTGGAACCGGTCGTGTCGCTGGAAGCCACTGCGCCAAATCAGGTGACCATCAAACTGAAAGAGCCAAATGTGGAGTTTATTGCGCTGCTGAGCGACGTTCACTTTGCCATTACCGCCGAAAACGAGAGCTTTGATAAAGGAATCGGTACCGGCGCGTTCATACTGGAGAGTTTTAAGCCCGGCGTGCGTGCGCTGGTGAAGCGCAACCCGAATCACTGGAACCCGACACGCGGCCACGTTGATTCGGTGGAAACGCTGGCCATGAGCGACTCAACGGCACGTGTCGCAGCGCTCGCCAGCGGCTCTGCCCACATCATCAACCGCGTGAATCCGCGCATTGTTGACCGCCTGAAAAATATGCCGTCCATCCAGCTGCTGCGCTCGCGCGACAGCCAGATTTTCACCTTCCCTGGCCTGGCAACCACGGCACCGTTTAATACCCTGGACGGCCGCCTGGCGCTCAAGTACGCCATCGACCGTGAACAGATGATTAAAACCGTGCTGGGCGGCTACGGTACCGTGGCCAACGATAACCCGATTTTCCCGTCCAGCCCGTACTTCGCGAAAGATATTCCGCAGCGCCCCTACGATCCGGAAAAAGCGAAATATCACTGGCAGAAAAGCGGCTTCAGCGGTCCGCTGGTGCTGTCAGTGGCCGAGGCCGGTTTCCCCGGTGCCGTCGATGCCGGTCAGCTCTATCAGAATTCGGCCGAACGTGCGGGCATTGCGCTGAAAGTGGAACGTGTGCCGGATGATGCCTTCTGGGATAACGTCTGGATGAAAAAGCCGTTTGTCTCCTCCAACTGGTCGCTGCGTCCGACGGCCGATGCGCTGCTGTCGCTGGTGTTCACCAGTAACGCCCCGTGGAACGAGTCGCAGTGGAAAGAACCGGCGTTTGATCAGCTGGTGGTCGCCGCACGCGGCGAGCAGGATGAACAGAAACGCCGTCAGATTTATCACGATATCCAGGTGATGCTGGTCGAGAAGGGCAGCGAAATCATCCCGTTGTATGCTGATGCGCTGGACGCGGCCAGCAGCAAAATTCAGGGCTTTGTCGCCATTCCGGGCTTTACCATGAGCGGCAATCGTGCGGCAGAAAAAGTGTGGTTTGCATAAGCGCCAATGAGTCAATTTCGTGAACGTCGGGGGAAGGGACACCTTCCTCTGTTAAAACTGATTGCGCTGCGCCTGCTGGCAGGCGGGGTGATGCTGGTGGTGGTCTCGCTGCTGATTTTTGCCGGTATCCAGCTGTTGCCGGGTAATGCGGCTACTGCCATTCTGGGCCAAACGGCAACGCCGCAGGCTGTCGCGGCGCTGAATCAACAGCTGGGGCTGGATCAGCCTGCGCTGGGGCGCTACCTGGCCTGGCTGGGAGGCGTGCTGCACGGTGACTTCGGCCACAGTTTTACCAGCCGGGAAGCGATTGCCCCGGTGCTGCTGGACCGTCTTGCCAATACGCTGTCGCTGGCCTTTTTTACCGCCATTGTTGCCGTACCGCTGGCGCTGGTCATCGGCTTTCTTTCGGCCCGCTATCAGGGAAGCTGGATTGACCGCCTGCTTAACCTGTTTACCCGCGCCACCGTTTCTCTGCCGGAGTTCTTCTCAGGTTATCTGCTGATCCTGGTCTTCTCCATTACGCTGTTCTGGCTGCCGAGCAACAGCAGTATTTCCGACGATATGCCGCTGACAGACCGCCTGCTGGCGATAGCCCTGCCGTGCCTGACGCTGATTTTTGCCATTCTCGGGCACATGAGCAATATGACGCGCGCCGCGCTGGTCAGTGCGCAGAATGCAGCGTATGTCGATACCGCACTGATGAAAGGCCTGTCACCCTCTGCCATTCTGTTCCGCCACGTGTTGCCCAATGCCTGGGGGCCGATCGTTAACGTCATCGTGCTGAACCTCGCGTGGCTGATGGTGGGCGTGGTGATTGTCGAGAACGTGTTTGTCTACCCTGGCCTGGGCCAGTACATGGTGGACAGCATCAGCAAACGGGATATTCCGGTGATCCAGGACTGTGCGCTGCTGCTGGCGGGGATCTATATCCTGCTCAATCTGCTGGCGGATATTGTCACCCTGCTGGCGAATCCGCGTCTGCGTTTTACAAGGAATTGATGAGATGTTCAGGCTAAAAATAGCGGTACTGCCCGGCGTTATCGGGCTGAGCCTGTTTATTCTGGTGGCGCTGCTGGCACCGTGGCTGGCGCCCTATGCGCCGGGCGAGGTGGTGGGCAGCGCGTGGAGCGGCGTGACAGCGCAAAACTGGCTGGGAACCGACAACCTCGGGCGCGATCTGCTCTCAAGGTTGATCTGGGGCACCCGTACTTCACTGAGCGTGAGTGCGGTGGCTACGCTGCTGGCTTTTGTTATCGGCACCTTTCTCGGTTTTCTCGCCGGGTATTACCGCGGCTGGGTCGATCAGGTTATCTCCCGCGTCAACGATGTGCTGATGGCGATCCCGACGCTGATCCTTGCGCTGGTAGTGCTGGCCATGCTGCCGAAAACCATTCCGGTGATCGTGGCGGTGCTGGGGATCCTCGAATCCACCCGCGTGCTGCGCGTGGCCCGTTCGCTGGCGCTGGATATTGCCGCACAGGAATTTATTGAAGTGGCGCGCCTGCGCGGCGAACGCCTGGGCTGGGTGCTGTGGCGCGAGATCCTGCCGAACGCGTTTACCACGCTGGTGGCTGAGTTTGCCCTGCGCTTTATCTTTATTCTGCTGTTCCTCTCGGCGCTGTCGTTCTTGGGCCTCGGTATTCAGCCGCCGACCGCCGACTGGGGCGGGCTGGCGCGTGATAACAAAGACGGTATTCTGTTTGGCGTCTGGGCGGCGCTGATCCCCGGCGCGGCGATTGCCCTGCTGGCGCTGGCATTAAACAGCGTTGCCGACTGGCTGTTAAGCCAGCATTCCCGTAGCTGGCAGGAGTAGAACATGAGTGAACAACCGCTGTTAAGCGTGGATAAACTGCGCGTCACAGCCGGAGATGCGGTGCTGGTAGACGATATCTCTTTTACCCTGCGCAAAGGGGAAGTGCTGGGGCTGATCGGCGAGTCCGGTGCCGGAAAGTCCACCATTGGTCAGGCGGTGCTTGGCCACTTTCGTCACGGTATGACGCTGAGCGGCGGGCAGATCCACTTTGCCGGGCAGGAGCTGACCGGGCTGTCAGAGCACCGGTGGCGTAAAGTGCGCGGGGCAAAGATCGCCTATGTGGCACAGTCTGCCAGCGCGGCGTTCAACCCGGCGCAGAAGATCGGCGAGCAGGTGATTGAAAGCGCGATCCGTCACCGGGTGTTTAACCGGCAGAGCGCGATTCGCCGCGCCATCGGGATTTTTGCCCAGATGCAGCTGCCGCAGCCGGAAGATTTTTTTCACCGCTATCCGCATCAGGTCTCCGGGGGGCAGCTGCAGCGGGCCATGATCGCTATGGCGATCTGCGCCGGGCCGGAGCTGATTGTCTTTGACGAGCCGACGACAGCCCTGGACGTGACCACTCAGCTGGAAGTGTTAAAAGCGATTCAGCAGATCATCCGTCTGACCGGAGTGGCGGCACTGTATATCAGTCACGATCTGGCCGTGGTGGCTCAGCTCAGCCAGCGCATCATGGTACTGCGCCACGGCCGGATGGTGGAAAGCGGTGAGACTGCCGCACTGCTGACGCAGCCGTCGCAGTCCTATACCCGCGAGCTGCTGCACAGCCACGGTGAGCCCCATCAGCCGCGCAGCGCTACGCTGCCGCTGTTAAGCGCGCGTGAAGTGAGCATCAGCTATCATGGCGACCCGGTGCTGCATGCGGTATCGCTGACGGTCGGGCGCGGTCGTACGCTGGCGCTCATCGGCGAGTCCGGTGCCGGTAAGTCCACCCTCGGCCGGGCGGTATGCGGCCTGGTGTCGCCTTCACAGGGCGAGATCGCCTTTAACGGCCAGCCCCTGCCGCCGCAGCTGCGTCAGCGTTCGCGCCAGCAGATGCAGCAGGTGCAGATGATCCATCAGCACCCGGATACGGCACTCAATCCGCGACTGACCATTGGCCTGCAAATTGAACGGGCGATGGTCTGCCTGACGGCGCTGTCGGCACAGCAGCGCCAGGCGCGGGTGAAGGAGCTGCTGGAGAAAGTCGGGCTTTCGCCGCTGCTGGCCGGACGCTACCCGCACTCCCTGTCCGGTGGGCAGAAACAGCGGGTCTGCATCGCGCGCGCGCTGGCGGTGGAACCTGAACTGATAGTCTGCGATGAGCCGACGTCGGCCCTTGACCCGCTGGTCGGGCGTGAGGTGCTGGCGCTGTTGAAAAAGCTGCAACAGGAAACCGGCGTTTCGCTGCTGTTTATCACCCACGACCTGCACGTGGTCAGGGCCGTCGCCGATGAGGTGATGGTGTTACGCTACGGTCGCGTGGTGCGCCACGGTCGGCTGGAACAGGTGTTCAGCGCGCCGCTGGATGACTACACGGCTCAACTGCTGCGTGCGGTGCCGGAAATGCGTCCCGGCTGGCTGGAAGAAGTGAGCGAGCCCGTAACGCAAATATAAAATAAAAAAGCAAACAAGCGGCTAATGGATAAAGTTACGCCGCTGCATGACCGATAACCCTGTTTTGATGGCCGGCGCAGACCGGCCAACTTATCGCTAAACACAGGGGATTCGGCATGACCATTACCAAAAGGCTGTTTATCATTTTCACTTTGCTGGCGCTGTCGTTAATCGCGCTGTCGGCATATTCTCTCTCCGCACTCAGTGGGTTCCAGTCCCGCTTTGAATTCGTTCAGGTTAATGCAATTCCCAGCATTAAAGACCTCGATAAGAGCATCGGTACGGCCAATGAGCTGCGCCTGGCACTGTATGAGCATCAGAGTGAAAACGACAGCAGCAAGCAGCCTGCTGTGGAAACGAAAATTGACCAGATTATGGGGCAGCTGAAAACCCTGACCGATTACTACATGGCCAATGATATTTCTAACGACACTGACCGCAATATGACTCAGGATGCCCTGAATACCATTACCGCCATCCAGGCAGCTCTGCCTGAGTTTTATAACGCTTCCCGCGCCCACGATGATGCGCGCTCACTGCCGCTGTTGCAGGGGGAGAACGGGGTTGGTGCGGTAGTCCGTAAGCTGTCGGCTGGCCTGCAGGCACAAATTCAGCTCAACATTGATGCCAGTAACGACCTGCGCCGTGAGAACACCGAGATTTACGGTAAGGTTTTCTGGGGCGTGCTGATATTTGCCTCGGCGGCGATTATTGTGCTGGGCCTGCTGGCGATTAAAACTATTTTCAGCGTGCGTAACAGCCTGAACGGTATGCAGAACCTGATGGTGTCCGTCAGTGAAACTCTCGATCTCAGCAAGCAGGCGGATGCTACGCGCAGCGATGAGATCGGCAAAACTGCTGCCGCATTCAACAGCCTGATGGCCCGTGTTTCTGGCGTGCTGGGATCGGTGACCTCTTCCGCTCAGTCGGTCAGCTCCGCCTCGACCCAGATTGCCGCCGGCAATGAAGACCTCTCCGCCCGAACTGAAGAGCAGGCAGCTTCCCTTGAGCAGACGTCTGCCAGCATCAGCACCCTGAACGATACCGTTAAACAGAGCGCTGAAAATGCCCGTCAGGCCAGCTCGCTGGCGAGCACCGCTAACGATCTTTCCGTCCACAGCGGTAATGCCGTGGCGGCCATGGTCGGAACGATGGAAAAAATCAAAACCAGCTCCAGCAAGATTTCTGATATTACCGGGCTGATCGAGGGCATTGCCTTCCAGACCAATATCCTGGCGCTGAACGCCGCCGTAGAAGCGGCCCGTGCCGGTGAGCAGGGGCGCGGCTTTGCCGTGGTGGCCAGTGAAGTACGTAATCTTGCCCAGCGTTCATCAACGGCGGCGCGTGAGATTAAAGATCTGATTGCCACCTCGGCACAGCTGGTGGAAAGCGGCTCCGTTCAGGCGGCCGATGTTGGTGAGAATATGGCGAAAGTGCAGGGGTCGATTCGTCAGGTTGCCGATATCGTCGGTGAAATGGCGGCCGCCACCACTGAACAGAGCCAGGGAATTGAGCAGGTGCATCTGGCGATAGGTCAGATGGATACCGTGACGCAGCAGAACGCCGCGCTGGTTGAAGAAGCCTCTGCGGCATCGCAGTCGTTGCAGGAGCAGGCATCAACGCTGAGCCAGCTGGTGTCGGCGTTCCGCCTTCAGGCCGATCGTCGTGTTCCGGTGGAGCTGGTGGCGAAGAAAGTCCCGGCGATTGCCCCTGCGGCGCGTCTGGCTAAGCCTGCGGCCGCTGCGGTAGACGATAACTGGAGCTCATTCTAAGTTTGATGGAACGTACGGGGCCGGGCGTGCCCGACCCTGTACACCGTTCAGCGATGATACACGGCCCTGACGGGTTAGCTTGCGATCGTGAACGCCTGTTCCAGCAGCCAGCGCTGCTGCTCCACGCTGTAGTTGATCAGACTGTTTTTACTGTTGGAACGCGCCAGAATCCAGTCGATTTCCTCTGCGCTCAGGGTGGCCGGCGGCTGCCAGAACGGCGTAATCGCATTCGCACTCAGCCAGCTGGCCAGGCGCCGCGCCGGGGAGCTGTCGGCCTGCGCAAACAGCGCGGTATCTAACTGTTTCATCAGCGCGATTTGCTGCGGGTGTTCGCTGTCAGCCAGCAGCTGCAGGAACGGCAGCAGCAGGCGACCGCACACCTCCCCATGGTGGTAATCTTTGATTGCCCCCAGCTCACCGGCAATACCGTGGATCACCCCCAATCCGGCCATGCTCAGGCTCTGGCCGCCAAGCCACGAGGCCATCATCATCTGCTCACGCGCCTCATCACCCGCTGCGTCATCGCGATTCAGCGCCGGCCAGCCTCGCATAAAGGCCTGCATGCCGCTGATGGCAGTCTGGCGGGTAAAGGCATCAGCTTTGGCAGATAAGCAGGCTTCGAACAGGTGCGTGAAAGCATCAATGGCGCAGCAGGCCAGCACGGTGTCAGAGGCTCCGCGCAGCAGATTCGGGTCAAGAATCGCGATCTGCGGCACGAAGTTAGCGTGGCGCAGCGAAGCCTTTACGTTAAGCCGGGTTTTATCGGTCACCACCGAGTTTTGCGTCACTTCGCTTCCGGTTCCGGCAGTCGTCGGGACGGCGATCAGCGGTAACGTTGCACCCGTCACCGCCGTGTCGCCCACCTTTTCCAGATAGCGCAGAGTATTGAGCGGATGCTGGCTAACAGCGGCGACCGCTTTAGCGGCATCTATCACGCTGCCGCCGCCAATTGCCAGCACCTGTTTTGTCCGGCCCCGCCAGCGTGCAACCCACGCATCGATCTCTTCCGGTGACGCCTCATGGCTGACAATTTCCACCCCGCACAGCAGCGGTTCCAGCTGGGGTTTGAGCTGTTGCCAGGCGCTGCCGTGTAAAAATGACCGGCCGCAAAACAGCAGCGTTGGCAGGGCGGCACGGGTCAGCAGGGGAACCAGTTGTTGCACGCTGCCGCTGCCAAAAAAGGTGTGTCGGTTAGCGATCAGTTGGCTGGTAAACATCAGCAGAGGCTCTCTCAGGTCAGGGGACAGGACAGGTGAAGGTGATCGCCTCATCACGCGGCGCATTAACGATAGTAAAGCGGCGATCGGAAAGGCGCTGCGCCAGCCAGCCATTTTGGGTGGTTGCCGAAGGAATATAGGTACGGCGGTCGCTGGAGTAGAGTGGCCCGCTATCGAGCTGCATGTCGGGCAGGGTCACAGAAAATGAGCTGAAGCGGTCAACAATCATCCCCTGCGTGGTTCCGCGCGGCTGGCCGCTCAGGGTCTGAATTTCACCGCTGCATTCACGCCCCTGGTAACCGGAGGAGCAGGCGGTGAGCAGCAACAACATCAATAGCGGCAGCGCACGGCTGACGGTCTGGCGCAGGGATAAATGTGGCAACAGCCAGAGTCCTGAACGCGGCATGAGTACATCCTGTTGGTTGAGGGTCCACAGTGCAATGCGTTTGATTATAGCCCGGCGCGTCTGCGGCGTCATGGTTTGCTGGCGGCCAGGCATTCACACTCACTGCGCGCAATAACCCTCTTTTTTGTAACGTTAAACTGAATCAATTCAGCCAAAGTGTTAACAATAGTTCGCAAGCAAACTAATGAATGCTACAATCGCCACCGTTTTGTGACGCGCGTCACATAAGTGCCTACAGCAATGCGTCTGCGGCCGATAAATAAAGACGATGGGCGCATTGCCGTGAGTTCTTTGGCTGTTCAGTGAGCAAATTGCCCCAGGGGTTATATACTTTTGGCGGGGTTGTCTGACTGAGTTCAGCCGTTGCACGTCAGGGAATGTCGGGGCTTGCCGGGCTGAGCCGGGTGAGACTTTTTGTAGCACTTTTTACTCATCGAATAATTCCAGTGAATAATAAAACTTCTGCTCTTGTTTTGACGCCTCTGTTTTTGCTGTCGCCTGCGGCCAGCTATGCACAACATTCCGCTGAAACCAGCCGGGGACAGGAACCTTCCCTGATGGTGATTAAGCAGCGCGCGGGTCTGTCCGAGCTGGACACCCCGGCGGCAGTCAGCGTGGTAGACGGTGACGAACTGCGCCGCGCCAGCGCTCAGGTCAACCTTTCTGAAAATCTCGGCAGCGTGCCGGGGCTGCAAATCCAGAACCGTCAGAACTACGCCCAGGATCTGCAACTCTCCGTGCGCGGCTTCGGCAGCCGTTCAATGTACGGCGTGCGCGGCGTGCGGCTGTATGTTGACGGCATTCCGGCCACCATGCCGGACGGGCAGGGGCAGACGTCGAATATTGATATCAACTCGGTGGGTAAGGTCGAAGTGCTGCGCGGGCCGTACTCTGCGCTGTACGGCAATGCCTCCGGCGGCGTGGTCAATATTGACACCATCACCGGCAGCCAGCCTACTACGCTGGAAGCGGGCACTTACTTTGGCAGCTTTGGCTCATGGCGCAACAGCGTCAGGGCCAGCGGCGCGACTGGCGACGGCAGCCAGGCCGGGGATGTCAATTACACCCTTTCCGGCTCGCGCTTTACCACCCACGGTTTTCGCGACCACAGCGGTACCCAGAAAAGCCTGGGTAACGGCAAGCTGGGCGTGCGTCTGGATGATGTCAGCACGCTGACGCTGATGTTTAACAGCGTTTCCGTTGATGCCAACGATCCTGGCGGCCTGACGCAGGCGGAATATCAGGCCAGTCCGCGCCAGTCGCCGCGTGGCGACCAGTACAATACCCGCAAGAGCCTGGACCAGACCCAGGTTGGCCTGCGCTACCAGCGTGAGATGAGCGACAGTGACCAGCTGACGCTCACCACCTGGCACGGCGAGCGCCACACCACGCAGTATCAGTCGATCCCTTTTGGCACGCAGCAGCTGCCGACCTACCCCGGCGGCGTGATCGTGCTGGAACGTAAATACCAGGGGGTGGACACCCGCTGGAAACACGAGGGGCAGCTCGGTTCCGTTCCGGTGACGCTGATCGGCGGCGTTGACTACGAAACCATGACTGAACGCCGCCAGGGCTTCCAGAACTACAACACCGTTAACGGGGTGAACCAGTTTGGCGAGAAGGGCGACCAGCGTCGCAACGAGAAGAACACCATGTGGAATCTCGACTCTTATCTGCAAACCAGCTGGCAGCTGACCCCGAAGTGGACGCTGGACGCCGGACTGCGTTACAGCACGGTGAATTTTGATTCCACCGACTACTATATAACCAGTGTCAATGGCGATGACAGCGGCAGTGCGCGCTATCACAAGCTGCTGCCGATGGGGTCGGTGAACTATGCCGTCACCGATGCCTGGAATGTTTATCTGTCGGGCGGACGCGGTTTTGAAACCCCGACGATTAACGAACTTTCGTATCGCTCAACGTCCGGCACGCAGACGGGCCTGAACCTGGGCCTGAAACCGGCTACCAGCGATACCGTGGAGCTGGGCAGTAAAACCCGTATCGGCTACGGCCTGCTGACCGCTGCCGTGTTCCAGACCAATACCGACAATGAGCTGGTGGTTGACAGCAGTTCCGGTGGCCGTGCCGTGTACAAAAATGCCGGGGAAACCCGTCGTCGCGGTCTTGAGCTGGGCTTTGACCAGCAGTTCGCTTCGGACTGGCACCTGAAACTGGCCTGGACGCTGCTGGATGCCACCTATCGCAATGAGACCTGTAACGCGACCGGGTCCAGCTGTACGCCTGCGGGCAACCGTCTGCCGGGGATCGCCCGCAATATGGGCTACGCTTCACTGGCCTATGCGCCGGAAAGCGGCTGGCATGCCGGGGCGGATATTCGCTATCTGAGCGACATTCAGGCCAACGACGCCAACGATGCGCAGGCCCCGTCCTACGCTGTCACCAGCCTGAACAGCGGCTACCGTTTCAACTGGAGCCAGTGGTCACTGGATCTGTTTGGCCGCGTGGATAACCTGTTCGACCGCCAGTACGTTGGCTCGGTGATTGTCAATGAAGGGAATAATCGTTACTACGAACCCGCACCGGGGCGCAACTGGGGCGGCGGGGCAACCGTGGCGTATCAGTTCTGAAAAAGAATCCAGCAACAGCCTGCTGTTAACAGCGGGTAAAGAAACACCCAGTGGATAGGGCAGTACAAAATGGGTGTTTAAAAAGATGGGGCTTAATAACTCAGGCCCCATCGATGACTTTAAATTTTGGTAAGGTTCAAACTATGCAAAGTAAAGCATCAAGAATACTGATCCTGTTAACCGCGATATTCGCCACCCTGAGTGGTCTGTATCTGTTAATCGGCGGTATCTGGTTGGCTAAACTGGGTGGCTCGCTGTACTACATCATCGCTGGTGTGGTTATGCTGATCACCGCTTTCCTGCTGTATCGTCGCCGTGGTGCAGCGCTGCTGCTCTACGCGTTATTCCTGCTGGCGACCACCGTCTGGTCACTGTGGGAAGTGGGCACTGACTTCTGGGCGCTGACGCCGCGTCTGGATATCACCTTCTTCCTTGGTCTGTGGATGGTACTGCCGTTCATCTGGCGTGGCCTGGGCGCAGGCGGGGCTTTCCCGCGCGTTGCGCTGTCAGCCGTGCTGGTATTTGTGGTAGCCGTTCTTGCTTACTCCGTGTTTAACGACCCGCAGGAAATCAACGGGACGCTGAGCCAGGATCAGGCCGCTGCGGCCCCGGCTGACGACGGTATTCCCGCCGGTGACTGGCCAGCCTACGGTCGTACCCAGGGCGGTACGCGTTACTCGCCGCTGAAGCAGATTAACGACACTAACGTCGGCAAACTGCAGGAAGCCTGGACCTTCCAGACGGGCGACCTGAAAACCGCCAGCGATCCGGGTGAAATCACCAATGAAGTGACCCCGATTAAGATCGGCGATGCGCTGTACCTGTGTACCGCACACCAGAAGCTGTTTGCTCTGGATGCGGCGACCGGTAAGCAGAAGTGGATGTTTGATCCGAAGATGAAGACGGACCCGACGTTCCAGCATGTGACCTGTCGCGGTGTCTCTTATGTGCAGACGCCTGAAGCGGCGGCAACGCCAGCGGGCAGTCAGCCTGCGCTGTGCTCACGTCGCATCCTGCTGCCGGTGAATGATGGCAACATGTACGCGCTGGACGCGGAAACCGGTGCGCTGTGCCCGCAGTTTGGCGACAACGGCAAACTGAATCTGCAAAGCAACCTGCCTTACAACAAAGTGGGTTCTTACGAGCCAACGTCTCCACCGATCGTCACTGATAAAACTATCGTGATGGCCGGGGCCGTAACCGATAACTATTCCACTAAAGAGCCGTCAGGCGTGATCCGTGGTTTCGACGTCAACACAGGGAAACTGCTGTGGGCGTTTGATACCGGCGCGAAAGACCCGAACGTGATTGCGGAAGGCGAACAGAACTACACGCCGAACTCTCCGAACTCATGGGCTCCGGCGTCTTATGATGCCAAACTGGATCTGGTATACCTGCCGATTGGCGTATCCACGCCGGATATCTGGGGCGGTCACCGTACCCCGGAGATGGAGCGTTTCGCCACCGGGATGCTGGCGCTGAACGCCACGACCGGTAAGCTGGCCTGGTTCTATCAGACCGTTCACCACGACCTGTGGGATATGGACGTTCCGGCACAGCCAACGCTGGCGGACATCAACGACAAAGACGGTAACAAGGTTCCGGTCATCTATATCCCGACCAAAACCGGTGACATCTTTGTGCTGAACCGCACCAACGGTAAGCCAGTGGTACCGGCACCGGAAATGCAGGTTCCGGGTGGCGCAGCGAAGGGCGATCGCGTTTCGCCAACGCAGCCTTACTCTGAACTGAGCTTCCGTCCGAAGGCTCAGCTGTCCGGTAAGGATATGTGGGGCGCGACCATCTACGATCAGCTGATCTGCCGTGTGATGTTCCATCAGCTGCGTTATGAAGGTCCGTTCACCCCGCCGTCCGAGCAGGGCACTCTGGTCTTCCCGGGTAACCTGGGGATGTTCGAGTGGGGCGGTATCGCCGTGGATACTGACCGTCAGGTGGCGGTGACTAACCCGATGGCGCTGCCGTTTGTTTCCCGTCTGATCCCGCGTGGTCCGGGCAACCCGATCGAGCCGGATGAGAATGACAAAGGCGGTACCGGTACCGAGTCTGGCGTGCAGCCACAGTACGGCCTGCCGTACGGCGTGACGCTGAATCCGTTCCTGTCTCCGCTCGGTTTCCCGTGTAAGCAGCCATCATGGGGCTACATCTCTGCGGTTGACCTGAAGACTAACGATATCGTGTGGAAAAAACGTATCGGCACCGTGCGCGACAGCTCACCGGTTCCGCTGCCGTTTAAAATGGGGATGCCGATGTTGGGCGGACCGATGACCACTGCGGGTAACGTATTCTTCATTGCAGCTACCGCGGATAACTACCTGCGCGCATTTAACGTTTCTAACGGCGAACAGCTGTGGGAAGCGCGTCTGCCAGCGGGCGGTCAGGCAACGCCAATGAGCTATGAAGTGAATGGCAAACAGTACGTGCTGATTGTGGCCGGTGGTCACGGTTCGTTTGGCACTAAGCTGGGCGATTACGTGAAAGCGTATGCGCTGCCGGACAGCAAATAACAGTGTTGGATAACGGGCTGGACGTGTCCTGCCCTGTCTGAACCGAGAGTAAAAAGGCGACCGTTACCGGTCGCCTTTTTTATGCCAGCGCTTTCAGTCCGGCAATCTGCTCCCGCCAGCGCGTCAACGCTGCGGTTTCATCCTTCAGACTGAAGGTTAACCCGCTGGTCACCGTGGCATAGGGCGCACGGTGGGCGATGACCTGTTTCACTTCTGCGCGAAATACCGCCAGTTTGAGGTCAGTCAGCGTTTCCGGGCGGGCCACTGCCAGCGCCTGGATCTCCATCACCGCATCGTTCAGCACCAGCGCCAGGGTGATTTTGCCATCACGCTTCAGATTGCGGGTGGTGGTGGATTCCGGCCAGATGGCAAACAGCAGCTCCGTGGGTGAGCAGGCAATGATTTCACCCAGGCTCAGCTGTGCGGCATATGGCCAGCCATTGTCGCCCACGCTGGACAGGCGAATCGCCTGGTACAGATGGCTGGGTGGCAGTGAGCCGTCGAGCAGGGTCAGCAGCGCGGGCGGCAGAAGCGTGTTGTTCATCAGTCGTTCCTTCGTGTGATTAGGGACGACGATTTTACCACGAACAAGGACCTTACCGGGTTGATCTCACTGAGTGTCTCGCGAACGGAAAATGAACACACTTTGCTACAAAACAATGAAGTTATTTTTATATTTACGTTTTTTCTTAGTATGATTTTGCCGCTATCCCTTGTAAAGCTAAACCCTTCATCAACCAGACTGATTTAATCAGCGGCCAACTGGTGTCTCTTAATATTCCCCTAAGTATTTTCATTTACGCTCCATATATACGGGGGTTGTTAAGCTCCTTTTGCGCATTTACAGCCCTCCACTACCATTGATGGTGATTTTGTGCTCAATGTGACGTTGAGTAAACCACTGTGCCAGCAGGGTGTGATGTTGTGGTCAGCAGCACAGGTTTAGTCGTCGGCACCGCTTTTCAGGCGGCGTCGGCGGATAATTCGTGACGTTAATTGTTTAATGGAAGTAATCAATGTCAGATTTTTTACCTTTCTCTCGTCCGGCAATGGGGGCCGAAGAACTGGCCGCCGTGGCAGACGTGCTGCACTCAGGCTGGATTACCACCGGACCCAAAAATCAACAGCTCGAAGAGGCTTTTTGCCAGCTCACCGGTAACCGTCATGCCATTGCGCTAAGTTCAGCGACGGCCGGGATGCACGTAACGCTGATGGCGCTGGGCATCGGGCCGGGTGATGAGGTGATTACGCCGTCCCTGACCTGGGTTTCCACGCTCAATATGATTGTGCTGCTGGGGGCGACACCGGTGATGATCGACGTCGATCGAGATACGCTGATGGTCACGCCAGAACTGATCGCGGCGGCTATCACTCCGCGCACCAGAGCCATTATTCCGGTGCACTACGCCGGCGCGCCGGCGGATATTGATGCGATTCGTGCTCTGGGCCAGCGCCACGATATCGCCGTCATTGAGGATGCGGCCCACGCGGCAGGGACCACTTACCGCGGGCGCCACGTCGGCGATCGCGGTATCGCTATCTTCTCCTTCCACGCGATTAAAAATATGAGCTGTGCGGAAGGGGGCCTGGTGGTGACGGATGATGCTGCGCTGGCCGATCGCGTGCGCAGCCTGAAATTCCACGGTCTGGGAGTGGATGCCTTTGACCGTCAGACCCATGGACGTGCGCCGCAGGCCGAAGTGATAGCCCCAGGATTTAAATACAATCTGGCCGATATTAATGCCGCGATTGCGCTGGTGCAGCTCGATAAGCTGGCCGCTAACAATGCCCGCCGCGAGCAAATTGCGCAGCGCTACCTGGCTGAGCTTGCTGATACCCCCTTCCTGCCGCTGAAGTTACCAGCCTGGCCGCACCAGCACGCCTGGCATCTGTTTATCCTGCGCGTTGATCGTGAACGGTGTGGCATCAGTCGTGACGAACTGATGCAGGCGCTTAAAGAGCAGAATATCGGCAGCGGGCTGCACTTCCGTGCGGCGCATACCCAGAAATATTACCGCGAACGTTTTCCACAGCTTTCGCTGCCGGAAACCGAATGGAATTCGGAGCGCATCTGCTCCATTCCTCTGTTCCCCGGCATGACGGATGACGACTGTGGTCGCGTGATTGCGGCGTTACGCAGGCTGGCAGGGAAGTAAAAAATGACAGAACAACCGATTAATAAAGTCTCCGTGGTGATCCCGGTTTATAACGAGCAGGAGAGCCTGCCCGAACTGATTCGCCGTACCGATGCCGCCTGCGCGCAGCTGGCCGTCGATTATGAAATTTTGCTGGTGGATGACGGCAGCAGTGACAATTCAGCTGACATGCTGACGGCGGCAGCGGAGGCCGACGGCAGTCATATCGTCGCGGTGCTGCTGAACCGTAACTACGGCCAGCATTCGGCGATTATGGCCGGTTTCAGCCATGTGACAGGCGATCTGGTGATCACGCTGGATGCCGATCTGCAAAATCCACCGGAAGAGATCCCGCGCCTGGTGGAAACGGCGCGTCAGGGTTATGACGTGGTTGGCACCGTGCGGCAGAACCGCCAGGACAGCTGGTTCCGCAAATGCGCCTCGCGCACCATCAACCATCTGATCCAGCGCACTACCGGCAAAGCGATGGGCGACTACGGCTGCATGCTGCGCGCCTATCGTCGCCATATCGTCGACGCCATGCTGCACTGCCACGAACGCAGTACCTTTATCCCGATTCTGGCGAACACCTTTGCCCGCCGGGCGACGGAGATCCCCGTACACCACGCTGAGCGTGAGTTTGGCGATTCAAAATACAGCCTGATGCGGCTGATTAACCTGATGTATGACCTGATTACCTGTCTGACGACCACGCCGCTGCGCCTGCTAAGCGTCTTTGGCAGCGTGATTGCGTTAGCCGGTTTTGCTATTTCCCTGCTGCTGATTGCTCTGCGCCTGTTCCTGGGTCCGCAGTGGGCAGCGGAAGGGGTGTTTATGCTGTTTGCCGTCCTGTTTATTTTTGTCGGCGCTCAGTTTGTTGGAATGGGGTTGCTTGGCGAGTATATCGGGCGGATTTACAACGATGTCCGCGCCCGTCCCCGCTATTTCATTCAGCGCGTTGTCAGCCGCGACGCCAACTCCACACAGGATAAATCATCATGAAAGCTGTGGTCTTTGCCTACCATGACATGGGATGTACCGGTATTCGGGCGCTGGCTGAAGCCGGTTTTGATATCTGTGCCATTTTTACTCACGCAGATAATCCCAATGAGAACCACTTTTTTGGCTCTGTCGCCCGCACGGCGGCGCAGCTTGGCGTGCCGGTTTACGCGCCGGAAGAGGTGAATCACCCGCTGTGGGTTGACCGTATCCGCGCGATGAAACCAGACGTTATTTTCTCGTTCCATTACCGCCAGATGCTCAACGAAGAGATCCTCGCCTCTGCGCGCGTGGGTGCCTTTAATCTGCATGCTTCGCTGCTGCCGAAGTATCGCGGCCGCGCACCGCTCAACTGGACGCTGGTAAACGGTGAGCAGGAAACCGGCGTTACCCTGCATCGCATGGTGAAACGTGCCGATGCCGGGGCCATTATTGCTCAACAGAAGGTC
The DNA here is from genome assembly GCF_039675725.1 of Erwinia sp. Eh17-17. NCBI lineage: Bacteria > Pseudomonadati > Pseudomonadota > Gammaproteobacteria > Enterobacterales > Erwiniaceae > Erwinia > Erwinia sp. Eh17-17. Next base: position 664,594 of record NZ_JBDFQT010000002.1, on the reverse strand, counting down.
GCGATCGCCGCTGAGGACAACGCGCTGACGCTGCACTACAAGGTGTGCGAGAGCGCAAAACAGCTGCTGGCGCACACTCTGCCCGCTGTCCTCAGCGAGGATTTTGCCGAAGTCGAACAGGATGAACGCCTGGCGACGGTTGTCGGGCGTCGCACGCCGGAAGACGGACGTATTGACTGGCAGCAGCCCGCGCAGCAGGTACATAACCTGGTGCGGGCGGTGACCGACCCGTGGCCTGGCGCTTTCAGCTATGTCGGGGCCGCTAAATTTATTGTCTGGCAGTCCCTGGTTCGTCACGACTGGCCTGCGGCAAAACCGGGCACGGTGCTTTCCGTCTCCCCGTTCGTGGTGGCCTGCGCTGACGGTGCGCTGGAAGTGGTGACCGGGCAGAGCGAGAGCGGCGTGTATATGCAGGGCAGCCAGCTGGCGCAAACTCTGGGCGTGGTGCCCGGAGCCTTACTGCTTAACCAGCCGGTGATGGCTGCCAGGCGCCGGACGCGTGTCCTGATCCTTGGTGTAAACGGCTTTATCGGCAACCATCTGACCGAGCGTCTGCTGGCCGATGATAACTTCGAAATTTTTGGTCTGGATATCGGGTCTGATGCTATCAGCCGTTTTGTGGGCCATGACCGCTTCCACTTTGTGGAAGGGGATATCAGCATTCACTCGGAGTGGATTGAGTATCACATTAAAAAATGTGATGTGGTGCTGCCGCTGGTGGCGATCGCCACGCCGATTGAATATACCCGCAACCCGCTGCGCGTGTTTGAACTGGATTTTGAAGAGAATCTGAAGATCATCCGCGACTGCGTGAAGTACAAGAAACGCATTATTTTCCCGTCCACGTCCGAAGTTTATGGCATGAGTAACGATGCCACCTTCGATGAGGATCACTCTAACCTGGTAGTCGGGCCGATCAATAAGCAGCGTTGGATCTACTCGGTTTCCAAGCAGCTGCTGGACAGGGTGATCTGGGCCTACGGCGAAAAAGAGGGGCTGCGCTTTACCCTGTTCCGTCCGTTTAACTGGATGGGGCCGCGCCTGGACAATCTTAATGCGGCACGTATTGGCAGTTCACGCGCAATCACCCAGCTGATCCTCAATCTGGTGGAAGGGTCGCCGATTAAGCTGATTGACGGTGGGCGTCAGAAACGCTGCTTTACCGATATTCGTGACGGCATTGAAGCGCTGTTCCTGATTATTGAAAACAAACAGCAGAACTGCGATGGCCAGATTATCAATATTGGTAACCCCGACAACGAAGCCAGTATTAAAGAGCTGGCTGAACAGCTGCTGGAAAGTTTTGAACGCCATCCCCTGCGCCATCAGTTTCCGCCTTTTGCCGGTTTCCGCGAAGTGGAAAGCAGCAGCTACTACGGTAAAGGATATCAGGACGTTGAGCACCGTAAGCCGTCGATTCGCAACGCGAAGCGCCTGCTGAACTGGCAGCCTTCGGTGGCGATGAACTACACCATTGATGCCACGCTCGACTTCTTCCTGCAAACCGTACAGGCGGGAGAGCGTGTCGAATGATCAACGTCGGGCTGCGTATCGATGTTGATACCTGGCGCGGGACCCGCGACGGTGTGCCGCGTCTGCTGAATATTCTCGACAGGCAGCAGACACGCGGCAGCTTTTTCTTCAGCGTCGGCCCGGACAATATGGGCCGTCATCTGTGGCGGCTGCTTAAACCGCGCTTCCTGTGGAAAATGCTGCGTTCAAATGCGGCCTCTCTTTACGGCTGGGACATCCTGCTGGCAGGGACTGCCTGGCCGGGACGGGACATCGGTCAGGGCCTGGCGGAGGTGATCCGCCAGGCCAGCCAGCAGCACGAAATCGGTCTGCATGCCTGGGACCATTTTGCCTGGCAAACCTGGGCAGGCGTGTGGCCAGCAGAAAGGCTGAGTGAGGAAATTCGCCGCGGCGTTGACGCTCTGGAGGCCGTGACCGGGCAGCCGGTAACCTGTTCTGCAGCGGCAGGCTGGCGGGCAGACGGGCGCGTGCTCGCCGCCAAACAGGCGTTTAATTTTAGCTATAACAGTGACTGTCGGGGGAGCGGTCCGTTCCTGCCTCGTCTGCCTGATGGTCGCCCCGGAACCGTGCAAATTCCGGTGACGCTGCCAACCTGGGACGAGGTGGTCGGGACGCGCGTGACCCGTGCGGATTATAACGCTTTTATTCTTGATGAAATCAGCCGCCAGCAGGGCGTTCCGGTTTATACCATCCATGCGGAAGCCGAAGGGATTGTGCTGGCGGAGATGTTTGACTCGCTGCTCACCGAGGCGCGAGCGCGGGGGATCCGTTTTTGTCCGTTGAGTGAGCTGCTTCCTGAAGATATCACGCAGCTTCCGACGGGAAAGATTGTTCGGGGGAATCTCTCCGGCCGCGAAGGCTGGCTGGGCTGTCAGCAATTATCAGAGTGATTCGGCATGAAATACACCCGTTATGCGTTTTTGCTGCCTGTTTTATATGTGATTTATTATTTACTCCCCATTGAGTTTCGTTCGCTGTGGCAGCCAGATGAAGTGCGCTATGCCGAGATCAGCCGCGAAATGCTGGTCAGTGGAAACTGGGTGGTGCCACATTTTCTCGATCTTCGTTATTTTGAAAAGCCGATAGCTGGCTACTGGATCAATAACATCAGCCAGTGGATCTTTGGCGGTAATAATTTTGCCGTGCGTTTTGGCTCGGTGTTTTCCGTCTCCCTTTGTGCGCTGTTGATTTACTGGCTGGCACAGCAGCTGTGGCGTGAACGCGGTACGGCGCTGCTGTCATCGGCGATCTTCCTGACCTGTATGCTGGTCTACAGCGTGGGAACCTACGCCGTGCTGGACCCAATGATCACGCTGTGGCTGACCGCCGCGATGTGCAGCTTTTGGCTGGTCGGGCAGGGCGGGGGCCTGCGGCAGCGGGTTACAGGCTGGCTGCTGCTGGGGCTGGCCTGCGGCATGGGATTCCTCACCAAAGGTTTTCTGGCGCTGGCGGTGCCGGTGGTGGCTATTGTTCCGTGGATGATATTGCAAAAAAGGTTCAGGGAACTGCTGCTGTTCGGGCCGCTGGCCCTGCTCAGTGCCGCGCTGATCTCCGCTCCGTGGTCGATTAGCATTGCCCGACAGGAACCGGACTTCTGGCACTACTTCTTCTGGGTGGAACACATTCAGCGCTTCGCGGAGGACGATGCTCAGCATAAAGCGCCGTTCTGGTACTACCTGCCGGTGATGATTGTCGGCGTACTGCCGTGGCTGGGGCTGCTGCCGGGGGCACTGCAGCGTGCCTGGCAGCAGCGTCAGACAGCGCCGGGGTTGTCTTATCTGCTCTGTTGGGTGGTGATGCCGCTGCTGTTTTTCAGCGTGGCCAAAGGTAAGCTTCCGACCTACATCCTGCCCTGTTTTGCACCGCTGGCGCTGCTGATGGCGCATCATGCGACGGAGATTGCCGCAGCGGGGCGACGCGGGTTGAAAGCTAACGGGGTGATTAATCTGATCGTCGGCGTGGTGCTGTTGCTGGTGATGGTGGCGGTTATGGCTCCGTGGGGGTTAGCGAAACATCCGGTGTATACCCGCCATGAGGTGATCAAAGTCCTGCTGGGCAGCGTGGCATTTTTGTTCTGGGCGCTGGTGGGGGCGATCAGCCTGACAGGGAGAGCGCACCACTGGCGGCTGGCGGCGCTGTGCCCGCTGGGTCTGGTGCTGGTGGTTGGCGCGGCGATCCCCGATAAGGTGATCAACTCCAAGCAGCCGCAGTCCTTTATTGCCAGGGTGTACCCTGATTTGCAGCAGAGCCGCTATGTGCTGGCGAATAATATCGGAGTGGCGTCGGCGCTGGCCTGGGAACTGAAGCGCAGCGATATCCTGCTGCTGGAGGAGTCGGGCGAGCTGACTTACGGATTAAGCTATGCCAGTGGCGCTCATCGCCTGATCGGCAACCAGGATTTCTCTCCGTGGCTGAACCAGCAGCGGCATAAAGGCAGTGTGTCGCTGGTCATGAAGTTATCTGATGAAGGTGAGGAGGTTAATGCGCTTATCCCTACGCCAGACCGTATCGTGCAGCAGGGCAGGATGATGTTCTACTTCTATAAACAGCTGCCGTGAACACCCTGCTGATTGTGCTGGCCAGCCTGCTGAGCTGTAGCGGGCAGCTGTGCCAGAAACAGGCCACCGTTGGTAAGGGGCGACGGCATCTGCTGGGGTGGCTGGCTGCCAGCGTGTTACTGCTGGCAATGGCGATGCTGGTGTGGCTGCGGGTGCTGCAAACCGTACCGTTAGGGGTGGCATACCCGATGCTGAGCCTGAACTTTATTTTTGTCGCGCTGGCATCGCGCTGGCTGTGGGATGAGGCGCTTTCAGGGCGTCATGTGCTGGGCATCGTGCTGATTGTAGCCGGCGTGGCGGTGATGGGGAGCTATACCTGATGGGCATGTTGTTTGCATTATGCAGCGTGCTGCTGGTCAGTGCGGCTCAACTGCTGATGAAGTGGGCGATGGTTCAGCTTCCCGCTATCGATCGGGTGGCTCTTTTTGTTGCAGCGTTTGCCCACTTTTCTCTGCCGGTGCTGGCCCTGCTGGGCGGTCTGCTGGCCTATGCGCTGTCGATGCTGTGCTGGCTGCTGGCCTTAAAGCGTATGCCGCTGAACCGGGCTTACCCGCTGTTGAGCCTGAGCTATCTGCTGGTCTGGCTGGCCGCGCTGTGGCTGCCAGGGCTGGATGAAGCGTTCCTCTGGGGCAAACTTGGCGGCGCGCTGCTGATCCTTTCCGGCTTATTACTGATTTTCTGGCCGCAGAATAAACCACGCGGTTAGTGCTATCATCGCGCGATTCATCACTCAAAGTCAGTTGCTCATATGAACCCTTCATCTCCTCTTCTGCAGGTCAGTGAGGTCTCTTTTGTCCGTCAGGGGAAAACGCTGCTGGCACCGGTCTCTTTTGCACTTCATCAGGGCGAGTTCCTCTGGCTGACCGGGCCATCTGGCGCCGGTAAAAGCACGCTGCTGAAAATTATTGCCTCACTGCTTGAGCCGTCTGGCGGCGAGGTGATATTTAACGGGCAGCCCCTTGCTGAGCTGAAACCTGAACGCTACCGCCAGCAAGTCTCTTACGTGTTCCAGACGCCACAGCTGTTTGGCCTTAGCGTGTTTGACAACCTCTCCCTGCCTTATCAGGTTCGCCAGCAGCGGATCGATCGCGCGCATCTGGGCGAAGAACTGCGGCGCGTTGGCCTGTCATCTTCGATGCTGGATAAACCGGTCGATCGGCTCTCTGGCGGAGAAAAACAGCGGGTGGCACTGCTGCGTAATTTACAGTTCCCGCCTGATATTTTGCTGCTGGATGAAGTCAGCAGCGCGCTTGATGAGGCGAATAAGCAGCGCGTACTGGAACTTATCAACCAGCAGACTGGCCAGGGAACTGCCGCGATCTGGATCAGTCACGACAGTCATGAAATAGATGATGGCAGACGGCGGATCGCGCTGTTCCCCGCCGGGCAGGAGAGCCAGCATGAATCAGCATAATATTACCAATGAGTCGCTGGCACTGGCGCTGGTGCTGGTGGTGATTGCGCTGCTGGTCAGCGCTAAAGAGCGGCTGGGCCTGGAGAAAGACATTATCTGGAGCGTGGCGCGGGCAATTGTGCAACTGGTGGTTGTTGGCTATGTGCTCAAATATATTTTCGACCTGAACAATCAGTGGCTGACCGTGCTGATGGTACTGTTTATCTGCGTTAATGCGGCGCTGAATGCCAGGAAACGCAGCCGGGCTATCGACAGGGGGTTCCGGATTTCGTTTATCGCGATTACCAGCGGCACTACGCTGACGCTGGCGATCCTGTTGCTCAGCGGGGCCATTGAGTTTATGCCGATGCAGGTGATCCCGATATCCGGGATGATCGCGGGGAATGCGATGGTAGCGGTGGGGTTGTGTTTCAGTAATCTTAATCAGCGCTTCAGTGATAATCGCCAGAAAGTTGAAGAGATGCTCAGCCTCGGGGCCAGTATCAAGCTGGCTTCAGCAACGATAGTGCGTGACAGCATTCGTGCTGCGATGATCCCCACGGTGGATGCGGCGAAAACGGTCGGTCTGGTGAGTTTGCCGGGAATGATGTCCGGCCTGATTTTTGCCGGGATCGACCCGGTGAAAGCCATTAAATATCAGATCATGGTGACATTTATGCTGCTGGGAACGGCCAGCCTGTCGACGATTATTGCCGGGTATCTGTCCGCCCGCCGGTTTTATACCGCGCGCGCGCAGCTGAAATAATCTATCAGGGCGGACCTCTTCGGTCCGCCCCGCCTGCGAATTGCCTTTTACGTCAGAAGTTCACGTTGGCGCTCAGACCGCCGATAAATGCATCTTTCACACCGCTGACGGCACCCGGAGAGGCAACGTATTGCAGGTTAGGACGCACGCTGAGCCAGTTGGTAGCATGGACGTTATAGTAAACTTCATAGTTCCATTCTGAACCGTGCTGGATGGGGAGATAAGTCGGGCTGTTGTAGTCGTGCTCGCCATTGTATCGGTTGGTTTCGCGCTGCATTTTGCCGTAGTCACCGTTAACGTGAATACGCGCCACGCCGAAACCAATCTCATCCTGCGCTCGTGAGGCAAATGGCCCTTTCCAGGTCACTTCAAACGCCTGGTAGTTATCCATTTTCGAGGTTTTATGATCGTTCATCACCGCCTGTACGATCACGCCGAGACCCCGGTTCACATCGCCATCGGTCGCGGTCAGCTGCTGTTGTAACAGAACATAGCCGCCGTAGGCTTTAGCCTGAGTATCGTAGCTGCCGTTGTGATAGCTGGAATACTTATCACCGTTCACCGAAGAGTAGTAACCGCCAATGCGGTAGTTCCCCGGCAGCTTAGCTGCGCCAAGCAGAGGCTTCCAGCCGAATTCAAACGGCACCAGGTTACCCAGCGTCGGGCTACCGTCAAGGTAGAAACCGTTACCGCGATCGTAGTTATTCCGGTTCTGATTATAGAAGCCGACCTGGAAGAACATATCTTCCGGCAGGTTTAACTTAATGCGGCCGCCCCACTGGGAAACCGGCCAGTTAAACCAGCGGTCACCGCGCCAGTTGCCGGCCTGACCGCTGCCGAAGGCCAGGTTCTCGAACTTACTGTCGAAGGAGCCAAAATCTTCGCCAACGGTAACACGACCTGCTTTAACCTCTACCCGGTTATCAAACAGACCTTTGTTAACCCAGAATTGAGTCAGACGCCAGGTTTGACCACGCCCCCATACTTCTTCCACCGATGACAGGCCGCCGGTTCGCGGGTCGGTAATATGCTGAGTAAGATCGCGACCGTTACGGCTGGTGATGGTGAACTGGAACTGAGTGTCATCCCAGTTCAGCAACTTCTCCAGATCGAGTGTGGTGCCAAACGCCCACTGGTCGGTATAGCGTGCCGTGGTCGAGGTATGATACCCGCCCGCCAGGTTGCTGGCTGATTCCATGGTGTAGTTCACCTGGAAATCGACGCCGTCTTCTTTTAGCTCGCTACGATATCCGCCCCAGTCGCCAAACAGGTAATCAGAGTTAACGCTGAGCGGGGCCATATCAGCACATGCGGCTGTAGAGGCCAATAACAGAGCGCTACCGCACAGCAGAAGGGAAGGGGCTGCTTTTCTTTTAAAAGTACATTTAGTTGTCACTGTTTTATTCCTTTTTATTATCAATCTGCACGGTTTCCAAAAAACTTCCTTTAAGGCAGGAAGGTGTGCGATTGTTTGAGATAAAATGCGTAATAACCGCCGGGCGCACGTAAACCGTGGCCCGGTTGCTATGACACCATGTGAGGGAATAAGGAATATTGTATTTTTGTGCTGAAGAAGATTAGCAGGCTATTTAATTTGTATAAAAATAACAATAACGATGAAAAAATATGTCAGCGATATCGGTAATGAAATTAAGCCCCATCCCGGCATGGCTGAGATGGGCCGATCTGACGGCAGAATTTTCAGAAATTAATTCCGGCGCTAAGCCCTCCGACAAAGCGGTGAGAGTCATCATCTACTGCGCCAGGTTTTGTACTTTGTTGCAGATTGGGCCGCAGAATGACGTGGGGCGTCAGCTGAAAGTTGTAGTAAAGGTTGTAATTAAAGCCCTCGCCGCGCATCAGCGGCTGCGGATGACTGCTGTGGTACTCTTCGGGGATTGACGGGATCTGCTGTTCGGGCGTGATGATCTCGGCCTGTGCTGAGGGAGGGAGAGGCCGCTGCTGCGGTGCGGCAAAGGCGCTGGCTACGGTGAGCAACGCGGCGAGAGCGGCGGCCATGCGGTAAGTCTGCGGATGTGATTTTCTTTCCATGATTTCACCTCGTTCTGCAATTAACCAACTGGAGTAAATCCTTACCCAATCAGTACATCACAACTCACCCAGGCCGTTTCAATGTTTAATGCGCCGGTGAAAATCCAGGTAAATCAGGCATAAAAAAACGCCCACAGGGGGCGTTCATGGGGGCTTGCGGGAATTAACGGCGGCCAAAAATCTTGGCAGCAAGGAACCCGACACCCGCAGCAATCACCAGGGACACCAGCGGTGACTCCTGAGTTTTGCTTTTCACGCAGTCCAGCGCATCATCAACGGCGTAGGAGGCTTTGGCTGCCTGCTGACGCACTTTTCCTCTGAATTCATGCTCTGGCGAGTCTACGGCTTTGCCAAACTCTTCCTGACCCTTACCGATAGCTTCTTGTGCTTTATCATTCGCTTTATCAAACAGACTCATTGTGCCTCCTTTTGATGGCATGATTTCCTGTAACGACTTTAAGCGTAGACCATCTTGCGGGCTTTACCGGGGGGTTGTGTGTAAAAATATGAATGCAGGCGCCAGTTACTGACAAAAAAAGAGGAGGATCGTTGATCCCCCTCCGGCGTATATCTGCCATCAGCCGCTGCGTTCAGACTGACGATATCAGACGGTCAATGGTAGCCTTCGTCCGGCTTGATTTTGCCGCGGAATACGTAATAGCTCCAGAAGGTGTAAACCAGAATCACCGGGATAATCAGCAGGCCGCCAACCAGCATAAAGCCCTGGCTCTGTGGCGGTGAGGCGGCTTCCCAGATGGTGATGGACGGCGGAATAATATACGGCCAGATACTGATACCCAGCCCGGTGAAGCCGAGGAACACCAGCGCCAGCGTCAGCAGGAATGGCGTGTAGTGTGCATGACGCTGCAGCGCGCGCCACAGACCCCAGGCGGCAGCCAGCACCAGCAGGGGCACCGGCAGGAACCAGAACAGGTTTGGCAGGGTAAACCAGCGCTGCATGATGTTCGCATGCGCCAGCGGCGTCCAGACGCTGACAATCGCAATGACCACCAGCAGGGCGATCAGCAGCGGTTTGGTCAGCGCAGTCATTTTACGGTGCAGCTCGTTTTCCGTTTTCATGATCAGCCAGGTGCTGCCAAGCAGTGCATAGGCCAGTACCAGCCCCACGCCGCAGAACAGCGTAAACGGTGTCAGCCAGACCAGTTCCGGGCCGCTGTAGGTGCGGTTGGTCACTTCAAAGCCGTTAATTACCGCACCCAGCACCACGCCCTGACTGAAGGTGGCGACAAAGGAACCGCCAATAAAGGCTTTATCCCAGAATGGGCGGTGCTCTTCGGTGGCTTTGAAACGGAACTCAAAGGCCACACCGCGGAAAATCAGACCGATCAGCATAATGGTCAGCGGGGCGGCCAGTGCGGTCGTAATTACCGCATAGGCCAGCGGAAAAGCGCCAAACAACGCGGCACCGCCGAGGATCAGCCAGGTCTCATTACCATCCCATACCGGGGCAACGGTGTTGACCATCATATCGCGCTCAACCGGATCTTTATTGAACGGGAAGAGGATACCGATGCCCAGGTCAAAGCCATCCATAATGATATACATCAGGGTGGCGAAGATGATGATAGTAAACCAGATAATTGAGAGATCGATACCCACCTTATTTCTCCTTCTGCGGCGACTGTAGTTTTTCCTGCACCGCAGAAAGCGGGCGCGATGGCGTGTGTGATGTGCCCGGGCCACCGTCTGGAGTATGGTCACCCTCACCGGTCTGCGGACCAATCTTGATCAGATTAGCCAGGTAGCTGTAACCCACACCAAAGACGGCGCAGTACACCAGCAGGAAGGCAATCAGGCTGATGCTCATTTGCAGCGTGCTGTGCAACGACACGGCGTCGCGGGTGCGCAGCAGGCCGTAAATCACCCACGGCTGACGGCCGATTTCTGTCGTAATCCAGCCCGCCACCAGCGCAATCAGACCGGAAGGGCCCATCAGCAGAACAAACCACAGGAAAGGACGTGAGGTATAAAGTCGCTGACCGCGACGCATCCACAGGCTGACGGCGCCCAGCAGGATCATCAGCATGCCAAGCCCAACCATGACGCGGAATGACCAGAACACCACGGTGGAGTTGGGACGATCCTCTTTCGGGAAGGTCTTCAGCGCCGGAACCTGTTTGTCCAGACTGTGGGTCAGTATCAGGCTGCCGAGGTAGGGAATTTCCACCGCGTATTTCGTCCGTTCTTCTTTCATATCCGGAATACCAAACAGAATCAGCGGCGTGGCTTCTCCCGGCGGGTTTTCCCAGTGGCCTTCAATGGCGGCAATTTTGGCTGGCTGATGTTCCAGGGTGTTCAGACCGTGGGCATCGCCAATCATGGCCTGAATAGGAGAAACAATCAGCGCCATCCACAGCGACATCGACAGCATCTTACGCACGGCCGGGGTGTCATTTTTACGCAGCAGATGGTAGGCGGCAGACGCGCCAACGAAGAAGGCCGTCACCAGGAAAGCCGCAACGGACATATGCAGCAGGCGGTAAGGGAAGGACGGGTTAAAGATGATTTTAAACCAGTCAACCGGCACCACAATACCGTTTTGCAGAGCATAGCCCTGCGGCGTCTGCATCCAGCTGTTGGAGGCGAGGATCCAGAAAGTGGAAATAATGGTTCCCAACGCCACCATGCAGGTTGAAAAGAAATGCATACCGCGGCTGACGCGATTCCAGCCGAACAGCATCACGCCGAGGAAGCCAGCCTCAAGGAAGAACGCGGTAAGCACTTCGTAGGTCAGGAGTGGCCCGGTAATACTTCCGGCGAACTGGGAGAAACCTGCCCAGTTAGTCCCGAACTGATAGGCCATAACCAGGCCGGACACCACGCCCATACCGAAGTTAACGGCGAAGATTTTTGACCAGAAATGATAGAGGTCGCGATAAACCTCATTCTTGCTTTTCAGCCACAGTCCTTCGAGCACGGCCAGAAAACTGGCCAGGCCGATAGTGATAGCCGGGAAGAGGATGTGGAAGGCTACGGTGAAACCAAACTGTATCCTCGCCAGATGGAACGCATCTAATCCGAACATTGCTTACCTCGTTCTAACATGCACAACTGCCTTTTATTTTTTTACCCACAGCTAACAAATAGATGACCTGTAGCAAAAAACAAATTTGCCAGTTGCGGGACTTCTCATCGGAGGTTTGATCCTAAGACCAAAACAGGTGAAGAAGTAGCTACAGTAATAGTGAACCGGCCTATAACAGTAGCGATTATTACGAGCAATTGTTTCGTCACCAGGTTAAATCGGTGAAAGATTATGTTAACGCAAGATCGCGTAATGATGCCTGGATGTGAAAACGATGTATCTTTATGTCGTAAAAGCTTTTTTATAACTTCGTTTAACGCTCGGTACGACAGAAAATGAAGGGAAAACTGACTGTTATTGACGCAGGCAAGAGCGGTTTTAATATAGCTTTTGGGGATATAAAAAATAGCAGTTGCACCCGATTAATATAATAACCCGATGCTTTATGATTAAAGATTAAATGCATGTAGATTAATTGTTACTTTTTGGTGTTATATGGTTGAAAGAATGCCTGTCGGATTTTCATTCTTTTCACGTAATTTTTTCCCGTCAGTCAGGCAGGGAAACAGCCCTGCAAATGTTAAGGATGTGATACACATAAATATGTAATTAGAAATATTTAGTTACAAAATGACTGCCGCTATTCACCTGATTATTGTCATGAATCAAAATTTCTCATCGCCGTTAGTGTTGGTAGTGAACGATAAGCGTCCGTGTTATAACCAGCAAATGTCGGTTAGCGAGGGAAGTGAGATGGACACTATTATTATGCTGTTGCCGGTTTATGTGGCTTACCTGCTGGGCACTGCCAGCCCCGGCCCCAGTAATATGGCGATTATGGGCGTGGCGATGAGTCAGGGGCGCCGCCCTGCGCTGGCGCTGGCGGCAGGGGTGATTACCGGTTCGCTCTGCTGGGCGCTGCTGGTGGCCACCGGGCTGTCGACGCTGCTGCTGGCTTATGCACAGGCGATTGTGGCGATCAAAGTGTTGGGCGGCATTTATCTTTTATGGATGGCATGGAAAGCGGCGCGCAGCGCTGCGCGCCGTGGTGAGGTTCGCCCGCTACCGGTTGCAGCCCCAGGTTCACCGGGTTCACTCTATCGCCGCGGTTTGCTGCTGCATCTGGCTAACCCGAAAGCCATCCTGGTCTGGACCGCGATTATGTCTTTGGGCATCCGACCCGATGCGGCGCCTTCGCTGCTGCCATTGATTGTTGGCGGCTGTGCTCTGCTGGGGATGCTGGTATTCAGCGGTTATGCGCTGCTGTTTTCCACCGAGGCCATGAGCCGGGGTTATCGCAAATGCCGCCGCGCAATTGAAGGTGTTTTTGCTGTTTTCTTCAGCGCTGCCGGGTTGAAGATGTTGTTTTCCCGTTAATAACCGCCGGGCGTCAGCCCTGCCTGATGCCCGGCAGGGCAGGGCCGTTACATCTGAGTCCTGAAGGGAATACGCGGCCAGTTCTGCTTCCGGCATCCCGGCAAGATTGGCGGCCACCAGGCGATCGGCGAAACACCGGGCTTGATGTTCACTGCTGCCGGCAAAATGCCACAGACGTTCCACCAACTGTTGTAAACGGCTGTGTTTAATTTTCACCTCGTCCTGCATATGACTCATTTTTTTCCTTAAAATAATCAAGGTTACTGCTTATTTTTAAACGAATTATTAGCCGTTGCCCGTTGGTTTTTTACGCGATGTGGCTTTTTATCCGGATAAAGGTGTGGGCTTTTTTTCATCAGATATTGCTAATTATTACAATCGATAAGTATACTACTTCATTGATATATATTGATTTTTTTGACTAAAGCCAAATTTTTTTTGCTGAGACATGTCTGCCTTTGGGGTAAACCGCCGTATGGAAAGTAAACGCACCGAGCCCGCCAGTATTCCACTTTTGGATCTTTCGGCGATCCCGGCTGAGATAATGCTGTTGGGTAAACGGCTGGCCGATACCAAATATCAGATTGATATGTTGGGAAAAGTGGGCTGGGGTGAGCTGACGGCCAATCTACACGGGCTGGAAGCCAGTGGGGAATGGAATGGCCCGGACGATGCTCTGACGTTTTTCAGCAAGATATTTCCTTTTGCCCTGCTGCCCTCCGAAACGGAACCTCTGGGGGTTTATCAGGTGCCGACCGAGCGGGTGATTGGCCGCAGCTGGCGCTGGTGGCCCGATCACCTCAGTGGCAACAGCGAAGAAAAGCTGCGTGAACATTTATCCGGGCCGCAGGCCGCTGACAGCACTTCATACTATTTTATTTCAGCGCTGGCGTTACTGCTGGCGGTGCAGGGACAGAGCCGGGTCAACTACTGCCGTCAGCGGCATATTCCCACCATCACTGCCCGGGTGACCTATCTGTCTTACCCACCCGCAGACCGCTTCAAACTGTATCATGTCACTCAGGGTGCTACCCGCCAGAGCTGGGTGGTGCTTAACGATCGCTATTTGCAGGCGATACACTGGCCGCGTATTACGCTGCCCGCGCTCAGCACTTACGGCGTGCACAGTGCCAGCTGGCCGCTGACGTTTCCGCCCGTAGAGCGGATATTCGCAGAACTGCACAACCCGCAGCAGGTCGAGGATTTTGTCGCACCCTGCCTTGATTTACAGGTACTGCAGGAGGCTATCGATGAGGAACAACGCGCGGCGCTGCTGTCCGCGAAACCGGTAAAAATGGCTCTGAGCGAGATGGATATTGTGAATATCTGGCCAGTCAGTATGACACTGACGTTCTTTTTCCTGCTCTCTCTGGTGGCTGCTGGTGTCACGGCGGGAGCCGGGGGCTTAGGCGTGCTCAGCCTGGTGATTTGCGGTATGTCAGGGAGTTTGCTGCTCTTTATTGCCGCTCCGGTTTTTCTGGTGCGTCAGAATGGGCTTCGCCGTCGCAAAAGGGATGCTGAAGAGCTTGCAGAAAACGCGCCAGAAAATGCGGAGTTACCGCCAGCAGCACAGTAAAAAAAACCCACGCGAAGTGGGTAATAAACTATTCGTCTGACTTTGCCATTTGTTTTATAGCAATTAATGATCGCATTTTTTCCGTAGAAATAATAAGCATTTATATAGATCGATTCATAGGGATCGATCGGCTAAATCGATTGATGATGGAAAAAAGAGGCTCACAGGGCAAAGCAAATGGATAGTGTCACAACAGCGGGTGCCGTGGGCATTCAATGTTGCTGTTTAAAGCCCGCTTTGACCATTTCATCACGCAGGGCGCTGGTAATGACCCGATTGCCGCCAGTGATCGGGAAGATGACGTTGTTCACCACATCGTCCAGGTCATGCTCGTGAAATTCCTGCAAGGTCAGCTGGGTGCCGCCCTCATCGTTAATCGCCATGGAACCTTTGATGTGGTCGCCCGCATTTTTTGCCGACAGGCTGTAGCGGCCCAGGCTGGTATTGATTCTGCTCATAAGATCTCCTTGTAACATGGTCAGTGGGAAGGGGAACAAGTGAGTCTGAAAATGACCTGATAAGTCTAGTTGCGCTGGCGGTATTTCTCGCACTCTGAACGGTAAAGAAGTGAAAACTCGTGATGGCTGTCGCTAAATTTAATGGCCCTGTCCGGGCCATAATCGTGACAGAATTAACCGGCAAGCGTCAGGTCAAGTTCCAGAGTGGCGAGTTCCTGACGTGCCGTGGCGGGCAGGTGCGGGTCGGTAATAATGCCGTCAAACTGGGCAAGCGGCAGGGCCAGGAAGGTGGCAATTTTGTTATACTTTGAGCTGTCTGCCAGCAGCACGCGCTTGCGGCTGACGTCACTGACCGCGCGCTTCACCGCAATTTTTTCCTCATCCGGCGTAAAAGTGCCGCGCATTCCCCAGCAGGACGCCGAGATAAATGCAATGTCCACCGACAGCCCACGCAGCGCCCTGGCGGCCGCATCTCCTACGCAGGAACGGTTATCGCGGCACAGGGTGCCACCGGTATGGATCATCCTGCACTGGCTGGACTCGATCAAATAATTGGCAATAACAAAATCGTTAGTAACAATCAGCAGGTCATCGCGCATACCCAGCTCGCGCGCCAGCGCCAGCGTGGTAGTCCCGGCATCCAGATAGATGCAGCTGTTGCGCGGAATATGGCGTGCAGCCGCGGCACCAATCGTCTGTTTTTCCAGACTGAACATGCTGGTTTTATCCTGATGCGTTGGCTCGCTGGAGAGCCGCTCTGTCGAACGGACCCCGCCCGAAACCAGCAGCACTGCCCCCTGTTCTTCCAGTTTTTGCAGATCGCGACGGATGGTCATGTGTGAGACGGCCAGCCGTTCAGTCAGCTCGGCGATGCTGACCACGCCGCGTTCCTGCACCAGCGCTAAAATTTGTTGATGTCGTTCTACCGGGATCATTCTTGCTCCTGCTGACTCTGCGAGGGATCTGCACTGAGTGTAAAGGAGGGGACGGATTCCCCACACCACAATTTTTATCAAATTATCACGGTTATGGAAATTCACACGCCATTTCTACGGCGCTGTACCGCCTTATCATGATGAAATACCGCGATTATTTCAAATTAACCTGATGATTCTTTCGGTGTTAATTATTGTTAAGTATGAGAATTATCCTGTTAAATATTGTGATGACTGTCACCAAAATTGCCGATTAATGCGCCTATACTTCACACATCAAAACAAATAATCACCAAAGTTAACACGGAGAGCGTATGTCTAACGCAACATCAATGTCGGTTTGTGTCGTTGGTCTCGGTTCGATGGGAATGGGGGCAGCGCAATCCTGTATTAAGGCGGGTCTGAAAACCTGGGGTGTAGACCTCAACCCGCAGGCATTGCAAACACTGCGTGACAGCGGGGCTCAGGCGGCAGAGACCTCTGCCAGTGACTTTGCCCGTCAGCTGGATGCCGTCCTGCTGCTGGTGGTGAATGCCGCGCAGGTGAAGCAGATCCTGTTCGCCGAAAACGGTCTGGCAGCCCGTCTGAAGCCAGGCACCGTGGTGATGGTATCTTCCACTATTTCGTCTCAGGACGCGCAGGCCATTGAGCAGCAGCTGGCAGAGCATCAGTTGCTGATGCTGGATGCCCCGGTTTCCGGCGGTGCAGCGAAGGCGGCGAGCGGTGAGATGACCGTGATGGCGTCAGGCAGTGACGAAGCGTTTGCACGGTTGCAGCCGGTACTGGATGCGGTTGCCGGAAAAGTTTACCGCATCGGCAGTGAGATCGGCCTCGGCTCTACCGTGAAAATCATCCATCAGCTGCTGGCAGGCGTGCATATTGCGGCGGGGGCGGAAGCGATGGCGCTGGCTGCCCGTGCCGGTATTCCGCTGGATACTATGTATGACGTAGTGACCAACGCGGCGGGAAATTCCTGGATGTTTGAGAACCGCATGCGCCATGTGGTCGACGGTGATTATTCACCAAAGTCAGCGGTGGACATTTTTGTCAAGGATCTGGGGCTGGTCGCAGATACGGCTAAAGCGCTGAACTTCCCGCTGCCGCTGGCGTCCACAGCCTTCAATATGTTCACCTCCGCCAGCAATGCAGGCTTTGGCCGTGAAGATGACAGCGCGGTGATTAAGATTTTCAGCGGCATTACGCTGCCGGTTAAACAGGAGCAGAAATAATGCGTCTGGGTGTGATTGCGGATGATTTTACCGGGGCAACGGATATTGCCAGTTTCCTGGTGCAAAACGGAATGTCCACCGTGCAGGTTAACGGCGTACCTGCCCGATCGTTAACGTTGCAGGCTGATGCGATTGTGGTCAGCCTGAAGTCGCGTTCCTGTGCGGCGGACAAAGCGGTCAGCGACGCATTACAGGCACTGAGCTGGCTGCAACAGCAGGGCTGTGAGCGTTTTTATTTTAAATACTGTTCCACCTTCGACAGCACGCCGCGCGGGAATATTGGCCCGGTTACCGATGCACTGCTGGCCGCGCTGGGGGAAACACTGACCATTATTTCGCCGTCGTTACCGGTCAATGGCCGCACGGTGTATCAGGGGCATCTGTTTGTGATGGACCAGCTGCTGTCCGACTCCGGTATGCGCCACCATCCTGTGACGCCAATGACCGACAGCAATCTGTTACGACTGATGGAAGCGCAGGCCAGCGGTAAAGCCGGGCTGATTAACAGCCAGACGCTCGATCGCGGAGCGGCTGCGGTCAGTGTGGCACTGGACGAGCTGGCGCAGCAGGGCGTGCGTTATGTGGTGCTGGATGCGCTCAGCGAGCAGCATCTGCTGACCCAGGGCGAAGCGCTGCGTGATATGCGCCTTGTGACCGGCGGTTCCGGTCTGGCTATCGGCCTGGCGCAACAGTGGGCCAGTGCCGGACACGACAGTCGTGAGGCTCAAATTGCGGGTGCGCCTCAGGGCCAGCGTGCCGTGGTCTTGTCCGGCTCCTGCTCAACCATGACCAACCGCCAGGTTGCACGCTATCGCCAGCAGGCCGCCTCCTGCGCCGTTGACGTGGAACGAGCCCTGCAGGAGCGCGACCATTACGCCCGCGAACTGGGTGACTGGGTGGCAGCGCACCAGCAGGATGCCCTGGCACCGATGCTGTTTGCCACGGCCGATCCGGACAGCTTACAGCGTATTCAGCAGCAGTATGGTGCAGAGCGCAGCAGCGAGGCGATCGAGCAGCTGTTTGCCGCCGTGGTACAGGATCTGCAACAGCGCGGCTGGCAGCGCTTTATCGTGGCCGGTGGCGAAACGTCGGGCGTGGTGGCACAAACGCTGGGGATTGACGCTTTCCACATCGGTCCGGCGATCTCCCCCGGCGTGCCGTGGGTGCGGGCCGTCAGCCAGCCGGTCTCTCTGGCCCTGAAGTCAGGAAATTTTGGCGATGAGAACTTCTTCGCCCGCGCACAGACGGAGTTCACAGTATGACTGAGCAGCAGGCACGCGAAGAGATGGTCCGGCTGGGCGCCTCATTTTTCCAGCGCGGATATGCTACCGGTTCGGCAGGCAACCTGTCGATGCGCCTGGAGGACGGTACGCTGCTGGCTACGCCAACCGGTTCATGTCTGGGTGAACTGGTGGCTGAACGGCTGTCAAAAGTGACGCCGGAAGGGGAGTGGATCGGCGGCGATAAGCCATCGAAGGAGATCAGCTTCCACCGCGCCATCTATCTGAATAATCCGGCGTGTGGTGCCATCGTTCACCTGCACTGCCTTTATCTGACCGCGCTCTCCTGCCTGGAGGGGCTGGACAGGCAAAACTGTATTCGCCCGTTCACGCCGTACGTGGTGATGCGCGTGGGGGATGTGCCGGTGGTACCTTATTATCGCCCCGGTGATGCCCGCCTGGGGGAGGACCTGGCGAAGCTTGCACCACATTACAAGGCTTTCCTGCTGGCGAATCATGGCCCGGTGGTGGTGGGAAAAACGCTGCGTGAAGCGGCGGATAACACCGAAGAGCTGGAAGAAACAGCCCGCTTAATCTTTACCCTGGGCGACCGCCCGATTCGTTATCTGAACGATGACGAAGTGGCTGAGTTACGGAGCTAAATATGCCTAAATTTGCTGCCAATCTTTCGACCCTGTTTACTGAACTGCCTTTTCTATCCCGTTTCGATGCTGCCGCAGAGGCGGGGTTTCATGGGGTGGAATTTCTTTTCCCTTATGACTATGACGCGCAGGCGCTGAAGCAGGCGTTAACCCGTAATAAGCTGGAGCTGGTGTTATTCAACACCCCCCCCGGCGACAGTGCGGCGGGTGAGTGGGGTCTTGCGGCAATTCCGGGACGTGAAGCCGATGCCCGCAGGGATATTGACCGGGCGCTGGAATATGCCTTAGCACTGGACTGCCGTCAGGTTCACATCATGGCGGCGGTGGTGCCGGAGGGGAGCGATCGCGAAGCCTGCTGCCGCACCTTAATCGACAATGTGCGCTATGCCGCTGAGAAGTTTGCCCCACACGGCGTGCGTATCCTGCTTGAAGCGTTAAACCCGAAGACCAAACCTCATTACCTTTACTCCAGTCAGTATCAGGTGCTGGATATCGTGAAGCGTATCGATCGTCCCGGCGTATTCTGCCAGCTCGATCTGTTCCATGCGCAGCTGGTGGACGGCAACTTGAGCCATCTGATCACCCACTATGCCGGGCAGTATCAGCACATTCAGATCGCCTCCGCCCCGGACCGCCATGAGCCGGATGAGGGGGAGATCAACTATCCATGGCTGTTTGACCTGCTTGACCGCAGCGGCTACAGCGGCTGGATTGGCTGCGAATATTTCCCGCGTACCACCACGCTGGAAGGACTGAGCTGGTTGAACGCGTTTAAATAATTTGAATATTTTTATCACCGCTGCGCGTCCTGGCGCGCAGTGCGGGCTTCCTGCTGCCTGAAAAGGCCGCTAAGCCGGGGAAAGTAGTCAATAAAGCGGTGCTGCCGAGCACGGCGTAAAATAAAATCATACGAGGCTGAAAAGATGTCGACTGCCCTGTTACTGACCATCGCCGTTGCCAGCGTGCTTATCCTGCTGCTGCTGGTGATTAAAGCGAAAGTTCATCCGTTTGTTGCGCTGATTGTCGTCAGCCTGCTGGTCGCGATCTCTACGGGGATCCCGGCCGATAACATTATGAAAGTGATCGTCTCCGGTATGGGCGGGCTGCTGGGCTCAATCACCATCATTATCGTACTAGGCGCGATGCTGGGAGCCATCATTGAATCCTCCGGGGGGGCAGAGTCGCTGGCGCAGCGTTTCACCCATACGCTGGGGGTGAAGCGCACCGTGGCTGCACTGACGATGGCGGCGTTTATTCTCGGGATCCCGGTGTTCTTTGAAGTCGGTTTTATCATTGTTATCCCGCTGATTTACGGTTTCACCAAAGTGGCACGGGTTTCTCCGCTGAAATATGGCCTGCCGATGGCCGGAGTAATGCTAACCGTACACGTCGCGTTACCTACCCATCCCGGTGCCGCCGCGGCCGCAGGGCTGTTAGGTTCGGATATGGGCTGGCTGATGCTGCTGGGCATTGTGGTGTCGATCCCGGTGGGCATTGTCGGTTACTTCGTAGCGAAGAAGATGAATCAGCGCCAGTATCACCTGTCTCTGGAGGTGCTGGAGCAGTTGCAATTGGCAAAACCGGAAAGCAGTCCGCGTCAGAATCACGAGTCACCACCGGGTGCCTGGCTGATCTCGTCGCTGATTGTGGTGCCGATCGTGTTGATTGTCGTCGGGACGCTGGCGCACAGCGTGCTGCCGGAAGGTAATGCGCTGCGCCAGTTCCTGACGCTGGTGGGAACACCGGCTATCGCTCTGCTGATCGCCCTGGCGCTGTCGGCCTGGCTGTTAGGATTACGCCGTGGCTGGAGCAAAGAGAAACTGAGCGAATTACTTGACCGTGCGATCCCCGGCTCAGCGGGCGTGATTCTGGTGGCGGGGGCAGGGGGCGCGTTCGGTAAGGTGCTGGTGGAATCCGGCGTCGGTAAGGCGCTGGCTCTGTCGCTGGAAACCATTCATCTGCCGCTGATCCCGGCGGCATTTATTCTGTCGCTGGCCCTGCGTGCCTCGCAGGGGTCGGCCACCGTCGCTATCCTGACCACCAGCGGTCTGCTGACGCAGGCGGTCACCGGGTTAAGCGATACACATCTGGTGCTGGTCACACTGTCAGCCTGCTTTGGCGGCTTAGGGCTGTCCCATGTCAATGATGCGGGCTTCTGGGTGGTGACACGTTATCTTGGCCTGTCGGTGGCGGATGGCCTGAAAACGTGGACGGTGCTGACCACCGCCATGGGCCTGACGGGGTTTATCCTCGTGTGGCTGCTGTCGCTGGTGATGTAGTTCCGTTACGGCAGCACAGCGCGAAAATGGAATCTTCTTCTATACTTAAGTCACTACGTTGTAGTGACTTTTTTAATGAGAAGAGGGCATGGAATGAAGATTATTCTCTGGATTATTGCGATTATTTTTATCGTAGGTTTACTGACTGTGACGGGCGTATTTAAACTTATCTTTTAACGTTTCCCCCTGTCCGCCTGGAGAGGCATTACTCCAGGCGGACAGAATAATGTAAATGCAAATATTTCATAAATCATCCCGATGTAACTTCCTGTTTTCAATTAAACATCCTGTTATTTCATTTGTACTTTTTATGCTTTTTCGGCGCGTAATATAAACTTAACCTCAATGTGGCAAGTTCGCAGGCTGACATGAAAATGACAGCGGATATACTCGCTTCTCTCAATATGGAAATGTGGGAAGAAACGATGATTATTAATGAAGCTCAACTGTTACAGGATGAAGATAAATATTGTTCGCACGGTGATACGGTACATTATGTCAATCCTCCGAAAATATTCGAACGCTGTCAGGGGAGCTATCTTTTTGATGCCCAGGGTACCCCTTATCTCGACCTGCAGATGTGGTATTCCGCCGTTAACTTTGGCTATGCCAATTCCCGTCTCGACAATGCATTAAAAAAGCAGATCGACACTTTGCCGCAGCTGGCCAGCCAGTATCTGCACCCGACCAAAATAGAGCTGTCAAAAGTGATTGCTCAGGATATGGAGCGAAAGTTTGGGCTGCCGGGGCGCGTACACTTTAATGTCGGAGGATCGCAGTCAGTCGATGATTCTCTCAAGCTGGTGCGTAATTTCACCCACGGTAAAAGCCGCATGTTTGCTTTTGAAGGGGGCTATCACGGACGTACGCTGGGCGCATCTTCAATTACCTCCAGCTATCGTTACCGTCGTCGCTTTGGCCATTTTGGCGAACGCGCGCAGTTTATTCCCTTCCCGTATCCTTTCCGCCGTCAGAGAGGGATGACCCCGGAAGAGTATGCTGACAAGCTGGTGGCTGATTTTGCCCGCCTGTTTGAAAACGAATATCACGGCGTCTGGGATCCAAAAGTCAGCGAGGCTGAGTTTGCCGCATTTTATATTGAACCGATTCAGGGGACCGGTGGTTATGTTATTCCACCTCGTAACTTCTACCCGGCGTTAAAAAAGGTTCTTGATGAATACGGTATTTTACTGGTGGTGGATGAAATCCAGATGGGATTTTACCGTACCGGTAAGCTGTGGTCGGTCGAGCATTTTGGCATTACGCCGGACGTGCTGGTATTTGGTAAGGCGCTGACTAACGGTCTGAACCCGCTGGCTGGGATCTGGGCGCGTGAAGAGATGATTAACCCGCAAACCTTCCCCGTAGGGTCGACGCATTCCACCTTTGCCTCTAATCCGCTGGGGACGGCTGTCGGACTCGAAGTGATGAATATGCTGGCGGAAAAAGATTATGAAAAACAGGTTTCTGAAAGCGGAGCGTATTTCCTTGAGGGGCTGAAAACATTGCAGCGTCAGCATAAAGAGATCGGCGATGTTGACGGTCTCGGTTTAGCGCTGCGTGCCGAGCTGTGCCAGGCGGATGGCTTCACGCCGGATAAAGCGCTACTCGATAAAATGGTCGATATCGGTCTTTCCGGCACGCTGGAATATCAGGGGCAAAAAACCGGGCTGGTGCTGGATGTTGGTGGCTACTACAAAAATGTCATCACGTTTGCCCCTTCGCTGGAAATCAGCCGGGCGGAAATCGATCAGGCCATCGAGCTTCTCGACCAGTTGCTCACCCGTGCTAAGCGAGAGCGTTAAACCGTCTTAAATCTTGACCAGAGGTGCTGCAGAGCACCTTTTTTTCGGAAATGATGATGCTAAAGCAGGAAGCTGAACACAAAAATTATATCAATCAACTGGAACCTGAAGGGATCCTCAGCGCCTTTATCGCGCACCCACCGGAGGGGTTTCGTTCTCAGATTACCGAAACGGGCTTACCGTTATTTACCACACAATTCGATTTGCTGACGACGGCAGAACCCGCGCTGCGACAGCGCCTCGCCGCACTGCCTGGCTACCGTCGCTGGCGAAAATGGTTAACGCTGAATACCTGCTTCATTGGTGCCACGACCAGTGAGTACGTCTGCCTGCCTTACAGCCAGCAGCCGGAGGCGGTACTGCGATGGATTGAAGCGCACTGCATCAATAAGCAGCCGCTGACGATAATTAAAGATCTGCCGCTGCGTTCGCCGCTGCTTTCCCCCAGCGATAATGATTATAACCTCCGCCTGATTGCCGCTGCCCGCCGCCGCGGATTTGTTTGCGTTGAAGGCCAGGCGCTCGCCTGGGTGCCGATCGATTTTGCCTCGGTTGATGAGTTTCTGGCGCGGATGTCGCACAGTCGCCGGCGTAATATCCGACGCAAGCTGCGCAGTCGTGATGGACTGAACATTGAGGTGTTGAAGACCGGCGATGTGCGCTTTCAGGATAGCGTGTTTCGCGCGCAGCTCTATCAACAATATCTGGCCGTCTGGCATCAGAGCGAGCTGCATTTTGACCGTCTGAGTGCGAACTTTTTTGATCATGTGCTGACCGATGCAGACAGCGATGGCCGTTTATTTTGCTACTGGCATCAGGGGGAGCTGGCCGGATTTAATCTCTGCTATCTCTATCAGCGTCGCCTCATCGATAAATATATTGGTTTTGACTACGCGCTGGCACCGAAGTTTAACCTCTATTTTGTCAGCTGGTTCGTTAACCTGGAGTACGCCCTGTCTGAAGGTTTGCAGAGCTATGTCGCTGGCTGGACAGACCCGGAGGTGAAAGCGAGCCTGGGGGCCAGCTTTACCTTTACCTGCCATCTGGTGCGGATGCGCAACCCGCTGCTGCAGCGGATATTCCGCTACTTTAGCCACTATTTTGAGAGCGATACACAATGGTACCGGCAACGGGTTTTATAGCGGAGGATCGCCCTCCGTTGATCCTTGATTTTGACCAGTCTGTGAGGCTGGACGGACCGGCGATCCGGCTGCCGCTGAACCACTGGGAGCAGCGAATTCGCTTTGGCTGCCGCTGGTCACAGTTTCGTCAGCTGGCAAGGGAGGTGAATGAGCAGCTTGGCGGCCGACGTTACGGCTGTGTGTTTACCGGCAGCGGGGATTATCACCACCTCAGCTATCTGCTGTTGCAGCGCCTGTCACCTTATCGTCCCGTTCAGCTCATCGTCTGTGATAACCATCCCGATAATATGCGTTATCCGTTTGGTATCCACTGCGGTTCGTGGGTTTACTGGGCCAGCCGGTTACCCCAGATTAGCCGCATAGACGTGCTGGGGATCGGCTCACAGGATATCGCGGTGACGCATGCCTGGGAAAACCATCTGATGCCGCTGCTGCGTCATAAGCTGCACTACTGGAGCATCGGCGTGAACAGCCGCTGGCTGAATCTGCTGGGCGCACGTCGCTGCCATCATGATTATCGTGATGCGGATACGCTGATGGAAAATTTTTTGCCGTACCTGGGGGGGGCACCGATCTGGCTTTCAGTAGATAAAGATGTT
The DNA here is from genome assembly GCF_039675725.1 of Erwinia sp. Eh17-17. NCBI lineage: Bacteria > Pseudomonadati > Pseudomonadota > Gammaproteobacteria > Enterobacterales > Erwiniaceae > Erwinia > Erwinia sp. Eh17-17. Next base: position 639,964 of record NZ_JBDFQT010000002.1, on the reverse strand, counting down.
CTTAGCCCGGAGGTCGTCAAAACCAACTGGGACCAGGGCTACTTTGAAGAAGCTCATCTGCAGGCGCTGATTGCCGCCTGCCGGGGGCTTTTACGCGGGGCTGATATCACGGGTGAAGTCTCCACCTGTAACTATCACAGCGGCTTCAAACGCTGGCTGAGTGCCAGAGACGGGCAGATAGCGATCGATGAGTCACAGATTAGCGCGTGGCAGCAGCCGCAGAATGCGTTGAATGCCCGCCTGCTCAGTGAGATTAACCGGGCATTCTCAGCGCAGTGACTGCTGAAGATGGTAAAGGATCGTGGCGAAGTCAGTCTGGCTGAGCCAATGGCTGTTGGTGATGGTCAGCGAGCGGGCGGCAAAATCAACGGCGTTGGGCGTTTGGCTGCCGAGCAGTAGCGGACGCACGGCCGGGTAGTCTGCCAGCGCGTGAACAAACAGCCGGGTCACCCCCAGGCCACTGCACCACAATCGCTGCATTGCCCGTTCTCGCGCCGCAGGCGCTGGCATCAGCAGCGTCAGAAATGGCCAGACGCCGCGCTGATTTTCCCGATCCTGCATCACCGTCACGCCCGGCAGCCGGGCCAGCTGCGCGCAGCGCTGCAGTGCTCGCTGGCGATTGTCTGCCAGCCAGGCGGGCAGGCGAGTCAGGGCGCTGGCTCCCACGCGCTGACGATAGCGGCTGAGCGAGTGCAGCGGAATATCCTGCACCCCCAGATCATCGCCAACGGCACCCGCTTCATCCCCGCAGGCCAGTTTATGGCGCAGCGGACGCCCGTAAATCAGATCGAAACGTCCGGGATGGTATAGCAGATGAAAGCCCCAAAGTTCTGCGATACGGCGCAGCTCCCAGCCGGGGCGACATGGCAGCATCTGCTGCGCGCTGGCGCGAAGCTGTGCATGGAGGCGCGGATGGCGGCTGAATAAAATACCGCCCTCCATGGTCGTCAGACCCTTCCCCGGCGCCAGACTGAAAAAACCGATATCCCCACACAGCCCAACGCTTTGCCCGTGACTCTCTGCACCAAGCGCCTGCGCAGCATCTTCAATCACAGCGGCCCCGCAGGCGTGGGCGATATCACGGGCGCTGAGGGCATCGGCGACCCGTCCGGCCAGATGGGTAACCACCACAGCGAGAGTATTTTTGTCGCACAGCTGGCGCAGACAATCACTGTCGAGATCAAGGCCGCCGTACTGCAGATCGCAGGGGACTACGCGCAGCGGTGGGCAGAAATGTGCGGCCAGTGCGACCAGCGGGCAGGTCCAGCCGGGGACCACGATGACATGCCGGTCTGGTCGCGTTTGCTGAAGCGTACGCAGGGAGACGATCAGCGCCGCTGTGCCGGAGCAGGTCAGCACCGGCGCGGGAATATGCAGCGTCTGCTCTAGCCTGCGGGCAAAATCCGCGCTGCCCCACAGCAGATCGCGCCAGCGTAGCGGGAGTCCGGCGGTGGGAGGGATCTGCTGACGCATACTCAGACCTGCCCGTTATCCACCGATGCGCCGGACAGATTTTCACCTCTGGCAAGACAGACGACACCCGCCAGGATCAGCAGCCCGCCCACTATTTTTGACAGCGTTAACGTTTCGTCAAACAACCAGACGGAGAGCAGCGTGACACTGAGCAGTTCAAGATGGGAGGCGGCGAACGCCGGCCCGACCGGCGCATATTTCAGCAGCGTCATCCAGGTAAAAAAAGCACCGGTATAGCCGACAAATGCCCCGTAGATCCAGGGATGGCCGAAGACGCGGATCAGCCAGGCGGTATCCAGCATCAGAGGCTGAGCGTGGATGGCGGCAAATTTGAAGCTGACCTGGGCCATGGTGTCGAAAATCATCAGGGTGATAAAACCAAACAGATAGAATCTTTTCATTAGCGCATCCCTACGATCATTACACCGAGCGCAATCAGCAGCATGCCAAGCAGCCGCCACGGCGTTATTTTTTCCTTAAAGCACCAGCGCCCGGCCAGCATAATGACCACTACGTTAATTGAACCGAGCATCATGCCAACCGACAGTGGCACCAGTGACAGAAAGGCCAGCCAGACCAGGAATTCTACCGTGTAGCAGAGAAATCCGAGCCAGATCCACGGACGGCCCAGCATGTGATGCCAGCTCTTCAGGCCAGAGTAGCGGGCGCTCTGCTGTGCGGCGGCCTTAAATGCCAGCTGCCCGGCGCAGTCAACCACGACATTAATAAACCACAGCGTCAGCGCCAGGTTATTCATAACCTCCTCGCGCAGTCATTTCGAGCGCACTGCAGCCTGTTCGCCGTGGCTGCGCGGTGATGGATTAGCATGGGGCCTCCGTAAGCGGCGTTATCAGTTGTTCGAGACACGTCCAGGCCTGGCTGAAATCACTGAATGACGTGAACGGGATAGCGGCTTTTTCACAGCGCTCAATCAGACTACTTTTGGCCAGAACATGATCGGCCTGGGCGGCAACGCAGAAGTCCGAACGCCCGTCGCCAATCATTAACAGTTTCTGTGGGGCAAGACGCCGGGCGAGCGCGCACTTACAGGTGCCGCTGGCCTGGCTGCACTGTTGGTCATAGCAGGGAAAGGTGAGCGACCAGCGTCGCTCGCTGACCTGCTGCAAATGATTGGCTAAGATCGGTATATCGGGGATGTGATGTTTACGCAGCAGATAATCGATGGCGTAATCCAGCCCGTCACTGACGATATAAAGTGGGATACGATGCGCGTGAGCCCGCTGTACAAAAGTCAGAAAATGGGGATCGATGGCAATATCGTCGAGGCAGCTTTCCAACTGCAGGCGTGATGCATCCAGCAGGGCAATCTGCCCACTCATACAGCGTTGAGAGCCGATCTCGCCGTTTTCCCAGCGCTGCTCAAGCGCCTGCCAGCCTGACATGCCAAACGTGGCCATCAATCTGTCGGTGACGTCATCAACACTGATAGTGCCGTCAAAATCGCAAAAAACTGTCCAGCGGGAAGTGCCATTGGAACGGGGGGGTGCAGAGTGAATCATCGTATTAATCCAATCAGTTAAAAATCGTAACTCAGTCCGCTGGATAGAGAGTAGGTTTGCTGTTGGTTGACCATCGGGCTGTGACGCACAGTGGCGCTGAGGAAATTACTGCGCAATGCAATAAAACTCTGCCAGTGTTCGGCTAAGGGATACTGGGCGGTGAGATTAATGTAGGGGATAAAGGTTGCTTTGGGGTGGTAGCGTGACAGACCGCTGCGCCGGGACTCGGCGTCAGAGATGCCGTAGTAATAGCGCGTCTGTTTTCCGTTTGCCCAGTCGCTTCCCAGCTCACCGCTCAGTATTAAGCGGGAGACGTTAAGCTGATTGAGCCAGGAGGCATTTGCCGTCAGCCCGTTGCTGTGATTAAGCGTATCGGCGGCCAGCTGGCTATGAAATGCCCCTATTGCTGTGGTGAATTGGTAACTGACGCCCGCCATCATAGTCGCTTTGCGATTTTGCAGCCTCCGCATGGCGTCACTGTGGCCATCGGAATTGTGGTAGGCCGTATCATCATAATAGGCTTTCAGCCTGAGTTCCTGCCGGTCGTCATTAATGACGTAATAACCCACTTCAGCGCCTTCGATATACTCGCTGTCATTATCATAAGCGAACAGGGGCATGACGCTGTAATCGTGTGTCTGTGCGTGGTAGGGCGAGGTATCCATTGAGCCGATGATGCCTATCGATATATCAGGAGAGTCAGCTAGCGCAGTGTTTGCCACGATAAGCCCTATCAGTGGCCATAATATCCCTTTCATTTGTCATCCTTAACGCTGAATTAAGCCAGTATAGCGACTGACGGCTTTGCGGTATTAAGGATAAAGTGTGGGATATCAACAGAAATTAAATCAGGGGGAGAGATAACCAGCAGGAGCAACAAGCGTCAAAAATAACACAAGAACGTTACGATCTTGGTCCGGAGATCTCATCAATCTCCGCTGGACTCAGGGCTGGCCGTGATGAGGTACATTTGACCGGATTGATACGAATGTCTCGCACCGTCAGGCGCTTGCGGCAAAGTGCACAGATAGCACCATGATGTTTCCCAAACCGATCGCCGTGTGTCGTGAAAATAAATTTACGACACCCACATCTGCCACACCTTAGCATACCGAACACCTCACCATTCCCTGACCTGTGATTGGTAGGAATTATCTTATCAAAAAAAACACAGATATCTATAAATAAAATTTACTGATTGCAGTAATTTCTACTTATTTATAACTTATTGTTTTTGCTGATTTATTTTTAATATTTTGCTGTTTATGAAATGTTTAAATGATAAATATTATCAACTATAAGGATGATTTTGATGATATCAGTCAATTTCCCTGACGTAATGCCTGTAAAAGTCAGTCAAATCATCAAGAGGCCGTCGCAGTAGCAACAGGCTCAGCATGATTTAAAATAATTGCGAAAATTCCTGGGGTTATATTTTTTCAAATGGTTTATATTTTTCTTTGTTATATCAATAACATTTTATCTTATTTGATAAAGAGTGTGTTTTCATCAATAGCCTGAAATCTGGTGGTTAATGGCTTGTTTAGGTGAGTTTGATATAATAGATACCAACAGCAATAAACATTATCGGTCGGGTTTTCCGGCCTTTTTTTAGGATGCCGCATCATGCCGCTATCCAGGGAACAGTGAAATTTAGTATGAAAATCAAAACAATTATATCTTCTTCTGTGCTGCTGGCAGGCATGGGGGCTCAGGCCGCACAGGCAGCAACTCTGGTGGATGGCGTTGCCAGTACCTGGCACACCTTTAGCAACAACGTCAGTGAAACCTGGAACCAACCGCAAACGGTCGATCTGTATGTGCCTGCTATTACCTGGCATAACCGCTGGACTTACGACAAAGAAAAAACCGACAGATACAATGAGCGTCCCTGGGGAGCTGGGGGCGGTATTTCACGCTATGACGAAAAGGGAAACTGGCACGGTATCTACCTGATGGCGTTTAAAGACTCCTATAATAAATGGGAGCCAATCGGCGGTTACGGCTGGGAAAAAACCTGGCGGCCGCTCAGTGATGACGATTTTCATCTGGGTCTGGGCTACACGGCAGGAGTCACCATGCGTGATAACTGGAACTATATTCCCATCCCGCTGGTGCTGCCTCTTGCCTCGGTAGGCTATGGTCCGGCCACTTTCCAGATGACTTATATTCCAGGGACTTACAATAATGGCAACGTTTATTTCGCCTGGTTACGCTGGCAGTTTTAAGCGTCTGTAGAGGGGTGATAAGAATGACGTATGGTAAAAAAAGGCGATATTTATCACTTTTTCTTCGTCGGCCACTGGACAAAAGGCGTGGCAATTGCTGTACTAACCCCCGACACAGTTTAGTGTCCATTTTTCATGTAAAGGTAATATAGATGTCTAAGATCAAAGGTAGCGTTAAGTGGTTTAATGAGTCCAAAGGATTCGGTTTCATTACTCCTGAAGATGGTAGCAAAGACGTGTTCGTTCACTTCTCTGCCATCCAGAGCAATGGTTTCAAAACTCTGGCTGAAGGTCAGCGCGTAGAGTTCGAAATCACCAACGGTGCCAAAGGCCCATCTGCTGCTAACGTTGCCGCTATTTAAGTTATCAGACAGAATTTTAAAAACCCGCCAGAGGCGGGTTTTTTTTTGCCTGTAGCCCGGCGGGCAGGTGCAACGCTGATTACTGGCTGGTGCTGAAGAATTGCACAAGCCAGGCTGCGGTCGCCGCCAGAGCCAGTAGTACAGCAAGGTATTCATTTCGGTTACGCGGAAGATAGCTCATGGCAAGGGTCTCTACGGGTGAAGTTATACCCAGTGTGACCTGCCATCATTAAGGAAACATTAAAGCCACTTCCCCGCTGCGCTAAAATAAGGGGATTCTTACACTAATCAGCTTTTGTAACATTAGCGTGTGATCTGGCTCCTTGCAGGGAGCGCCTTGCTACCGCTATAAACATAGGCACGATTTATCTTAACCCTTTATTGTCGGCATATTGCGGAGAATGACTTATGAATATTCGTCTGGCGGAATCGAAAGATGCTTTTGCCCTCGGCGCCCTGTTGGCCGAACTGGGATATGCCGATACCGCGCCATTTATTGAGCGCAGGCTGACACAGCTGATCGCAGATGAGACAGAGCAACTGCTGATTGCCGAACATGGCAATACGGTGTTGGGTTTTCTGTCGCTGCATTTTATCCCCCAGCTGGCGCTGGCCGGGGATTTTGCCCGCATCAGCTACTTCTGCATTGCCGAAGGTGAGCGCAGCAAGGGCGCGGGGCAGCAGCTGCTGCAACATGCCGAGCGGCTGGCAACTGAGCGTGGCTGTGACCGTATGGAAGTTCACTGCCATCAGCGCCGTGAAAAGGCCAATGCGTTTTATGCCCGAGAAGGCTACAGCGAATCACCGCGCTACCATATCAAGGAGCTGAGCTGATAATGAGAGTCGCTTTAGGGCAGTTCGCTGTCAGCCGCACCTGGCAGGAGAATGCCGATACCTGTTGCCATTTAATGCAGCAGGCGCAGCAGCAGGGGGCTCGTCTTCTGGTGCTGCCTGAAGCCGTGCTGGCGCGTGATATCGCTGACCCGGACCTCGCCGTTAAATCAGCACAGCCGCTTGACGGCCCTTTTCTCAGCCAGCTGCTGGCGACCAGCCGCGATAATACGCTGACCACGGTGCTGACGCTGCACGTGCCTGATGCTGACGGGCGTGTGTTGAACGCTCTGGTTGTCTTGCGTCGGGGTGAAATTGTTGCCAGGTATAACAAGCTGCACCTGTACGATGCTTTTGCCGTGCAGGAATCACGTCACGTGAGCGCCGGGGACCAGGTACCCCCGCTGATTGATGTGGATGGTCTGAAGGTCGGGTTGATGACCTGCTACGACATCCGCTTCCCGGAGCTTGCGCGTCGCCTGGTGCTGGACGGTGCCGATCTGCTGGTGCTGCCAGCCGCGTGGGTCAGGGGGCCGCTAAAGGAGATGCACTGGGAGATCCTGGTTACCGCCCGTGCTCTGGAGAATACCTGCTATGTGGCGGCGGTGGGGGAGTGTGGCCCGCGCAATATTGGCAACAGTCTGGTAGTGGATCCGCTGGGTGTGGCCATTGCAAGGGCGGCAGAAGTCCCGGCGATGGTGCTGGCCGATATTGACCCACAGCGCATCGCCGATGCCCGCAGCGCACTGCCTGTCCTGCAGAACCGACGTTTTGGCCGCCCTGATCTGATCTGAACATTTTTTGTTACAGCTTGCGGTTGAATTCACCTGATAAGCGCGCGTTAATATCGCCCGGCAGGCTCGCATGCATCACGAGGGCCAGGGCAGTATTGGTAGTCAGGTTAATAAAAGAAGGTCAGTATGGAAGGTATCAGTCTTGCCAAATTACTCATCGTTGGCGCGTTAATCATCCTGTTATTCGGAACCAAGAAGCTGCGTACCCTGGGAGGGGACTTAGGTTCGGCGATTAAGGGATTTAAGAAGGCCATGAATGACGATGATACTTCTGCTGCGCAAAAAGCGGCGTCAGAAGAGCAGCCAGCCGCTCAGGTCACCCATAAAGAGTGAGGCTGAGGGCAAAAAAAACGGATGACATTGTCATCCGTTTTTTTATGCCTGCATTATCGGGATTATTTGACTTCTAATCCCTTCGCCTGCATATCCGCATGGTAAGACGAACGCACAAACGGGCCACAGGCCGCGTGCGTGAAGCCCATATCCATAGCGGCCTCTTTCATTTCATCGAACTCTGCCGGGCTGACGTAACGCTGCACAGGCAGGTGATGGCGACTTGGGGAGAGGTACTGGCCCAGCGTCAGCATGGTCACGCCGTGGCGGCGCAGATCGCGCATCACTTCGATAATCTCTGCGTTAGTTTCGCCTAAGCCAACCATCAGGCCAGACTTGGTCGGGATATCCGGGTGCGCTTCTTTAAAGCGCTCCAGCAGCTTCAGCGACCAGTCATAGTTAGCACCCGGACGCACCTGGCGATAAACGCGAGGCACGTTCTCCAGGTTGTGGTTAAACACATCCGGCGGCGTATCAATCAGGATTTCCAGCGCACGGTCCATACGGCCACGGAAGTCCGGTACCAGCGTTTCAATCTTAATGGCCGGGCTTTTTTCACGAATGGCGCGGATGCAGTCGGCAAAGTGCTGAGCACCGCCGTCGCGCAGATCATCGCGGTCAACTGAGGTGATCACCACATAGCGCAGCGCCATATCTGCGATGGTCTGGGCCAGTTTCCCCGGCTCATTGGCATCCGGGGTCATCGGGCGGCCGTGCGCCACGTCGCAGAACGGGCAGCGACGCGTACAGATGGCACCCAGAATCATAAAGGTCGCCGTACCGTGATTGAAACATTCAGCAAGGTTAGGGCAGGAAGCCTCTTCGCAGACGGAGTGCAGACCATTTTTACGCATCGCGGCTTTGATGCCCTGGATGCGGCTGGAATCAGCAGGGAGTTTAATACGCATCCACTCCGGTTTACGTAAGATCTCCGTACGTTCCGTTACCACGGTCTTCACCGGGATCAATGCCATTTTGTCTGCGTCGCGGTACTTAACACCGCGTTCCATCACGATCGGTTTACTCATATTCTTGCAGGTTCCAGGTTGGATTGCGGCAGCCAGGGGGCGATGAAACAGCCGCTAATACTCAATGAGTTGGTGATTTTCAACTTTTTTTGAAAAAGCGCAAAAATTATATCATCTCCGCGCCGCAGATTCAGCCTGCCGGTGCGAGAAAACGTTACGGAATTGTAAATCAGCAGGCACGACCGCGCTTATCTTAGCGGGAGTTGCGTGCTTTCGCTCCAGGAAACGTCAGTAATTGCCAGCTGGCGGGCAAAATTATCGATCAGCAGCGGCTGAACATCACCAGGGGTGGCGGCAGGATCCAGTGCCGCCAGCTGCGTCATTTCCATTCCGGCATAACCGCAGGGATTGATGCGCAGGAACGGAGCCAGGTCCATATTGACGTTGAGTGCCAGCCCGTGGAAAGAACAGCCGTTACGGATACGCAGCCCCAGCGAGCAGATTTTCTTACCATCGACATAGACGCCCGGCGCATCCGGCCGCGCGCAGGCCGTGACGCCAAACGGTGCCAGCGTATCTACCACCGTCTGTTCCAGCGCGGTGACCAGCTGACGTACGCCGATTTTGCGACGTTTCAGATTCACCATCACGTACATTACCTGCTGACCCGGCCCGTGGTAGGTCACCTGGCCGCCGCGATCGCTCTGCATCACCGGAATATCACCGGGCATCAGCAGATGTTCACTTTTTCCCGCCTGGCCCTGAGTAAAGACCGGAGGATGTTCCACCAGCCAGATCTCATCCGGCGTGTCATCAACGCGCTGGTCGGTAAACTGGTGCATGGCGAGAGAGACGGGGGCCCAGGGCTGCATGCCGAGCTGGCGAACGATCAGGGTATTGTGAGGCAAAACGGAGAATCCGGTGAGCGAGAGATGGGAGCAGTATAACGTTGGCGCAGGGCAAGAGCCAGCCTGCCCCGGCCAACATCGGGGTTACAGCACCATACGAACAATTTCAATTTTACCCAGCTCATCGTACAGCGTTTCTACCTGTTCGATATGCGTCGCCGTAATGGTGATCGACACTGAGTGATAGTTGCCTTTGCTGCTGGGTTTGACGTCCGGAGAATAGTCACCCGGCGCGTGGCGCTGAACAACTTCAACCACTTGATCGACCAGCTCCGGCTGTGCCAGCCCCATCACTTTATAGGTAAAAGAGGTGGGGAATTCGAGCAGTTCTTTAAGATTGGTTTTCATAGGGACTCCGGTGACACAAACAAGGACTCCCGCCTCAGCGGGAGTTCACAGATGCTAACAATATGGGGATGTTTCAGGAATAATTCAAGTAGGGGGCGATCAGCGATCGCCCCGCTGGGTCAGGCATTTGCCCCGCTGGGTCAGGCATTTGCCCCGCCGGGTCAGGCATTTTCCCCGTTGGGTCAGCGATCGCCCCGCTGGGTCAGGCATTTGCCCCGCTGGGTCGGGCTATCGCCCCGCCGGGTCGGACGATCAGCGATCGTCCCTGAAACAGAAGAGATTAGCCAAACCAGTGATGGAACATCAGCTTGATGTAGTCGACGATGCGGCCAAAGAAGCCGCCTTCCGGCATGTCGCTAAGGACGACCAGCGGGTGCTGCTCAATCGTTTTTCCGTCAAGCTGGAAGTTAATGCTGCCGACAACCTGGTTTTTCTGCAGTGGAGCATGCAGTTCGGTGTTGCTCAGGGTGTAGCTGGCCTTCAGGTCTTTCATCCGGCCGCGTGGAATGGTCAGGAAGACGTCTTTTTCTACGCCCAGCTGCACACGGTCGCTGTTACCAAACCATACCGGCTCGGAAGCAAACTCTTTTCCGGCCTTCAGCGGTGCCACGGTTTCAAAGAAGCGGAAGCCCCAGGTCAGCAGCTTTTTGCTTTCAGTTTCACGCCCTTTATAGGTGCGCCCGCCCATAACGGCAGAGATCAGACGCATCTGACCTTCGGTTGCTGATGCCACCAGGTTGTAACCAGCCGCCTCAGTGTGGCCGGTTTTGATGCCGTCTACGTTGAGGCTGGTATCCCACAGCAGACCGTTACGGTTCATCTGACGGATGTTGTTAAAGGTGAACTCTTTCTCATGATAAACCGCGTATTCATCCGGCACATCACGAATCAGCGCACGGCCAATCAACGCCATATCGCGCGGCGAGCTGTACTGCCCTTCGGCATCCAGACCGTGTACCGTCTGGAAATGGGTGTTTTGCAGGCCCAGCGCTTTAACGTAGTTGTTCATCAGGCCAACGAAAGCGTCCTGACTTCCCGCAACATAGTCTGCCATTGCGACGCAGGCGTCATTACCTGACTGCAGCACAATACCGCGTGTCAGCTGAGAAACCGGGACGCGGTCGCCAGGTTTAAGGAACATCAGCGATGACCCTTTAAACACCGGGTTACCGGTTGCCCAGGCGTCTTTACCGACGGTGACGATATCATCCTGATGGATTTTACCGGCTTTCACCGCCTGACCGATGACGTAGCTGGTCATCATTTTGGTCAGGCTGGCCGGGTCACGGCGGGCGTCAGCATTCTTTTCAGCCAGCACTTTCCCTGAGTTGTAGTCAATCAGAACGTAGGCTTCAGCGTCAATTTCCGGCACGCCGGGGATCATTGTTTTAATATTCAGGTCGTCAGCGTGAGCGACAACGTTGAGGCTGAGGGCGATAAGGGTGCCGATAGTCAGGCGTTTGAGCAGTCGGGATGGGTTCAGAGTGTTCATGTAAGGACGACAACATCCATGGGCTAAGTTAAAAAAAAGTGACTCACTATAGCAAAATCAACCCGCTGCAACCCGCCTAAATCAGACGGGTTAACAGAGATTTACATTGTGCCAGGTGCGACAGTAATAAACGATTGCTGCTGAGCTTCACTCGCCAGGCGCTGCTGTAAAGCGGCGGCCTGCTGGCGAGAGGTGAAACGTCCAAGCTGGACGCGGTAAACATTACCGCGGCTGTCTACCGAGCCGGGAACGCCAAACTGTTTACCCAGACTGGTGGCCAGCGCACGCGCACGCGGGCCGTCGCTCAGAGCGCCGACCTGCACTACGTAATTACCGCTTGCAGAAGTAGCGACAGCAGGGGCGGCGACAGCCGCGGCCGTTGCAGGGGCAGAGGGCGCTGCGGTAACCGGCTCACTGCTTTCCAGCACGCCGCCCGGTAAAGGCTGGGCAGCGCCGAGGAAGCCGCTGCTGCGCACTGGCGCCCCGTCAGCACCGTCACCGCTCAGCGTGCTGTTATCCACCGGGCGTGACTGTTGCTGCTCTTCCTGGGGCTGCGGGCTGGAATACTGTACCGGCTGGGAGGACATGACCGGGGCTGCCGCGGCACCACCACCGCCCATCGTCATTCCGCCACCAATTTCCGGGCGCGCCGGCAGGGCATAGCTCTGCTTCGCGACCGTCGTGCCGACGGTGCCGGGACCGGACAGGCTACCATCCGGTGCTACATTGATGAAATCAACGCGGACTTTACTGTTATTAGAGATATTCAGCCGGTCGCCGGCGGCACGGGACAGATCGATAATCCGCCCCGGCGTGTATGGCCCGCGATCGTTGACACGCACGACAATCATGCGGCCGTTGGCAATGTTGGTGACGCGCACATAGCTGGGCAGCGGCAGTGTCGGATGCGCGGCGGTCATGGCGTTCGGATCAAAGGTTTCACCGGTTGCGGTACGGTTACCGTTGGCTTCTTCACCGTACCAGGCGGCGAGGCCAACCTGGCTGAAGTTCGACGGGTCTTTAACGATTTTATAGTTTTTACCATTCACCGAATAATCCTGGTTCGTACCGGGATTCACTGGCTCATAGCGCGGCTCGGCACCGCCAATTTCGACGACCGGGCCATTATATGTCGCTTGCTGCTGAGTGACGGGCGCCTGCTGGTCGCTGTCAGTAGTACAGGCCGCCAGCAGTGCTGAAGCCAGGGCAATCCAAAGCCAATCCTTACGCATGTTTATGCCTCTTAAACGCTCTTCGACAACAGTTTTCGATGGGTGTGAATCGACATAATGATCCCGAACCCGGCCATCAGGACGATTAGCGCGGACCCCCCGTAACTGACCAGCGGTAACGGTACCCCAACCACCGGCAGTATTCCGCTGACCATGCCAATGTTAACAAAAACATAGACAAAGAAGATCAGCATCATCCCACCAGCCATCACGCGACCAAAGGTTGTCTGCGCGCGGGCGGCCATCACCAGGCCGCGCATAATCAGTAGCACGTAGAGTATCAGCAGAACCAGTACCCCGACTAATCCTAATTCTTCCGCCAGCACGGCGAAAATAAAGTCGGTGTGACGTTCCGGCAGAAACTCCAGCTGCGACTGCGTGCCGTGCAGCCAGCCCTTACCGCGCAGCCCCCCGGAGCCGATAGCAATCTTGGACTGAATAATGTGATAGCCAGCACCCAGCGGATCGCTTTCCGGGTCAAGCAGCATCATCACGCGGTCACGCTGATAGTCATGCATCAGGAAGAACCACAGGATAGGGATAAACGCAGCGACCAGCAGGACTGCGACGGCAATCAGTTTCCAGCTCATGCCTGAAAGGAACAGGACAAATAATCCGGATGCGGCAATCAGAATTGAGGTGCCGAGGTCAGGCTGGGCGGCCACCAGCAGCGTGGGCATAAAGATCAGCACCAGGGCGATACCGGTATTCTTCAGCGTTGGCGGGCAGACATCGCGGTTGATAAAGCGCGCCACCATCAGAGGAACGGCAATTTTGGCGATTTCAGACGGCTGAAAACGCACAATGCCCAAATCCAGCCAGCGCTGTGCGCCCTTACTGATATGACCGAAAGCATCGACGGCAATCAGCAATATCACGCAGATAATATACAGATAGGGTGCCCAGCCTTCATAGACGCGCGGCGGGATCTGCGCCATCACCAGCATGACGATAACGCCCATCGCGATCTGACCGAGTTTGCGCTCCATCATACCTGGGTCCTGACCGCTGGCACTCCACATCACCAGCGCGCTGTAAATCAATAGCGCGGTGATGATAAGGCAAAACAGGGGATCAACATGGATGCGGGTCCAGATGGTCCGTTTCTGATGACTATCATTCATAACCGGTTATTCACCTTCATAGCCTGGCGGCGTAGGCGCAGCGTCAGGCAGGTTGGTATTGTTATCGCCAAGAATAATATGATCGAGGATCTGGCGCATGATAGTGCCGACTGCCGGACCTGCACCGCCGTTTTCAAGAATGATGCTGACGGCCACACGCGGGTGATCGTATGGGGCAAAAGCAGTCATCAGTTTATGGTCACGCAGGCGTTCGGTCAGTTTATGGGCGTTATACGTTTCGTTGGCTTTCAGACCGAATACCTGTGCCGTACCGGACTTGGCCGCAATTTTATACGGCGCATCTTCAAAGCTTTTACGCGCAGTACCGTTAGGACGATTGGCTACGCCGTACATCCCATCTTTAGCGATTTCCCAGTAGCCGGTATGAATATCGGCAATAGGGGGGCTTTGTGGCTGACGCCACGGGACTTTAGCACCGGCCTGCATGGTATCCATCATCAGATGCGGGGTTTTGATCACACCGTCATTAATCAGGATCATCAACGCTTTGTTCATCTGCAACGGCGTGGCAGTCCAGTAACCTTGGCCAATCCCGACCGGAATCGTGTCCCCCTGATACCAGGGTTTCTTAAAGCGCTTCATCTTCCATTCGCGGGTGGGCATATTGCCCGGCGTCTCTTCAATCAGATCGATGCCCGACAGATGGCCATAACCAAATTTGGTCATCCACTCGCTCAGACGGTCAATACCCATGTCATAGGCGACCTGATAGAAGAAGGTATCAGCCGATTCTTCCAGTGATTTGGTGACGTTCAGGCGGCCGTGCCCCCAGCGTTTCCAGTCGCGGAAGCGTTTTTCTGAGCCGGGAAGCTGCCACCAGCCGGGATCAAACAGCGAGGTATTGCGGGTGATCACGCCCGCCGTGAGCGCCGATACGGCAATGTAAGGTTTGACCGTAGACGCCGGAGGATAGGCTCCCTGCGTGGCCCGGTTAATCAGCGGACGGTTTTCATCGTGCAGCAGACCGTTGTAGTCCTTGCTGGAGATACCGTCGACGAACAGGTTGGGGTCGTAGCTGGGCATGGAGACCATAGCCAGCACTTCACCATTGCGTGGGTCGGTCACCACTACGGCTGCGCGGCTGCCCGCCAGCAGCGTTTCAATATACTGCTGGAGCTTCAGGTCGATGGTCAGATAAATATCACGGCCGGCCTGGGGCGACTGCTCATGCAGCTGGCGGATGACGCGGCCACGGTTGTTCACTTCCACTTCTTCGTAGCCGGTTTTACCGTGCAGAACGTCTTCGTAGTAGCGCTCAATGCCTAATTTGCCGATATCGTGGGTCGCCGCGTAGTTAGGCCATTTGCCTTCTTTGTCCAGGCGTTCGACGTCGCGATCGTTAATCTTCGAAACATAACCCAGCACATGGGTCAGGGCGGAGCCATAAGGGTAGTACCGTCGCTGATAGCCTTTGACTTCAACGCCGGGGAAACGGTATTGGTTGACGGCGAAACGCGCCACCTGAACATCGTTCAGGCTGGTTTTCACCGCAATAGAGGTAAAGCGACGCGAGCGCTTGCGCTCTTTCTGGAAGGCTTCAATGTCTTCATCTGTCAGATCGACGATCGGCTTCAGGTCCTGCAGCGTTTGTTGCAGGTTGTCGACCTTTTCCGGCATTAACTCCAGCTGGTAGATGGTGCGGTTAAGCGCCAGCGGAATGCCGTTACGATCGTAAATAATACCGCGACTGGGAGCCACAGGAACCAGTTTGATACGGTTTTCGTTAGAGCGGGTTCTGTAGTCATCAAAGCGGATAATTTGCAGATGGTAGAGATTGGCCACCAGAATACCGGAGAGCACAATGATGCCAAAAAAGGCAATTAGCGCCCGGCGAACAAACAGTGTCTGCTCGGCGGTGTAGTCACGAAAGGAGTTACGTTGTAATTTCATCCGCTGCTTTGTGTGTCCGGTTAACCCTATCGGCTATTCGCGATGATAAGGATGATTCGCAGTAATGCTCCATGCACGATACAAACTCTCTGCTACCAATACGCGCACCAGCGGATGGGGCAGGGTCAGCGCTGAAAGTGACCAGCTTTGTTCCGCTGCAGCCTTGCAGGCGGGTGACAGGCCTTCCGGGCCGCCAATAAACAGGCTGACATCCCGGCCATCCTGCTTCCAGCGTTCCAGCTGGCTGGCAAGCTGCGGGGTTTCCCACGGCTGGCCGGGTATATCCAGCGTCACGATGCGATTACCTTTACCTGCGGCGGCCAGCATCATTTCGCCTTCTTTTTCCAGAATACGTTTGATATCCGCATTCTTACCGCGTTTTCCGGCGGGGACTTCAACCAGTTCAAATGGCATATCTTTCGGAAAACGACGCAGATACTCCATAAAACCTGTTTGTACCCAGTCAGGCATTTTCGTGCCGACGGCAACCAGTTGCAGCTTCACGGCTTAACTCCAGAGCTTTTCCAGTTCATAGAGCTTGCGGCTCTCTTCTTCCATCACGTGGACGATGACTTCACCGAGATCCACTACCACCCAGTCACTTGGCGCACGGCTGTTGACACGAAACGCATCCAGACCGATCAGCTTGGCTTCCTGGACCACGTGTTCAGCGATCGAAACCAGGTGACGGGTTGACGTACCGGTGCAGATAACCATGCAGCTGGTGATACTTGATTTGCCCTGAACGTCGATAGCGATGATGTTCTGAGCTTTTAAATCGTCACATTTATCAATGACGAAGTCTTGGAGTGCTTTACCTTGCAAAAGGTTCCCCCTTGGGATTTTAAAGTCTGGTGGGTTATCTCATATTCGCCGGGCGAGTAGAAACCCTAACCGTAACATTGTGTGTTTGCGGGGCTTACGCCCTGAAATTTTGAGCGGCGCAGTATATCACGCTGTTAAGGGTTCCGATATAAACCCTCGCGATCGATATAATCGCTGACTGCCGGGGGCAACAGGTCGGCATCTGACTTGCCCTGATGGCGACGGGTACGAATTTCCGTCGCGGAAATATTGATCAGCGGCGTTGCGGCCAGCAAGATTTTTCCGGCAGGCCGCTGCTGTAACGCCTGTGCGTGGTGCGTCAGGTGGCTATCAAGCCAGTGCTGTTGCTCCGGTGTCTCCATCTCGCTGCGGTAGCCGGGCCGCTGGCACACCAGCAGGTGACACAGCGACAGCAGATCCTGCCAGCGGTGCCACTTGTGCAAGGTGAGCAGTGAATCCTGACCGATGATAAAGGCCAGTGGCTGAGACTGGCCGCGTTCAGCGCGCAGAGCCGCCAGCGTCTCAATGGTATAAGAGGGTGTATCGCGCTGCATTTCCCGCAGGTCAACGTCGAATAGCGGGTTGCCGGCAATCGCCAGCCTCACCATCGCCACGCGCTGTGCCGGAGTCGCTTCCGGCTGCGGGCGGTGCGGAGGGACGTTATTAGGCAGCAGCGTGACCTTTTTCAGACCAACCTGCTGTGCCAGGGCGTCAACCGGACGCAGGTGACCATAGTGAATCGGGTCAAAGGTGCCGCCAAACAGCGCATGCAGCTCAGACATCACAAAAACTCGCCGGGAAGGACGGGTGGCATAACACCAGCGCCAGGGTTTCCAGTTCAGACCAGACGGACTGGCCGTAGTCCTGCTTCAGCGTCAGCTCAATCTGGGTCAGCAACCGCACGGCCTGGGTAAGCTGGGCGGCACTCAGGCGCTGTAACGCCTCGCTGAACAGGGCGCGGCGGTTTTGCCATACGCGATGCTGGTCAAACAGCGTGCGCAGCGGCGTCTGTGCCATCTGACGTTGCAGCGTGACCAGCAGCAGCAGATCGCGCTGCAGCGTGCGCATCAGGATCACCGGTTCGCTGTCTTCAGAATGCATCTGGCGCAGAATATGCAGGGCACGTTTGCTTTTCCCCGCCAGCAGGGCATCGACCCAGTGGAAAGGGGTAAAGTGTGCCGCATCGTTAACCGCCTGCTCCACGCGTGGCAGCGTGAGCTTGCCATCCGGCCACAGCAGGGACAGCCGTTCCAGCGCCTGTGAGAGTGCCAGAAGATTCCCTTCGTAGCAGTAGCACAGTAGCTGATTAGCGGCATCGTCCAGCGTCAGCTTATTCTTCTTCGCACGGGCAGAGACCCAGCGTGGAAGCTGTGCCTGTTCCGGCGTCTGGCAGGGCACGACTGCGCCCTGGGCACTGAGCGCTTTGTACCAGGCGCTGTTTTCCTGTGCTTTCGTCAGTCTGGCGGCGCGCAGCATCAGCAGAATATCGCCGTGCAGCAGCGTTGAGAGGTTGAGCAACTGTTCGCCCATCGCCGCGCTGGGGCCATTTTCGGGCAGGATCAGCAGCAGCGTCTGGCGGCTGGCAAACAGGCTCAGTGCCTGGCAGATAGAGAAAATTTCCTGCCAGTCAGTGCCGGCTTCCAGCGTGAAACTGTAGTGTTCGGTAAAGCCCTGCTGCTGTGCGGCAGCGCGGATGGCATCCTGCGCTTCCTGTACCAGCAGCGGTTCATTACCGCTTAATAAATAACAGGCGCGCAGCCCCTCACGGAGTTGCGCGCCTAGCTGTTCAGGGTAAATCCTGATCATCGTGAGTAAGAACTGCCCGACATGTTGTGCTTATCCGTCGGCAAACGGTCAACCGCTGAAGGGGTGTTGCCCAGCGTATTGATCGCCGGATTGTCCTCTGCGGCATGCACGGTCAGTAACTTACGCACCAGCTGTTGCACGGCCTGGGTACGCATTTCATCAATGATGATTTGCTGTTCGGAGTCTTTTGCCAGAGCGGCCAGCGGGTTATCAAAGAATGAACGGTACACCGTCGCACTGATCGGATAGATGCCTTTATTCGGCACCAGAACCTGAGCACTGACGGTCATCACCATTGAATACTCGGCTGTTTTACCATCCTGGAACACTGAGGCGGTATCACGACCAGAGGTTTCCCCCGTTAAACGCAGAGACGGAATGTCTTTACGGTCACCCGGCTTATCGATGATTTTGACGTTGTTCAGACGCAGCTGTTCTCGCACGGCACGCGTCAGCGGGCCATACGGGTCCCCGGTATCGAGGATCAGCGTTTTCATTTCGGGCGGCACCGAGGTGGTGCCGCGCAGATGGTAACCACAGCCGGCGGTGATCAACACCGCCATGCTCAGTAACAGACAGACTATCGGATGTCGCACAGTTCCTCCTGACATCAACCAACGACCAGGTTAAGCAGCTTGCCCGGTACGTAAATCACTTTACGAATGGTGACACCGTCGAGATATTTGGCCACCAGATGCTCCTGCGCAGCGCGAGCCTGCACCTGCTCTTGCGTGGCATCAGCCGCGACGGTGATTTTACCGCGCACTTTACCATTAACCTGTACGACAACCAGCAGTGAATCTTCCACCATTGCGGCATCATCCGCCTGCGGCCATGGGGCATTGTCGATATCGCCTGCACCGCCCAGAGACTGCCACAGCACAAAGCTGGCATGTGGAGTGAACGGGTTCAGCATGCGCACCACGGCCAGCAGGGCTTCCTGCATCAGCGCGCGATCCTGCTCGCTCTCCTGTGGGGCGCGAGCCAGCTTGTTCATCAGTTCCATAATTGCCGCAATCGCGGTGTTAAAAGTCTGACGACGACCGATGTCATCGGAAACTTTGCTGATCGTTTTATGCAGGTCGCGACGCAGGCTTTTCTGGTCTTCAGTCAGCGCATCGACGTTCAGGGCCACGGTGGCACCTTTCTGCGTGTGTTCGAAGGCCAGCTTCCAGACGCGTTTCAGGAAGCGGTTTGCCCCTTCCACGCCGGACTCCTGCCATTCCAGCGTCATTTCTGCCGGAGAAGCAAACATCATAAACAGACGGACGGTATCGGCACCGTAGCGTTCTACCATCACCTGTGGGTCGATGCCGTTGTTTTTCGACTTCGACATTTTGCTCATGCCCGCATACACCAGCTCGTGCCCTTCAGCATCGCTGGCTTTAGTTATACGGCCTTTCTCGTCGCGCTCAACGGTGACATCAACCGGAGAGACCCAGTTACGCTCTCCGCTGTTGCCCAGGTAGTAGAAGGCATCCGCCAGCACCATCCCCTGACAAAGCAGACGCTTCGCAGGTTCATCAGAGTTGACCAGGCCTGCATCACGCAGCAGTTTGTGGAAGAAACGGAAGTAGAGCAGGTGCATGATGGCGTGTTCGATACCACCCACATACTGATCTACCGGCAGCCAGTAGTTGGCCGCTGCCGGGTCCAGCATTCCTTTATCGTAATCCGGGCAGGTATAACGCGCGTAATACCATGAGGATTCCATAAAGGTGTCAAAGGTATCAGTTTCACGCAGCGCCGGCTGGCCGTTGACGGTGGTTTTTGCCCACTCCGGGTCGGCTTTAATCGGGCTGGTAATGCCGTCCATGACCACGTCTTCCGGCAGGATCACCGGCAACTGGTCTTCCGGCGTTGGCATCACAGTGCCGTCTTCCAGGGTGACCATTGGAATCGGTGCGCCCCAGTAGCGCTGGCGGGAAACCCCCCAGTCGCGCAGGCGGTAGTTCACTTTACGCTCGCCCACGCCGCTGTCGGCCAGTTTATTCGCAATCGCGTTGAAGCCGTCTTCATAGGACAGACCGTCAAACTCTCCGGAGTTGAACAGCGTGCCTTTTTCGGTCATCGCAGCTTCGCTCAGATCCGGTGCCGTGCCGTCAGCGGCGAGGATCACCGGCTTGATCGCCAGATGGTATTTTGTGGCGAACTCCCAGTCGCGCTGGTCGTGGCCGGGAACGGCCATCACGGCACCGGTGCCATATTCCATCAGCACGAAGTTGGCTACCCACACCGGGACGTTTTCGCCGGTCAGTGGATGTTGCGCAAACAGGCCGGTGGCCATGCCTTTTTTCTCCATGGTTGCCATGTCTGCTTCGGCAACTTTGGTGTTACGGCATTCAGCAATAAAATCAGCCAGCGCCGGGTTGCCGGCGGCAGCCTGCGCAGCCAGCGGGTGACCTGCCGCGACAGCGAGGTAGGTCACACCCATAAAGGTGTCAGGACGCGTGGTGTAAACGCGCAGTTTTTCAGGGCTGTTGCTGACGCTGAACTCGATTTCCACCCCTTCAGAGCGGCCAATCCAGTTACGCTGCATGGTTTTAACCTGCTCAGGCCAGCTTTCCAGCGTGTCCAGGTCATTCAGCAGTTCATCGGCGTAGTCGGTGATTTTGACAAACCACTGTGGGATCTCTTTACGTTCCACTTTCGTGTCACAGCGCCAGCAGCAGCCGTCGATCACCTGCTCGTTAGCCAGCACGGTCATATCGTGCGGGCACCAGTTAACCGCTGAGGTTTTTTTATAAACCAGGCCTTTTTCATACAATTTAGTAAAGAACCACTGTTCCCAGCGGTAGTACTCTGGCTGGCAGGTCGCCAGTTCGCGGTTCCAGTCATAGCCGAAGCCCAACAGTTTCAGCTGGTTCTTCATGTAATCGATGTTGGAGTAAGTCCACGGCGCCGGTGCGGTGTTGTTTTTCACCGCAGCACCTTCAGCAGGCAGGCCGAAGGCATCCCAGCCAATTGGCTGGAGAACGTTTTTGCCCAGCATACGCTGGTAGCGTGAGATCACATCGCCAATCGTATAGTTACGCACGTGGCCCATGTGCAGGCGGCCGGAAGGATAGGGCAGCATGGAGAGGCAGTAGTACTTCTCTTTACCTTCTTCTTCGGTCACTTTGAACGTTTGCTTTTTATCCCATTGCTGCTGGACATGGGATTCTATCTCTTCCGGGCGATATTGCTCTTGCATAGTAGCCAGTGGTCCTTGGTATCAATTTTTTCGTGTTCGTTCAGATCCGCATAGCATAGCTGATTCGCACCCGACGCAACAACAGTAAGCGTCCTGCCGGAGGGCATTTCTCTGCAAGCTGGAATCGCGATGGCAAATTTAAGCGTGAAATCACGGAAATTTTTCAGTTACAACTAGACTGAGAAGAAACGCTTTCGTTATCAATAAGGAGAGTCCATGAATAAGGTTGCTCAGTATTATCGTGAGCTGGTGTCATCACTCACCCTGCGACTTGAGCGCGGTGAACGTGATATTGATACTCTGGTGGAGAGTGCCCGCCAGCGGATGAACAACCGAGGAGAATTAACGCCTGGCGAAATTGATGATGTCAGCCGCGCCGTGCGTCGCGATTTGGAAGAATTCGCCCGCAGCTATGCGGAAAATCAGGATGAACTCAGTGACAGCGTGTTTATGCGGGTCATCCGTCAGAGCATCTGGAAAGAGCTGGCGGATATCACTGATAAAAGTCAGCTTGAATGGCGTGAAGTGTTCCAGGATCTGAATCATCACGGCGTTTATCAAAGTGGTGAAGTGGTGGGGTTAGGTAATCTGGTGTGCGAAGGGTGCCAGTTTACCAGGGCGATCTATACCCCGGAGGTGCTGACGCGCTGTCCGGAGTGCAACCACGATCAGTTTGTCCGGCAGCCGTTTGAACCGTAACTCTGTTCAGGGGCCAGGCTTGCCTGGCCCCTGGCGGTTAATGCAGGATCTTCGCGAGGAAGTCTTTTGCACGTTCAGACTGTGGATTATTAAAGAACTCGTCTTTCGGTGAGTCTTCTACAATCTTTCCTTCATCCATAAAGATCACGCGGTTAGCCACTTTACGGGCAAAGCCCATCTCGTGGGTCACCACCATCATGGTCATGCCTTCGTTCGCCAGCTCGACCATAACGTCCAGCACTTCATTGATCATTTCCGGGTCCAGCGCCGATGTCGGTTCGTCGAACAGCATCGCAATGGGATCCATACACAGCGCGCGGGCAATCGCCACACGCTGCTGCTGACCACCTGAGAGCTGCCCGGGGAACTTATTGGCGTGAGCGCTCAGACCAACGCGCTCCAGCAGCTTGAGCCCTTTCTGGCGCGCTTCATCTTTGTTGCGTTTCAGCACTTTTACCTGCGCCAGCGTCAGGTTGTCCACGATCGACAGATGGGGGAACAGCTCAAAATGCTGGAACACCATGCCGACTTTGGAGCGAAGCTGCGCAAGATTAGTTTTCTTGTCGTTGACGGCGGTGCCGTTTACTTCAATCAGCCCTTTCTGAATAGGTTCAAGACCGTTTACCGTTTTAATCAGCGTTGATTTGCCGGAACCAGAAGGACCGCACACCACCACCACTTCACCTTTTTTAACTTCGGTTGAGCAGTCGGTCAGCACCTGAAAGTGACCATACCACTTAGAAACATTTTTCAGGGTAATCATTTACGCAGTCCTTTTTTTCTTTAAATAGCTGACCAACAGTGAGGCGCTAAGGCTGATAACGAAGTAGACCGCACCGGCAAACAGCACCATTTCGATCTCAGTACCGTTATTGACGCCAATGGTATCGGCAGTACGGAAGAAGTCCGCAAGACTCAGGACATACACCAGCGAGGTATCCTGGAACAACACAATGCCCTGGGTGAGCAGCAGCGGCACCATGGCGCGAAACGCCTGGGGCAGGATGATCAGCCTCATTGACTGCCATTGGGTCATTCCCAGCGCCAGTGCGGCACTGCCCTGACCACGGGCGATACTTAAAATCCCCGCGCGAATAATTTCCGAATAGTAGGCGGCTTCAAACAGTGAGAACGCCACCATCGCAGAAATCAGGCGAATATCGGTCTTGGGCGACAGCCCCAGCACCTGTTGCAGGAAGCTCGGTACCACCAGATAAAACCACAGCAGTACCATCACCAGCGGGACGGAACGGAACAGGTTAACGTAGATCTTGGCGAACCAGCTGATGGGCTTAAAGGATGACAGGCGCATCACCGCCAGCAGCGTGCCCCAGATGATGCCGAAAATAACCGCAGTGACGGTAATTTTCAGCGTAACGACCATACCCGCCCATAAGTAGGGGAGGTTGGGGACGATAGTACTCCAGTCAAATTCGTACATTATTTGCCCCCCGGCAGTCGGACTTTGCGCTCAACCAGCCCCATCAGCAGCATAATCACTGCGTTAATCGCGATGTAGGCAAGGGTAATCGCGGTGAAAGATTCATAAGCGTGTGCGGAATAGTCCAGCAGTTTGCCTGCCTGAGCGGCCATATCGACCAGTCCGATAGTGGAGGCGATGGCAGAGTTTTTCACCAGGTTAAGCATTTCCGAGGTCATCGGCGGCACAATGACGCGGTAGGCGTTCGGCAGCAGCACGTAGCGATAGGTTTGCGGCAGCGTCAGCCCCATCGCCAGACCCGCATTTTTCTGACCGCTGGGAAGGGACTGAATAGCAGCGCGCACCTGTTCGCAGACGCGGGCCGCGGTGAACAGGCCAAGACACAGCACCGAGCAGGTAAAGAACTGAATATTCGGATCGATTTCCGACTTAAACCACATGCCGAGGCCTTCCGGCAACAGTTCCGGCACCACCAGATACCAGATAAAGAATTGCACAATCAGCGGCACGTTACGGAATAACTCAACATAACAGGTACCAAGACCCGATAGCAGACGATTAGGCACCGTTCGAAGAATACCGAACAGAGAACCGACTAACAGGGCGATAATCCAGGCGCAAACGGATACGGCGATGGTGACCTGAAAACCGGACCACAGCCAACCGAGATAGGTAGTATTACCGAACGGGGCCTCTTGCAGGAATATTCCCCAGTTCCAATCAATAGACATAAAACACTCCGGTAAAAAAAGGGTAGCGACCGCTACCCTGAAGATTGATGAGAGGCTCTGCTGTGCTCGCCGGGGAACGACCGGCTTACACCTTCGTCAGGCGGCAGGGCTTGAGCTCTGTCTGCCTGGCTGTGTCTGTCCGAGCCTGTGTTCAGCAATCATGGGGCAGCAAACTGCCCCTGTTTTCTCATTATTAATTCATTGCCTTGTCGTTAGGCGCTTTGAACAGGGCTTTCATGTCGTCTGACAGATCGAAGTCCATGGTCATATTTTTTGGTGGGATAGGCTGCTTGAACCATTTGTCGAACCACTTGGTGGCTTCGCCAGAGGTCTGCGCCTGCGCGATAGTGTCATCCATCAGCTTTTTAAACTCGCCATCGCCCTTACGCAGCATACAGCCGTAGGCTTCGTGGGACTGAGGCGTGCCAAGAATTTCCCAGTTAGCCGGTTTTTTGGCTTTCGCACGTTCACCCGCCAGCAGCGCATCGTCCATCATAAAGGCAACGGCACGGCCGCTTTCCAGAGTACGGAAAGAGTCACCGTGATCTTTGGCGCTGATGATACGCATGCCCATTTTCTTCTCGTCATTCAGCTTGTTAAGAAGAATCTCTGAGGTGGTGCCTGAGGTGACCACGACGCTTTTGCCTTTCAGATCGGCGAAATCTTTAATGGCTCCGCCTTTCTTCACCAGCAGGCGTGTGCCCACGACAAAGATACTGTCTGAGAAGCTGGCCTGCTTCTGGCGTTCCAGGTTGTTGGTGGTTGAGCCACACTCAAAATCGTAGGTGCCGTTCTGCAACAGCGGGATACGGTTCTGAGAGGTAATCGGCAGCATTTTCACCTGCAGATCGGGTTTGTTCAGCTTTTTCTTGATAGCGTCAACAATCGCGTTGGAGTAATCCTGAGAGTAACCCACAACTTTCTGCTGGTTGTCGTAATAGGAGAACGGGACGGAGGACTCACGGTGGCCAACGACGATCACGCCGTTTTTAGCAATTTTCTCCAGGGTAGACCCTTGCTGCTGCGCATCGGCTGCTGCCTGAGGTTTAGCGTCTTCAGCGTGAGCGATACCAGAGGCGAATCCTGCCAGTGCAAGGCAAAGCCCCAGTTTCCGTAATTTCATGTTCCAACTCCTTTGCAGTTGTGGCGCGAAATAAAACGACGCCGACGTGAGGTGATGTGTGTATTTCCTGCTATTTATCTGTTTTATACAAAATTAAAGCGGGTGCCATTCCTCAATAACATAGCTGAATGTTAATGGTGTGAAACGAAAAAGTTTCTTTTTTGCGATGTACCCCGCACCAATCAGGTGCGGTTTTTTTTGCAATGCTTCGCAACGGTGCACTTATTGCGCCGTGGCGGTGCGTGAACAATTTCGTAGCGACTTGTTACGGGGCTGACACACGTTTTCACGGAAATATTTTGCAATCATCGTGCCAACGGCGGTTTTCCGACAGAAATGCAGCATAAGCTGTGGGACGTAAGGATAAGGCGCAGGGGCTGATTTTTTCCGGTCAGCCCGGATAAGGCGCAGGGGCTGATTTTTTCCAGTCAGCCCGGATAAGGCGTAGGGGCTGATTTTTTCCAGTCAGTCCGGATAAGGCGTAGGGGCTGACCTTTTTTCCAGTCAGTCCGGATAAGGCGTAGGGGCTGACCTTTTTTCCAGTCAGTCCGGATAAGGCGTAGGGGCTGACCTTTTTTTCCGGTCAGCCCGCAACAGGGGGCGACCCTAATAAAGGCCAGCCCTGGGTATCAGCTGCGGCGGGAACGCCAGGTGAAGACGGCGCCAGCAATGGCAAACAGCAGGGAGATCGTCCAGATGCCCCAGTTGCCAATGCGGGCATAAGGAGTCAGCCCGGTGGTTGGAGTGACTTTTGCAGCCAGCACCTCAGCTTTAAACTGCGGGATAATCTGCGCAATATCGCCGCTGGCGTTGACGACAGCGGTCACACCGTTATTGGTGCTGCGCAGCAGCGGGCGTCCCAGCTCCAGTGCGCGCATACGCGCCATCTGCAGATGCTGCCACGGGCCGATAGAGTGACCAAACCAGGCGTCATTTGAGATGGTCAGCAGGAAATTGGTGTCCGGACGGAAGTTGTCGCGCACCTGCTGGCCAAGCACAATCTCATAGCAGATCGCCGCCGTAAGATTATAGCCAGCCACTTTCAGCTGCGGCTGTATGTAACCCCCGCGGCTGAACGAAGACATCGGCAGGTCGAAGAACGGTGCCAGCGGGCGCAGCAGGGTCTCCAGCGGAACAAATTCGCCAAACGGCACCAGGTGGTTCTTCTGGTAGCGGTTGTCGCTGAAATAGCTGTAAGGCTGCGGACCGCCCAGCACGATAATCGTGTTGTAGTCGTGGTAGCGGTTACGCTCCAGGCGCGAGTCAACAATGCCGGTCACCAGGCTGCTGCCTGCTTCACGCAGCTGCCCATCCACCGCTTTCAGGAACGGCTGCTGACGTGTTTCCAGGTCGGGGATGGCCGACTCCGGCCAGATGATGATTGGCGCTTTACCGACAAACGGGCGGCTGAGTGCGGTATAGGTTTTCAGGGTGTTAAGAAGCTGGTCCGGGTCCCACTTCATCGACTGCTCGATATTGCCCTGCACCAGCGCCACCTCGACGGCTCTTTGCGGTAAGGGCTGGAACCAGGTGATATGACGAAGCGGCCACGGAAGCAGCAGCAGTGCCAGGGCGGCAACGCCGGCGGCCATACGGCGCTGTAGCACGGCATATACCGCCAGCCCGGCGATAATCATCAGCAGGAAGGTAATACCCTCTACCCCCAGAATCGGGGCCAGACCTTTCAGCGGGCCGTTGATTTGGCTGTAACCAAACTGGAGCCACGGGAAACCCGTCAACACCCAGCCGCGCAGGAATTCAGTGAGCTGCCAAAGTACCGGGGCAACCACGGCCAGGCGCAGCAGCGAGGTGCGAGGGCTGAGGCGATTCAGCAGGGCGGCAAACAGCAGGGTATACAACGACAGATACGCTGCCAGCAGGATCACCAGGAAGACATTGACCGGGCCAGGCATACCACCAAATGTGGCGATACTGACATAGACCCAGTTAACGCCGCTGCCGAACAGGCCGAAGCCCCAGGCAAAGCCGATGGCGCTGGCCTGACGGGTAGTGCGGTTCAGCGTCAGTGCCTGCAAACCGAACAGCGAGACTAATGCCGCAGGCCAGAAGTCATAAGGGGAGAAAGAAAGGGTGCCAATGGCACCCGTAATTAGCGCTAATAGCAGGCGAACCCGCTGGCGCTGGCAGAATGAAGCAATTGCCATAAATGAATTACTCTTCCAGAGTCGGTTGCGGCGAATTTTCCGGGATTTTGACATGCACCTGAATAATACGACGGCTGTCTGCCATCGCTACTTTAAACTGGTAACCATCGATCTCTATCGTTTCACCGCGCGCGGGCAGATGACCAAAGCCCTGCATCACCAGACCGCCGATAGTGTCCACTTCTTCGTCGCTGAAGTTGGTGTTGAAGACCTCATTGAAATCCTCAATCGGCGTCAGGGCGCGAATGGTGTAGGTGTGACGGCTGAGCTGACGAATGTCGCGATCTTCTTCTTCGTCAAACTCATCCTCAATTTCACCGACGATCAGTTCAAGGATATCTTCAATGGTAACCAGGCCGGAAACACCACCAAATTCATCAATCACAATCGCCATGTGATAGCGCTGTGAACGGAACTCTTTCAGCATCCGGTCAACACGCTTGCTTTCCGGCACCACCACCGCTGTACGCAGCACCTTTTCCATACTGAACGGCTCAGACTCACTGCTCATAAACGGCAGTAAATCTTTGGCCATCAGGATGCCTTCAACATGGTCCTTGTCTTCGCTGATGACCGGGAAACGCGAATGCGCAGACTCAATAATCACCTCCAGGCACTCATCCAGCGTCTGGTTACGCTTCAGCGTGACCATCTGTGAGCGGGGGATCATAATGTCTCGTACACGCTGTTCGGCGATATCCATAACGCCTTCCAGCATGTCCCTGGTATCCGGGTCGATCAGGTCATTCTGTTCAGAATCCCGGATCAGCTCCAGCAGGTCATCGCGGTTCTTCGGCTCACCGTGGAACAACTGGTTGAGAATCAGCGTAAAAAATCCCTTTTTGCTACTGGGACTGTCATTGTTTTGTGAATGGTCATCGCTCATGGCGTTTTTGAGTTTGTCTCTCTATTAACAGAATCGGCTGCCCCGGAACAGTCAGGGGCAGGCGGGGTGGCTGGCGAACCAGCCGGGTCGTTATTCTTTCTCCGAAATGTACGGATCGGGATAGCCAAGAGCAAGCATTATCTCGGTCTCCAGTGATTCCATCTCTTCGGCTTCGTCATCTTCAATGTGATCATAACCTAACAGATGCAGGCTACCGTGGATCACCATGTGCGCCCAGTGCGCTTCCAGCGCTTTTTCCTGCTCTCTGGCCTCCTGCTCCACCACCTGGCGGCAAATGATGAGATCGCCCAGCAGCGGGAGCTCAATGCCCGGTGGCGCTTCAAATGGAAACGACAGCACGTTAGTCGGTTTATCTTTACCGCGATAGGTGTGATTCAGCTCATGGCTTTCGGCTTCATCGACCACGCGGATCGTTACTTCACTTTCTGGCTGGAACTGCGGCAGCACGGCCTCCAGCCAGCGTTGAAAGTCGGCTTCCGCCGGCAGGCCCTGCTCGCTTTCACAGGCGAGTTGCAGGTCCAGAATGACATTACTCATTTGTTCTCCTGTGAAGCCTGGGCTGCCAGCGCTTCACGTTTACGTTCTTCTGCCTGGACATCACGCCGTTTTTGGTCGGCCGCTTCCCAGGCTTCATAGGCAACGACAATGCGTGCCACCACTGGATGGCGCACCACGTCTTCACTGTGGAAAAAGTTAAAACTCAGTTCATCCACATCGGACAGCACCTCAATGGCATGGCGCAGGCCGGATTTCAGGTTACGCGGCAGGTCAATCTGCGTTACGTCACCGGTGATCACCGCTTTGGAGTTAAAGCCAATACGGGTCAGAAACATCTTCATCTGTTCAATGGTGGTGTTCTGGCTTTCATCCAGAATGATAAAGGCATCGTTCAGCGTACGACCGCGCATATAGGCCAGTGGCGCCACTTCAATCACGTTGCGCTCAATCAGTTTTTCAACACGCTCAAAACCGAGCATCTCGAACAGGGCGTCGTAAAGCGGGCGCAGATAGGGGTCAACCTTCTGGCTGAGATCGCCCGGCAGGAAGCCGAGTTTTTCACCGGCTTCCACCGCCGGGCGGGTCAGCATAATGCGGCGGATCTCCTGGCGCTCCAGCGCATCAACGGCGGCGGCGACTGCCAGATAAGTCTTACCGGTCCCGGCCGGACCAATCCCGAAGGTGACGTCGTGGTCGAGGATGTTGGCAACATACTGTGCCTGGTTCGGCGTGCGCGGTTTGATTACCCCGCGTTTGGTTTTGATGTGAATCGCTTTGCCAAAGTCCGGGACGCTGTCAGCAGTCTGCTCCAGCACGCCGCTCTCTTTAATCGCCAGATGGATCTGTTCCGGGTCGATGTCCGGGATATGGCCGCGCACAGGGGCGGTGTCCACATAGAGATGGCGCAGAATATCAACGGCGGCGTGAACGCTTAATGCGCGGCCTGCCAGTTTAAATACGTTTTCACGGCGGTTAATTTCAATGCCCAGTCGGCGCTCTAACTGCTTGATATTGTCATCAAACGGGCCACAAAGGCTCAGCAGCCGGGTGTTATCAATAGGTTCCAGGGTTACTTCACGTGTTTCAATATTCAAACTAATCCTTTGGGTCACACAGGGCCAGGTTGAGAAATGGATGACAGTCTGGCTAACGCGCCAGCGCCTTAAGAGAATTATTTATGGCGCAACGCAAAGCTGCAAGCGTCTGGTTGGATATTTGGGCGCATCTTTCAGAAAGCAAGTATAACGCAATGAAATCATGCGGCGAATCTGGAAAGCTCGCCGCAATCAATGAGGTCAGGGCTGGAAGGTTCCAACGCCCAGTTCGTTCTCTTTACGCGTGCGCGCAATCACCGAGGCGGGGGTTTCGACGCTGCGCAGATCCATCTGATCTTCACCACGGACAAAAATACCGCGCAGTGAGTTGGCATACACATCAACGATTTCCACATCGACGAACTTGCCAATGTGTTCCGGCGTGCCTTCAAAGTTGACCACACGGTTACAGGCGGTACGACCTGACAGCTCCATCACGTTTTTACGCGAGGTGCCCTCCACCAGGATGCGCTGTACGCTGCCTGACATTCGACGGCTCCAGGCCATCGCCTGCTGGTTGATGCGGTCCTGCAGGATGTACAACCGCTGTTTTTTCTCGTCTTCTGAGACATCGTCCGGCAGATCCGCAGCGGGTGTACCGGGGCGGGCAGAATAGATAAAGCTGTAGCTGGTATCGAAATTGATGTCGCCAATCAGCTTCATGGTCTGCTCAAAATCAGCCTGAGTTTCGCCAGGAAAACCGATGATAAAATCAGAGCTGATGTGAATATCCGGTCGTGCGGCAACCAGCTTACGGATAATGGCTTTGTATTCCAGCGCGGTATGTGCGCGTTTCATCAGCGTCAGAATACGATCTGAACCGCTCTGTACCGGCAGGTGAAGGAAGCTGACCAACTCTGGCGTATCGCGGTAAACTTCAATGATATCGTCGGTAAACTCGATCGGGTGGCTGGTGGTGAAGCGAATGCGGTCAATGCCGTCAATCGCCGCAACCAGACGCAACAGCTCGGCGAAGGAGCAGATGCCGCCGTCGTAGGTCGCTCCGCGATAAGCATTAACATTCTGCCCCAGCAGATTCACTTCGCGCACGCCCTGTGCGGCCAGTTGGGCAATTTCGAACAGAATATCATCCGAAGGACGACTGACCTCTTCACCACGGGTATAGGGGACCACGCAGAAGGTACAGTATTTGTTGCAGCCTTCCATGATCGAAACAAACGCAGTCGGGCCCTCGGCGCGGGGTTCGGGCATGCGGTCGAATTTTTCAATTTCAGGGAAACTGACATCAACGACGGGACTCCTGGTACCGCGCACGGTGTTGATCATCTCGGGCAGGCGGTGCAGAGTTTGTGGACCAAACACGATATCCACGCAGCTGGCACGCTGGCGGAGCTGATCGCCTTCCTGTGAAGCCACACAGCCCCCCACGCCGATAATCACATCGGGATTGGATTCCTTCAGTTTTCTCCAGCGGCCGAGCAGAGCGAAAACTTTTTCCTGGGCCTTTTCACGAATCGAACAGGTGTTGAGCAGCAGTACGTCAGCCTCTTCTGCCTCTTCGGTCAGGGTATATCCGTGGGTGCTGTTTAACAGGTCTGCCATTTTAGATGAGTCATACTCATTCATCTGACAGCCCCAGGTTTTAATATGCAGTTTTTTTGTCATCGACTTGCCATTTGTCATGCAGAAAGGAGTGCGGGGCGCGTAGGGTAGTGCTTCGCTTCCAGTGAAACCGGTGACCCGGCGATCTGTTAGTCGCAGAAAAATCCGGTACACTTAACAACGATCAGGATAACAGAATTCTGCCGGTGAGGTGTAGTTGCACAGCACGCGCGGTATGGCCGGAGAAGGAAAAAAGATGACGGAAATAAAGCAGAAAGTAGACGTGGCGATTGTGGGCGGCGGCATGGTGGGGGCCGCGCTGGCCAGCGGGCTGGCGCAACACGGTTTTCAGGTTGCGGTACTGGAACAGGAGGCCCCGACGGAATTTGACCCCGCCAGCAACCCTGATGTGCGTATCTCGGCAATAGGTGCCGCCTCGGTTGCGTTACTGAAGCAGCTTGAGGTCTGGCCTGCGGTCATTGGCATGCGCGCGGTGCCTTATCGCAAGCTGGAAACCTGGGAGTGGCAAACGGCCCAGGTAGGATTCGATGCGCAATCGCTCGGTTTGCCTGAGCTGGGCTATATGGTTGAGAACAGCGTGCTCCAGCGCGCTTTGTGGCAGCGTCTGCAACAGCAGGACATCAGTCTGCTGTGTCCGGCGCGCCTGCGCGATCTGCAGCCGGTGAATGAGGGCTGGCAGATCACGCTGGAGAGCGGTGAGTCACTGACCGCACGGCTGGTGGTCGGGGCTGACGGTGCTAATTCACAGGTGAGACAGCTGGCAGGTATTGGCATCCACGGCTGGAACTACGCGCAGTCCTGTATGCTGATCAGCGTGCGCTGTGAACATGATGCTGGCGACACCACCTGGCAGCAGTTCACGCCAGAAGGGCCGCGTGCTTTCCTGCCGCTGTTTGATAACTGGGCCTCGCTGGTGTGGTATGACAGCCCGATGCGTATTCGTCAGCTGCAGGCGATGACGATGCCGCAGCTGCAAAAAGAGATTCAGGCGCATTTCCCGACGCGTCTGGGCCGGGTGACGCCGGTCGCGGCGGGGTCGTTCCCGCTGGTGCGTCGCCACGCCACACGCTATGTGTTGCCGGGGCTGGCGCTGGTTGGAGATGCCGCGCACACCATTAACCCGCTGGCCGGGCAGGGTGTTAATCTCGGCTACCGTGATGTTGATGCGTTAATCAGCGTACTGAGTGAGTCCCGCCTGCGCGCTGAGAACTGGGCATCTGCGCCGGTGTTACAGCGTTATCAGCGTAAACGCCATAGGGATAATCTCTTGATGCAGAGTGGCATGGACCTGTTCTATTTCGCGTTCAGCAATCAGTCGGCACCGCTGAAGGTGGTGCGTAATCTCGGACTGATTGTGGCGCAGCGCTCAGGTGTGCTTAAGCGCCGGGCGTTAAAGTATGCGCTAGGGTTGTAGCCGCGGAGGGATGGCGGGCTGACCGGAACAGAGGGCAGCCCCTACAGTTAAGAACTATGTCAGGCCACTTCGTCGGGGTCGATCATTTTTACCGATTGGCGCTTTTGTTCAGACGTAAAAAAGCCCGCTTGCGCAGGCTTTTTTACTTTATGGCTGGGGTGCAGGGATTCGAACCCCGGAATGCTGGTATCAGAAACCAGTGCCTTACCGCTTGGCGACACCCCAATTTTTTATGCGACTGGCGAGCCAGGCGACTTCTACTTTGCGACTTGTTACTACCAGCCGTCTTTATATGGCTGGGGTGCAGGGATTCGAACCCCGGAATGCTGGTATCAGAAACCAGAGCCTTACCACTTGGCGACACCCCAATAAAATTGGTGGCTACTACGGGAATCGAACCTGTGACCCCAGCATTATGAGTGCTGTGCTCTAACCAGCTGAGCTAAGTAGCCTAATTCTACTGCTTTACTATACTAACACACTTCTTAAAAAATGGCTGGGGTACCTGGATTCGAACCAGGGAATGCCGGTATCAAAAACCGGTGCCTTACCGCTTGGCGATACCCCATCCGTGCAAACCGCTTATGGAAATGGTGCGGGAGGCGAGACTTGAACTCGCACACCTTGCGGCGCCAGAACCTAAATCTGGTGCGTCTACCAATTTCGCCACTCCCGCGCAAAAAAGATGGTGGCTACTACGGGAATCGAACCTGTGACCCCAGCATTATGAGTGCTGTGCTCTAACCAGCTGAGCTAAGTAGCCTTCTTTTTTCGCGTAACCTTCTGCGGCGTTGCGGGGCGCATTATGCGGAGTTGGCCCAAAAGCGTCAACAAGTTTTTTCCCGTTTTTTGTCACAATCGTGTTGTTTGACTGCCTTGTGACCAGGATGACGATAAAATCAACGAATTCTGATGTTAACAGACGCAGCGGCTAAATAAAAACGGGCCACAGAGGCCCGTTTAGCATGCTTTATCTGTTCGCGTTAGTATGCGGACTGATGCACACCCACGGCACGACCTGAAGGATCGTCCATGTTTTTGAAGGCTTCATCCCATTCTATGGCTTTAGCGGACGAACAGGCCACTGACGGGCCGCCAGGTACGCATTCCGCCGCGCTAGGCACCGGGAACAACTCCTCAAAGATTTCGCGGTACAGATACGCTTCTTTTGAGGTTGGCGTGTTGTAGGCGAAACGGAAATGCGCGGTTTGCAACTGCTGGTCACTGACCTGCTCTGCGGCCACTTCTTTCAGCGTGTCGATCCAGCTGTAGCCTACCCCATCAGAAAACTGCTCTTTCTGGCGCCATGCCACGCTGGCTGGCAGGTAAGATTCAAAGCACTCGCGCAGGATATGCTTCTCCATTTTACCGTTGCTGCCGCACATTTTGTCCTGTGGGTTGATGCGCATCGCCACATCCAGGAATTTCTTGTCCAGGAAAGGTACGCGGGCTTCAACGCCCCAGGCTGACATCGCCTTGTTGGCGCGTGCGCAGTCGAACATATGCAGAGCATGCAGCTTACGCACGTTCTCTTCGTGGAATTCACGGGCGTTCGGTGCTTTGTGGAAGTACAGGTAGCCGCCAAAGACCTCGTCAGCGCCTTCACCAGACAGCACCATCTTAATGCCCATCGCCTTAATTTTACGTGACATCAGATACATCGGCGTGGAAGCGCGGATGGTCGTCACATCATAGGTTTCGATGTGGTAAATCACATCGCGAATCGCATCCAGACCTTCCTGCACGGTGAAGTGAATTTCATGGTGAACGGTGCCCAGATGTTCTGCCACGGCTTTCGCTGCTTTCAGGTCCGGTGAACCTTCGAGGCCAACGGCAAAGGAGTGCAGCTGTGGCCACCAGGCTTCACTTTTATCCTGGTCTTCGATGCGCTTCGCGGCAAAACGTTTGGTCACGGCAGAGATAATAGAGGAGTCGAGACCGCCGGACAGCAGCACGCCATAAGGCACGTCTGACATCAGGTGGCTTTTTACTGACTCTTCCAGCGCGTTTTTCAGCGCAGTGGCGTCGGTCACATTGTTTTCAACGGCGGCATAGTCAAACCAGTCGCGCTGCCAGTAGCGGCGGATCTCACCGTCGGTGCTGGACAGGTAGCTTCCCGGCGGGAATTCTTTAATGCTGCGGCATACCGGCACCAGCGCTTTCATTTCAGAAGCAACATACAGGTTACCGTGCTCATCGTTGCCCATATACAGCGGGATAATCCCGATATGGTCACGGCCGATCAGCCAGGTGTTTTTCACGCTGTCATACAGGATGAAGGCGAACATGCCCTGCAGGTCGTCGAGGAAGTCGAGGCCTTTTTCCTGGTACAGCGCGAGGATCACTTCACAGTCAGACTCGGTCTGGAACTCGTAGCGATCGCTCAGCTCTGCACGCAGCGCCTGATGGTTATAAATCTCACCGTTTACCGCAAGAACGTGGGTATGTGCTGCGTTGTACAGCGGCTGTGCGCCGTTGTTCACGTCAACGATCGACAAACGCTCATGGACGAGGATGGCGTTGTCGTCTGCATACACACCTGACCAGTCCGGGCCACGGTGACGCATCAGACGTGAAAGCTCCAGCGCTTTCTTACGCAGTTCAGCAGGATCGCTTTTCAGATCGAGTACACCAAAAATAG
The DNA here is from genome assembly GCF_039675725.1 of Erwinia sp. Eh17-17. NCBI lineage: Bacteria > Pseudomonadati > Pseudomonadota > Gammaproteobacteria > Enterobacterales > Erwiniaceae > Erwinia > Erwinia sp. Eh17-17. Next base: position 604,319 of record NZ_JBDFQT010000002.1, on the reverse strand, counting down.
AACACATATACAGCTCCCTAACGACTTACCTTGCGGTGATGATATTGGTTTAAAGCGACAGTTATCGCGTCATGTATAAGAAAATGCGCTAACCAGACAGGTGATGCAAGTATTTTAGTGATTAGGTGAAAAATAGGCTGTTGACCTGAGTGAATTCTTAGTGGATGTTCATTTTTTTTGGGTTTTTATTGATGGATCGACAATAAATTGCCAGTGGTGGGTGAAAAACGTACGCAAAAGAAGGTGGGCTGCCCGGCAAAGCGGACAGGGGGACGAAAGGGGATTAAATAATGTCGATATCCGCAACAGAAGGGTAAATCCATGTAGGGCGGAACGGCATGGCGTCTACGTCACTGAGCGTGGAGACGCCTGACAGGACCAGGATGGTTTCCAGCCCGGCCTGGAAGCCGGCAAGAATATCGGTACGCAGGTTATCGCCGACGATCACCGTTTCCTCTGAGTGTGCCTGCATTTTATTTAACGCGGCCCGCATAATCCACGGGCTGGGCTTGCCAACGTAAAACGGCTGGCGGCCGGAGATCTTTTCGATACCGGCACATAATGCGCCACAGGCAGGGGAGAAGCCGTGGCCGTGGCTGTCCGGGTTGGTCGCGATAAAACGCGCTCCGTTTGCCACGAACCAGGCGGCCTTATGCATCATGTCCCAGTTAAATGACCGGGTTTCCCCGACGATAACAAAATCAGGATTAATATCGGTGATGGTAAACCCGGCTTTATACAGCTCGTGGATCAGCGCCCCTTCACCCACCACATAGGCTTTTTTCCCCTCCTGGCGTTTCAGAAAATCAGCCGTCGCCATCGCGGAGGTATAGAAAACGCTGTCCGGCAGCTCTATCCCGGCGGAAGCAAAGCGGTTTGACAGATCCATCGCAGTTTGTGATGGATAGTTGGTCAGGACTACCAGCGGCATCCCGTTACCGACAATGCGTTGTAAAAACTCACGCGCGCCGGGAACGGCAGTATTGTCATGCATCAGTACGCCATCGATATCGCAAATGACATTTTTTATATTCATGCGGTCAGAGCCCATCAAGTCAGTTAACATTCCAGCAGACGCTGAAGCAGGATGCCGTTAAGCATCGCCCGTTTTGCCAGGGCGAAAGCGCCTATGGCAGAGCGGTGGTCGATCTCGGATCTCACCACCGGCAGATTTTTACGGAATTCTTTCAGCGCCTGAGTGTTGATACAGCCCTCAATGGCGGGAAGCAATATTTTATCTGCCTCGATAATTTCACCCGCGATGACGATTTTTTGCGGGTTGAAGAGGTTAATCGCAATGGCGATGGCTTTCCCCAGATGGCGGCCGACGTATTCGATCACTTCACCTGCCAGCGCATCGCCACGGTTGGCGGCACGGCAAATTTGATGGATCTGGCAGTCGTCTGTGGACAGCGAGCTCGGATAACCCTGGGTGAGCAGATGGCGCACACGGTTTTCAATGGCGCTGTTGGCAGCAATGGTCTCCAGACAGCCAAAATTGCCGCAGTGACAGCGCTCACCTAACGGATCTACCTGAATGTGTCCCAGCTCGCCGACATTCCCGTTGCTGCCGAGGAAAATATGGCCGTTGGCAATAATCCCGGCCCCCGTGCCGCGATGCACCCGCACCAGAATGGAGTCAGCGCAATCGCGCGATGCCCCAAAATAGTGCTCTGCCAGGGCCAGGCTGCGAATGTCATGGCCGACGAAACTGGTGACATTGAACCGTTTTTCCAGGCTGGCAACCAGCGGCCAGTGGCTCACATTGATATGCGGCATGTAGCGGATAATCCCGTTATTGGGATCGACCAGGCCGGGGAGGATCACCGAAATGGCAATCAGCTCGCGCAGCTTGCGCTGATGCAGCTCGGTAAAGTCGGCAATTGCCTTGAAGAGGGCATTTTCCAGCGTTTCCTGGGTGCGTTCTGGCAGGGAATAATGCTCTTCCGCCAGCGATTTTCCGCTGAGGTCAAAAAGCGTGACGGTCGCGTCGTGGCGACCAAGCCGAACGCCAATGGTATTAAAACCGCGGGTTTCCGTGATGATGGAAATTGCCCGGCGGCCTCCGGTTGAGGCCTGCTGGTCAACTTCTTTAATCAGACCCCGCTCAATGAGCTGACGCGTGATTTTCGTGACACTGGCGGGCGCAAGTTGACTGTGCTCGGCAATCTGGATTCGAGAGATGGGACCCTGCTGATCGATTAGCCGGTAAACGGCTGCACTATTAAGTTGTTTAACAAGATCAACATTTCCAATTTGTGCCTGGCCGCCAGTGGTCATTAAATATCTACTCGCTAAAGACCTCGTTACCATTAACGATGGTCCGGGTGATTTTGTAGTCGCGGGTGAACACGGTCAAATTGGCCACTTTGCCGGCTTCAATTGACCCTAAATAGGTGTCTACCCCCATTGCGCGGGCTGGGTACAGCGTTGCCATCCTGAGAGCTTCATCAAGGGAAATGCCGACATGTTCGACGCTGTTTGCCACAGCTTCAATCATAGTGAGGGCAGAACCACTCAAAGTACCGTTTTCGTCAACACACAGTCCGTTGCGATAGTATATTGTTTTGCCAGCAAAAATGAACTGATCAATAGAAGCGCCCGCCGGTGCTGTTGCATCGGTGACCAGGATCAGCTTATCGCCTTTAATCCGTTTAGCATTGCGAATGTTTGCGTAATGAACGTGCAGACCATCGGCAATAACACCGCACGAGACATCAGAAGAATCAAACAGCGCGCCGATTAACCCCGGTTCACGCCCGCTGGTGGCTGGCATGGCATTATATAAATGGGTGGCGAACGAGACGCCAGCATCAATGCCGGCCAGCGCTTCATCATAGGTGCCGTGCGAGTGGCCCGCAGAGATAACGATCCCGGCCTCACGCAGCTGGCGAATCACTGCCGCATCCACTTTTTCCGGAGCCAGGGTGATTTTGCTGATCACATCTGCATTCTCACACAGGAAGTCAACCAGCGCCGGATCTGGCAAGCGGATCAGTTCAGGATTATGGGTGCCTTTTTTCAGCGGATTAAGCCACGGACCTTCAAGGTGCAGGCCAAGCGCCTGATTGCTGTTCTGCGCCAGCCAGGCGCGCATCACTTCGACCGCGCGCTTCATCAGCTCATCGCTGCTGGTAATCAGTGTCGGCAAAAAGCTGGTGCAGCCCGATTTCTCGTTAGCTTTTTGCATAATCTGCAGCGTTTCGACACTGATGGCTGAAATATCATCGTTAAACTGTACGCCACCACAGCCATTAAGCTGTAGATCGATAAAGCCAGGGGCAATAATCGCACCGCCGACCTGTCGAGTTTCAATGCCTGCGGGCAGATCCTCCAGCGGGCAGATACGCTCAATCAGGCCATTTGCGATCACAACCGCGTGCCGATCGAGAATTTTATGGCCTGTATAAATACGGCCCTGGGTTAATGCGTACATAGATAGTCTCCTGACATTCCTGATATTTCTTGTCATGCCGGTGGAAAATCCACCGGCAGGCACCGATCTGCAATGGCCACATTGACCGGGGCGCATTACAAATCTTTGATATTTCCTGCTTCCATCTCGCGGAAATATTTCACGGTTTTCATTTTCAATTCCATTGTCGCAGGTTCATCACAAACGACGACGGCTTTAGCATGAAGCTGCAGACAGCTGATGGTCCACATATGGTTCACATTGCCTTCGACTGCGGCTTGTAGCGCCTGAGCTTTCAGGTGCCCGGTCACCAGGATCATCACTTCTTCCGCGTCCAGCAGTGTACCAACGCCAACGGTCAGCGCGTATTTTGGTACCTGATCCACATCACCCCCGAAGAAGCGTGAGTTCGCGATGCGGGTATCATGGGTCAGCGTTTTAATGCGGGTACGGGAGGCCAGTGATGAAGCGGGTTCGTTAAATGCAATGTGCCCGTCGTTGCCTACACCGCCCATAAACAGATTAATTTTACCGTAAGAGCGGATTTTCTCTTCATACTGGCGACATTCTGCGTCAATATCCGGGGCATTACCATTGAGCAGGTTGATGTTTTCACTTTGAATATCAACATGATCAAAAAAGTTTCGGTACATAAAGCTGTGATAGCTTTCCGGATGCTCTTTCGGCAGGCCGACATATTCATCCATATTGAATGTTACAACGTGCCTGAAGCTGACCTGGCCCGCTTTATGCATCTCAATAAGGTGTTTGTATGCTTCAAGGGGCGTTCCCCCCGTTGGCAGACCAAGCACAAACGGGCGCTCTTCGCTAGGGTTGAACGCATTGATACGGTTAACGATATGGCGTGCGGCCCATTTCCCGACCTGGGTTGGCGTTGCCAGAGGAATCAGTCTCATGTTGCACCTCGTATTAAGCAGAGTTGGAATAGGTTAAAGCGGTGCTCTGTTTAAGCTCGCGGTAAGCGTAACGCGATTACGGCCGGGCAACAGAGGGAATTATCCGCTTTGATTTTTCGAATCATAAAATAAGTTTGTGATGTTAGCCAGTCGCATGCTAACAATATTGCGTTTTTTGGTGATTTTTATCACATAAACGGTGCTTTAATTTGCGAAGCGAATTAATTTTTTTTTACACTTCACCTCGTGGTGTGTGTAGTGTCGAACTGATTTAGAAAAAGCCGGAAAAAAAACAGACGGTTTTTGCTGCCTTAACGGGTCTCACAGGGGGAAATGGTGAATATTTTAGGATTCTTTCAAAGATTAGGGCGGTCGTTACAGCTGCCAATTGCAGTGCTGCCGGTGGCTGCGCTGATGCTGCGCTTCGGCCAGCCTGACTTACTCAATATGCCGTTCATCGCGCAGGCGGGTGGGGCCATTTTTGATAACCTCGCGCTGATCTTCGCTATCGGTGTGGCTTCGACCTGGTCCAAAGACAATGCGGGTGCTGCTGCACTGGCTGGTGCTGTGGGTTACTTTATTCTGACTAAAGCGATGGTGACCATCAACCCAACGGTCAATATGGGTGTACTGGCGGGGATTATCACGGGCCTGGTGGCAGGCATGACCTATAACCGCTGGGCGGACATCAAACTGCCTGACTTCCTCAGCTTCTTTGGCGGCAAACGTTTCGTCCCAATCGCGACGGGTTTCTTCTGTCTGATCCTGGCGGCCGTGTTTGGTTACGTCTGGCCACCGGTGCAGGCGGCTATTCATGCCGGCGGTGAGTGGATCGTTTCTGAAGGCGCCTTTGGTGCCGGTATCTTTGGTTTCGTTAACCGTCTGCTGATCCCAACCGGTCTGCATCAGGTTCTGAATACTATCGCCTGGTTCCAGATTGGTGAATTCACCAACGCGGCGGGTGCGGTATTCCACGGTGACATCAACCGCTTCTATGCGGGTGACGGCACGGCGGGGATGTTTATGTCCGGCTTCTTCCCGATCATGATGTTCGGTCTGCCGGGCGCAGCACTGGCGATGTACATGGCGGCACCTAAAGCACGCCGTCCAATGGTTGGCGGTATGCTGCTGTCCGTTGCTGTTACGGCGTTCCTGACCGGGGTGACCGAGCCGCTGGAATTCCTGTTCATGTTCCTGGCGCCAATGCTGTACCTGATCCACGCCTTACTGACCGGTATCAGCCTGTTTGTGGCAACCTCTCTGGGGATTCACGCCGGGTTCTCATTCTCTGCGGGCGCTATCGACTATGCCCTGATGTATAAACTCCCTGCGGCCAGCCATAACGTCTGGATTCTGCTGGTGATGGGGCTTATCGCCTTTGTGGTTTACTTCGTGCTGTTCAGTGCGGTCATCCGCATGCTGAACCTGAAAACGCCGGGCCGTGAAGATGAAGGCGACCTGGTGGTAAAAGATGAAGCCAACAGCAATACCGAAGAGGGATTAGCTGACCTTTCCCGCCAGTACATTGGTGCAATCGGTGGTTCAGATAACCTCAAGGGAATTGATGCCTGTATTACCCGTCTGCGTCTGTCGGTAAAAGATGCCTCGCTGGTCAATGACGCGCAGTGTAAACGTCTCGGTGCTTCCGGGGTGGTGAAACTGAACAAACAGACTATCCAGGTGATTGTCGGTGCGAAAGCCGAGTCGATCGCCGAAGAGATGAAAAAACAGATTGCTAAAGGTCCGGTGGCGGCAGCGGCCGTTGCCACGGCAAATGTTGTACCAGCAGCACCTGCACCGCAGGCTGTGCCGAACGCGGCTAAAGGCGTCATCGGTACGCTGGTGGCTCCGGTTAGCGGTACGGTGGTTGCCATCGAACAGGTGCCGGATGAAGCCTTCGCCAGTAAAGCGGTAGGTGACGGTCTGGCGATCAAACCGACCGGAAGCACTGTAGTGGCTCCGGCTTCCGGTACGCTGGTAAAAATCTTTAATACCAACCATGCGTTCTGCCTTGAAACCGAAAACGGTATCGAAATTGTGGTGCATATGGGGCTCGATACTGTTGCGCTGGAAGGCAAAGGCTTTACCCGCCTGGCCGAAGAGGGCTCAACGGTGGTGGCCGGCCAGCCTGTACTGGAAATGGACCTTGAGTACCTCAATGCGAACGCGCGTTCAATGGTGAGCCCGGTCGTGGTCAGCAATATCGATGATTTCGCTGGTTTAACCCTGCTGGCGGGCGATACGGTGGTGGCAGGTGAGACCCGTTTGTATGAAATTAAGGGCTAAGCCACACGGCTAAAGCAACGATAAAAGGGCGGGAAGCGATTCCCGCCCTTTTTTTATGTGAATCCGGCAACAAACGGTTGTTTCCCCCCCTCGCTTTGTGGATCATACTCCGTTATTTCGTAGCTAATTTGCGCCATGCATTATTGAGGAAATTGAGATGAGTGAGGCTGAAGCCCGCCCAACTAACTTTATTCGTCAGATCATCGACGAAGATCTGGCGAATGGTAAGCACGCCAGCGTGCATACCCGCTTCCCGCCTGAGCCGAACGGTTATCTGCATATTGGTCATGCAAAGTCGATCTGCCTGAACTTTGGCATCGCCCAGGATTATCAGGGGCAGTGCAACCTGCGCTTTGACGACACTAACCCGGTAAAAGAAGATCTGGAGTTTGTTGAGTCAATCAAGCGTGACGTTCAGTGGCTTGGTTTCGAGTGGAGCGGTGAAGTACGTTACTCATCTGACTATTTCGAGCAGTTACATGATTACGCCGTTGAGCTGATTGCTAAAGGTCTGGCCTATGTTGACGAACTGTCCCCGGAGCAGATCCGTGAATACCGCGGCAGCCTGACGTCAGCGGGTAAAAACAGTCCGTTCCGCGACCGCAGCGTTGAAGAGAACCTTGAGCTGTTTGCAAAAATGCGTGCGGGTGGTTATGCCGAAGGTACCGCCTGCCTGCGTGCTAAAATCGATATGGCCTCTAACTTTATCGTGCTGCGCGACCCGGTTATCTACCGGATTAAATTTGCCGAACATCATCAGACGGGCAACAAGTGGTGCATCTACCCGATGTATGACTTTACCCACTGCATTTCCGATGCGCTGGAAGGCATTACGCATTCGCTGTGTACGCTGGAGTTCCAGGACAACCGTCGCTTATACGACTGGGTACTGGATAACATCACCATTCCGGTACATCCGCGCCAGTATGAATTCTCTCGTCTGAACCTTGAATACGCCATTATGTCCAAGCGTAAACTGAGCCAGCTGGTGACAGAGAATGTGGTAGAAGGGTGGGACGACCCGCGTATGCTGACCGTTTCTGGCCTGCGTCGCCGTGGCTACAGCGCGGAATCTATTCGCGAGTTTTGTCGCCGCATTGGCGTGACCAAACAGGACAATATTGTTGAGATGGCGGCGCTGGAATCCTGTATCCGTGACGACCTCAATGAGAACGCCCCGCGTGCGATGGCGGTGATGGATCCGGTCAAGGTGGTGATTGAAAATCTGCCTGCGCATCACGACGAAGTGATCACCATGCCGAATCACCCGAGCAAACCGGAAATGGGCACCCGCGAAGTGCCGTTCAGCCGTGAGATCTACATCGATCGCGCTGATTTCCGCGAAGAAGCCAACAAGCAGTATAAGCGTCTGGTACTGGGTAAAGAAGTGCGTCTGCGTAACGCCTATGTGATCAAAGCCGAGCGCGTAGCGAAAGATGACGAAGGCAATATTACCTGCCTGTTCTGTACCTGCGACGTGGATACCCTGAGCAAAGATCCGGCCGACGGCCGTAAAGTGAAAGGTGTGATCCACTGGGTGTCTGCGGTTCACGCGCTGCCGGCGGAATTCCGTCTGTACGATCGCCTGTTCAGCGTGCCTAACCCGGCGGCGGCAGAGGATTTCCTTGCCAGCATTAACCCTGACTCACTGGTTATCCGCCAGGGCTTTGTTGAGCCGGGTATGCAGCAGGCTGAAGCATCAGCGCCGTATCAGTTTGAACGCGAAGGCTACTTCTGTGCCGACAGCGTCTATTCCAGCGCCACGAAACTGGTGTTTAACCGCACCGTTGGCCTGCGTGATACCTGGGCAAAAGCGGGCGAGTAAATCGCTTAGCGGCTGAACAAAAAAAGGGCGATGATTCGCCCTTTTTTTTATCCTGAAATGATGGTCACTCTTCATCTACCCCAGTAAATATTCTTTCTGATTGCGATCAACGTGCTACCCGTGCGTCATTGCGCTGGGTAAACGTCTTGCAGCGAGCGGATTACTGTACTAGTTCGCGAGTGTGATTATGTGTAGACTATGCGGCATTATTGCCATTGAGCCAGTGGATTATCCCGGTAAAGGGCATGTTTTTTTCTGCTTGCGCTAAGGGATCGTCATGGCTATACCGGCTTCTGCTGTTCGTCTACCTTCCACCCTGTGGGGCACGTTAATCATCAGTGGCACCATTATCGGTGCCGGCATGTTTTCCCTGCCTGTGGTGATGTCCGGAGCCTGGTTCCTGTGGTCATCCGCACTGCTGATCGTGACCTGGTTTTGTATGCTGCTTTCCGGCCTGCTGTATCTTGAAGCCAGCCTGCATTATCCCGCCGGGGCCAGTTTTGATACTGTCACGCGCGATCTGCTGGGACGCGGCTGGAATCTGGTTAATGGCCTGTCGGTGGTGTTTGTACTCGGTATCCTCACCTATGCCTATATTTCTGCCAGCGGGGCCATCATTCAGCGCAGCCTGAGCCAGTTAGATATCGCGATGTCGGCGCGCGTGGCCGGGGGACTGTTTACGCTGCTGGTGGCGCTGTTTATCTGGCTGGGAACCGCAGTGGTCAGCCGCATGACGCTGATTTTCCTCGGGGCGAAGGTGATTACCTTCCTGATGATTTTTGGCGGCCTGCTGTGGCATATCGAACCCGTTAACCTGCTCGACAGCCAGGCGGCAGACAGCCATTACCTGCGCTATCTGTGGGCAGTCGTACCGTTCTGCCTGGCGTCCTTTGGCTACCACGGCAATATTGCCGGGCTGGTGGCTTACTACCGCAAGAATGCGACGCGCGTCAGCCGTTGCCTGATTTACGGCACGCTGCTGGCGCTGGCTATCTACTTCATCTGGATCGTTGGCACCATGGGTAATATCCCACGCCATGATTTCAAAGCTATCGCGGCGCAGGGGGGAAATATCGATGTGCTGGTGGGGGCGCTGTCTGGTGTACTGCACAGTCCATATCTCAACCTGCTGCTGGATATCTTCTCTAATTTCGCCGTTGCCTGCTCTTTCCTTGGTGTCAGTCTGGGTTTCTTCGACTATCTTGCCGATCTCTTCAAGCTGGATAACTCTGCCAGCGGGCGGCTGAAAACCACCGTACTGACGTTTATATTGCCGTTAGCAGCGGCGCTGATCTGGCCGAACGGTTTTTTGCTGGCAATTGGTTACGCGGGGCTGGCTGCCACTGTCTGGGCGGTGGTGACCCCTGCACTACTGGCCCGGCAGTCACGGCGTCGTTTTGCTCAGGCAGAATGGCGGGTAAGGGGAGGGATGCTGCCGATTGTACTGGTGCTGCTGTTCGGTGGGTTAAATGCGCTGGTCTCTCTGCTCTCCTATGGCCACTTTCTGCCGGTATTTGGTGAATAACAGATTACAGCCGGTGTTGTTTCATAAAATATCATCCGGCTGTTGATTTGTGCTGTTGATCATACTTTCAGGTTTTATTATTCATTGTTATTGATAATTCGCGTCGCGAAAAATATTATAAAAAATAACACACAGCTTTTACTATTATAAGTTTTGTCGTTTTTATTGGATAAGGATTATTCGATGATTTTCAATGCCACTGGACGGCAGACGCTTTTTGCGTTATTAGCTGTTCATTATTTACTGCTGCCATTTTTTATTCCCTTACCTGCCGTCGCCTCCGGTTTTGTTGATGATTCATCCTTAAAAGGAACGCTCTATTACTGGCAGCGGCAGCGCGACCGCAAAGAGCAGGATCCCGTCAGTGAGCATTTTGGTCAGTATCAGCAAAATCTTCATCACTCAACGTTTAACGCCTCGCTCGATTACAGTTCAGGCTATGCTGCTGAAATAATTGGTGTTGATCTCGCCGTTTTTGGTGCGCTGGAGATGTTTAACGGTGGCCCTGCCGCGCCGAATGAAATCGGCTTCAGTGATGCAAAGACTCGCTGGGAAGAGCGCTGGACCGGCGACAAAAATGGCGCCAGCCTTTATAAGGCCACAGTAAAATTAAAATATGATGATCTCTGGTTACACGGCGGCTATTTGCAGCCCGATGGACAGACATTGCTCGCACCGCACTGGAGCTTTTTACCCGGAACGTATCTCGGTGTGGAAACGGGTTATAGCATCGATTTTGCCGAAGCCGGAGCACTGTCATTCTCCTATATGTGGAGTGACCGTTATAAAGCACCCTGGTATGAAAATATGTACAATTTCCGTAAGGCAGATGGCACCACCGCTATCAGCTACCTTCACTCCATTGGGTTTAAATATGATTTTAAAAACAGGCTGATAATCGAGGGGGCCTTCGGCCAGGCCGCCGGATATATGGATCAATATTTCAGCAAACTCTCCTATACCTTTCCTGTTGCCGGCAATGATTTACACAGTAGTTATCAATTTTATGGTGCAAAAGATAAAGAACATGGCGCTGCTGCTAACGTGAACGACGTTTATGACGGTCTGGCCTGGTTACAGGCGCTGACTTTAGGATACAGCGCAGGGCCGTTTGATTTTCGTCTTGAAGGAAGCTGGGTAAAGGCTGAAGGGAATCAGGGCTTCTTCCTGCAACGTATGACACCGGGCTACGCCTCTTCAAATGGTCGCCTGGATATCTGGTGGGATTCACGTTCAGACTGGAACGCTAATGGTGAGAAAGCGCTGTTTGCCGGAGTGATGTATGACCTGGCCGGTTGGCAGTTGCCGGGACTGGGCGTGGGGGCTTCCTGTGCCTGGGGCTGGGGGGCGAAACCAGCCAATAATCCTGTTTATGATCGGAGCACCAGGCTAAAAGAATCAGCGTGGAATCTCGATCTCCTTTATACCATCCAGTCCGGTGTCGCCAAAGGGACGCTGTTTAAACTGCACTACACCCGTTATGACAATCACAGCAATATTCCCAGCTATAGCGGTGGCTACAACAATATTTTCCAGGATGAAAAAGACGTCAAATTTATGGTGATAGCGCCTTTTACCCTGTTCTGATCTCCCCGACATTTCCGGAGTATGGATATGAAAAAAACGCTGGTTATCACAACGATAGTTACCGCGCTCTGTGCCTGTTACAGCCTGACCACGCAGGAGCGAGAGGCCTATCGTCACTGCATCAACCAGGCCGACGGGAAAACAGTGAAAATGCAATCCTGCCGCCGGTTGTTGGATGTTTTGTCCCGGCAGCCTCAGCATCAGGACTTTGCTAAAAAAGAAACCGTGCGCGTGCTGGACTACCAGCGCTGCCTGGATGCTGAAAAGATGGGCGGAGGCGAGGCTATCGAAAGCAGTTGCGGACAATTATGGAAGGAAATTCAGCAGTCTAATCAATAAATAACAGGGAGGGGTGCCGTAATGAAATGGCAAAAAATGAGTTTACTGACGATCGCTGTGGTGATGAGTCTGGGTAACGGTTCAGTGATGGCCGACCGTTCGCTGGTCGAACAAATCAGCCAGTTTGGCGTGAAGTATCAGGTAACTGACAATCTGGCGGCATCACATGGCGTGAATTGTGCGATGCTTGGCGCCGACTTTGCTTCCTGCAATCGTGCAACGATTACGCTCACCAATAACGGCCCGGCGATTACCCGCAGAGACTGGGCCATCTATATGAGTAATGTGCACAAAACGCTGGCGGTAGAGAACGATCAGTTCCGTATGGTGCATATCGTCGGTGATTTAACGCGACTGGAACCGACTGAGAAGTTCCGCGGTATCAGTGCGGGGGCCTCCATTACGATCCCCATCATTAACGAATACTGGCAGCTATTTAGCACGGATGTGATGCCGCGCTGGTATGTCACCTCTGGCGATGCGCAGCCTAAAATTATCAGCGTGACTGATACTGACGATCTGAACAACTTTGTCGTTCCATTGGGTGAACACTGGAAGCGTATCGCGGAAGATAAAAACATTCTGATGATGCCCGCCAGCCGCTTTGAGAAAAACAGCGATATTGCACTGCTTCCCGCCAGCGCACTGCGCGGTCAGATTTTACCCACTCCGCTGAAGGTTAACGTGTTGCCTGAAGATGCTGACCTGAGTCAGGGAGTCAGCCTGAATTTGACCACGCTGTCATCAAATCAGGCCGAAGCTGTTGCACAACGCTTTAAACTGCTCGGCGTGCCGCTGAATGCTGCTGGCTACCCTGTGACCACACGAATTGATGTGACAAAATTCGACCGTAATTCACCAAAATCAGGGGCGTATACCCTCAGCATTAGCCAGAAAAAGGCGGAGATCGTCGGCTACGATGCCCAGGGGGTGTTTTATGGTTTACAGTCGATTCTCTCCCTGCTGCCTGCCGATGGCAGCAACAAGATTGCGACGCTGGAAGCTGTTGATGCGCCGCGGTTTGCCTATCGCGGTGTTTTCCTCGATGTTGGGCGCAATTTCCACAGTAAGGCCGTTATTCTGCGCATGCTGGACCAGCTTGCTGCCTGGAAGATTAACGTTTTTCATTTTCATCTGACTGATGACGAAGGATGGCGTATTGAGATTCCAGGCCTGCCGGAGCTGACCACCGTGGGGGCCAGACGCTGTCACGATCTGAGTGAACAACACTGCCTGTTACCGCAGCTGGGTTCTGGTCCCTTCAGTAACACCAGCGGAAGCGGTTTCTTCAGCCGTGACGACTATATTGAAATAGTGAAATATGCAGATGCCCGTGGAATTACGGTGATCCCTGAAGTGGATATGCCGGCACATGCCAGAGCCGCTGTGATCTCCATGGAAGCACGTCATCAGCGGTTGATAAAAGAGGGCAAGGTCAGTGAAGCCAATGAATACCGGCTTATCGACCCGACGGATAACTCGAATACGACGTCCGTTCAGCTTTACGATCGCACCAGCTATCTCAATCCCTGCCTGGACTCTTCGCTGCACTTTGTTGATAAAGTGATAAGCGAAATTCAGGCCATGCATCAGCAGGCCGGGCAGCCGCTGACACGCTGGCATTTTGGCGGCGATGAGGCAAAAAATATCCACTTTGGTCCCGGCTACAGCGATATTCTTCCCGGTCGTGCGGAAAAAGGAAAAGGGCTGCTTGATTTGAGCCGTGAAGATAAGCCGTGGGCAAAATCACAAGTCTGTCAGAAGATGATAAAAGCGGGCAAGGTCGCTGACTTCGCCCACCTTCCCAGCTATTTTGCGCTGAAGGTCAGCCATCTGGCTAAGTCTCACGGTATTGACCGTATGCAGGCATGGCAGGATGGCCTGAAAGATGCCCGCGATGCAGGGGAGTTCGCGACAAAGCAAGTAGCCGTTAACTTCTGGGATACGCTTTACTGGGGAGGGTACGACAGCGCCAGCGACTGGGCGAATAAAGGCTACCAGGTGATCATCTCTAACCCTGACTATGTCTATATGGATTTCCCCTATGAGGTTAACCCGCAGGAGCGGGGTTATTACTGGGGAACGCGCTTCAACGATGAACGTAAGATATTCAGCTTTGCACCAGATAACCTGCCGCAAAATGCTGAAACCTCGGTCGATCGCGACGGAAATACCTTCAGTGCCAGGTCTGATAAAGCCTGGGCAGGCGCTTACGGCCTGTCTGCCCAGCTGTGGAGTGAGACGGTACGTAGCGATGCTGATGTCGACTATATGATGTTCCCGCACGTGCTGCCCGTAGCTGAACGTGCGTGGCACCAGGCGTCATGGGAGCAGGATTACCAGGCGGGCAAAGAGTATATCGGTGGTAAAACTGAGTTCGTCGATCGCCAGGCTCTGCGCCAGGACTGGCAGCGTTTTGCTAATATTGTCGGGCAGCGAGAACTGGCAAAACTGGATCGGCGCGGGATTGATTACCGTGTGCCACAGCCGGGTGCACATATCATCGGAGGGAAACTGCAGGCAAACATTGCGTTACCGGGCCTGACCATTCAGTACAGCACGGATGCTGGAAAACGCTGGCAGCGTTACGATGATGACCATCAGCCAGAGGTCGCGGTGGGTGAGGTGCTGATACGGGCAGTCAGTGCCGACGGGCTGCGTTACAGCCGTGAAGAGCGGTTATAGCAGGCATAAAAAAACCGGTGGCTGAGCCACCGGTTTTTACACTGAACCTGGCAGATTATTTATCGTGCAGCGTCTCATCTTCACGACAGTCGCCCAGAGAACAGTGACCATAAAGATACAGACTATGGTTACTCAGTTTGATACCGTGACGCGTAGCGATCTCACGCTGACGCTCCTCAATATATTCGTCTCTGAATTCAATGACTTTACCGCAGTCCAGGCAGATCAGATGATCGTGGTGGTGCTGCTGGGTCAGTTCGAAAACGGATTTACCGCCTTCGAAGTTGTGGCGGGTAACGATCCCCGCGTCATCAAACTGGTTCAGCACGCGGTAAACCGTGGCCAGACCAATTTCTTCGCCCATATCAATCAGGCGTTTGTACAAGTCTTCCGCACTGACGTGATGGCCCTCTGGCTCCTGAAGCACTTCCAGAATTTTCAGTCGGGGAAGCGTGACTTTCAGGCCGGCCTTCTTTAATGCGGTGTTATTGTCAGTCATGCGGATATTGTCCTGTTACTTTGCTAGTCACTTAGTGGCTGAAAAGCCCTGAACATCGGTCGGCGCTAAGAACGAGTGCGTTTCAGTATAGAACTGATACTGCGAAATGAAAACCAAAAGGGATGCCTGAAACCGCAAGGGATGTAAGGATAAGTGTCATTACATCCAGGGAAGCGCGCGCCCGAATTATGTCAGGTTAACATTTCGATCTGCCTCATCTCATCGCCCTTTGGGCGACTCACGTCCTTCAAAAAGGGGCAGGCGCTGAGAAAGCGGGTAACCGATGGGGTTATTGTACAGTTTTGCAGGTGAAAGTTACAAACATGTATCTATTACTTCTATAGGAAAAACCACTTTCTTGATGTGAGATACCTCCCACATCAAGTGGTTGTGGTTATGCTTCGATGATGTCTTGCAGCTGAAGCTCATCAAAAATCTGTTTTACCCACCGATCAACACGCTCGTTGGTGAGTTCAGGCTGGCGATCTTCGTCAATGGCCAGGCCTAAGAAGTGGTTGTCATCAGCCATGCCTTTAGAGGCTTCGAAATGATAGCCCTCACTTGGCCAGTGACCAACGATCACCGCACCGTTCGGCTCGATGATGTCGCGAATAGTGCCCATTGCGTCGCAGAAATACTCGGAATAGTCTTCCTGATCGCCACAGCCAAACAGCGCCACCAGTTTACCGTTGAAGTCGATCTCTTCCAGCGTCGGGAAGAAGTCATCCCAGTCGCACTGGGCCTCACCGTAGTACCAGGTGGGGATGCCGAGCAGCAGAATATCAAAGGCTTCAAGGTCTTCTTTGCTGCTTTTAGCAATATCACGAACTTCTGCAACATCTTTCCCCAGTTGCTTCTGGATCATTTTTGCAATGTTTTCGGTATTACCTGTATCGCTACCAAAGAAAATGCCGACGAGTGCCATGAGTTTAATAACCTCTTGAATCTTAATGATATGGAGACTGCTGATTTTTCGCAGATAGCGTTAATGATAACAGACCGCTGTGAGCGGATAAACGAGTAATACTGCTGGTTTTGTCGCTGAGTGCTAAGGCCCGGATACGCTCAGGGCTGATGGCGCTGCAACTGTTCCAGCAGCATCTCTTCAATCAGCTCGCTGCGGCTCATATTACGCTCGAAAGCCAGCTGGTTCAGGACATCTACCGCCTCGCTGTTCATTTTCAGCTCAACGCGTTTCAGGCCGCGCACTTTATCACGCTTAAGCTGATTGCGTTTATTGATACGCAGCTGCTCATCACGCGTTAGCGGATTGGTCTTGGGTCGCCCCGGGCGCCGTTCATCTGCGAACAGATCGATCGTCGTGCGGTCCGTGTTCTCTTTTGCCATAGGAATCGTCGTACTGAAAGGCTGGATTACTGATGAATAGGGCCGTTGTGCCGTCTGAATAATCAGCAGCGGCAAAATTTTAGCGCGCCATCATACCCCAGCGAAAGTGGTGACGACAATCATTTATCCCCTTCATTCTTCAAGCTGTTGGTGCGCTGGCGACGGCCATTCACCCCAGCCACATCATTATCTGTGCCCCTGGGGACTCATGGCCTTGCCGCCTGCCGGAAACGCGAATGATTTTGGGGATAACAATCAGAGGAGATTATTGTTTTTACAGCGCAAAAAAACGGCGAATTGCACGTAATACCGCATCAGGCTTCTCAGCATGCACCCAGTGTCCGGCACCGGCTATCACATGCGCGCGTGCCTGCGGGAACTGTGCCAGCAGTGCATCGCGGTATTCATCTGCCAGATAGGGGGAGCGTTCCCCGCGAATGAACAGTGCCGGATGTGGCCAGGCGGGAAGAGGTTGCCAGCTGATAAGGGTGTCATAACAGGCCAGCAATACCGGGACGTTGAAACGCCATTCCCCGTCATGAAACGATTTGAGCAAAAACTGGATCACACCTTCTTCGTCAATCGTTTGACGCATCAGTGCTGTAGCCTCGCTGCGCGTGGCGATCCCCGCCTCTGTCACGGCATTTAATGCGCTAAAAATAGTGTCGTGGTGGCGGGTGGTGTAGGCCACCGGTGCAATATCAATCACGACAATTTCAGCCACCCGATCGGGGGCCAGGGCAGTCAGCGCCATGGCGATTTTACCCCCCATCGAATGGCCGATAACACTGAAACGATCGACCTGCAGTGCGTCAAGCGTATCCAGCACATCCTGTGCCATCAGCGCATAATCCATCTCTGGGGCACGCGAAGATAAACCATGATTGCGCACATCAAGTTGAATCAGTCGGCGATCGTCTTTTAAACCTCTGGCCAAAACGCCCAGGTTGTCCAGGCTGCCAAACAGGCCGTGGATCAGAACCAGCGGTAGCCCGTCAGTAGCGGATTGTTCAGATTGCAGGCGGAAATTCAAATTCATTGCGAAAGTTCTTACAGTTGACAGGAAGGCTTAGGGTATCATGGATCCCACAATTTCTGCCGCTGGTGCGAATAACGAATATGATCTTTTTGCGGCATATTCCTACTTTTGCCCTGAAAAGGGTAAGGCGCTACACCCCGGCTGGATTTAACTTTATAATCCTGATGTTAGAACTGGGCAGGTTAATCACCGTGAGCATGACGAAAGTGTTCGTCTTTCTGCCACCCGGTTCTGATACAAGCACTAACCGTACTGGATAAAGATGAAAACGATAGAAGTCGACGAAGAGCTATACCGTTATATTGCCAGCCACACTCAGCATATTGGTGAAAGTGCATCAGATATTTTGCGCCGCATGCTGAAATTCACTGCCGGCCAGACTGTTTCTGCAGCGGCCAGTGCTTCCGCTGTTGCGACAGACAAAGCCTCAGCGGCTCAGGCTGTTAGCGCTGAATCCCGACCGCAGGATCGTGTCCGTGCGGTGCGTGAACTGCTGCTTTCGGACGAGTATGCGGAGCAGAAGCGTGCAGTAAATCGTTTTATGCTGATTCTATCGACTTTATACAGTCTGGACGCCAAAACGTTTGGCGCAGCGACTGAGTCTCTGCAGGGGCGTACCCGCGTTTACTTCGCGGGTAACCAGCAAACGTTAGTTGAGAATGGCACCCATACTAAGCCGCAGCACGTTCCTGGCACGCCGTATTGGGTGATCACCAACACAAATACTGACCGCAAACGCAGCATGGTGGAACACATCATGCTGTCGATGCAGTTCCCGGTGGAACTGACAGAGAAAGTTTGCGGTACCCTCTAACTGAAGCGTCAGGGAGAAGCGCCAATGGCCAATCACCCCCGTGCCGGGCAACCCGCCCAGCAGAGCGATTTGATTAACGTTGCACAATTAACATCTCAATATTATGTCCTGCAGCCTGAGCTGGGTAATGCAGAGCATGCGGTGAAATTTGGCACTTCCGGCCATCGCGGCAGCGCGGGTCGTCACAGCTTCAATGAGACACACATTCTGGCCATCGCGCAGGCGATTGCAGAAGAGCGTAAAAAGAACGGTGTGACCGGCCCTTGCTACGTGGGTAAAGATACCCACGCGCTGTCAGAACCGGCCATCATTTCGGTACTGGAAGTGCTGGCCGCTAACGGTGTTGATGTGATCGTTCAGCAGGATAACGGCTATACGCCAACGCCTGCGATCTCTCATTCGATCCTCGAATACAACAAAGCGGGTGGCGCGCAGGCAGATGGCATCGTGATCACGCCTTCGCACAACCCACCGGAAGACGGCGGGATTAAATACAATCCGCCCAACGGTGGTCCTGCCGATACTAACGTCACTAAAGTGGTGGAAGATCGTGCCAATGCGCTGATCAAAGAGGGTCTGAAGGAAGTGAAACGCATCACGCTGGATGAGGCATGGGCCAGCGGTCACTTAACCGAACAGGATCTGATCCAGCCTTATATCGAAGGTCTGGCGCTGATCGTTGATATTCCGGCCATTCAGAAAGCCGGTCTGAAAATTGGCGTCGATCCACTGGGCGGCTCCGGTATTGCATACTGGCAGCGTATTGCGGAATTCTACAATCTTGACCTGACCATCGTTAACGATGCGGTCGATCAGACCTTCCGCTTTATGCACCTCGATCACGACGGTGTGATCCGCATGGACTGCTCGTCTGAGTCTGCGATGGCTGGTCTGCTGGCACTGCGTGACAAGTTTGATCTGGCCTTTGCCAACGACCCTGATTATGACCGTCACGGCATTGTCACGCCGGCAGGCCTGATGAACCCTAACCACTATCTGGCGGTGGCGATTCAGTATCTGTTCCAGCATCGTCCACAGTGGGGCAATGACGTCGCCGTCGGTAAAACGCTGGTCTCCAGCGCGATGATTGACCGTGTGGTTGACGATCTGGGCCGTAAGCTGGTGGAAGTGCCGGTAGGCTTTAAATGGTTCGTGGATGGTTTGTTTGACGGTAGCTTCGGTTTTGGTGGCGAAGAGAGTGCAGGGGCATCTTTCCTGCGTTTCGACGGCACGCCGTGGTCTACGGATAAAGACGGTATCATCATGTGCCTGCTGGCCGCCGAAATTACTGCGGTAACCGGTAAGAACCCACAGCAGCACTATGACGAGCTGGCAAAACGCTTTGGTGCGCCAAGCTATAACCGCATTCAGGCACCTGCCAGTTCTGCCCAGAAAGCAGCGTTGTCTAAACTGTCGCCAGAAATGGTCAGTGCCGATACGCTGGCAGGCGATCCTATCACGGCGCGCCTGACAGCGGCTCCGGGTAACGGGGCATCTATCGGTGGTCTGAAAGTGATGACCAAAAACGGCTGGTTTGCTGCGCGTCCGTCCGGTACTGAAGATGCTTACAAAATCTATTGTGAAAGCTTCCTTGGTGCTGAACACCGCCAGCAGATTGAGAAAGAAGCGGTAGAGATTGTCAGTGCCGTGCTGAAAAACGCCTGATCCGACAGGCTGACGCAATAAGGGCTCACTCAGTGAGCCCTTTTTTTATGGCATAAAACGGTAACCTACGCCGGTTTCGGTCAGCAGATGCTGCGGCCGGGCAGGGTCAAGCTCCAGTTTCTGGCGCAGATGGCCCATATAGATGCGCAGGTAGTGGCTGTGCTCAACGGCATTCGGCCCCCAGACCTGGGTCAGCAGCTGGCGCTGGGTCATGACCTTGCCGGGATGATTAATCAGACTGACCAGCAGGCGAAATTCAATCGGTGTCAGGTGCAGATCCTCGGCATCACGCGTCACGCGGCGTGCGGCAATATCCACGCTAACGCGGCCAAAGTTAATCTGCCTGGTGGCATCGTCATTTCCCTGCTGAGGGCGATGCCGTAGCGCGACGCGCACCCGCGCCAGCAGCTCCCCTACGCCAAAAGGTTTGGTAAGAAAGTCATCAGCCCCGGCATCCAGCGCGGCAATTTTATCCTGCTCGTCGCTGCGGGCGGAGAGTACGATAACCGGCATACTGCTCCACTGGCGTACTTCCCGGATAAACAACGTACCATCGCCGTCCGGCAGGCCGAGATCGAGTATGACCAGTTCCGGCTTACGCGTGGCGGCTTCGATTAAACCGCGACTCAGGGTTTCGGCATCAACCACGCGAAAACCTTCCCCTTCCAGCGCCACGCGCAGAAAACGACGGATCTCTTTTTCATCTTCAACAATAAGAATGGTGGGCACATGACCTCAACTGATAACCGTATAAATGAAGGAGCACCTTAACAGGTTCTAATTTAGCAAAAACGGAGCAGGGCGTCTGTGATTGTGCGGTTTTCCCTGATGTTGTTAATAAAAGGATCGTGTTTGCGCGAGAATCTGTGAATATTTAACGAAAATGTAACCTTCTTTCATTTTAAAGGGAGAAGGTGGTTTTTTTTTCATCAAAAGTGGTCTGATCAGTAGTAAAAATACATCTGAAGAGGTATTATTTTGCTCAGATTACACACAGCCACTTTTTCTTCATTTCAGGAGGACGTATGAGTCTTTATCATAACTATTCATCTACTCGGATTTTCATGCGTCGTGCTGCGGCGCTGGTCATCGGCATTGTTGCATTGCCCGTAATGTTGTTCCGCGCTGACCGCGCACGTTTCTACAGCTATCTGCACCGCGTGTGGGTAAAAACCAGCGATCAGCCCGTCTGGCTGGCGCAGGCAGAAGCGGCGGGTTGCGATTTTTATTAAATAAATCTGCATCCCCCTGGAGCCACCGCCGTAAGATTTGGCTCAAATTTCACTGATCCCGCCGTCTGGCGGGATTTTTTTTGCCTGTTAACCGCCATTTTGCGCTACACTCAAATCTGTACAGGATATTTGAGGTTGTATAATTATGGGCGATAAAATTCCGGTTGGTATCAGTGCCTGTCTGTTAGGTGAACGAGTCCGTTTTGATGGCGGCCACAAGCGTAATGAGTTCGCGGCTGAACAACTGGCGCCCTTCCTTCGCTATGAACCGGCTTGCCCGGAAATGGCCATTGGTCTGCCTACACCCCGCCCGGCGTTGCGCCTCACCGAGGAGCGAGCGGATGGCGCGATTTCCCTGTGCTTCAGTAACGGACAGGATGCCCCCGTGACGGACAGGATGACGGCGTACTCGAAGGAGAAAATCAGCCATCTGCGTCATCTCTGCGGTTATATCGTCTGCGCCAAATCCCCCAGCTGCGGCATGGAGCGGGTGCGTATCTATCAGCCTGACAATAATAACAACCGCAAGGCCGGGACCGGTGTGTTTACCCGTGAACTGATGGATCAGATGCCCTGGCTACCGGTGGAAGAGGATGGACGCCTGCACGATCCGCTCCTGCGAGAGAATTTTGTCGCCCGCGTTTATGCTCTGCATGAATTTAACCAGCTCTGGGCCAGCGGGCTGACCCGCGCCAAACTGATGGCCTTTCACACGCGTTACAAACTGCTGCTGCTGGCCCATTCTCAGCCTGCATACCGCGAAATCGGACCGTTTGTTGCGAAGATGGATCAGTGGGACTCCCTGGACGCATTTGCGCTGGAATATCGTCAGCGGCTGATGGACCTGATGAAAAATGTGGCATCACGCCGCAACCACACTAACGTTCTCATGCATGTGCAGGGTTACTTCCGGCGCGACCTGACCCCGTCTCAGCGCCAGGAGCTGGCCGGACTGATTGACCACTACCGTCAGGGAATTCAGCCCTTGCTGGCGCCCATTACCCTGCTGAAGCACTATATGGCGGAATACCCACATCCGTGGCTGGCCGGGCAGCGCTATTTCTCACCTTATCCGGAAACCTTACGTCTGCGTTACGGACATTAGTCTCAGGGAGCATTATGACGACTCATCTTGTCTGGCTGCGCAACGATCTGCGCATCAGTGATAATCACGCGCTGCACGCCGCCTGTCGTTCAGAAGACGCCAGAGTCATTGCCCTTTTCGTCGCCACGCCCGGACAGTGGTCTTCACACCATATGGCGCCGAAACAGGCGGAGTTTATCTGGCAAAGCCTGCAGGACGTGCAGCAGTCGCTGGCGCAAAAGGGTATCCCTTTGCATCTCGTACAGTGCGATGATTTCAGCGCGTCGGTGGCTCTGCTGCAGAAATTTTGCCAGGAACACCATGTTGACCGCCTGTTCTATAACTACCAGTACGAAGTCAACGAACGTCAGCGTGATGCTGCCGTGGAACGAACGCTGCAGGATGATGGCGTGGTGGTTCAGGGGTTTGATGACAGTCTGCTGTTGCCGCCTGGCAGCGTCCTGACCGGTAATCGGGAGATGTACAAAGTCTTCACGCCATTCAGCAAGGCGTTTGTCAAACGTCTGCAGGAAGGGCTGCCAGAGTGTTTGCCTGCTCCTGGCATCAGGAGTAGCGGGGCGATAGAAACAACAGATCGTCCCCTGCAATGCTTTGATTACCCGCGGGAAGAGAGTGACGCGAGCTTATTCCCGGTGGGAGAGAAAGCGGCCATCGCCCGCCTGCGTGAGTTCTGTCAGCAGCCGGTGACGCTTTATCCCGATCGGCGAGATCTTCCGGCCGTTGACGGTACCAGCCGCCTGTCGGTCTATCTGGCGACCGGCGTACTCTCCCCGCGCCAGTGTCTGCATCGGCTGCTGAAACAACACCCGCAGGGGCTGGCGGATACCCGGGTTTTCGTCTGGCTGAATGAGTTGATCTGGCGCGAGTTTTATCGTCATTTGCTGGTGGCTTACCCTGCGCTCTGCCGCCATCAGCCCTTTACCGGCTGGACCCGGGACGTTAAATGGCGTGATGACCCGCAGGGGTTGCAGGCATGGCAGCAGGGAAAAACCGGGTATCCGATCGTTGATGCTGCCATGCGACAGCTCAATACGCTGGGCTGGATGCACAACCGTCTGCGCATGATCACCGCCAGCTTCCTGGTGAAAGACCTGTTAATTGACTGGCGCGAAGGCGAACGCTACTTCATGTCGCAGCTGCTGGATGGCGATCTGGCGGCCAATAATGGCGGCTGGCAGTGGGCCGCCTCAACCGGTACTGATGCCGCACCTTATTTCCGCATTTTTAACCCCACCACCCAGGGCGAACGCTTTGACAAGAGCGGCGAATTTATCCGCCACTGGCTGCCTGAACTGCGCGACGTTCCGGAAAAATATATCCACCAGCCGCATGAGTGGGCAAAGAAAAGTCAGCAAAGTCTCGATTATCCATCCCCGATAGTGGAACATAAACAGGCACGCCTGCAAACCCTGGCTGCCTTTGAGGCAGCACGAAAAAAGACGGACTGATTATGCTGAATACTGAACTCGAACAGCGGGTTAACCAGCTGCTGAATACTGCGGACTTCAAAGACTATGCTCCTAATGGCCTGCAGGTTGAAGGCCGCAGCGAGATTAAAAAAGTGATCACCGGCGTCACCGCCTGCCAGGCTCTGCTTGATGAAGCAGTGCGTTTACAGGCCGATGCGGTCATGGTGCATCACGGCTATTTCTGGAAAAGCGAAGCGCCTGTGATTAAAGGCATGAAACGCCAGCGCCTGAAAACCCTGCTGGTGAATGATATCAACCTGTTTGGCTGGCATCTTCCGCTGGATGCGCACCCGAAGATCGGCAATAACGCCCAACTGGCCAGACTGTTTGGCATTGAGGTCAAAGGCGAAATCGAGCAGTTGCTGCCGTGGGGCGAACTGGCCCAACCGGTCAGTGGCGCAGAGTTTGCTCAGCGCATCGGCACGACGCTGGGGCGTGAACCGCTGCACTGTGGTGACAATGCCCCCGCTCTGATCCGCCGCGTGGCCTGGTGCAGTGGTGGTGGTCAGGGATATATCGATCAGGCGGCAGCCTTTGGCGTTGATGCGTTCATCAGCGGTGAAGCTTCCGAGCAGACAATCCACAGTGCCCGCGAACAGGGGCTGCATTTCTTCTCTGCCGGTCACCACGCCACCGAGCGTGACGGCATTAAAGCCCTGGGCGAATGGCTGGCTCAGGAGCACGGCCTGGATGTCACCTTTATTGATATTAACAATCCTGTCTGACCCCGCCTGACCCGTCAGCGCATTCACATGAGTGCGCTGACGGTTGACTCCGTTGCAACAATTCCGCATAACTATCTGTCATATCTGCAATTAACGCTATTCACCCTCCCTGGGCGGCACGATTTTTGCCTCTGAAGTAAGGGTTTTATTTCATTTTTCAATTTTCAGGAGGCGCCTTGTGCAACGAGCACGTTGTTATCTGTTAGGCGAGCGGGCTGTGGTACTGGAGCTGGAACCGCCGGTATCGCTTGCCAGCCAGCAGCGAATCTGGGGGCTGACGCAACGACTTCAGGATCGCCCCGAAGTGATCGAAGTGGTGCCGGGGATGAATAACATCACCGTGATGCTAAGCGATCCGCAGCAAACGGCACTGGATGCGATTGAATGGTTACAGCAGTGGTGGGAAACCAGTGAGTCGCTGGAGCTGGAGTCGCGCCTGATGGAAATCCCGGTGATCTATGGCGGTGATTCAGGCCCGGATCTTGACGAGGTAGCTCATCACAGCGGCATGAGTGCAACGCAGGTAGTGGCCTGCCACGCCTCGGTGGACTACGTGGTCTATTTTATCGGCTTTCAGCCGGGCTTCCCGTATCTCGGTGGTCTGGATGAACGGCTTCATACGCCGCGCCGCGCCGAACCACGCGTGCTGGTCCCGGCCGGTTCGGTAGGGATTGGCGGCAGCCAGACAGGCGTTTATCCCATGGCGGCTCCGGGTGGCTGGCAGCTGATAGGCCAGACGCGAACAGCCCTGTTTACCCCTGAGGCGCACCCTCCGGTGCTGCTGCGCCCTGGCGACCGCGTGCGATTTGTACCGCAAAAGGAGGGCATATGCTGACAATTATTCGTGCCGGGATCAGTACCAGCATTCAGGATGGCGGCCGCACAGGCTGGCGCAAATACGGTATCAGCCAGGGGGGCGTGCTGGATCATCCGGCGATGCAAACCGCCAATATGCTGGTCGGCAATGCCCCGGACAGCGCGGTGCTGGAGATTACCCTGGGTCAGTTCTGTGCCGAATTTCAGCGCGATGGCTGGCTGGCACTCACCGGCGCAGGCTGCCATGCCGAGCTCGATGGTAAACCGGTCTGGACCGGCTGGCGCACGGCGGTGAAAAAGGGTCAGCGTCTGACGCTAAGTCTGCCGCAGCGTGGAATGCGCAGCTACCTGGCGCTTGATGGGGGGTATGTCATTGATGAACGTCTGGGGTCTGACAGTACTGACCTCAAGGCCGGATTCGGTGGTTTTGCCGGGCGCAAACTGGAAGAGGGCGACCGGCTGCGGCTGGGTGAACCGACCCGTCACTTCCATCAGCCAGCGGGAGTACGTCAGCTGTTGTGGGGTAATCGGGTACGCGCCTTACCGGGTCCGGAATACCATGAGTTTAGCGCAGAGAGCCAGGAAGCCTTCTGGCGCAGCGCGTGGCGGCTTAATCCGCAAAGTAACCGCATGGGATATCGTTTGCAGGGCCAGGCATTACAGCGTGAGGTCTCCCGCGATTTACTGTCGCACGGGCTGCTGCCGGGCGTTGTGCAGGTCCCGCCTAACGGTCAGCCGATCGTTCTGATGGCGGATGCGCAAACTACCGGGGGATATCCGCGCATTGCCTGCGTGATCGAAGCCGATCTGTATCATTTGGCACAACTGCGCCTGGGTGAGCCGATCCACTTCGTGCCCTGTACGCTGGAGGAAGCGCTGCGTGCCAAAAGCGAGCAGCAACGTTCACTGGATCATATGGCCTGGGGGTTAGCGGATGAAAGTCGATCTTAATGCCGATCTCGGCGAAGGGGCAGGTAACGATCGTGAGTTACTGCAACTAGTCTCTTCAGCTAACATCGCCTGTGGTTTCCATGCGGGCGATGCGCAAACGATGTTGCAGTCCGTACGTTGGGCACGCGAATTCGGCGTCGCCATTGGCGCGCACCCCAGCTTCCCTGACCGTGAAAACTTTGGCCGGACGGCAATGCAGCTCCCGGCGGAAACGGTCTATGCCCAGGTGGTGTATCAGACGGGGGCGCTGAAAGCCCTGACGGAAAGCGAAGGGGGCCGACTGGTTCACGTCAAACCTCACGGTATGCTTTACAACCAGGCGGCGGGCGATCCGCAGCTGGCAGAAGCTATCGCGGCGGCGGTGAAAGCGGTTGATCCGGCGCTGATACTGGTCGGGCTGGCGAACAGCGAGCTGATTCGTGCCGGAGAACGCCACGGATTAACCATCCGCCAGGAGGTTTTTGCTGACCGTGGTTATCAGTCTGACGGGGCACTGGTTCCGCGTGGACAGCCCGGTGCGCTGGTGGACAGCGACCAACAGGCAATCAGCCAGACGCTGGCGATGATCCAACAGGGTCAGGTGCAAAGCGTTAGCGGAGAATGGGTGAAGGTGCAGGCCGACACGGTATGCCTGCACGGTGATGGCGCACATGCGCTCGACTTTGCCCGCCAGCTGCGTCAGGCATTCAGCCAGCAGCAGATTGCCGTGACCAGCGGCTAACGTTACTCATGACGCTCCGGCCACGACTGGGGCGTTTTTCTGTCTTTAAGGAGTCCTGATGGACGCTGTTATTAATCTCTGGCCCCTCGCCGGGATCGCCGCCATTGTGGCAGGTTTTTTATTACGCTTTAACCCGGTCATTGTCGTCGTCGTGGCCGGATTAATCACCGGGCTGGCGGCCCAGATGCCCGTTGTGGATATTCTGGAAAAACTTGGTTCCGGGTTCCTCAATACCCGTAACCTGCCGTTTATTCTGTTACTTCCCCTGGCGATCATCGGCCTGCTGGAGCGAAATGGCCTGAAGGAACGGGCGCAGGCGTGGATTGCCCGTATTCGTAGCGCTACGGCGGGTCGCCTGATGATTGTCTATCTGCTGGCGCGTGAAATCACGGCGGCTCTGGGGCTGACCAGCCTGGGAGGGCATCCGCAGATGGTGCGTCCGCTGCTGGCACCGATGGCAGAAGGGGCGGCTGAAACGCGTTACGGAGAGCTGCCGCCCGCGGTACGTTACCGCCTGCGTGCCATGGCTGCCGCCACTGATAACGTCGGACTGTTTTTTGGTGAAGATATTTTTGTCGCCTTTGGTGCGATTATCTTCATGCATAACTTTATGCAGGAGTCGGCGGGCATCCAGACCGAGCCGCTGCATATCGCCCTGTGGGGTATCCCTACCGCCCTGTGCGCATTTCTAATCCACTCCGTGCGGCTGCATCGTCTGGATAAAACGCTGGCGAATGAGCTGAGCAAGTTGAATGCCAGCGCGTTGCAACAGAAGGGAGGCCGCTGATGTTTGAGCAAAACTATCTTTACTGGCTGGCAGGCACCATTCTGCTGGTGGTGGCACTGATGTCCTGGCGCGATAAAAGCAATCCGCGTCGCCTCACGACCGGCCTGTTCTGGGCACTGTATGGACTGGTGTTCTTTATTGGCCAGTGGACGACCGATCTGGTCGGGGCGCGTACGCTGCATATTGGCGTTGGCGTCGGAGTGGTGGTGATGGCGCTGATTGCCGGTTTCGGTGGCGTTAAGCTGGGGAGCTACTCGCAGCGTACGCCGGAGCAGCGCAGCAAACTGGCAGAGCGCCTGGGCAATCGCCTGTTTTTGCCTGCGCTGATTATTCCGCTGGTTACGGTTATTGGCGTCCTGGCTTTCAATAATATTCCTGGTCTGCAGCAGACGGTGTTTGGCGCGGGCAACCATGCCACTCTGGTGACGCTGTTCTCGATGTCCGTCGGCTGTCTGCTGGCCTGGCTGCTGGCGCTGAAAATCACGCGAGAATCTCCGGCGCAGTCCCTGCAGGAGGCGCGCCGCCTGCTGGACTCCATCGGCTGGGCGTTTATTTTGCCGCAGATTCTGGCAACCCTCGGCCTGCTGTTCACCAGTGCGGGCGTGGGCACGGCGATCTCTCATCTGACCGAAACGTATCTGGCGGTGGATAATCGCTTTGTCGCCGTGGTGCTTTACGCGGGCGGCATGGCATTACTGACCATGGTGATGGGTAATGCGTTTGCTGCTTTCCCCATTGTCACGGCCGGCATCGGCATTCCTGTTTTGGTGCTTCAGCATCACGGTAACCCGGCGGTGATGGCGGCTATTGGCATGTTCTGTGGTTACTGCGGCACGCTGATGACGCCAATGGCGGCCAACTTCAATATTGTGCCTGCCCGGCTGCTGGAGTTGCCGGACCGTAATGCGGTGATCAAGGCTCAGGTTCCTACCGGTGTGCTACTGTTGATTGCCAATATATTCCTTTTATATTTCCTGATGTTCTTGTGAGGGAACGATGAAAACGGTACTGATTACGGGTTTTGAGCCTTTTGATGACGAGCTGTTGAATCCGTCCTGGGAAGTGGTCAGCCAGCTGAACGACCGCCTGATTGGTAACACCAAGGTCATCGCCCGACAGCTGCCCTGCGTGTTTGGCGCGGCTGTCGATGAGATAACGCGCCTTATTGATGAGCTGAAGCCCGAACTGGTGATTGCCGTCGGGCAGGCCGGGGGGCGGGCGGATATCAGCATTGAGCGCGTGGCGATCAATGTCGATGATGCGCGCATCCCGGATAATGCCGGTCATCAGCCGGTGGATGAACCGATTGTTTCCGGCGGACCTGCCGCGTACTTTTCCACACTGCCGCTGAAAGCGATGGTGGCGGGCATACGTGAGGCGGGGATACCTGCTTCGGTATCGCAGACCGCCGGAACCTATGTCTGCAACCATGTCATGTATGGCCTGCTGCACCATCTGCGTCGGCGCAAAACGCGCGGTGGCTTTATCCATATTCCTTATCTGCCGGAGCAGGCCATCAAACATCCCGGTGTACCAAGCATGTCGCAGGCTTCGGTGACGCTGGCGCTGGAAATGGCGATAGGTATTGCATTGACGGTGGAAGAGGATATTCGCCTGGAAGGCGGCGCCACGCATTAACTCACAGGGAAAATGCTATGCCAGAAGGTCCTGAGATCCGCCGGGCGGCGGATCAGCTGGAAAAAGCCATCAAAGGAAAAGTGCTGACCGACGTCTGGTTTGCCTTTCCCGCCCTGCAAACCTACCAGCAGGCGCTGGTGGGGGAGCGGGTGCTCTCGATAGAGACCAGGGGCAAGGCATTGCTAACCCACTTTTCTAACGGCCTGACGCTGTACAGCCATAATCAGCTATACGGGGTCTGGCGCGTGGTGAAGACGGGCAGTCAACCTGCCGGTAAGCGGCAGCTGCGCGTACGGCTGGCGGCGGCAGATAAAACCCTGCTGCTGTTCAGTGCCTCGGATATCGAACTGCTGAATGCCGGGGGCCTGGCCTGCCATCCGTTTTTGCAAAAAATCGGGCCGGACGTGCTGGATATGTCTCTGACCGAAGCCATGGTGCGTGAACGGCTGCTGTCGCCGCGCTTCCGTCGTCGCCAGTTCAGCGGCCTGCTGCTGGATCAGGCTTTTCTTGCCGGGCTGGGTAACTATCTGCGCGTGGAGATCCTCTGGCAGGCGCAGCTTGCCGCTCATCACAAGGCAGAAACGCTCAATGAAGAGCAGATAAATGCGCTGGTGACGGCGCTGCTGGCGCTACCGCGTTTATCGTATCAGACGCGCGGGCAGGCCGATGACAACCATCATCACGGCGCGCTGTTCAGCTTTAAAGTGTTTCACCGGGCAGGGAAGGCGTGTGAGCGCTGTGGTACCACGATTGAACGGACGATGCTGTCATCGCGGCCATTTTACTGGTGTCCCGGATGCCAGAAATAAAAAAAATAAGGGCCGATCAACAGCGATCGGCCCTTACGCAAATTCTAACGGTCATGGCTGAGGCAGACCTTCTTTTTGGTCCGCCCGCTGATTACTTCTTGATATTAGACGTGAAATCGCGCTGATCGTAACCGGTGTACAACTGGCGTGGACGGGCAATTTTCACACCATCATCATGCATCTCTTTCCAGTGAGCAATCCAGCCTACGGTACGTGCCATCGCGAAGATAACGGTAAACATAGACGAAGGAATGCCCATCGCTTTCAGGATAATACCTGAATAGAAATCGACGTTTGGATAGAGCTTACGCTCAATGAAGTACGGGTCGTTGAGTGCAATGTGTTCCAGCTCCATTGCCACTTCCAGCAGGTCATCTTTCATGCCCAGCTCTTTCAATACTTCATGGCAGGTTTCACGCATAACGGTGGCACGGGGATCGTAGTTCTTATAAACGCGGTGGCCGAAGCCCATCAGACGGAATGAATCATTCTTGTCTTTCGCGCGGCGTAAGAACTCAGGGATGTGCTCAACGGTGCTGATCTCTTCCAGCATACGCAGACAGGCTTCGTTTGCCCCGCCGTGCGCCGGTCCCCAGAGGGAAGCGATGCCGGCGGCAATACAGGCAAACGGGTTAGCGCCGGAAGAACCTGCGGTACGGACGGTAGAGGTCGATGCATTCTGCTCATGATCGGCGTGCAGGATCAGAATACGGTCCATTGCACGTTCCAGCACCGGGTTAACGACATAGTCTTCACACGGCGTAGAGAACATCATGTTAAGGAAGTTACCCGCGTACGAAAGGTCATTACGTGGGTAAACAAACGGCTGACCGATGGAGTATTTGTAGCACATCGCTGCCATAGTCGGCATTTTCGACAGCAGGCGGAAAGCGGCGATCTCACGATGACGTTCAATATTGACGTCCATCGCATCATGATAGAACGCTGCCAGCGCACCGGTTACTCCACACATGACCGCCATCGGATGTGAGTCACGACGGAAGCCACGGAACAGATGATGAATCTGCTCATGCAGCATGGTGTGACGAGTCACGGTGGTTTTGAATTCTTCGAATTCTTTAGCGGATGGCGCTTCGCCATTCAGCAGAATGTAGCAAACTTCCAGATAATTGGAGTGCAGTGCTAACTGATCAATCGGGAAGCCACGGTGCAACAGGATGCCTTCGTCACCGTCAATATAAGTAATTTTTGATTCGCAGGACGCGGTAGAGGTAAAACCTGGGTCGAAAGTGAAGTACCCTTTCGCACCGAGTGCCCGCACATCAATTTCTTCCGGGCCCAGTGTACCTTTGAGGACATTAAGCTCAATAGGATCTTCGCCATCTAGCGTTAGCGTTGCTTTTTTATCAGCCATTTAACAGTCTCCTTAGCGCCTTATATAGGGATCTTTATCACCGGGAAAGCCACATCTCCCCAGCCTCTTGCCTGGCGCAAAAGGTAATCATCTCTGTGGCATCTTGTTGTGTGCAGGGTACAGAGTGACGGGCGCGTGCCTGGCCGGGATGGCGCAATCCTGATGCGTACCATGGTCGTGTTAAAGATCCGGTCTGAATATAACGGAGTTATAACCAAAACCTGATGCTTTATGAGTCATCACGACCAATGTTACATAACTTGTGCTTAGGGGAAAGTGTATCCCCATAACTTTTGTGCATCATAGAACTTTTATTCGTCCGTTTGTAACAGGAATGTTGAACTTTTGTCAAATCAGATAATTAAAATTGTATGAAATATGAAAACCGTGAAGGGGATCACTGTTCCACTGAAATGTGACCAAAGAGTTTGTAGGGGAATTGTAATGAGATTGTGATCCACCTATACTGCGGCCAGGTCTCCGGAAACACCCTGCAGTAGGAGCCACCCAGCGTTTCATACGCGTCGTTTTTGACACTGGACGTTGCAGTTTTGGTGCCTGGCGCGAATGCTTGCCTTATTAACGCTGTCTGACCCGCCTTCAGGACCGGAGGAAGCAAAATAAGAAAGGCTGTGTGGGCAAAATCGTGAAAAAACAAAGACCTGTCAATTTGGATCTCAGTACGATCCGGTTTCCCTTAACCGCAATTGCGTCCATTCTCCACCGCGTATCCGGCGTGATCACCTTTGTGTCGATCGGGATTCTGCTCTGGTTACTGGGTCTGTCGCTCTCCTCTCCCGAAGGTTTCCTTCAGGCTTCCGCCGTCATGGATAGCTTTATCGCCAAATTTATCATGTGGGGCATCTTAACCGCACTGGCGTACCACATCGCTGGCGGTATTCGCCATATGATGATGGACTTTGGCTTCCTCGGCGAAACTTTAGAAACGGGTAAGTTTTCAGCGCAAATTGCGTTCGTTATCACTGTCGTGCTCTCAATTCTGGCTGGAGTCCTCGTATGGTAAGCAATGCTTCTGCACTGGGTCGCAACGGCATTCATGACTGGCTGCTGCTGCGTGCTGCCGCTATGGTTATGACCCTCTATGTACTGTATATCCTCGGGTTTATCGTGATGTCAGGGACCCTGACCTATGACATCTGGCGCGGATTCTTCTCCTCATCCTTTACGAAAGTGTTCACCCTTCTGACGCTGTTCTCCATTCTGGTGCATGGCTGGATTGGGATGTGGCAGGTACTGACAGACTACATTAAACCACTGGCGCTGCGCATGATGCTGCAGCTGGTGATTGTGGTAGCGCTGCTGGTGTATGCAATTTATGGAACTGTCGTAGTGTGGGGTGCGTGATGAAGTTGCCAGTAAGAGAATTTGACGCCGTTGTGATCGGCGCAGGCGGTGCAGGTATGCGCGCCGCGTTACAGATTTCCCAATCGGGCCAGACCTGTGCCCTGTTGTCAAAAGTTTTCCCGACCCGTTCCCATACCGTGTCTGCGCAGGGCGGTATCACTGTTGCCCTGGGTAATACCCACGACGACAACTGGGAATGGCACATGTATGACACGGTGAAAGGTTCCGATTATATCGGTGACCAGGACGCGATTGAATATATGTGTAAAACCGGTCCGGAAGCGGTGACCGAGTTAGAGCATATGGGCCTGCCATTCTCCCGTCTGGAAGATGGTCGCATTTATCAGCGTCCGTTCGGCGGCCAGTCGAAAAACTTCGGTGGCGAGCAGGCGGCACGTACGGCAGCAGCGGCTGACCGTACCGGACACGCGCTGCTGCATACGCTTTATCAGCAGAACCTGAAGAATAAAACCACTATCTTCTCCGAGTGGTATGCGCTGGACCTGGTAAAAAATGCGGATGGCGCTATCGTCGGCTGTACCGCACTGAACATTGAAGATGGTGAAGTGGTCTACTTTAAAGCGCGCGCCACGGTGCTGGCGACCGGCGGTGCCGGGCGTATTTATCAGTCGACTACTAACGCCCATATTTGCACCGGTGACGGTGTGGGTATGGCGCTGCGCGCGGGTGTCCCGGTGCAGGATATGGAAATGTGGCAGTTCCACCCAACCGGTATCGCCGGTGCGGGTGTGCTGGTCACGGAAGGGTGCCGTGGCGAAGGCGGTTACCTGCTGAACAAGCACGGTGAGCGCTTTATGGAGCGTTACGCGCCGAATGCGAAAGACCTTGCTGGCCGTGATGTTGTTGCCCGTTCGATGATGATTGAGATCCGTGAAGGTCGTGGTTGCGACGGCCCATGGGGTCCGCACATCAAACTGAAACTGGATCACCTGGGTAAAGACGTGCTGGAGTCCCGCCTGCCGGGCATTCTGGAACTGTCGCGTACCTTCGCCCACGTTGATCCGGTGAAAGAGCCGATTCCGGTTATCCCAACCTGCCACTATATGATGGGGGGGATCCCAACGCGGGTTACCGGACAGGCGCTGACCGTTAACGAGCAGGGGCAGGATACTGTGGTTCCTGGCCTGTTTGCCGTCGGTGAAATTGCCTGCGTATCGGTACACGGTTCGAACCGCCTGGGCGGTAACTCGCTGCTTGACCTGGTGGTATTCGGTCGTGCGGCGGGTCTGCACTTGCAGGAGTCAATTAACGAGCAGGGCGCACTGCGTGACGCCACCGAAGAAGAGATCGAGGCGTCGCTGTCTCGCCTGAACCGCTGGAACAACAACGTGACGGGTGAAGACCCGGCTGAATTGCGTAAAGCCCTGCAGACCTGCATGCAGCATAACTTCTCGGTCTTCCGCGAAGGTGATGCGATGGCGAAAGGCCTGGCAGAGCTGAAAGTGCTGCGTGAACGTCTGAAAAATGCCCGTCTTGACGACCGTTCACCGGACTTCAATACGCAGCGTATTGAGTGTCTGGAACTGGACAACCTGATGGAAACGGCGTACGCCACTGCCGTTGCGGCTAACTTCCGTACCGAGAGCCGTGGAGCGCACAGCCGCTTCGACTATCCTGAACGTGACGATGCAAACTGGTTATGTCACAGCGTGTATCTGCCGCAAAGTGAAAGCATGACGCGCCGTGAGGTGAACATGCAGCCGAAACTGCGTGCGGCCTTCCCGCCGAAAGCACGTACTTACTAGTTTGCGGAGATAAACATGAGACTCGAATTTTCCATCTATCGTTACAACCCGGAAGTCGATGATGCTCCGCGTATGCAGGATTATACGCTGGAGTCGGAAGACGGCCGTGACATGATGCTGCTGGACGCGCTGATGCGTCTGAAAGAGAAAGACCCGACGTTAGCGTTTCGCCGCTCCTGCCGTGAAGGCGTGTGTGGCTCTGACGGTCTGAACATGAACGGTAAAAACGGTCTGGCCTGCATTACCCCGGTTTCTGCGCTGGGTAATGGTAAACAGAAAATTGTCATCCGCCCGCTGCCCGGTTTACCGGTGATCCGCGATTTGGTGGTGGACATGGGCCAGTTCTATGCTCAGTATGAGAAGATTAAGCCTTACCTGTTGAATAATGGGCAAAAACCGCCAGCAAGGGAGCACCTTCAGGAACCTGAACAGCGTGAAAAACTGGATGGTTTGTATGAATGTATCCTCTGCGCCTGCTGTTCCACCTCGTGCCCGTCATTCTGGTGGAATCCGGACAAATTTATCGGTCCGGCAGGCCTGCTTGCTGCTTACCGTTTCCTGATTGACAGCCGCGATACCGAAACCGATGCGCGTCTCGACAATCTCAATGATGCTTTCAGCGTATTCCGCTGTCACAGCATTATGAACTGTGTGAGCGTATGTCCGAAAGGGCTCAACCCAACGCGCGCCATCGGCCATATCAAGTCGATGCTGCTGCAGCGGGGCGCTTAACGTAATCATGCCGGGGACCTTCACGGTTCCCGGCAGGTTACCAGGTCATCTTTGTAAGGTGTTTTCGACAGAGCGATGTTGTCGGAAACCCTTTGCAAAGGTTCCCTTACGGGCCGGTCGCTCGTAACGAAGAACCGTACCACGGTAAGCCGTTAACGCGGCGCGGGACTTGCAAAGGTTCCATTAAACAACCACGGCGAACAAAAAAAGCACAAATATGCTTAAGGGATCACAATGCAGAACAGCGCGATGAAACCCTGGCTGGACTCCACCTGGCTGGCCGGCGCGAACCAGTCCTACATAGAACAGCTCTATGAGGACTTCTTAACCGATCCTGACTCTGTCGATGTGGCCTGGAAAACTCTTTTCCAAGAGCTTCCTGGCACTGGGGTTAGACCTGAGCAATTTCACTCCACCACTCGCGAGTACTTCCGCCGTCTGGCGAAAGATGCTTCGCGCTACACCGCCTCCGTCAGCGATCCTGAAACCAATGCTAAACAGGTTAAGGTACTGCAACTGATCAACGCCTTCCGTTTCCGCGGACATCAGCAAGCAAACCTCGATCCGTTAGGCCTGTGGAAGCAGGAAGCTGTTCCTGACCTCGACCCGCTCTATCATGGCCTGAGCGAAGCCGATTTCCAGGAGAGCTTTAACGTCGGTTCTTTTGCCATTGGTAAAGAAACCCTGAAGCT
This sequence comes from Erwinia sp. Eh17-17, assembly GCF_039675725.1. NCBI lineage: Bacteria > Pseudomonadati > Pseudomonadota > Gammaproteobacteria > Enterobacterales > Erwiniaceae > Erwinia > Erwinia sp. Eh17-17. The sequence goes on along the minus strand of NZ_JBDFQT010000002.1, from coordinate 568,193 downwards.
GGCGGATCTGTTTGCTGCTCTGAAGCAAACATACTGCGGTTCGATCGGTGCGGAGTATATGCACATCACCAACACTGAGGAAAAACGCTGGATCCAACAGCGTCTGGAATCGGTGGTAGGGCGGGCTTCTTACTCCGTTGAAGAGAAAAAGGGCTTCCTCAAGCAGCTGACTGCCGCAGAAGGTCTGGAGCGTTATCTCGGGGCTAAATTCCCAGGTGCAAAACGCTTCTCACTGGAAGGTGGCGATGCGCTGGTGCCCATGCTGAACGAGATGATCCGTCACGCCGGTAAGAGCGGTACACGCGAAGTGGTGCTGGGTATGGCGCACCGTGGCCGCCTGAACGTGCTGATCAACGTGCTGGGCAAAAAGCCACAGGACCTGTTCGACGAGTTCTCCGGTAAGCATAAAGAACACCTTGGCACCGGTGACGTGAAGTACCACATGGGCTTCTCGTCTGATGTGGAAACCGAAGGCGGCATGGTTCATCTGGCGCTGGCGTTTAACCCTTCACACCTTGAGATCGTCAGCCCGGTGGTCATGGGGTCCGTTCGTGCCCGTCTCGACCGTCTGGATGAACCTGCCAGCAACAAAGTATTGCCGATTACGATTCACGGTGATGCTGCAGTCATCGGCCAGGGCGTGGTGCAGGAAACCCTGAACATGTCTCAGGCGCGCGGTTATGAAGTAGGCGGTACGGTGCGTATCGTGATCAATAACCAGATCGGCTTCACCACCTCGAATCCTAAAGATGCGCGTTCCACCCAGTACTGTACTGACATCGGTAAAATGGTTCTGGCTCCAATCTTCCACGTTAATGCGGACGATCCGGAAGCCGTTGCCTTTGTTACCCGTCTGGCCCTGGATTTCCGTAACACCTTTAAACGTGACGTGTTTATTGATCTGGTCTGTTATCGCCGTCATGGCCATAACGAAGCTGATGAGCCAAGCGCAACTCAGCCTGTGATGTACCAGAAAATCAAGAAACACCCGACGCCGCGTAAACTGTATGCTGACAAGCTGGAAGCTGAAAAAGTCGCCAGCCTGGAAGATGCCACGGAAATGGTCAACCTGTACCGTGATGCACTGGATGCCGGTGAATGCGTGGTGCCGGAATGGCGCCCAATGAGCCTGCACTCCTTCACCTGGTCACCGTATCTGAACCACGACTGGGATGAAGGCTATCCGGAATCTATCGAACTGAAGCGTTTGCAGGAACTGGCAAAACGTATCAGTACGGTGCCAGAATCCGTCGAGATGCAGTCCCGCGTGGCGAAGATTTATAACGACCGCGCTGAAATGGCTGCGGGTAATAAACCATTCGACTGGGGCGCAGCAGAAAACCTCGCTTATGCCACGCTGGTCGACGAGGGTATTCCATGCCGTCTCTCCGGTGAAGATATGGGGCGCGGGACGTTTTTCCATCGTCATGCGGTTATCCATAACCAGGCGAACGGTTCAACCTATACCCCGCTGCAGCATGTGCATAACGGTCAGGGCATCTTTAAAGTCTGGGACTCCGTCCTGTCTGAAGAGGCCGTACTGGCGTTTGAATATGGTTATGCCACCGCTGAACCGCGCACCCTGACTATCTGGGAAGCGCAGTTCGGTGACTTTGCTAACGGTGCACAGGTCGTGATTGACCAGTTCATCAGCTCTGGCGAACAGAAATGGGGCCGTATGTGTGGCCTGGTGATGCTGCTGCCGCATGGCTATGAAGGCCAGGGCCCTGAGCACTCCTCCGCACGTCTGGAACGTTATCTGCAGCTCTGCGCCGAGCAGAACATGCAGGTCTGCGTACCTTCGACGCCAGCGCAGGTTTATCACATGCTGCGTCGTCAGGCACTGCGCGGTATGCGACGTCCGCTGGTGGTGATGTCTCCGAAGTCACTGTTACGTCATCCACAGGCAGTATCTTCCTTAGAAGAGCTGGCCAGCGGTGCGTTCCAGCCTGCTATCGGTGAAATCGACGCGCTCGACCCGCAGGGTGTCAAACGTGTAGTGCTCTGCTCCGGTAAGGTTTATTACGATCTGCTGGATAAACGTCGTAAGAATGAGCAAACCGACGTGGCGATTGTGCGTATTGAGCAGCTCTATCCGTTCCCGCATAAAGCGGTACAGGATGTTCTGCAGCAGTACTCTCACGTGCATGATTTTGTCTGGTGTCAGGAAGAGCCTCTGAATCAGGGCGCATGGTATTGCAGTCAGCACCATTTCCGCGAAATCGTGCCATTTGGGGCTTCATTACGTTATGCCGGGCGTCCTGCATCGGCATCCCCGGCAGTTGGCTATATGTCCGTTCACCAGCAGCAGCAGCAAGATCTGGTTAATGACGCGCTGAACGTTGAATAATTAAGGAAAAAGAATGAGTAGCGTAGATATCGTTGTTCCTGACCTGCCTGAATCCGTGGCTGATGCCACCGTGGCAACCTGGCACAAAAAACCTGGCGACAGCGTCAAACGTGATGAAGTGCTGGTTGAAATTGAAACCGACAAAGTTATCCTGGAAGTTCCGGCGTCTACCGATGGCGTACTGGAAGCTATCCTCGAAGAAGAAGGCGCGACGGTCGTTTCCCGTCAGGCGCTGGGTCGCCTGAAAGAAGGTAACAGCGGCGGCAAAGAAACGTCAGCGAAAGTGGAAGCAAATGAGTCCACTCCGGCGCAGCGCCAGAGCGCCTCGCTGGAAGAAGAAAGCAACGACGCGCTCAGCCCGGCAATCCGCCGCCTGATCGCTGAACATAACCTTGACGCTGCTGCTATCAAAGGCACCGGTGTTGGCGGTCGTCTGACGCGCGAAGATGTAGAGAAACACCTGGCCAAAGCACCGGCGAAAGGCGCTGAGCCAAAAGCCGCTGCGGCTGCTCCGGCAACGTCACTGGGTAATCGCAGTGAAAAACGCGTACCGATGACCCGTCTGCGTAAGCGCGTCGCCGAGCGTCTGCTGGAAGCTAAAAACAGCACCGCAATGCTGACCACCTTTAACGAAGTCAACATGCAGCCGATCATGGCACTGCGTAAGCAGTATGGTGATGCGTTCGAGAAACGTCACGGCGTGCGTCTGGGCTTTATGTCCTTCTACATCAAAGCCGTTGTCGAAGCGCTGAAGCGTTATCCGGAAGTGAATGCCTCTATCGATGGCGAAGATGTGGTTTATCACAACTACTTCGACGTCAGCATTGCGGTATCCACGCCGCGCGGCCTGGTGACGCCAGTGCTGAAAGACGTTGATGCATTAAGCATGGCCGATATCGAGAAGAAAATTAAAGAGCTGGCGGTGAAAGGACGTGACGGGAAGCTGACCGTTGACGAACTGACCGGCGGTAACTTCACCATCACTAACGGTGGTGTGTTTGGTTCTCTGATGTCTACCCCGATCATCAACCCACCGCAGAGCGCGATCCTGGGCATGCACGCCATTAAAGATCGTCCAATGGCGGTGAATGGTCAGGTTGTTATCCAGCCAATGATGTATCTGGCACTCTCTTACGATCACCGTCTGATCGATGGCCGCGAATCTGTGGGCTATCTGGTGGCGATCAAAGAGCTGCTGGAAGATCCGGCTCGTCTGCTGTTGGATGTCTAAACCCCTGGGATGCGGCATTGAAAGGTGCCGCATCCAGTCCTAATGTGTAGCCGCCTCTGGCAGCTAAATCTTTTCAGACCTGAATGGATAGAACATCATGAATTTACACGAATATCAGGCAAAACAGTTGTTTGCACGGTATGGTTTGCCGGCACCAACCGGTTATGCCTGCACTACACCACGTGAAGCAGAAGAAGCCGCCTCTAAGATTGGCGCTGGTCCGTGGGTAGTGAAATGCCAGGTTCATGCCGGTGGCCGCGGTAAAGCGGGTGGCGTGAAAGTGGTTAACAGTAAAGAAGAAATCCGCGCATTCGCTGAAAACTGGTTGGGCAAGCGTCTGGTGACCTATCAGACTGATGCACACGGCCAGCCGGTAAACCAGATTCTGGTTGAATCAGCGACCGATATCGACCAGGAACTGTACCTGGGCGCGGTCGTTGACCGTGGCACCCGTCGCGTGGTGTTTATGGCCTCGACCGAAGGCGGCGTGGAAATCGAGAAAGTCGCGGAAGAGACCCCGCACCTGATCCACAAAATGGCGCTGGATCCGCTGACCGGACCACAGCCTTACCAGGGCCGTGAGCTGGCCTTCAAACTGGGTCTGACCGGTAAGCAGGTTGGCCAGTTCACCAAGATCTTCATGGGTCTGGCGACGCTGTTCCTGGAGCGCGATCTGGCACTGGTTGAGATCAACCCGCTGGTGATCACCAAGCAGGGCGATCTGGTCTGCCTGGACGGCAAACTGACAGCTGATGGTAACGCCCTGTTCCGTCAGCCTGAGCTGCGTGAAATGCGTGACCCAAGCCAGGAAGACTCACGTGAAGCACACGCTGCGCAGTGGGAACTGAACTACGTAGCGCTTGAAGGCAACATTGGCTGCATGGTCAACGGTGCTGGTCTGGCGATGGGCACCATGGACATCGTGAAACTGAGCGGTGGCCAGCCGGCTAACTTCCTCGATGTTGGCGGCGGTGCAACGAAAGAACGTGTTACTGAAGCCTTTAAAATCATTCTGTCTGATGACGCGGTGAAAGCGGTCTTCGTCAACATCTTCGGCGGTATCGTGCGCTGCGACCTGATTGCTGACGGCATCATCGGTGCAGTGGAAGAAGTGGGTGTTAACGTACCGGTTGTTGTGCGACTGGAAGGAAACAATGCCGAGTTGGGTGCCAAAAAACTGGCAGACAGCGGCCTGAATATTATTGCAGCAACCAGCCTGAGCGACGCGGCGCACCGTGTTGTTGCCGCAGCGGAGGGTAAATAATGTCTATTCTGATTGATAAAAACACCAAAGTTATCTGCCAGGGCTTCACCGGTGGTCAGGGTACCTTCCACTCCGAGCAGGCGTTAGCTTATGGTACGCAGCTGGTTGGCGGTGTCACCCCAGGTAAAGGCGGCACCGAGCATCTGGGTCTGCCGGTCTTCAACACCGTGCGCGAAGCGGTAGAAGCCACTGGTGCTACAGCTTCCGTCATCTACGTTCCGGCTCCGTTCTGCAAAGACGGCATCCTGGAAGCGATTGAAGCGGGTATCAAGCTGATCATCACCATCACTGAAGGCATCCCGACGCTGGATATGCTGACCGTGAAAGTGAAGCTGGATGAAGCCGGTGTGCGTATGATTGGTCCAAACTGCCCTGGCGTTATCACCCCAGGCGCCTGTAAGATCGGCATCATGCCTGGCCACATTCATCAGCCAGGCCGCATTGGTATCGTTTCCCGTTCGGGCACGCTGACCTATGAAGCCGTTAAGCAGACCACCGACATCGGTTACGGCCAGTCTACCTGTGTCGGCATCGGTGGAGACCCGATCCCAGGCTCTAACTTTATCGATATCCTGAAGCTGTTCCAGGATGACCCGCAGACCGAAGCCATCGTGATGATTGGTGAAATCGGCGGTAGCGCTGAAGAAGAAGCCGCGGCGTTTATCAAAGAGTATGTGACCAAGCCGGTGGTCGGTTACATCGCGGGTGTGACTGCGCCGAAAGGCAAGCGTATGGGCCACGCAGGTGCCATCATCGCTGGCGGTAAAGGTACAGCTGACGAGAAGTTTGCTGCACTGGAAGCTGCAGGAGTTAAAACCGTACGCAGCCTGGCTGACATCGGTGAAGCCGTGAAAGCGGTACTGCCGCAGTAACTCACTGCTGTCGCGAGTTTACTGTCGTAAAGGCCACCTGCGGGTGGCCTTTTTCATTTTCATTTGTCACACTTTTTACTGCCGATGCACTAACGTTAAATGACGCTTAAATAGTGCAAAGACTATTTAACGTTAAATTTCACTGCTATTCCCTTCATATTTTAACTTTCCCCTTAATAGCGCATACATTTTTTTAACAAATTCGGTTTGCTACCATAATGTATACGTTTAAAACCTTAATTTAGATCAATAAAAGCAGACTTATTTATTGGGTATATTACTGGAGTGTTTGCCTGTTTTTAGTTTAAATTGCGCTGTGTCAAATTCAGGCTGATATGCCTATCTCATTGAAAATTGATACAACCTGCTAAAAATAATACGGTCGTCACAAAACCCCTTTAAACCTGTGTGTATAAAGGCGTATTATAAAACACGGGATGTCTTTTCGGATCTTCCAACGCTGTTACTTACTATTTTGGTCAAATGAATGAGGTACCCTTTTTGTATCTCAGAGACCACTTTACGGGATAAAGTTTTCATTATTTATTGGGATATCTCCAGGTAATTCTGAGTCTTTTACTCGGATATTCTTCTGTCGGAACCCACTTGCGGAGCAAGGAGTCAAAATGTTTGATATTGTCGAACTGTCGCGATTACAGTTTGCTTTGACTGCTATGTACCATTTTCTGTTTGTGCCACTAACGCTGGGTATGGCGTTTTTACTGGCCATCATGGAAACGGTTTACGTACTGTCTGGTAAACAAATCTATAAAGATATGACAAAGTTCTGGGGTAAGTTATTTGGGATTAACTTTGCTCTGGGTGTGGCAACTGGACTCACTATGGAGTTCCAGTTCGGCACCAACTGGTCTTATTATTCGCACTATGTTGGGGATATTTTCGGTGCCCCGCTGGCCATTGAAGGCTTAATGGCGTTCTTCCTTGAGTCAACTTTTGTCGGGCTGTTCTTCTTTGGCTGGGATCGCCTGGGTAAAGTGCAGCACATGGCGGTGACCTGGCTGGTGGCATTAGGCTCTAACCTCTCCGCGCTGTGGATTCTGGTGGCAAACGGCTGGATGCAGAATCCGGTGGCCTCTGAGTTCAATTTCGAAACCATGCGTATGGAGATGGTCAGCTTCTCCGAGCTGGTGCTGAACCCGGTAGCCCAGGTGAAATTTGTCCACACTGTCGCGGCGGGTTACACCTGTGGTGCCATGTTTATTCTCGGTATCAGTGCTTACTATCTGCTGCGCGGCCGTGATACGGCTTTCGCCAAACGTTCCTTCGCCATTGCAGCCAGCTTCGGCATGGCCGCAATTCTCTCCGTTATCGTACTGGGTGATGAGTCCGGCTATGAAATCGGTGACGTGCAGAAAACCAAACTGGCAGCTATCGAAGCGGAGTGGGAAACACAGCCTGCACCGGCAGCCTTTACGCTGTTTGGTATCCCGGACCAGGAAGCACAGAAAAATCATTACGCTATCCAGATCCCCTGGGCGCTTGGGCTGATTGCCACCCGTTCTGTCGATAAGCAGGTCACCGGCCTGAAAGAGTTGATGGAGCAGCACGAAGTGCGCATCCGTAACGGGATGAAAGCGTATGAACTGCTGCAGGAGTTGCGTACGGGTAATAAGGATCCTGCGGTGCGAACTGCGTTCAACGCAGCAAAACAGGATCTCGGTTATGGCTTACTGCTTAAACGCTATACCCCTGACGTAGCGAATGCCAGCGAGGCCCAGATTCAGCAGGCAGCGAAAGACTCGATTCCAAGCGTTGCTCCGCTCTATTTCTCCTTCCGTATCATGGTCGCCTGTGGCGTGCTGATGTTGCTGATTATCGGTCTGTCATTCTGGTCAGTCATTCGTAACCGCATTGGTAAATGCCCACTCCTGCTGAAATGCGCGCTGTACGGTATTCCACTGCCGTGGATTGCGATTGAATCAGGCTGGTTTGTGGCTGAATACGGTCGTCAACCCTGGGCTATCGGTGAAGTCCTGCCAACGGCAGTGGCTAATTCATCACTGACGGTCGGCGATCTGCTGTTCTCGATGGGATTGATCTGTGGCCTGTATACGCTGTTCCTGGTGGCTGAAATGTATCTGATGTTCAAGTTTGCGCGCCTTGGCCCAAGCAGCCTGAAAACCGGACGTTATCATTATGAACAGTCCAGCATCGCTTCGCAGCCGGTACGATAAGACAGGAGTGCACAAATGTTAACTTATGAACTAATGCGTTTTATCTGGTGGCTGTTGATTGGCATCCTGTGTATCGGATTCGCGATTGCTGACGGCTTCGATATGGGCGTCGGGATGCTGTCGCGCATCCTTGGCCGCAGCGATACCGAACGTCGGGTGATGATCAACAGCATCGCTCCTCACTGGGACGGCAACCAGGTGTGGCTGATTACCGCCGGTGGAGCGCTGTTTGCTGCCTGGCCAACCGTCTATGCCGCCGCCTTCTCTGGTTTCTATGTGGCAATGATCCTGGTACTGGCATCGCTGTTCTTCCGCCCGGTTGGCTTTGACTATCGTTCCAAAATCGAGGATCCGCGCTGGCGTGGCATGTGGGACTGGGCAATCTTTATTGGTAGCTTTGTTCCGCCACTGGTGATTGGTGTGGCCTTCGGTAACCTGCTGCAGGGGGTTCCTTTCCATATTGATACCGACCTGCGTCTGTTCTACACCGGCAACTTCTTCCAACTGCTGAACCCGTTCGGTCTGCTGGCTGGGATCGTCAGCCTGATGATGTTCCTGACTCAGGGAGCTACCTATCTGCAGATGCGTACCGTGGGCGAACTACATTTGCGCGCCCGTATTGCTGCGCAGATTTGTGCGCTGGTAATGATGGTTGGTTTCGTACTGGCAGGTGTCTGGGTGATCTACGGAATTGATGGTTACGTGGTGACCTCCGCACTGGATCATAACGGCCCGTCTAATCCACTGGTGAAAGAAGTCAGCCACCAGGCAGGTGCCTGGATGATGAACTTTAAAAATGCACCGATCCTGTGGACTATTCCGGTACTGGGCGTGGTACTGCCGCTGTTGACTATTCTGTGTTCGCGGCTGGAAAAAGGAGCGTGGGCGTTTGTCTTCTCTTCTTTGACTATCGCCTGTGTGATCCTGACGGCGGGTGTAGCCATGTTCCCGTTCGTTATGCCATCCAGCACGGTGCCAAACGTGAGTCTGACAATGTGGGATGCCACCTCGACCCTGTTGACGCTGAAAGTGATGACGGTAGCAGCGATTATTTTCGTGCCAATCATTCTGGCTTACACAACCTGGTGCTACTACAAAATGTTCGGTCGTCTGACCAAAGAGCAGATTGAAAGTAACAGCCATTCTCTCTACTAAAGAAGGAGCGACAACATGTGGTATTTTGCCTGGATCCTCGGCACCCTGCTGGCCTGTGCCTTCGGTATCATTACGGCGCTGGCGTTAGAGCAGGCTGAAGCGTCGGCTGTGAGTAAAGAGAAACTGTAATGGGGGAGGGCATCGCTCGTCTCTATCAACTCATGGACAAGAGCCTGCTGCGGGCTCTTTCCCTGGTGGCCGCATTAGTGCTGGCGGGGTGCATGTTCTGGAACCCGTCGCGTTTTGCAGCCAACAGCAGTGAGCTGGCTATCTGGCAGGGACTGCTGCTGATGTGGGCAGTCTGTACCGGGGTGATTCACGGTGTCGGATTCCGTCCACGTCGTCTTCGCTGGCGCGGTTTTTTCTCTCCGCTCCCGGCCTTGTTGATAGCGCTCAGTGGCGTCATTTTCTTCTTTATGTAAAACGCGGGAGGCGGGTTCACCTGGCCTCCCGTTTACTCCATCTCCCCACCTGGCTTTTTAAGACCTCTGAATCTATTTTTAGCTGCGTTTTTGTCAATGATTGTCTAACAAATGTGCTGAAATTAGTGAAGTTGTTACCGTTCGATAATTATTTTCATCAGCCTCTGACAACCCATTCCCAATGCAGTAGGTCTTGCGTATAGTAGCAACGTTTTCCTGTAGCATTACCGGGATGTAGAGTGAGTACAACGCTGTTTCGATGGCCGGTTCGCGTCTATTACGAAGACACAGATGCCGGTGGGGTGGTTTACCACGCCAGTTATGTCGCTTTTTATGAACGGGCACGGACTGAAATGTTGCGTCAGCACCATTTTAACCAACAGGCTCTGCTGGAACAGCAGGTGGCTTTTGTCGTGCGTCGTATCACGCTGGATTACCTTGCTGCTGCGCGTCTCGATGATATGCTCGACGTGCAAAGCGAGGTTATTGGCATGACCAGAGCGACCATGACATTTGCGCAACGCATCGTTAATGCAGAAGGCCGTGTGCTCAATGAAGCAGAGGTCCTGATCGCCTGCATCAATCCACATCTAATGAAGCCGATAGCGCTTCCCAAGTCTATTGTCGCGGAGTTCAAGCAGTGACTGACATGAACATTCTTGATTTGTTCCTGAAGGCTAGCCTTCTGGTCAAACTTATCATGTTGATTTTGATCGGATTTTCTATCGCCTCCTGGGCCGTAATCATTCAGCGTACCCGTATTTTGAATGCGGCCACGCGTGATGCGGATGCCTTCGAAGATAAGTTCTGGTCCGGTATCGAACTGTCTCGCCTTTATCAGGAAAGCCAGGCCCGCCGTGATGAACTGGGCGGATCTGAGCAGATTTTCTATGCGGGCTTTAAAGAGTTTGCCCGCCTGCACCGTGCGAACAACCATGCACCGGAAGCGGTAGTGGAAGGGGCGACGCGTGCCATGCGTATTTCCATGAACCGTGAGCTGGAAGCGCTGGAAAACCATATACCTTTCCTTGGTACCGTCGGTTCTATCAGCCCCTACATTGGGCTGTTTGGTACGGTGTGGGGGATCATGCATGCCTTTATCGCGCTGGGCGCGGTGAAGCAGGCCACCCTGCAAATGGTGGCACCGGGTATTGCTGAAGCACTGATTGCAACCGCAATCGGTCTGTTCGCGGCTATCCCTGCGGTTATGGCCTATAACCGCCTGACCCAGCGCGTGAACAAGCTGGAGCAGAACTACGACAACTTCATGGAAGAGTTCACGGCTATCCTGCATCGTCAGGCGTTCTCAAGCGACGTAAGCAAGTAAGTCGGAGGTTAGCATGGCCAGAAGGCGTGGTCGCGGTCGCCGCGACGTTAAGTCCGAGATCAATATCGTTCCGTTGCTGGACGTGCTGCTGGTGCTGTTGCTGATTTTCATGGCAACGGCCCCGATCATCACCCAGAGCGTGGAAGTCGATCTCCCGGACGCTACAGATTCTAAAACCGTCTCCAGCGATGATAATCCTCCTGTGATTGTTGAAGTTGCCGGTGTCGGGCAGTACAGCCTGGTGGTCGATCACGATCGGATGGAGCAGTTGCCAGCGGAACAGGTGGTTGCCGAAGCGCAGCGTCGCATTACGGCCAACCCGAAAACGGTGTTCCTGATTGGTGGAGCCAAAGAGGTTCCTTACGAGGAAATCATCAAGGCGCTGAACTTGCTGCATCAGGCAGGCGTGAAGTCTGTCGGATTAATGACGCAGCCGATTTAATTCATTCGAACCGTTTTTGGGAACCGAGAGTGTCGAAGGCAACCGAGCAAGACGAAAAGTTAAAACGAGCCATAACAATATCAGTTATCTTCCACATTATTCTGGTGGCGGTGCTGATATGGAGTTCGTTTGACGAAAACATCGACGCCAGCGGCGGCGGTGGCGGTAGCGATATAGATGCCGTGATGGTCGATCCTGGCGCGGTCGTAGAACAATACAATCGTCAGCAAAATCAGCAGAGCGACAGCAAACGGGCGGAGCAGCAACGTCAGAAGCAGGCGAAACAGCAGGCTGAAGAGTTGCAGCAGAAGCAGGCTGCCGAGCAGCAACGACTGAAACAGATCGAGAAAGAACGCCTGGAAGCGCAGGAAGAAGCTAAGCAGCAGGCCGCCGATCAGGCTGCCGAGCAAAAACAGGCTGCTGATGCTGCGAAACAGGCTCAGCAGGAGCAGAAGCAGGCAGAAGCGGCGGCGGCGAAAGCCAAAGCCGATGCCAAAGCCCAGGCCGACGCCCAGGCGAAGTCCGCTGCTGACGCCCAGAAGAAAGCCGCAGAAGAGGCAAAAAAAGCCGCCGCTGATGCAAAAAAAGAAGCGGAAGCAGAAGCTAAACAGGCTGCCGCCGAAGCAGCGAAAGTGAAAGCCGCAGCGGATGCCAAAGCTAAAGCAACCGCTGATGCCAAAGCAAAAGCCGCAGCGGACGCTAAAGCCGCTCAGGAAGCCAAAGCACAGGCTGCCGCCGAGGCAAAAGAAAAAGCGGCGGAAGAGGCGAAGGAAAAAGCCGCAGCGGCCGCTAAAGAAAAAGCTGACGCTGCTGCAAAAGCGAAAGCCGATGCCGCAGCAAAAGCCAAAGCAGATGCGGCAGCCAAGAAAAAAGCCGCCGCAGAAGCCGCGAAAGAATCGGGTGATGTCGGCGACTTGCTGGGCGATTTGACCTCAGGGAAAAATGCACCGAAGTCAGGTAAAGCGGCCGGCGGCGGTGGCGCAGCAGGGCAGGGTAACCAGAAGAAATCAGGCGCATCTGGTGCGGCGATTGACAGCTACCTCGGCCAGGTTAAAGGTGCTATTCAAAGTAAGTTTTACGATGCGGATACCTTTGCGGGTAAAACCTGTGATGTTCGCATCAAACTGGCACCGGACGGGTTGTTGATTTCAGCGACCCCAGCCGGTGGTGATGAAGCACTGTGTCAGGCGGCGATCAACGCGGCTCGCACGGCGAAGATCCCAAAACCACCGAGTCAGGATGTCTGGCAGGCGGTAAAAGAAGCGACAGTCGAATTTAAACCGTAAGAATTCGCTAACTGGCGGCATGTTGAACTATGGTACTCATGTCGTACTCTTAGGTTTGTTGATAAGGCTAATTATCGTGGGTGCTACGCCCGGATAAGGGAGAAACAATGAAGCAGGCATTTCGTGTAGCGCTGAGTTTTTTAATGCTGTTTGTCGCGGTTGCGCATGCAGAAGTTCGCATTGAAATTACTCAGGGTGTGAATACCGCGCGTCCTATCGGCGTTGTGCCGTTTAAGTGGGATGGGCCGGGTGCAGCGCCAGAAGATATTGGTGGCATTGTTGCTGCCGATTTACGTAACAGCGGTAAGTTTAACCCGATCGATCGTTCACGTTTACCACAGCAGCCAACCTCTGCTGCAGAAGTGCAGCCTGCTGCATGGACCGCGCTGGGTATTGATGCCGTGGTCGTTGGCCAGGTTCAGCCTGGTGCTGACGGCAGCTACATGGTCTCTTACCAGCTGGTTGATACCTCCGGTAATCCAGGGGCTGTGCTGGCGCAGAATCAGTTTAAAGTGACCAAACAGTGGTTGCGCTATGCGGCGCATACGGCCAGTGACGAAAGCTTCGAAAAACTGACCGGCATTAAGGGCGCATTCCGTACCCGTATTGCTTACGTGGTACAGACTAACGGCGGCCAGTTCCCATATGAACTGCGCGTGTCTGATTACGATGGTTACAACCAGTTCGTGGTTCACCGTTCACCAGAACCTCTGATGTCGCCAGCCTGGTCTCCAGACGGCAGCAAAGTGGCCTATGTGACGTTTGAAAGCGGTAAGTCTGCTCTGGTTATCCAAACGCTGGCTAATGGTGCCATCAGACAGGTGGCTTCGTTCCCACGTCATAATGGCGCACCGGCCTTCTCTCCTGATGGCAGCAAACTGGCGTTTGCGTTATCCAAGACCGGAAGCCTGAACCTGTACGTGATGAACCTGGGTTCTGGCCAGATCAGCCAGGTGACCGATGGTCGTTACAACAGCACTGAACCGACCTGGTTCCCGGACAGCCAGAGCCTGGCGTATACCTCCGACCAGGCTGGCCGTCCTCAAATCTACAAAGTTAGCGCCAGCGGCGGTACTGCCCAGCGTATTACCTGGGAAGGTTCTCAGAACCAGGACGCCGACGTTAGCTCTGATGGCAAATCAATGGTGATGATCAGCACCAACGGTGGCGCTCAACACGTCGCCCGACAAGATCTGGTAACGGGAGCCGTTCAACAATTAACGGACACGTTCCTGGATGAGACGCCAAGTCTCGCACCTAACGGCACAATGGTAATCTACAGCTCTACTCAGGGTATGGGATCCGTATTGCAGTTGGTTTCGACGGATGGGCGTTTCAAAGCGCGTCTTCCGGCAACCGATGGACAGGTCAAATTTCCTGCCTGGTCGCCGTATCTGTGATGCATGTGTAAATATGTATGGCAAACTATAATAGGAATTAAATAATGCAACTGAACAAAGTGCTGAAAGGCTTAATGCTGGCACTGCCAGTAATCGCAGTGGCTGCATGTAGCTCTCACAAGAACAACAACAATGACCAGACCAACGGTATGGGCATGGGTGACGGTTCTAACAGCGGCATGAACAGCGGTAACATGTCTTCTGACGAGCAGGCACGTCTGCAGATGCAAGAACTGCAGAAAAACAACATCGTTTACTTCGGTCTGGACAAGTATGACATCGCTTCTGACTTCGCTCAGATGCTGGATGCGCACGCTAACTTCCTGCGTAGCAACCCATCATACAAAGTGACTGTTGAAGGTCATGCGGATGAGCGCGGTACACCTGAGTACAACATCGCCCTGGGCGAACGTCGTGCTTCAGCTGTTAAAATGTACCTGCAGGGTAAAGGCGTTTCAGCTGACCAGATCTCTATCGTATCTTACGGTAAAGAAAAACCTGCCGTACTGGGTCATGACGAATCAGCGTATGCTAAAAACCGTCGTGCAGTACTGGTTTACTAAGAGAATCACATGATTAGTAGCTTCAGAACTCACCTGTTGAGTCTGTCGTTACTGGTTGGCGTAGCGGCCCCCTGGGCCGCTAATGCCCAGGCAACAATCAGTAACGTTGGCTCCGGCTCGGTTGAAGACCGTGTCACGACTCTTGAGCGTATTTCTAATGCTCAGGCGCAACTCCTCCAGCAGCTTCAGCAGCAACTTTCCGCAAACCAAAACGATATTGACCAGTTACGTGGTCAAATCCAGGAAAATAGCTATCAGCTGAATCAGGTTGTGGAGCGTCAGAAGGGACTTTATCAGCAGATTGATGCGTTGAGCAGCGGCGGTGCGAATGCCGGTGCCGCAGCGGCCTCAGGTGCGGGTGCGGCAGCAGCCGAAACGTCCTCTGATGGCAGCAATGCAGCGGCAGCGCCAGCTGCCGCTGCTGCCCCAACCCAAAGTGGCGATGCAAATACCGACTACAATGCGGCAGTGGCGCTGGTACTGGAGAAAAAACAGTACGATCAGGCGATCGCTGCGTTTCAGGCTTTTGTGAAGAAATACCCGGATTCAACGTTCCAGCCTAATGCGAACTACTGGCTCGGGCAGTTGAATTACAACAAAGGCAAAAAAGACGACGCGGCGTACTATTTTGCCACTGTGGTCAAAAATTACCCTAAATCTCCGAAGAGCGCGGATGCGTTGCTGAAGGTTGGGGTGATCATGCAGGAAAAGGGCGACAAGGCGAAAGCCAAAGCGGTCTATCAACAGGTAATAAAACTGTATCCTAACAGTGACGCTGCTAAACAGGCACAGAAGCGCTCTGCCGCACTTTAATCGGTGTGATTTGAGTCTTTTTCGCCTGAATTCTGGTCTTACCGCGTGAAAGCTAAGCAGTTGAACGACTTATCCTGAAATAGTGGTTGCGCTGGAAATTCAAATCAGTAATATATGCCGCCGTTGCCGGGGGATATGTTAAGAGACGCCAGCAGCACAAAAGTGGGTCGTTAGCTCAGTTGGTAGAGCAGTTGACTTTTAATCAATTGGTCGCAGGTTCGAATCCTGCACGACCCACCACTATTAAGCAGTGAGCGGTGTAAACCGTGAAGGATGAGAACCGTAAAAGGTTCGAGTCGAGCGAAAGCGAGACAACGTTGCGCGAGCAACGGCCCGAAGGGCGAAGTCATCCTGCACGACCCACCACTATTAAGCAGTAAGCGGTGTAAACCGTGCTTTGAAGTTACGATATGGGTGATTAGCTCAGTTGGTAGAGCATCTCCTTTACACGGAGGGGGTCGGCGGTTCGAGCCCGTCATCACCCACCATATCGGGTCGTTAGCTCAGTTGGTAGAGCAGTTGACTTTTAATCAATTGGTCGCAGGTTCGAATCCTGCACGACCCACCACTTCAAAGCTGTAAGCGGTGCAAACCGTGAAGGATGAGAACCGTAAAAGGTTCGAGTCGAGCGAAAGCGAGACAACGTTGCGCAAGCAACGGCCCGAAGGGCGAAGTCATCCTGCACGACCCACCACTTCAAAGAAATAGCAGAGTAAAGATTGACCGCATTGCGGGTCGTTAGCTCAGTTGGTAGAGCAGTTGACTTTTAATCAATTGGTCGCAGGTTCGAATCCTGCACGACCCACCACTATTAAGCAGTAAGCGGTGTAAACCGTGAAGGATGAGAACCGTAAAAGGTTCGAGTCGAGCGAAAGCGAGACAACGTTGCGCGAGCAACGGCCCGAAGGGCGAAGTCATCCTGCACGACCCACCACTATTAAGCGGTAAGCAGTAAGCGGTGTAAACCGTGCTTTGAAGTGACGATATGGGTGATTAGCTCAGTTGGTAGAGCATCTCCTTTACACGGAGGGGGTCGGCGGTTCGAGCCCGTCATCACCCACCATATCGGGTCGTTAGCTCAGTTGGTAGAGCAGTTGACTTTTAATCAATTGGTCGCAGGTTCGAATCCTGCACGACCCACCAATGTAGAAAGGCGCCCTAAAGGCGCCTTTTTGCTATGCGTCAATCGGGCGGGGTTCGAACCTGCCGCAGGTTCGGGTCGAACGACGTGAGACAACGTTGCGTCAGCAACGGCCCGAAGGGCGAGGCGAAGCCGAGTCATCCTGCACGACCCACCAATGTAAGAAGGCGCCCTAAAGGCGCCTTTTTGCTATCTGTAATTTGGGCGGGCTGACCGAAAAAGAAGGTCAGCCCCTACATCAGATCCATGTAGGGGACGACCATTTTTTCCGGTCGTCCCGTGCCGATGATGTGCACCAAATGTAATGAAGGCCATTTTTCCGGTCGTCCCGTGCCGATGATGTGCACCAAATGTAATGACGACCATTTTTTCCGGTCGTCCCGTGCCGATGATGTGCACCAAATGTAATGAAGACCATTTTTTCCGGTCGTCCCGTGCCGATGATGTGCATCAAATGTAATGAAGACCATTTTTCCGGTCGTCCCGGTTTTTTTCCTGTCACACCAGCTTGCCGCTGTGCCAGATATGCATCACCGCATAACTGCGCCACGGGCTCCACATCTGCGAACGGATCTCCGCCTGCTTCGCGCTGATGCCCCCCAGATTATTACGCACCACGACATCCCCCGACGGAAATGCATCCGGCCAGCGCAGCGCGCGCATGGCCAGATATTGTGCCGTCCAGTCGCCAATGCCTGGCAGAGCCAGCAGAGCGGGGATGGTCTGCTCCGGCTGGCTGGCGGCGTCCAGCTGCAACTCTCCCCCGGCGCAGCTGGCTGCCAGTGCCAGAATGCAGCGGGTACGCGCACTGACGATACCCAGGCTGGCAATATCATCAACCGTACACAACGCGACTCTGGTTGGCAGCGGGGAGAGATGCGTCAGCTCAGGAAAGGGCGTAGTGATTTTCTCGCCCAGCGCACTGGCAAAACGACTGCCTAGCGTGGCGGCTGCCTTTACGGTGATCTGCTGGCCGAGGATAGCGCGTACAGCCATCTCGAAACCGTCAAAAGCGCCGGGAACCCGAAGTCCGGGATGGGCCTGCACGGAGGCAAACAGGAGAGGATCCAGGACGAGGTGCTGAGCAATCAGGTCCGGTCGTGCGCTTAAATCGAAAAGATTTCTCAGCCGACGCAGCAGGGCCGGCAGTACCGGGCTGAGTGAGTGGGTAAATTCCACCTGCAGCGCATTCTTTGCACCCCGCTGAGTCACTCTAATCCAGCCGCTGTGCGTCCCCAGACGCACGGTACGGGCATAACTGGTATCATCGACGTGTTCCACGCCCGTCAGTGCGCGCAGCCTCAGAAAGGCCAGCATGGCCTGCCAGTCGTAAGGGGGGCGATAGCTCAACTGCAGCGTCGAGGTATCACTGGCGCATATAGCCTCTTCTGCCAGGTCAGCGTGCTTACGCAGGCGCGAAGGAGACATACGATACTGGCTGCTGAACGCGGCGTTGAAACGGCGCAGGCTGGCAAATCCACTGGCAAAGGCAATCTGCGTGACGGGCAAGCGGGTTTCGCTCAGCAGCTGTTTTGCCAGCAGCAGTCGTCGCGTCTGACGCAGTTCCTGCGGGGAGACACCCAGTTCTTTCTGCACGATCCGACGGAGCTGGCGCAGACTCAGTTGGAACTGTGCGGCAATCTCTTCCAGCGTATCCACCTGCTCAATCAGTCCTTCATCAATTCGCTGCATCAGACGGTCGGCGATCCGCTGGCTGCTATCGACCGGGGCAAGACCGGGAGCCAGCTCTGGCCGGCAGCGCAGGCAGGGGCGGAATGCCGCTTTTTCTGCCGCCTCCGCACTGGCGAAAAACAGGCAGTTCTCGGCGCGCGGCGGTTTCACCGGGCAAACCGGGCGACAATAGATACCGGTTGAGGTCACACCAACGTAAAATACGCCGTCGAAACGTGCATCGCGCGAGGTGAGGGCGCGGTAAGCAGAGGTGGGGTCGATCATGATATTGTCCTGTCGAACGTGAATCACACCAGGTTAGCGTGTCGGCACAGATTGCACTCGCCATTTTCGGCCATCAAACTATATTAACCCGGTGTCCGAAAACGGCCAGCGCTGTCCGGCAGAATGCGCATAATCAGGGCTGAAAAGATCAGGCAAGGAGAGGGAAGATGGCTTTCTGGTTCAAAATGATACAGACCCCGGTGGGGGAACTGAAACTGGTCGCAACGGAGCGCGGTCTGGCGGCGGTGCTGTGGGAAAATGACGATCCTAAACGCGTACGCTTCCTGCCGCAGCAAGAAGACGCGGATAATGCAACGCTGCTGGAAACCGAAAAGCAGCTGCGCGAGTATTTTGCCGGACAGCGGCAGCGGTTCGATCTTACGCTCGACTTTATTGGCACCGATTTTCAGCGCCGGGTCTGGGCCGCGCTGGTCACCATTCCCTTTGGCGAGACGCGCAGCTATGGCGAGATCGCTCGCCAGGTTGGCAGCCCGGCGGCGGTGCGCGCGGTCGGTGCAGCAAATGGCCGTAATCCCATTTCGATTATCGCCCCCTGTCACCGGGTGATTGGGGCTAACGGTAAGCTGACAGGATTCGCCGGCGGGCTGGAAACCAAAGCCTTTCTACTGCGGCTTGAGGGCGGCCAGCTGTGGGCGGAAGCGCCACTGTTTTAACCGGCGTGATATCCCGGAGTGAAAAGTAAAAATCCGGCGACATCGGTTCATTTTTCGGCTATCGTGTTTAGCATATAAAACAAACCAGCCGCAGAGTTGGCACCACAGGGGCCTTCTGCGTTAATCCGGTTAAGTTAAAGAAACGAGAGTCGCCTGATGAGCCTGATGTTTGATCCCGAAGCTGCCGTTTATCCGTTCCCAGCCAAACCGGCCCGCTTAACGACAGATGAGAAGCAGTATTACCGTGAAAAAATCAAACGCCTGCTGAAAGAGCGTGATGCGGTGATGGTGGCGCATTATTACACCGACCCGGAAATTCAGGCGCTGGCAGAAGAGACGGGCGGCTGTGTATCTGATTCGCTGGAGATGGCACGCTTCGGTAGCCAGCATTCTGCCTCCACGCTGCTGGTCGCCGGGGTGCGCTTTATGGGGGAAACGGCCAGCATCCTCAGCCCGGAAAAAACCATTCTGATGCCGACGCTTCAGGCAGAGTGTTCACTCGACCTGGGGTGCCCTATCGAAGAATTCAGCCAGTTTTGCGATGCCCATCCCGACCGCACCGTGGTGGTGTACGCTAATACCTCGGCGGCGGTGAAGGCGCGCGCAGACTGGGTAGTGACGTCCAGTATTGCCGTGGAGCTGATTGAACACCTCGACAGCCTGGGTGAGAAAATCATCTGGGCACCGGACCGTCATCTTGGTCAGTACGTCACGCGCAAAACCGGCGCGGATGTGATCTGCTGGCAGGCTGCCTGCATTGTCCACGACGAGTTTAAAACTCAGGCGCTGCAGCGTATGAAGCTGCTTTACCCACAGGCGGCAGTGCTGGTCCATCCGGAGTCACCGCAGGCGATAGTGGACCTGGCCGATGCCGTCGGTTCGACCAGTCAGCTGATCCATGCCGCACAGACCCTGCCCCACAGACAGATGATCGTTGCCACCGATCGCGGTATTTTTTACAAGATGCAGCAGGCCTGTCCTGATAAAGAGCTGCTGGAAGCCCCCACGGCAGGTGAAGGGGCCTCCTGTCGCAGCTGTGCGCACTGCCCGTGGATGGCGATGAACGGTCTTAAAGCGATCGCCGATGCTCTGGAGCACGGCGGGATCGATCATCAAATCCTTGTCGATGAGACGCTGCGTCAGGCCGCATTGATCCCTTTGAATCGTATGCTAACCTTTGCGGCAGATCTTAAACTGAAGATCAAAGGCAATATGTAACCTGTAAAAATTGAAGGATTTCGCCCTATGGATTTTTTCAGTACCTCGAATATTCTGGTTCATATTCCGCTCGGTGCCGGAGGTTACGATCTCTCCTGGATTGAAGCGATTGGGACCGTTGCCGGCCTGCTCTGTATCTGGCTCGCCAGCCTGGAGAAGATCGTCAACTACGCGTTTGGCCTGCTGAATGTGACGCTGTTTGCGGTCATCTTCTTCCAGATCCAGCTGTACGCCAGCCTGCTGTTGCAGCTGTTTTTCTTTGTCGCCAATATTTACGGCTGGTATGCGTGGAGCCGACAGACCAGTGATAACCAGCAGGCATTAAAAATCCGCTGGCTGCCGCTGCCTAAGCTGCTCGGCTGGGGGGCGGCCATCATCGTGGCGATTGCCCTGATGACACGCTATATCGATCCGGTGTTTGCCTTCCTGACGCAGATTGCCGTTTCACTGATGCAGAATCTGGGCCTGAACGTGGTGATGCCGCAGCTGCAGCCGGATGCCTTCCCGTTCTGGGACTCGTGCATGATGGTGTTGTCGATTGCAGCGATGGTGCTGATGACGCGTAAATACGTGGAGAACTGGCTGCTGTGGGTGGTCATCAACGTGATTAGCGTAATGATTTTCGCCCGTCAGGGCGTCTATGCGATGGCGCTGGAATATGCGCTGTTAACGCTGATCGCGCTGAATGGCTCGTGGTTGTGGATTAAAAGCGCCCGCCAGCGTTGATTGGTGTTTTTCAGCCAGGGGGCGAGCGCAAAAAGCGGTCGCCCCTGTACCGTGTCAGTGGTGGTGATGCGGGTGTGCGCTCCCGCTGCCCCGGATCCAGTGCTCATCACAGTCATCGGCCTCACAGCGCTGATACTCCATCTGTACCGTCGCATGTTCAATCTGATAATGCTGATGCAGATAGTGGTGAATGCGGTGCAGCAGTGCATCATGATCGTGCGGCGGCACAACGTGAACGTGCAGGGTCATCACCGGTTTTTCTCCCACCTGCCATAAATGCACATGATGGATATTACGCACCTCGGGGATGCTGCGCACCAGCGCCCGCTGTAGTTTCACCACGTCGATATGCTGTGGGGCACCTTCCAGCAACTCACGCACGCTCTCTTTCATCAGCGACCAGCCACTGCGCAATACCAGTACGGACACCAGAATCGACAGAATCGGATCAACGGGGGTCCAGCCCGTCAGCAGAATGATGACGGCGGCAATGATGGCTCCGACGGATCCGAGCAGGTCGCCCAGCACGTGCAGGGCGGCAGCGCGCACATTCAGGTTCTTCTCTTCACTGCCGCTGCGCAGCAGCCAGAACGACAGCAGGTTTGCCAGCAGCCCGCCAACAGCAATAATCAGCATCATGCCCCCGGCAACCGGCTGCGGCTGCCAGAAACGTTCCAGCGCTTCCCAGACAATCAGCACGGTGATCGCCAGCAGGGCGATAGCATTGACAAATGCGGCCAGCGTGGTTAAACGCAACAGGCCAAAGGAGTGCTGAGCGGTCGGTTTACGTCGGGAGAACTGGGTTGCCAGCAGCGCCAGCAGGAGCGCAGCCGCATCGGTGAGCATGTGCCCGGCATCGGCCAGTAGCGCCAGCGAGCCGGAGATCAGCCCACCTGCCACCTCCGCCACCATAAAAATAGCCGTAACCGCAAAAGCGGCCAGCAGACGTGAACGATTAGTGTCGGTATCACCGTGGGTGTGAGCCATAAGAATCCATTTGAGTTAATAACTTATTGCTTAAGGATATCAATAAATTTAGCGCAGATTTAGCATCCTGATGAGTTTGTGCCGCAGTGATAATCTGCTGACACAAAACTTCACCCTCCTGGTATCCCAGCAGCAGCCAGCTGCCTTTCATGCGGTGGGCTGCTTTCTCTAAAACCGGCCAGTCTGCCGCCGCTGCCGCCTCAATCAGCGCCTGAGCGTCCCGCTTCAGCGTGTCACTCAGCGTCTGACACAGGCGCTGGAAATAGTGCGAATCATGATGCGCCAGCTGCTGCAGGCGCTGTGACAGGTCGGCAAAGGGAGCCGGGGCATCCGCCTGCAACAGGCCTGCAATATCGCTGAGCGAAACCGGCTTTAACAGCAGATGGTCAGCAACCTGCTGTGCCTGCGGATGGTTGAGGATTTGCGCATCGGCGGAGCACAGCACAATGCGCGTACGATGTGGCTGACCGCGTTCACTGCGGCGCAGAATTTTTGCCAGAGTCAGGCCATCCGGGTGCGGCATGCTGAAGTCGATGAACAGTAAATCCCACTGGCGATGCCTGACTGCATGCAGCAGCTCGCGACCGTCGGAGAAGGTCTCCGCCTGAACGCCGCAGTGCGCCAGCTGCTGCTGCATAACCAGCAGGTTAGTAGGGTGATCATCGACAATAGCCGTTCGTAAATGGCTGACCGTCGCCGCCTGGGGCCGTTCCGGCGACGCGCTGAGCTGCGGGGAGCTGATAATCTGCCACGGCAGCGTGACGCTGACGCAGGTTCCCTCGCCGGGGGCTGAAGTCAGGTCGATCGTCCCCCCCATGCGGCTGACAATCTCACGGCAGATAGACAGGCCCAGCCCACTGCCCTGAACCGAAAGCTGGCGGCCGGAGGGGGTCTGATACCAGGGCTCAAACAGCCGCTGCTGCTCTGCCAAAGGGATCCCGCTGCCAGTATCCGTCACCCGCAAACAGAGCCGGGCCGGGTCGTCCAGGGCGGTGAGTGTCAGGTGGATCTCCCCCTGAGAGGTGAACTTAATCGCATTACCGATCAGGTTGTTGGCGATCTGCTGCAGGCGTTCACCGTCAATCAGCACCCAGGCAGGTAGCGATGACAGCGCGCTGACCCGCAGCTGCGGACCGCTGCGACGCATCAGCGGATGATAAAAAACTTCCATGCGCTTCAGCCAGCTTTCCGGCTCCAGCGGTCGCGGTGCCAGACTGAAGCTGTTGCTCTCAACCCTGGCGTGATCCTGCAGGTCGTTAAGCAGTGTCAGCAGACCCGCGGCGCTGCTGTGGATCAGTGACAAATTATGGCGCTGTGGCTGCTGTGCCACTTCCAGCTCCAGCAGTCCCAGCACGGCCTGCATTGGCGTACGTAATTCGTGGCTGACGGTCGCCAGAAACTGGCTTTTCATCCGGTTTTCCCGCTGGGCGACTTCACGCTCCTGCTCCAGAAGCAGCCGCTCCCGCCGTTCACGTCGCTGTTCCAGATAACGTCTGAACAGCAGGATCAGCAGGAAGGCTATGGCAAACAGCGCGGCCACCAGCACGAACAGTGAAATCGGCCGCATCTCCCCCTGATGACCATCATTAAAGCTTTCCGGCGTACTGCTCCAGTTTTCCCGCAGTCGCTGCCAGCTCTCCGTCGGGATCTGTTGCAGGCTGTTATTCAGCAGCGCACGAAGCAGCGGCTGGTCAGGGGCAATGCCGAGGGTGATCGGCCAGGCGGTATCGCTGGCGGTAAAGCCCAGCTGTATCGTACTGGCATAGCGGCTCTGAATGCGCCAGCGCGCCGACAGCACATTATCGACCAGGGCATCAATCTGACCGCTGGCCAGCGCGTCATACAGACTGGTGGTATCATCGAAAACCTGAGTCTGGCTGCCGGCCGGTAGCAGGCGTGCGGCAATATCGCCGCGCTTTATGCCGATGCGCTTACCGCTGAGATCCTGCCAGCTGCTGATGCCAACAGCCGAAGTACGCAGATAGACGCCCCAGAGTGCGCGCCACACGGGTTGTGTATTGGTCAGCATGGCATCATTACCGGTCAGCGGCAGAGTGAGCTGGATCAGCGCGCGGCCCTGACTCACCAGAGCACCTGCCTGCTGTGCATTACTGACCCAGTAAGGCTGAAAACGCAGTCCGGTCATCTGGCCGATGCTGTTAAGCAGATCGACGCTATAACCCGCAGGCTGGCCGCTGGCATTGCGGTAGCTCCAGGGGTAGTCATCACTGATGGCTGCATAGGCGATCGTCGGGTGCCGGGCAATCCAGCTACGCTCCATCGGCGTCAGGCGCGCGGTATTGCTGTCCTGATAGCGCGGTAACGCACTGCTCCAGCGGCCCTGAATGCCGTTAACTACCTCCATCGGTAGCTGATGAATGGCATTATCCAGCAGCCGGGTGAGTGCCGGGTCACCGCTGACGGCCTGTAGCTGTATGACACCGGGATTCAGCGCAGAGGAGAGCTGATAAATTTCTCCCTGCTGGAGCTGGCCCAGCAGGAAACCGGCGCTGGTTTCATTTGCCACCACATAATCGCTGTGCTGATTGAGCAACCCGGAAAGCGCCTGTAAATCACTGTCTACAATGCGCCACTGGTGCTGACGGGCAAAATCGGGATTCACCCGCGTCAGCGTCTCCCGGCTGACGCTGATGCGGGCGCCGGCAGAGTTAAACATCACCGGGCGCAGATTGTTGCGGTTGCGGTAGATGCGTAGCGGGCTGCTGAACCAGGGCTGAGTGGCGCTGAGCCCCGCAGGAAGGGGCTGTTCGGGTACGCCGAACAGCACATCGACCTGTCCCTGCTGCAACGCCTGAAACATCTCTGGCAGGCGGGTATAGCCCTCTACACTGAAATGCAGGCCGCTGGTCTGCTGTAACGCCACCAGATAATCTGCATTAATCCCATACAGATCGTTACCGACCACCATACTCCAGGGGGAACTGCCGTCGCGCAGAACGCCGACGCGCAGGGTTTTCTCGCCTGAACCCGCCGCCGTCAGCAGCGGCATCATCTCCTGCGGTAAAGCAATACTGCTGATCGGGCGCAGGCTGGGGCTGGCGCTGCCCGCGCACAGCAGCAGAATCAGCAGCAGAAATCCTCTGATCACTGGCGGGACTGCCACAGCTGTGCCAGCTCCACCACCGATTGTGCTCCGGTTTTTTCCATAATGTTTTTTTTATGCGTGCTGACGGTTTTGTTACTGATATTAAGCTGGTCGGCTATTTGCAGGTTGGACTGCCCACGCGCCAGCAGAGCCAGAATCTGCAACTCTTTTGCGGTGAGGGGGTCTGCAGGCATCTCGTCGGGCTGGCGTGGCGGAAAGGCACGCTGACCGCCGAGCACGGCCAGCACGGCTGACAGCAGCTGGTTAAGCGGCTGACGCTTCGCCACGTATCCCGCCGCTCCCGCGGCTTCTGCCAGACGCGGCCAGACGCGCTCTTCCTGAGCCGAGTAGATCACCACCGGAAGCTCAGGGTAAAGACGCTTAATGCGTTTGAGTAACTGAAGGCCGTCGCTATCCGGCAGGCTGATATCCAGGATAACCACATCAATGCTCTTCTGACTCAACAGGCCGAGTGCATCATGTTGATTTTCAGCGGACAGCAGATTGAGCGGAAACGGGGCGTGCAGTAATGCCGCTTCCAGCGCGACCTGTACCAGGGGGTGGTCGTCTATCAGTAACAACGTGGTCATTGAAGGGTCCGAAATCAAACAGGGGAGTCAGGATAGCCGATGAGGTTACTCAAGCAAATAACAATGAAAAAAGGAGAGCATTAGCTCTCCTTCGATAATGTGACGCGTTGACGGATTACTGAGTCGTACCGTCAGTTTTGGTATTGGCGTCAGCCCCAACTTTACTGTTGATATCCGGGCATTTACCGTCTTTACACTGCGCGTTTTTGTTGACTTCATCCGCGCTCATACCGTTACCGTGTTTCATATCTTTGTGTGTACCGGTACCGTCAGTGTGAATTTTGCTGTTGTTGACGTTGTTCGGTGCAATTTTCTCATGGGAGCCCGGCGCTACAGCACCTGCGCTGGCGGCAGCATTAGCCGAACCATTACTGCTGTCATCGGCCATTACCGCACCGCTGCCTAAAGTCATTGCCGCTGTCAGGAATACCATTGCGAACTTATTCATCATTATGCTCCGTTAATTTTATGAATACTGACGAACAAACCAAAACTCCAGGTTTGAGGTATATAAATTTCTGGCAAAATAAAATCTCGCATAGCTGCCACCGTGTAAGCGTTAGTGGCGTAAATGCGTTTTTTTCAAGAGTTAACGTTTAAAAGTGTAGTCGGCATCTTTAGGAAATCAAATCTGCCCGGAGCATTACTCACGAAAGGCGATTTACAGGGCAGGGGAGTCGCGATAAATTGAAGGCGATGCGCCTGGTGTGCAGTATGGCAATGAAATAATCTGGAACTATTATGAATTATCAGAATGATGACTTAAGAATCAAAGAGATAAAGGAACTTTTACCTCCGGTTGCGTTATTTGAAAAATTCCCTGCCACGGACAAGGCGGCTGCCACAGTCTCTTCTGCGCGTCAGGCAATTCATCAAATTCTGAAAAAACAGGACGACCGCCTGCTGGTGGTGATCGGCCCCTGCTCAATCCACGATACCCTGGCTGCCAAAGAGTATGCTTCCCGGCTGCTGACGCTGCGTGAAGAGCTGAAAGACTCGCTGGAAGTGGTGATGCGCGTCTATTTCGAAAAGCCACGCACTACCGTTGGCTGGAAAGGGCTGATCAACGATCCTCATATGGACGGCAGCTTCCAGATCAATGATGGCCTGCGTATCGCGCGCCAGCTGCTGCTGGAAATCAACGATATGGGGCTGCCGGCGGCGGGTGAGTTCCTCGACATGATCACCCCACAGTATGTTGCCGACCTGATGAGCTGGGGTGCCATTGGTGCGCGTACCACGGAGTCTCAGGTCCACCGCGAGCTTTCGTCCGGCCTGTCCTGCCCGGTTGGCTTTAAAAATGGCACCGACGGTACTATCAAGGTGGCGATTGACGCTATCGGCGCGGCCAGCGCGTCGCACTGCTTCCTGTCCGTCACCAAATACGGCCATTCAGCGATTGTTGAAACTGCCGGTAACGAGGACTGTCACATCATTCTGCGCGGCGGTAAAGAGCCTAACTACAGCGCTCACCACGTCAGCGCCGTGAAGGCCGGGCTGGAAAAAGCGGGTCTTGATCCTCAGATTATGATCGACTTCAGCCATGCCAACAGCAGCAAGCAGTTTAAAAAGCAGCTGGAAGTGTCGACGGACGTGGCGCAGCAGATTGCGGGCGGCGACAGCGCAATTATTGGTGTGATGATTGAAAGTCATCTGGTGGAAGGGAATCAGAGTCTGGAAAGCGGCGAGCCGCTGGTTTACGGCAAGAGTGTAACGGATGCCTGCATCGGCTGGAGCGACACCGAAACCGTTCTGCGCCAGCTGGCGGAGGCGGTAAAAGCGCGTCGCGTATAAATAAAAGCGCGCCGCGTGTAAATGAGAAGGGGCGACATGGATATGTCGCCCCTGATTTTTTAGGGTCCAGCCTGTTTATCTATCGGGTGTACCGATATGGGCGCACCGATACGGGCGGACCGAAAAAGAAGGTCCGCCCCTACTTGGACTTGCCCTGGTTTGCTACGGCCGCGGCTTTCGCTGCGATCTCGTCGGCATCACCCAGGTAGTAGTGCTTGACTGGTTTGAAGTTTTCATCGAACTCATACACCAGCGGTACGCCGGTAGGGATGTTCAGTTCGAGGATCTCTTCTTCACTCATGTTGTCCAGGTATTTCACCAGCGCACGCAGGGAGTTACCGTGAGCGGCGATGATCACTTTCTCACCGCTTTTCATGCGTGGCAGAATAGATTCATTCCAGTATGGCAGAACGCGATCGATGGTCAGCGCCAGGCTTTCGGTGGTTGGCAGCTGCTCAGCGCTCAGTGAAGCATAGCGCGGGTCGTGGCCAGGGAAGCGCTCATCGGCACGATCCAGCTCTGGCGGGGTGACCGCAAAACCACGACGCCACTGCTTAACCTGCTCGTCACCGTACTTCTGTGCGGTTTCTGCTTTATCCAGACCCTGCAGCGCACCGTAGTGACGCTCGTTCAGACGCCAGGATTTTTCAACCGGCAGCCATACCTGGTCCACTTCGTCCAGAATGTTCCACAGCGTGTGGATGGCACGTTTCAGCACAGAGGTGTAAGCGAAATCGAAGGTAAAGCCTTCTTTCTTCAGCAGTTGACCGGCGGCTTTTGCCTCGGTGCGGCCTTTGTCTGACAGATCAACGTCATACCAACCGGTGAAACGGTTTTCGTTGTTCCACTGGCTTTCGCCGTGACGTACCAGAACCAGCTTAGTTACAGCCATAGCTTAACTCCTTAATAACTTTACGTTTCTATGATAATGGTGACCGGTAAACTGCCGGAAGCGACGACACGGCAATTTTAATGTGCATTACCATAGCTGAATTCTGCGCAGCGCGTAAGCCCGTAACCGTCGCGATGCGCGATTTTCATGCGCGTAATCAAACCGCCGTCAGTTGATAACGGGTGACTGACTGATACGATTCACCCGGCTGCAGCCAGCAGTCAGGCTGCGGCCACTCGGGATGGTTAGGCGAGTCGGGTAAGAATTCACTCTCCAGAGCGATCCCCTGAAAAGCAGTATAGACGCCCTGCTCGCGGGCCGGAGTGCCTTCCAGATAATTCCCGCTGTAAAGCTGTAATGCCGGGGCGCTGGTGAAAACGTTAAGCTGTAATTTACCGTCAGCAGACCACAGCGTGGCCGCAGGGCGATCTGCCGTGCTGTTCAGCAGATAAGCGTGATCGTAGCCTTTCACCGCGCGCTGGTCTTCATCCTGCAGGAAATCCTGCGCGACCGTTTTTGCCTGACGGAAATCGAAGCTGGTCCCCTCAACTGCTTTCAGTGGTGCATTCGGAATGCCCTCACTGTCAACGGGCAGATAACGGTCGGCGTTTAACTGCAAACGGTGCTGACGCGCATCGCCGTGTTCGGCATCGAGGTTAAAGTAGGCATGGTTCGTCAGGTTAACCGGGCAGGCTTTGTCCACGGTGGCGTCGTAGTGAATCGACAGCGTGTTGTCGTCGTCCAGATGGTAGCGCAGCGTCACCAGCAGCGTGCCGGGGAAGCCCTGATCGCCGTCCGGTGAATCAAGGCGATATTCCACTTCGCTGTCGCTCTGGCAGACAATCTGCCAGCGGCGGTGGTGGAAGCCCTCCGGGCCACCGTGCAGCTGGTGAACACCCTGGTTGGCGGTGAGCGCGATGTGCTGACCGTTATGCTCCAGCTGCGCGCGAGCAATACGGTTGGCATAGCGGCCGACCGTCGCCCCCAGATAAGCTGACTGTTGCAGGTAGTCCGACGGCGTGGCGCAGCCGAGCAGCGCTTCACGCACGTGGCCGTCCCCCATCGGAACGCGGGCAGAAAGCCAGGTGGCACCCCAGTCCATAAACGTGGCAACCATCCCGTTGCGATTGCGCAGGGTGGTGATACGCCACGGCTGTCCGTCAGGCGCATGAGAGTTCGGTGTCAGCATACGCCCGCTCCTGCTGAAGCTTTACAGACGTAGAACGTCTCTTTAATCCCGGACTTCGCTTCATACTGCTCTGCGACCGCCGCTTTCACTTCATCGACCAGTTCAAACGGCATCAGGGCGACGATGCAGCCGCCGAAGCCGCCGCCGGTCATACGCACGCCGCCGCGTGTGCCAAGGGTCTTTTTCACTATCTCTACCAGCTGATCGATCGGCGGTACGGTGATTTCAAAATCATCACGCATCGAGGCGTGTGACTCAGCCATCAGCACGGCCATGCGCGCCAGGTCGCCGCGCGCCAGCACATCGGCTGCCTCAAGGGTACGGGCGTTTTCTGTCAGCACATGACGCACACGCTTAGCCACCAGCGGGTCGAGATCGTCCTGGCGGGCGTTGAACTGGCTCAGTTCCACATCACGCAGCGAGGTTTTACCGAAGAACTGTGCTCCGGCTTCGCACTGCTGGCGGCGCGTATTGTATTCGCTGCCTACCAGGCTGCGGCGGAAGTTGGAGTTGATAATCACCACCGCGATATCGGCCGGCATCGGTACCGGACGCGTGCTCAGGGTGCGGCAGTCGAGCAGCATGGCGTGATCTTTTTCACCCAGCGCCGAAATCAGCTGATCCATGATGCCGCAGTTACAGCCGACAAACTGGTTCTCAGCTTCCTGGCCGTTAACCGCAATGGCCGCGCCGTCCAGCGGCAGTTCATACAGGTGCTGGAATACGGTGCCGACCGCCACTTCAAGCGAGGCGGAAGAGCTCAGCCCTGCGCCCTGCGGCACGTTGCCGCCGATCACCATATCCACGCCGCCAAAATCTGGCGCGCGCTTCAGCAGGTGTTTCACCACGCCGCGCACATAGTTTGACCACATCTGGTCCGGGTGGCTGACGATCTCCTCGTCCAGCGAGAAGACATCCTGCTGATTCTCATAGTCGGCGGCAATCACCCGAACCTGACGGTCGCTGCGTTTCGCACAGGCGATCACCGTCTGATAATCAATGGCGCAGGGCAGGACAAAGCCGTCGTTGTAGTCGGTATGTTCGCCGATCAGATTGACACGACCCGGTGCCTGAAGTGTATGGGTCGGGACATAGCCAAAAGTGGTGGTGAAAATCTGTTGGGTGGTGGTCTGTAAGCTCATGGTTATTCCGCCTCACGGAAATGAATATCGCTGACGGCGCGCAGGCGCTCTGCGGCCTGCTCCGGCGTTAAGTCACGTTGGGTTTCAGCCAGCATTTCATAGCCGACCATAAATTTACGCACTGTCGCTGAACGCAGCAGTGGCGGATAGAAGTGGGCGTGCAGCTGCCAGTGGTCGTTAGCATCGTCGTTAAACGGCGCACCGTGCCAGCCCATGGAATACGGGAAAGAGCACTGGAACAGGTTATCGTAGCGGCTGGTGAGCTTTTTCAGCGCCACGGCCAGATCGTCTCGCTGTGCGTCGCTGAGGTCAGGCAGACGCTTAACCGCGGCTTTCGGCAGCAGCAGCGTTTCGAACGGCCACGCTGCCCACCACGGCACGACGGCGACCCAGTGCTCGGTTTCCACCACGGTACGGCTGCCATCGTTCAGTTCACGTGCGGCGTAATCCACCAGCATGGGGGAACCCTGTTTCGCGAACCAGGCACGTTGCAGGTCGTCTTCACGTTTTGCTTCGTTAGGCAGGAAGCTGTTGGCCCAGATCTGGCCGTGCGGGTGCGGGTTAGAGCAGCCCATCGCTGCGCCTTTATTTTCAAATACCTGCACCCACGGATAGTGCTGACCGAGTTCGGCGCTCTGTTCCTGCCAGGTTTTCACCACGTCCACCAGACCGGCAAGCGTCAGTTCGGGCAGCGTTTTACTGTGATCCGGAGAGAAACAGATCACCCGGCTGGTACCGCGCGCGCTTTCGCATCGCATCAGCATATCGTCACTGTCTGGCGCATCCGGCGTATCCGTCATCAGCGCGGCAAAGTCGTTAGTGAAAACGTAAGTGCTGGTGTAATCGGGATTTTTATCCCCGGTCACGCGGGTATTCCCGGGACAGAGGAAGCAGTCAGGATCGTGTGCAGGCAGTTTTTCCTGCGACGCGGTTTCCTGCGCACCCTGCCACGGTCGTTTGGCGCGGTGAGGGGAAACCAGAATCCACTGATCGGACAGCGGGTTATAGCGACGGTGAGGGTGATCGACCGGATTAAATTTCTGCATGTAGAGTCCTGATAACCTGGTTTATGCATCGTTGAGCTGAAAGAAAAATAGCACAATGCGCGCGCGGAAAGCGTGATCAAGTCTGTATAAATGGAATCGTTTACACAAGCTGAAAAATCCGAAGTATCAATAAAAATAGCGCATGGATAGCAGAATATCAGACGGGGTGAAGGAAATAATGGTAGCGGTTACATTTTCATTGCGGGATGACCGGAAAAGAAGGTCAGCCCCTACACCAATCGCGTAGGGGGCGACCCTTTTTTCCGGTCACCCCGTGTTTAACGAATAATTACAACCTGTCCTGGCGATAGCGGTATCCGTCGCCCTCCGGCACAAAGCTCAGGCGGTGGGTGATGCACTGCGGGGCATCCTCAGCGTGGTGGGAAACAAACAGCAGCTGGGTGCGGCCTTCACCGATTAGCACATCGACAAAGCGGCGAACCAGCAGGCGGTTAATCGGGTCCAGCCCCTGCAGCGGCTCATCGAGGATCAGCAGCGCCGGATGTTTGACCAGCGCACGGGCGATCAGCACCAAACGCTGCTGACCCCATGAGAGATCGTGGAACGGGGAATCCGCCACGGCCCCGCTCATGCCCAGCAGCGCCAGCCACTGCCTGGCCAGTGCCTGCTGACGGTCAGATACCGCCTGGTAAATACCAATCGAGTCAAAGAAGCCGGAGATCACCACATTGCGCACGCTGCTGCTGACGCGATAATCAAGGTGCAGGCTGCTGCTGACATAACCGATATGCTGCTTGATATCCCAGATGGTTTCTCCGCTGCCACGGCGGCGGCCAAACAGCGTCAGGTCGTTGCTGTAGCCCTGCGGGTGGTCGCCCGTCACCAGGCTGAGAAGCGTGGATTTCCCGGCGCCATTGGGGCCCACGATTTGCCAGTGCTGACCGCGTTCCACCTGCCAGCTGAGATGATCCAGGATAGGGCGATCGTCATACGATACCACGCCATCGCGCAGCGTAATCAGCGGCGCGTCATCAGCCAGAGCGGGAAGGGCGCTGGCATCGTCGGCTTCCGGTAGTGTCATCCCTGCCAGCTGTTCGCTGTGTGCCAGCTGGGCCACCAGTGCCTCCGCGAGGATGGCTTTGCGCTCGCCGGTATGGGTGAGAGTGCACTCTGCCAGCACGCCCACCCGGTCGATGAAATCGGGAATGTCATCAAAGCGGTTAAGCACCAGCACCAGCGTGATGCCCTGCTGTTGCAGGATGCCCAGTACACTGGCGAGATTAGCGCGCGATGCCACATCCAGCCCGTCAAACGGTTCATCAAGGATCAGCAGGTCCGGCTGAGCCATCAGCGCCTGACAGAGCAGCGTTTTGCGCGTTTCCCCGGTGGAAAGATACTTAAAGCGGCGCGTCAGCAGGTGTCCGATGCCAAACTGCGCGGCAAGCTGCTGGCAGCGGGCATCGTCGCGAACCGTTTCCTCGATGATTTGACGGGCAGTCAGGCCGGTATCGTCTTCATCAGCACTGAGCAAATCGGTGTTGTTGCGCTGCCATTCGTCGGCAACCAGCTTTTGTAGCTGCTCCAGCGACAAACGGATGGGGCGCCGAAACTGGTTTTCAACCTGGCCTTTCGACGGCAGCAGTTCACCGGACAGGGCGCGGGCCAGCGAGGACTTGCCGCTGCCGTTGGCGCCGACAAAAGCCCAGCTCTCACCAGCGGTGAGGGTCAGGTCGTGCAGGTTAAGTGTTCGGGTATCGCTCAGGCGAAAGATGCCTTGCGTAATTTGCAATGTTGCCATCATATCTTCCATTTTTTGCAATCCAGATTATTAGGGCCTTCGCGCCTGGCAATGTCAAACCTGCCCGCAGGATTCAGAGCAGCGTCGCGATGATGGCGCGATCGGCATTGAAATATGCTGTCACCGCCGCGCCCGGCTGGAGTTTTTGCTGCGCAATCTGTTGATTATCCACGGTAGCACACAGGGTTTCTCCGCCGCTCAGCGCAATCAGGATCTCGCTGTGTGTTTCCCCCTGTTCAATCTGAGTGACGGTGCCGGGCAGCTGGTTATCCGCCTGCGCACTCCCGCTGCTTACTGCAATCCACGGTGCTTTAATCAGTACCAGCACCTCTTTACCGCTCTGCAGCTGGAGGCGATTGGCGCTCTGTTCGGTCAGCGCCACCTGAATCTGCGTGAGGCCGTCGGCCAGCAGGACCGTGACATGCTGCTGCACCGGCTGGCTGTCGCGGGCGACAATGGTGCCGAAGAACTGATTGCGGGCGCTGGTTTGCAGCGAAAAACGTGCAATGGCTCCCAGCAGACTGCCGAGCGGGGCGTCGTCCTGCAACACATCAAATGCTTTTTGCTGAATTTGCTCCAGCAGGCCATAAAGCTGGATCAGGCGCTCGCCCCAGGCCGTGACGACTGCACCCCCGCCGCCCTTGCCGCCGGTGGCGCGATCGACCAGGGGGCGGTCAGCCAGCTGGTTCATCTCGTTTATCGCATCCCAGGCACTTTTATAGCTGATACCCGCCAGCCTGGCTCCCTGACTGATGGAGCCGCTCGCTTTTATCTGGCGCAGCAGCTCAATGCGGCGGGGGTCGGCAAACAGCCGCTGCTGTAATTTCAGGATCAGGGAAATGTCAGCCTGCATAAGAACTCCGGTCAGTCGGGTCAAAACGCCGATTGTATCAGTTGATACCTTTCGTGCGCGGCGAATAAAATGCGCACGAAGGCACAAAAGGTCAGTGCTTTCTTAGCGACTATCGCTACAATGGCTTCTTTGTTCAGTAAGATGAGGTTTCCATGCTGGAGTTACTGAAGGGCCTGGCCGTTGCCATTATCATGGTGCCAATCGTCATGGCGATTATCCTCGGTCTGATCTGGGGCCTGGGTGAAGTATTTAACGTTATTTCCAAAATTGGTCACCGTGATGACCAGCCGGCGAAAAAAAACCGCATCGCCCAGTAAGACACCACACGCCATTCTAAACGCCCGGATTTCCGGGCGTTTGCTTTTGTATTCTCTGCTCCCCTCTCGCCGTTAAACTTCTCACAAAAGATGCCGATAATGACGGTTACAGATCCCGGTTTATCGTTATATCATTCAGTACATAACGAACCCACTGGAGAGAACACATGTCTGTAAAATGGAATCACTGGCTGGCCGCCACGGCCATCACCCTGAGCGTCGGCGGTCACGCCGTGGCAGCGGAAAAAGTCACCGTCTTTGCTGCCGCATCACTGACCAATGCCCTGCAGGATATTGCCAGCCAGTATGAGAAGGGGAAGACGGTGAAGATCGTCTCTTCCTTTGCCTCATCCTCAACGCTGGCGCGCCAGATTGAGCAGGGCGCACCAGCGGATCTGTTTATCTCTGCCGACCAGCAGTGGATGGATTATGCGATTGAGAAGAAAACCATTGATGATGGCAGCCGGGTGACGCTGCTGGGTAACAATCTGGTGCTGGTGGCACCTGCGTCCAGTCAGCCGCAGGCGGTGACTATCAGCAAAGACACTGACTGGAAAAGCCTGCTGAAAGGCCAGCGCCTGGCCGTGGGGGACCCCGATCATGTTCCGGCCGGGATTTATGCCAAAGAAGCGCTACAGAACCTGGGCGCCTGGCAGCAGCTCTCTCCGCTGATGGCGCGCAGCAACAGTGTACGTGCGGCGCTGGCGCTGGTCGAACGCGATGAAACGCCTTACGGTATCGTGTATGGTTCCGACGCGGTAGCCAGTAAAAAAGTGACCGTGGTTGGCACGTTCCCGGAAGCGAGCCACAAGCCCGTGGAGTATCCGATGGCGATAGTGAAAGACCATAGCAACGCCAGCGTGAGCGCTTTCTACAACTACCTGAAAGGGCCGGAAGCGGCGGCCGTATTCAGACAATATGGATTTGCACCCAAGAGATGATCCTCAGTGAGCCCGAATGGCAGGCGGTTGAATTAAGCCTGAAAGTGTCCGTGGCTGCGGTCGCCTGTAGTCTGCCATTGGGGATCCTGATGGCGTGGCTGCTGGTGCGCCGTCAGTTCCCCGGCAAAACCCTGCTCGACAGCATTATCCATTTACCACTGGTGCTGCCGCCGGTGGTGGTCGGCTATTTGCTGCTGCTGGGATTCGGGCGGCGCGGGTTGATTGGTGAATACCTGTATGACTGGTTTGGTTTCAGCTTTGCTTTCAGCTGGCGCGGTGCGGCCCTGGCCTCGGCGGTGATTGCCTTCCCGCTGATGGTGCGCGCCATTCGTCTGGCGCTGGAGGCGGTGGATACCCGGCTGGAACAGGCCGCTCATACCCTTGGTGCCGGGCGATGGCGGGTGTTTTTTACCATCACGCTGCCGCTGACGCTGCCCGGTATTATTGCCGGAACGGTGCTGGCATTTGCCCGTTCGCTGGGCGAGTTCGGTGCCACCATCACCTTCGTGTCTAATATTCCGGGCGAGACGCGCACGCTGCCGTCTGCCATGTATACGCTGATTGAAACGCCGGGCGCAGAGGGAGCGACCGCACGTCTGTGCGTGATAGCTATCCTGCTGGCGCTGGTTTCCCTGCTCCTTTCCGAATGGCTGACCCGCTGGGGTCGTAAGCGTTTAGGTCTCTGATGCTGATCCTTGATTTTACCCAACAGCAGGGCGATCACACCCTGACGGTCAGGGCCAACGTGCCTGCCAGCGGCGTGACGGCTATTTTCGGCGTCTCCGGTGCCGGTAAAACCTCACTGATTAATGCTATCGGCGGGCTGACCGTGCCACAGCAGGGCAGCATTACGCTTAACGAGCGGGTGCTGAGCGATACCGTCACGGGGATCTGGCTGCCGCCGGAGAAGCGGCGCATTGGCTACGTCTTCCAGGATGCCCGCCTGTTCCCGCACTATCGGGTACGCGGCAATCTGGAATATGGCATGGTGAAAAGCATGCGCCCACAGTTTGATGCTCTGGTGCAGCTACTGGGCCTGGAGGCGCTGCTTGACCGCTTCCCCTGGTCACTTTCTGGCGGTGAAAAACAGCGCGTGGCGATTGGCCGCGCGCTGCTGACCGCGCCGGAAATCCTGCTGATGGATGAACCGCTGGCTTCCCTTGACCTGCCGCGCAAACGCGAGCTGCTGGACTGGCTGCAAAAACTGGCCCGCCAGGTTGCGACGCCGATCCTTTATGTCAGTCACAGTCTGGATGAGCTGCTGCATCTGGCCGATAACGTGATGGTGCTGGACCAGGGGCAGGTCAAAGCGTTTGGCTCGCTGGAGCGTGTCTGGGGCAGCAGTGCCATGCGTCCGTGGCTGCTGAAAAGCGACCAGAGCAGCATTCTGCGCGTGCAGGTGCTGGAACAGCATCCGCACTATCAGATGACGGCCCTGTCGCTGGGTGACCAGCACATTTGGGTGAACCGGGTTGATGCTCCTCAGGGCACACCGTTGCGTATCCGCATTCAGGCGGCAGATGTGTCGCTGGTGCTGAAGCCGCCGGTCAACAGCAGCATCCGTAACATCATTCCTGCTCAGGTGGCTGAACTACTGGAGATCGACAATCAGGTTGAAGTGAAACTGCTGGTGGGGCAAAGCGAGCTGTGGGCGCGAATTACGCCCTGGGCCCGCGATGAACTGATGATAAAACCGAATATGTGGCTGTTTGCTCAAATCAAAAGCGTCTCAATCACCACCTGATTACAGCACTTCCTGGTAGATAGTGTCGGCAATTCCGGTCTCCAGGTTCGTGCCAATCACGCGTTTCGCCCGCGCTTTAATCGCATCGTCAGCGTTGCCCATCGCCACGCCCAGACCGACGGTTTCCAGCATACTCAGGTCGTTATAGTTATCACCAAAGGCGATAACCTCACTCATCTGATAGCCATTGGCGGCCACCCACTGCGCCAGACGTTTGCCTTTGCTGTTGCCCGCTTTGGCAATATCCACCTGATCGTGCCAGGACCATTCGCAGGCGAGGCCCATCTCCGCTTCGACTTTTTCTGCGAACTGTTGCAGCGCGGCGGTGTCAGCATGAGACAGGGCAAACTTCCAGATAGCATGCGCATGGTTTGCTGCGTCACTCAGGCTGTCAACCTGTAAGAAGGTCGGACGCTGTGCTTCCGGCAGCGACAGCCCCCAGTTGATCGTGCGCGTCACATGGCCGGTTTCGGTCTGATACAGCATGGCATCATCAACGTACAGCAGGCCGTGGATCCCTGCACTACCGAGCATCTCAATCACGCGCAGCGCCTGATCTTTCGGCAACGGGTCACTGTCTAAAACCTTTTTCGCCTGATAATCATACAAATAAGTGCCATTACAGCAGATTGCAGGTGTATCCAGCGCCAGTGCCTGATAAAAAGGATGGATGGCCACATGATGGCGTCCGGTCACGATCAGGATTTTGATGCCAGCCTGCTGCGCTTTTTTGAGCGCTTCCAGCGATTCTGGCAGTATGGTTTTGGTCGGGGTTAACAGCGTGCCGTCCAGATCGAGGGCGATGATGCGATAGCTCATAACAGTTTCCGTGGCTCAAAAGAAGTCAATAAGTGTACACCTTGTGACGTCAGCCACAAAACTGGCGGTGCAAAGAGAGAGCATAATCCGATGATAAGGGTGAAGAGCCACTTACCGATTCCCGTTCAGAACAAGGAGCATTCATGAAACAAGTTGTTTATACCGCCAGTCCAGAGAGCCAGCAGATCCACGCCTGGCAGCTGAATAACGATGATGGCGCATTAACGCTGTTGCAGGTGGTGGATGCACCAGGTCAGGTGCAGCCGATGGTGGTCAGCCCGGACAAAAAGTTTCTCTATGTCGGCGTGCGTCCGGATTTTCGCGTAGTGGCTTATCGCATTGATGGCGAAGGGAAACTGAAAGAAGCGGGCCATGCGCCTCTGGCCGGCAGCCCGACGCACATCTCGACCGACCGTCAGGGGCGTTTTATTTTTGTCGGTTCCTACAATGATGCTTTCGTCAGCGTCAGCCCGATCGGTGCCGATGGCCTGCCGGGCGCGCCGGTTCAGACGATAAATGGTCTGGACGGCTGCCACTCCGCCAATATTGACCTGAACAATCAGACGCTGTTTGTTCCCGCGCTGAAGCAGGACCGCATCGCGCTGTTCAGCCTGTCTGACAGCGGTGAACTGACGCCGCGTGCGCAGTCTGAGCTGAAAACCAAAGCCGGTGCCGGTCCGCGTCATATGGCGTTCCACCCGAATCAGCGTTACGCCTACTGCGTCAACGAACTGGACAGCACCGTTGACGTCTGGGATTTAACCAAAGGGGACGTAGAGAAAGTACAGAGCGTGGATATGATGCCGGAAGGCTTCAGTGAAACCCGCTGGGCTGCGGATATTCATATCACCCCGGATGGCCGTCATCTGTACAGCTGTGACCGCACCGCCAGCATCATTACCACGTTCAGCATCAGCGCTGAGGGGGCATCCCTGAGCGTTGAAGGCCATCAGCCAACAGAAACTCAGCCGCGTGGCTTCAATATTGATAACAGCGGTCAGTATCTGGTTGCAGCCGGACAGAAATCTCACCATATCGGGGTGTACAAAATCACCGCCGATCGCGGACTGTTGCAGCCGCTGGCACGCTATGCGGTAGGGCAGGGGCCAATGTGGGTGGTGGTACACCAGCTGGATTAACTGGCTGACCGGAAAAGAAGGTCAGCCACTACAAGAAAACAAGGTCAGCCACGACACGAAAAGAAGGTCAATCCCTACGCGAAAATGACATCTCGCGTAGGGGGCGACCTTCTTTTTTGGTCGCCCTGCCTGTGTCACGTATCTTTAAGAATACATCGCCGTAATAGACGCGCTGCCCAACGTATGGAAATGCACGTTGAAACCTACCATCGCGCCGCTGGCGTTCTCATCCACTTCCAGCTTTTCTACATCGATAGCGTGTACGGTAAAGATATAACGGTGGGATTCTCCTTTCGGAGGAGCCGCACCGCCGTAGCCTGCGCTGCCGAAGTCTGTGCGCGTCTGCACTGAACCCGCTGGCAGGTCTGCCTGACCTGAGCCGGTCGCGAGTTCGCGTGTGTCTGCGGGCAGATTCGCCACTACCCAGTGCCACCAGCCGGAGCCGGTAGGGGCATCGGGGTCATAGCAGGTGACAACAAAACTTTTGGTCCCTGCGGGAACATCATCCCACGCCAGATGCGGTGACAGGTTATCGCCCTGATAGCCCATCGCATTCAGCACGTGGCGCTCGGGCAGTTTGTCGCCGTCTTTGAAATCCTGGCTCACTAGTTTCATTCCATCTCCTTAACCTCCAGACTTAAGGCAAGCTCAAGTCCAGGTTAACAACGTATTATTGATGAAGTAACTTGAGCAGCTCTTCGGCTGCCGCAGCGGAAGAGGCCGGATTTTGCCCGGTGACCAGGTGGCCATCGGTCAGCACGAAAACGCCCCAGTCGTCGGTGCGTTCAAACTGACCGCCGAGTTTTTTCAGCTCGTCTTCCACCAGGAAAGGTACCACATCCGTCAGGCCTACGGCCTCTTCTTCGCTGTTGGTAAAACCGGTCACGCGTTTACCGGCGACCAGCGGCGTACCGTCAGGTTTTTTGGTGTGACGCAGCACCCCAGGCGCATGGCAGACGGTGCCGACAGGCTTGCCGTTGGCGAACAGCGTTTCTATCAGCTGAATGCTGGTCGCATCTTCTGCCAGGTCCCACAGTGGCCCGTGGCCGCCGGGATAGAACACCGCATCAAAATCGCCAGCATCGATGGCATCAAGCCGCTGGGTATTGGCCAGCGCCTGCTGTGCAGCGATGTCGTTGCGAAAGCGTTCGGTGTCGCTGGTCTGCGCATCGGGTGCGTCGCTGACCGGGTCAAGCGGCGGCTGTCCGCCGGCGGGAGAGGCCAGCACAACGTTGATCCCGG
This sequence comes from Erwinia sp. Eh17-17, assembly GCF_039675725.1. NCBI lineage: Bacteria > Pseudomonadati > Pseudomonadota > Gammaproteobacteria > Enterobacterales > Erwiniaceae > Erwinia > Erwinia sp. Eh17-17. The sequence goes on along the minus strand of NZ_JBDFQT010000002.1, from coordinate 527,598 downwards.
CATCGCGGAAAACATAATACGGCGCAGCAAACTCTTCCAGCCAGAATCCGGTTTTCTTTCCGGTATCACCCAGCTTGTCGTGCGATGTCAGTACCATTAACAGTTTCATTGCGGTTTATCTCCTGCGACACGTACCACGACTTTGCCAAAGTTTTTGCCCTGCAGCATACCAATCAGAGCCTCCGGCGCGTTATCCAGCCCGTCGATAATATCTTCGCGGAATACCAGACGATCTTCCGCAACCCACTGACTCATCTGGCGGAAGAACTCATCAAAGCGGTGGCCGTAATCCTGGTTGATAATAAAGCCTTCCACGCGCAGGCGTTTGCGCAGGATCGCGCTTTGCAGCTGCGGCAGGCGGTCCGGGCCGTCACTCACGCCGGTGCTGTTATAGTCAGCGATCAGCCCACACACCGGGATACGCCCTTTGGTATTCATCAACGGCAGAACGGCATTAAACACCTTGCCTCCCACGCTTTCGAAATAGACGTCAATGCCGTCGGCACAGTGGCGGCTGAGCTGAGCGGCCAGGTTGTCATCACGGTGGTCAAGGCAGCGGTCAAAGCCCAGCACCTCTTCGGCATAGCGGCACTTCTCTGCCCCGCCGGCGATCCCGACAACATGGCAGCCTTTGAGTTTGGCAATCTGACCCACGAGCGAGCCCACTGCGCCAGTTGCGGCGGCAACCACCACGGTTTCCCCGGCCTGAGGATGACCAATATCCAGCAGGCCCATATAGGCAGTGAACCCAGGCATACCGAGCATGCCCAGCGCCCACGACGGGTGTTTCAGCACCGGGCCACTGAGTTTGACCAGACCTTCCCCGTCAGAGAGGGCAAAATCCTGCCAGCCGCTGTAACCCAGCACCCAGTCGCCCACGGCGAAATCAGCGTGTTCTGAGCGTTCAACCACCGACACGGTTCCGCCACACATCACCTCATTGATGGCGACGGGCGGTACGTAGGAAGGAGCATCGCTCATGCGCCCGCGCATGTACGGGTCAAGCGACAGCCAGACGGTGCGCAGCAGAACCTGACCGCTGGACGGCTGGGGAACATGCTGGGATTCCAGGTGGAAATTGGCTGGTGTCGGCGCACCGTGCGGGCGCGATGCCAGCAACAGCCGACGATTAGTGTGTTTATCTTGTGGCATGTTATCTCCTGATGTGCGGCAGTAAGCCGCAAAAAACCTGGTAAAAGCGTAGCTCATCATCATGATGGCTGCCCGGAGGGTGCCTTCATTTCAGACAATTAAACAGGGCAGGATGTGCTGTGGCGGCGGCAACCGCGTCCGTTAACCGCTTCAGCGCTCCTGGGGCGATCGTGTATGGGGGCATCAGATAAATCAGTCGGCCAAACGGGCGGATCCAGACGCCCTGTTCCACAAAGAACTGCTGCATCGCGGCCATATTCACCGGCCTGTGGGTTTCCACCACGCCAATCGCGCCGAGCACGCGCACGTCAGCCACTTCCGGCTGTGAACTCAGCGGCAGGAGCGCTGTGCGCAGCTGCTGCTCAATGGCGCTGACCTGCCCCTGCCAGTGATTTTCCTGCAGCATGGCAAGGCTTTCCGCCGCCACGGCGCAGGCCAGCGGATTGCCCATAAACGTTGGACCGTGCATAAAGCAGCCCGCCGCACCGTTGCTGATGGTGTCCGCCACCTGGCGGGTGGTCAGGGTCGCCGACAGCGTCATCGTACCGCCGGTCAGCGCCTTGCCCACGCAGAGAATATCCGGGCTGATGTCGGCATGTTCGCAGGCAAACAGCTTACCGGTGCGTCCAAAGCCAGTGGCAATCTCATCGGCGATCAGCAGCAGCTGGTAACGGTCGCACAGCTCGCGCACCCGCTGCAGATAGCGCGGATGGTAAAAGCGCATGCCGCCCGCGCCCTGCACGATGGGTTCAAGGATCACCGCGGCCAACTGGTGATGGTGGGCCGTTATCGCCTGTTCAAGGGCGTCGGCGTCCTGCTCCTGCCACGGCTGGTCAAAGCGCGGTGGGGCCGGCACAAACAGATGTTCCGGCAGATAGCCCTGATACAGGCTGTGCATGGAGTTCTGCGGGTCACACACCGACATCGCCGCAAAGGTATCTCCGTGGTAGCCGTTGCGCAGGGTGAGAAAGCGCTGGCGCTTTTCGCCCCTGGCCTGCCAGTACTGCAGCGCCATTTTCATCGCCACTTCCACCGCCACCGACCCTGAGTCGGCAAGAAAAACGCAGCTCAATGGCGCCGGGGTCATCGTCACCAGACGACGGCACAGTGCCACTGCGGCCGGATGAGTGATCCCGCCAAACATCACGTGCGACATCTGTGCCATCTGTGCCTGGAGTGCCTGATTGAGGCGCGGATGATTGTAGCCGTGGATCGCCGCCCACCACGATGACATGCCGTCTACCAGCTCGCGGCCATCCGCCAGCTGTAATGTCGTTCCCTGCGCCGCCACGACCGGATAGCAGGGCAGCGGCTGGCTCATGGAGGTATACGGGTGCCAGATATGGTCACGGTCGAAGGCGAGATCGTCTGGGGTCATAAAATCACTTGTAAACCAAAAACAAAAAATTTAGTTTACAAGTATAACCAGGCCGTGAAGACAAATGACAGATATTTTTGGAGCAAACAATGGCAACACGTTGGACCCTCACTCAGGCGCAGGCGCTGTTTGATAAGCCTTTTCTCGAGCTGATGTTTGAAGCGCAGCAGATCCATCGCCAGCATTTTGACCCGCGCCAGGTGCAGGTCAGTACGCTGCTGTCGATTAAAACCGGGGCCTGCCCGGAAGACTGCAAATACTGCCCGCAAAGTTCGCGTTATAAAACCGGGCTGGCTTCCGAGCGTCTGATGGAGGTGGAGGAGGTACTCAGTTCGGCGCGCAAAGCCAAAGCGGCCGGGTCCGGGCGCTTCTGCATGGGGGCCGCGTGGAAAAACCCGCACGAGCGCGACATGCCTTATCTCGAGCAGATGGTGCAGGGGGTGAAAGCCATGGGCATGGAAACCTGCATGACGCTGGGCACCCTCAGCCAGCAGCAGGCACAGCGCCTGGCGCAGGCCGGGCTGGATTTTTACAATCACAATCTCGACACCTCGCCGGAGTTTTACGGCAGCATTATCACCACCCGCAGCTACCAGGAGCGGCTGGACACCCTCGGGCAGGTGCGTGATGCCGGTATCAAAGTCTGCTCCGGCGGCATTGTCGGGCTGGGTGAAACGGTCAGCGACCGTGCCGGGCTGCTGGTGCAGCTGGCCAACCTGCCGACGCCGCCGGAAAGTGTCCCGATCAACATGCTGGTCAAAGTGAAAGGCACCCCGCTGGCGGATAACGATGACGTCGATCCGTTCGATTTTATCCGCACCATCGCGGTCGCGCGCATCATGATGCCGCAGTCCCACGTGCGGCTTTCTGCCGGGCGCGAGCAGATGAGCGAACAGACCCAGGCGATGTGTTTTATGGCCGGGGCCAACTCCATTTTCTACGGCTGCAAACTGCTGACCACGCCGAACCCGGAGGAGGACAAAGATCGCGTTCTGTTCCGCAAGCTGGGCCTTAATCCGCAGGACAGCGTGACCGACAGCGGCGATAACGAACAGCAGGAGGCGCTGGCGCTGCAGCTGATGCAGGCTGATACCGACCTGTTTTACAACGCGGCGGTGTAATGAGCTGGTCACAACGTCTGGCACAGTCACTGAGCGCGCGACGCAGCTGCGGCCAGTACCGTCAGCGCCACGCCTGCCAGCAGGGCGACGCGCGCAGCCTGCGGGTAGCGGGGCAGGACTATCTCAATTTTTCCGCTAACGACTATCTCGGGCTGAGCCATGATGCCCGCATCATCAGTGCCTGGCAGCAGGGCGCAGCCCGCTATGGCGTTGGTGCCGGCGGGTCGGCGCATGTCACCGGCTACCGTGTGCCACAGCAGGCGCTGGAAAATGACCTTGCCGACTGGCTGGGCTACGAGCGCGGGCTGCTGTTCATCTCCGGGTTTGCGGCGAATCAGGCAGTGATAGCAGCGATGATGGCGAAAAATGACCGCATCTTCGCGGATAAGCTGTGCCATGCCTCGCTGCTGGAGGCTGCCAGCCTCAGCCCGGCCACGCTGCGCCGCTTTGCACACAACCAGCCTGGCGCTCTGGCGGCACTGCTGGAGAGAGAGACCAGCGGAGAGACGCTGGTGGTAACCGAAGGGATCTTCAGCATGGACGGTGACCGCGCGCCGCTGGCGCAGCTGCACCGGCTGTCTCAGGAGAGCGGGAGCTGGCTGCTGGTGGATGACGCGCACGGCAGCGGCGTCTGCGGCGAGCAGGGGCGCGGCAGCTGCTGGCAGCAGGGCGTGAAGCCGGAACTGCTGATCGTCACCTTCGGCAAAGCGTTTGGCGTCAGCGGGGCGGCACTGCTGTGTGACGATGACACGGCGGAATATCTGCTGCAGTTTGCCCGTCATCTGATCTACAGCACCGCTATGCCTCCGGCGCAGGTCTGCGCACTTCAGTCAGCCCTGCACTGCGTCCGGCAGGGGGACGAGCTGCGCCAGCGGCTGACCGACAATATTCACTACTTCCGCCAGCAGGCACAGGGGCTGTGCTGGAGGCTGGCCGCGTCCGACAGCCCGATTCAGCCCCTGATAATCGGGGAGGAGCAGGCAGCGCTAAGGCTGTCGCAGCGGCTGCGCGAACGCGGCTGCTGGGTCAGTGCGATTCGCCCGCCGACCGTACCACCGGGCACCTCGCGGCTGCGTATCACCCTCAGCGCGGCTCATCAGCGGGATGACATCGATCGGCTTCTGGAGGCGCTGCATGCTGCAGATTGTTGATAAACAGGCGGTGGCGGCTGCTTTTGGCCGCGCCGCGCAGAGCTATAACCAACATGCCGACCTTCAGCGCCAGTGTGGCGAACATCTGATGGCGCTGGCCCGTCCCGCTCACGCACTACAGGTGCTGGACGCCGGCTGCGGCACCGGCTGGTTCAGCCAGCGCTGGCGCAGTGCCGGGCACCACGTTACCGCGCTGGATCTGTCAGAAAAAATGCTCCAGCAGGCAGCACTCAGCCAGGCGGCTGACCGCTATCAGCGCGGCGATATTGAAGCACTGCCGTTTGCCGCAGCCCGCTTCGACCGCAGCTGGAGCAATCTGGCCATCCAGTGGTGCAGCGACTTACCTCAGGCGCTGAAAGAGCTGCGGCGTGTGACGAAGCCGGGCGGGCAGGTGCTGTTCTCCACGCTGCTCGCCGGCTCACTGAATGAGGTGCAGCAAGCGTGGCAGGCGATCGGGGGGCATGCGCCGGTTAATCGTTTTGTCAGCCTGAGCCAGCTGGAGCAGGCGGCGGTCGGAATGCCACTGGCGCTGACCCCGTTCACGCTGACGCTGGCTTTCCCGGACGTTCTCAGCCTGCTGCGTTCGTTAAAAGGCATTGGGGCCACCCATCTGCATCACGGACGCGACGGCCAGACTTTGAGCCGCAGCCGTCTGCAACAGCTGGAACAGGTCTGGCGACGCGATGCGCGTGGCTGCCTGCTGAGCTATCAACTGGTATCAGGAGTGATTGAGTGTGAGTAAACGCTGGTTTGTGACCGGAACGGATACGGAAGTGGGAAAAACCGTGGCCAGCTGTGCGCTGTTACAGGCCGCGCAGCGGGCCGGATATCGCTGCGCGGGCTACAAGCCAGTGGCCTCCGGCTGTGAGATGACTCAGGACGGTATCCGTAACGAAGACGCGCTGGCGTTACAAAAATACAGCGCGGTCAGGCTGCCTTACGGGGTCGTTAATCCGCTGGCATTCCTCGAGCCCACCTCACCGCATATTGTCAGCGCGGAAGAGCGGCGGCCGATTACCGCAGTCCAGCTCTCTGCCGGGCTGGAAGTGATAGCACAGCAGGCCGACTGGGTGCTGACGGAGGGCGCTGGCGGCTGGTTTACCCCGCTGTCAGCCAGCATGACCTTTGCCGACTGGGTGCAACAGGAGCAGCTGCCGGTGATTCTGGTGGTGGGGGTGAAGCTGGGGTGTATCAACCATGCTTTGCTCACCGCTCAGGCAGTTCAGGCGGCAGGGTTAAGACTGGCTGGGTGGATTGCCAACGGCATTCAGCCTGCGGGAAAACGGCACGAGGCATATCTGGACACGCTGAGAAAGCGCATTGACGCGCCGCTGCTGGGGGAGATCCCGCATCTGGCGGAGCGTGATTTTACAGATGTCGGGCGGTTTGTGACGTTGCCCTGATGTTGTCGGGCGGACCCGAACAGAAGGTCCGCCCCTGCGCCTTTCTTGCTGAACGACACGGTGTCATCACACCGTCAGCCACGTATTCACCATACTGTCATCCAGCTGGGCCAGCTTGCCGTGCGCCACATTGCGCCCGCGGTGCAGCAGGAGAAAATAGTCAGCCACGCGGCGGATAAACGACAGGCGCTGCTCCAGCAGTAAAATGGTCATGCCAAAGTCGTGATTCAGACGGTGGATCAGATTGCCCATTTCCTCCTCCAGCCACGGTGACATCCCCTCCGTCGGTTCATCCAGAATCAGGAGTTTCGGCTGCAGGACCAGCGCGCGTGCCAGCGCCAGGTGCTGTTGCTGATCCATGGGCAGCTCGCCGCTGCGCTGATGACGCAGGGAGTAGAGTGCCGGGAACAGATCGTAAACCATCGCCGGGATGGCCCGATGACGCTCCATTCCAGCCCCTGCCAGCAGCGCGATTTGCAGGTTTTCTTCAATCGTCATCTGCGAGAAAATATGACGTCCCTGAGGAACATAGCCAATCCCCAGCGATGCACGTTTTTCCACCGGCTGTAACAGCAGGTCCTGAGGGGGGTTATTGGCCTCCTGCCAGATCATCGAGCCGCTGTTGATGGGAAGGTGCCCCATAATGCAGTTGACCAGCGTGGTCTTTCCCATCCCCTGACGGCCAATAATACCGGTGCAGGTGCCGGGCTGAAGATCCAGGTCAACGTCCCACAGAATGTGGTTTTGCCCATAAAATTGATTGATAGAACGTAAACTGAGCATCTGACACTCTCCTCCAGACAGTTTTCGATTGCACCTGCTGCTTACGCTCTTTGTCGTCTGGCAAACAGTCCGGCGTCTCACCATGATCCGCCAGCGGCTTCGTGCTCCTCGCTCTGGTGTGATGAAAGCGTGAGGCGTATGTCATAGCTTGCAAATAGCAGGCCAGTTCAGAAAAAGGCCAGAAAACTACAGGGTGATAACATTCACGCCGGGGATTGGTCAGCGTTGCTAAAGCTTTTCAATCCGCCAACCCGTCGCTGCACCGGGTCAGTGCCGGGGGAACCCGGCGATGGTGCAACTGCTCTTTAAAAAGGGCAGTGATGAGCTGGGGGCTGGCTAACCCGGTCGGTATAAGAGTGAGCCAACGGTGTATAACTTCGACTTTGCTGCCCGTAACAATGCCCCGGACGCGGTAAAAAAAAAGCAAAAAAAAATATTTGGAGGGCGCCGGGGAGCATGGGGACGATTTATACACATCAGACGTGTCAGGCGCTGAAAACAGTTATCCACTATTCCTGTGGATAACCTTGTGCATTAGAGTCTGAAAACCTCTGTAAGGCGAGAGCGGACGCGGCTTAGGCACGGGTTGCTGCGAAACTCGTCTTGTTGTTAATAGGTAATAAAATCAATTGGTTATTTAAAATCAATACAGATAAATTCCCGGAGGCGATCGCGCCGCGCTTTTGCCAGGGTGGTATTGACAAATGTTAAATAGCCAAACTTTCTGGGGATAAGCTTTTCTGCCCCGATGCGCATTCGTTTGCGCAACGAAAAGCAAAAGTGCAGCGTTGCTATCGGTTGAGGCAGTATGGAAAATAACTGTAATTATATCCAGTCTTTTTTGCTGGCAAAATCGTCATCTCCGAGTAGAATTAGAGTCCGGTTCGCGCACATCTTCATCAGGTAGCCTGTTAATGAGCAAAGTCTTTAAACTCAATTCCGATTTCAAACCTTCCGGCGATCAGCCTGAAGCCATCCGCCGCCTGGAAGAGGGGCTGGAAGACGGCCTGGCGCATCAGACGTTGCTGGGTGTAACCGGTTCAGGCAAAACCTTTACCGTTGCCAATGTGATTGCCGACCTGAATCGCCCGACGATGGTGCTGGCGCCAAACAAAACGCTGGCGGCACAGCTGTACGGTGAGATGAAAGAGTTTTTCCCCGATAACGCGGTTGAATATTTTGTCTCTTACTACGACTATTACCAGCCTGAAGCCTATGTGCCCAGCTCCGACACGTTTATTGAAAAAGACGCGTCGGTCAACGAGCATATTGAGCAGATGCGTCTTTCTGCCACCAAAGCTCTGCTTGAACGGCGCGACGTGATTGTGGTGGCTTCGGTGTCCGCCATCTACGGCCTGGGTGACCCCGACCTCTACCTGAAAATGATGCTGCATCTGACGCGTGGTATGGTCATTGACCAGCGCGCTATCCTGCGGCGCCTGGCAGAGCTGCAATATACCCGTAACGATCAGGCCTTCCAGCGCGGTACTTTCCGCGTTCGCGGTGAGGTTATTGATATCTTCCCGGCAGAATCTGACGATTACGCGCTGCGCGTGGAGCTGTTTGATGAGGAAGTGGAACGACTGTCGATATTCGACCCGCTGACCGGGCAGATTGAATCGGTGATCCCGCGTTACACCATTTACCCGAAAACGCACTACGTCACGCCGCGTGAGCGCATTCTGCAGGCGATGGAGGAGATCAAAGTCGAGCTGGCGGAGCGCAAGCAGGTGCTGCTGGCCAACAATAAGCTGCTGGAAGAGCAGCGCCTCAGCCAGCGCACGCAGTTTGACCTGGAAATGATGAACGAGCTGGGTTACTGCTCCGGTATTGAAAACTATTCGCGCTATCTGTCCGGTCGCGGCCCCGGTGAAGCGCCGCCGACCCTGTTTGACTACCTGCCGGCTGATGGTCTGCTGGTGATTGATGAATCCCACGTGACCATCCCGCAGATCGGCGGGATGTATCGCGGTGACCGGGCGCGCAAGGAAACGCTGGTGGAGTACGGTTTCCGTCTGCCGTCCGCGCTGGATAACCGGCCGATGAAGTTTGAAGAGTTCGAGTCCCTCGCACCGCAGACCATCTATGTGTCCGCCACCCCAGGCAACTATGAGCTGGAGAAATCCGGCGGTGACGTGGTGGACCAGGTGGTGCGTCCTACCGGGCTGCTGGACCCGACGATTGAAGTGCGTCCGGTCGGTACCCAGGTGGACGATCTGCTGTCTGAAATCCGCAAGCGCGTGGTGATCAACGAACGTGTGCTGGTCACCGTGCTGACCAAGCGTATGGCGGAGGACCTGACCGAATATCTTGAAGAGCACGGCGAGCGCGTGCGCTATCTGCACTCGGATATCGACACGGTGGAGCGCGTGGAGATTATTCGCGACCTGCGCCTCGGTGAGTTTGACGTGCTGGTGGGGATTAACCTGCTGCGTGAGGGTCTGGATATGCCTGAAGTGTCGCTGGTGGCGATCCTCGATGCGGATAAAGAGGGCTTCCTGCGTTCTGAACGCTCGCTGATCCAGACCATTGGCCGTGCCGCACGTAACCTTAACGGGAAGGCGATTCTTTACGGCGATAAAATTACGCCATCGATGGCGCGGGCGATCGGCGAGACCGAACGCCGCCGTGAAAAGCAGGAGCAGTACAACCTGGAACACGGCATTGTGCCGCAGGGGCTGAATAAGAAAATTGCCGATATTCTGGAGCTCGGCCAGGGGCTGGCGAAGAACAAAGCGAAGGTGCGCAGCATGAAGGGGCGCAGCATCGTTGAGGACGACCCGGCCTATGTTGATCTGTCACCGAAGGGGCTGCAAAAACGCATTCACCAGCTGGAGGCGCAGATGCAGCAGCACGCGCAGAATCTGGAGTTCGAAGAAGCAGCCCAGGTGCGCGACCAGCTGCATCAGGTGCGTGAGTTGTTTATCGCCGCATCATAATGCACAGGGCCGAGGGTAAAAGCATCGGCCCTGTCTGTTTAGCCCCGGTCTTTTGCGGGGCCCGCCTTTTCCCGTTCGTCCCTTATTGCAGCGTTATCATCGTCCGCCAGTTACACCATCGCCTGCACCGCATGCTCCAGCGCCAGGCGCAGCAGCTGGCGATCATGGCGATATGGGATATCTCCTGCCTCCAGCGGCTCCTGAATAATCAGTCGTCCGTCAATCTGGCTGCTGTCGACTTTGGGCCCCAGCACCAGCGCATCAATCACGCGTTTACCTATCGCTCTCTCCATCATGCTCAGCTTATCGGTCACCGTCAGCTTTGCGGCAGCCGGACTGAGCTCTTTACCCAGGTTGCCGATAAACACCATTGTGGCAGGCGTGCGGCGCAGAGCCTGAGCGATCTCCGGCAGCAGCAGCACTGGCATCAGGCTGGTGTAAAAACTGCCTGGCCCAATCAGGATCAGGTCCGCCTCTGCAATCGCCTCCACCGCCTCGCGCGTCGCGCTCACTGCAGGGGAGAGCATCAGCTCCTGCGGCGGCTTTGTCATCTGGTCGATTTCAGTCTCGCCATACACCAGGTGTCCTTCGTCATCCACGGCGACCAGATCGACCGGCTGTTCCGACATCGGGATGAGAAAGGCATCAACCTTCAGTAAATTGCGGATCAGGTTGATGGCTTCAAAGGGCCGGATACTGAGATGGTCGAGCGCTTTCAGCATCAGATTACCGAGGTTGTGTCCGGCCAGTTCGCCATTCCCGGCAAAGCGGTATTCGAACATGGCTGAAGCCACACTCGGTTCCGCGATTAGCTGGTTGAGGCAGTTACGCATATCACCCCAGGCGATACCCCCTTCCGAACGGCGTATGCGTCCGGTCGATCCGCCATTGTCAGTGGTGGTCACGATTCCGGTCAGGCGGGAGCCCAGTGGGGACAGGGCGGACATCACACGGCCCAGTCCGTGTCCACCCCCTAATGCCACCACGCGGTCGAGGTCAGCTAACGTGCGATTGCGCATAATATCTATCATCATCATTATGAAAGGTTTATGAATATTATTTTACGCTATAGCGCGGCGAAAAGGCCGGGAAAATTCGTTATATATCATAATATACAGCGAAAGGTGATGCTGGTAACCATCGACCTTTAGCGTTAACATTTATCTCATCACGATTTACCGATGTCCGGTAAATCACACTTAAGCCCTGACACCTGTGTCCCGCTGGATATGGTGTCCTGGCCGCAACCCCCGGGTTGCCAGGGTGCAGAAAGAAATGACTGCATCTCCCGTTTATGGAAAGGTGTCACCGGTGCCACAATTTACTGATAACTTCGCGCGCAGGTTTTATTACCTGCGTCTGTCGATCACTGACGTGTGCAATTTTCGTTGCACGTACTGTCTTCCCGACGGCTACAAGCCTCAGGGTGCGAACAATAAAAGCTTCCTGACGCTGGATGAAATCCGTCGCGTCACGCGCGCGTTCGCCGCTGCGGGCACTGAAAAAGTGCGCCTGACCGGTGGAGAACCCTCTATGCGTCGTGATTTCACCGATATCATTGCGGCGGTGCGCGACAACCCCTCTATACGCCAGATAGCCCTCACCACTAACGGCTACCGCCTGCAGCGCGATATCGCGCAGTGGCGGGCCGCCGGCCTGAACGCGCTGAATGTCAGCGTGGACAGTCTTGATGCTCGCCAGTTTCACGCCATCACCGGGCAGAATAAATTTGCCGAAGTGATGGCCGGTATTGACGCCGCTTTTGATGCCGGGTTCAGCAAGGTGAAAGTCAACACCGTGCTGATGCGTGATGTGAATCACCACAGCCTGGACACCTTCCTCGCCTGGGTTCGTGACCGTCCTATCCAGCTGCGCTTTATTGAACTGATGGAAACCGGGGAAGGTGGTGCGCTGTTCCGCAAGCACCATGTCTCCGGCCAGGTGATCCGCGACCAGCTGCTGCAACAGGGCTGGGTGCAGCAGCTGCGTGCGCGCAGTGATGGACCGGCTCAGGTATTCCGTCATGCCGACTATCAGGGCGAAATCGGCCTGATCATGCCCTATGAAAAAGATTTCTGCGCCAGCTGTAACCGTCTGCGTGTGTCGGCCACCGGCAATCTTCATCTCTGCCTGTTTGGCGATGGCGGCGTGCCGCTGCGCGACCTGCTGGCCGATGACAGTCAGCAGGCTGAGCTACAGGCACGCATTGCCGGTAGCCTGACGACGAAAAAAGAGACGCACTTCCTGCATCAGGGCAATACCGGCATCACCCAGAATCTTTCATTTATCGGTGGTTAAGCTAAGGAGTTTTTATGGGTAAAAGCACAATGGATTTTCTTCCCCTTAACGTGGCGGTTTTAACCGTCTCCGACCGTCACACCGCTGATACCGACAGCTCCGGCGACTATCTGCGCGAGGCGCTGGCCGAAGCCGGTCACCACGCGGTCGATCGCGCCATCGTGGCGGATAATCGCTACCGCATCCGCGCCGTCGTCTCCCGCTGGATTGCCAGCAGCGACGTGCAGGTGGTGCTGATTAACGGCGGGACCGGGTTTAACGAAAAAAACTGTACCCCTGAAGCGCTTCTGCCGCTGTTTGATCGTGAAATCGAGGGGTTTGGTGAGCTGTTCCGCATGATTTCCTATGAGGATATCGGCACCGCCACCCTGCAGTCACGGGCGGTCGCCGGAATGGCTAATGAAACGCTGATACTTGCCGTTCCCGGTTCGACCAGCGCCTGTCAGCTCGCCTGGGAACGCATCATCCACGATCAGCTTGATGCCCGTACCCGTCCCTGCAATTTTGTTTCGCATGTGAAGAAGCCGTAAATGTCTCAGTTAACGCATATTAATGCTGCCGGAGAGGCGCATATGGTGGATGTCTCCACCAAACAGGAAACCGTGCGTGAAGCGCGGGCGGAAGCCTACGTGGTGATGCGGCCGGAAACGCTGCAAATGATTATCGACGGCAGCCATCACAAAGGTGACGTGTTTGCCACCGCGCGCATCGCCGGTATTCAGGCGGCCAAACGGACCTGGGAGCTCATTCCCCTGTGCCATCCGCTCCTGCTGAGCAAGGTGGAAGTGACCCTGAGCGCCGAGCCGGAGCATCACCGGGTGCGCATCGAGTCGCTGTGTCGTCTGACCGGGAAAACCGGGGTTGAGATGGAGGCACTGACCGCCGCGTCGGTCGCCGCGCTGACGATTTACGATATGTGCAAAGCCGTGCAAAAAGATATCACCATTGAGCAGTGCCGACTGCTGAGCAAAAGCGGCGGAAAATCCGGCGACTTCCAGGCGGTGGCTCATGATTAACGTGCTGTTTTTCGCCCAGGTGCGTGAGCTGGTGGGCACTGAACGTCTGGAAATGCCCGCTGAATATCCTGACGTTGAAGCGCTGCGCAGTCAGCTGGCGCAGCAGGGCGACCGCTGGGCGCTGGCGCTGGAACCTGGCAAACTGCTGGCGGCGGTCAATCAGACGCTGGTGTCGATGCAGCATCCGGTCCGCGCCGGGGATGAGGTGGCATTCTTCCCACCGGTTACCGGGGGCTGATATGCAAAGCGATACGCGTATTCGCGTCGGCAGCGCCCCCTTCAGCATGAGTGACGAGTATCAGTGGCTGGCGGCGTCTGACCTTGATGGTGCCGTGGTGACGTTTACCGGCAAGGTACGTAACCACAATCTCGGTGATAACGTTAGCGCCCTGAGGCTGGAACACTACCCTGGCATGACTGAAAAGGCGCTGGCAGAGATTGTTGCAGAGGCGCGTCAGCGCTGGCCCATGCAGCGTGTCACGGTGGTCCACCGCATTGGTGAGTTGCTTCCCGGTGATGAAATCGTGCTGGTTGGCGTCAGCGGTGCGCATCGCGGTGCGGCCTTTGACGCTGCCGAATTCATTATGGATCAGTTAAAAACCCGTGCGCCTTTCTGGAAACAGGAAGCGACCCCAGAGGGTGACCGCTGGGTCGCCTCACGCGACAGCGACCATCAGGCCGCTGAGCGCTGGAAATAGCGATCCCACTTGCCTTCACTCTGGCTAAGGACTTTCATGCGTCGTTTTCCCCATCTCACTTTTTTACCGCTGGCTCTGCTGGTGCTGGCGGGCTGTAGCCATCAGACGTCGAAAACATCACCTGCACAGCGTCCGGCCGACGTAAAAAGCCAGATATCGCACCTGCTGCCCGCGCACGTGAAGGACCGTGACGGCTGGGCGAGCGATATTTATGTGGCCTTCAACAGCCAGCAGATAACGCCTGACGTCAGTAACCTGTGCGCGGTGATTGCCGTCACCGGGCAGGAGTCTAACTTCAGTGCCGATGCGACGGTGCCGGGACTGCCGAAAATTGCCTGGGCGGAGATCGATCGCCGCGCCGCACAGCTGCATATCCCGTCATTCCTGGTGCGCACCGCACTGATGATCAACTCCCCCAACGGCAAAAGTTATGCTTATCGCCTTGACCACGTGTCGAGCGAGAAAGAGCTCAGCGCGGTATTTGATGATTTTATTGATATGGTGCCGATGGGGCAGAAGCTGTTTGGCAACCTGAACCCGATTCACACCGGCGGGCCGATGCAGGTCAGCATCGCGTTTGCCGAAGCGAATGCCAAAAGCTACCCTTATCAGGTGGACGGTTCTGTCCGGCGCGAGGTGTTTTCGCGTCGGGGCGGTATGTGGTTTGGCACCCGGCATCTGCTTGGCTATCCGGCAAATTATCCTTCGCCGCTCTACCGTTTTGCTGACTTTAACGCTGGCTGGTATGCCAGCCGCAATGCGGCATTTCAGTCCGCCGTTTCCCGCCTGAGCGGTATCAAGCTGGCGCTGGACGGTGACCTGATTAACTACGGTTCAGAGAGTGCCGGTTCGACCGAGAAAGCGGTCCGCACCATTAAACGGCTGGATTACAGTGACCGCGCGATCCGTCGGGCGCTGGAGAAAGGGGAGAGTATCGACTTCGAGAAAACCGACCTGTGGAAATCCGTTTTTGCTCTGGCTGAAAAAGACGCCGGAAAAAAACTGCCGCGTGAGGTGTTACCGGGGATCAAGCTGGAAAGTCCGAAGATTACGCGAAATCTTACCACCGCATGGTTTGCCCAGCGCGTGAACAGCCGTTATCAGAGTTGTTTGCAGCGTAATTAAAACAGCCGATCGGGAATATGTCAGACAGCGGGCCGATCGGAAAAAAAGATCGGCCCCTACGGATAAAGATTGGTGTAGGGGCTGACCTTTTTTTTCGGTGTAGGGGCTGACCATTTTTTCGGTGTAGGGGCTGACCTTTTTTTTCGGTGTAGGGGCTGACCTTTTTTTTTCGGTCAGCCCGGATCAACCCAATCTATACCGTTTCCAGTTTGAAAATCTGCACGGTCTGCGCCAGCGTTTTCGCCTGGTCTTCCAGCGACGCGGCGGCAGCCGACATCTGCTGAACCAGCGCCGAGTTCTGCTGTGTTGCGCCGTCCATCTGATTCACCGCTACGGTCACCTGGCCAATACCCTGCGACTGCTCATCCGACGCATGCACAATCTCGCCGATAATGGTCTTGACCGAATTCACCGCCTGCGTCATTTCCTGCATGGTTTTCCCGGCGCTCTGCACCAGCGTTACGCCATGATCGACACGCTGCGTGGATTCGCTGATCAGCGCTGAAATATCCTTCACCGCATTGGCGCTGCGCTGGGCCAGATTGCGGACTTCTGCCGCGACCACGGCGAAACCACGCCCCTGTTCCCCGGCGCGTGCGGCTTCAACCGCCGCGTTGAGAGCCAGAATGTTGGTCTGGAACGCAATGCTGTTAATGATGCTGGTGATAGCACCGATTTTTTGCGAGCTTTCGTCAATCTGCTGCATGATCTGCACAACCTGCGACACCAGCTGCTCACCGCGCTGGGCGATGTCGGTGGCATTTTCGGTCAGCGCGGTGGCCTGATGAGCGTTATCGGCGTTATGTTTCACCGTCGCCGTCAGCTGTTCCATACTCGCGGCCGTCTCTTCCAGGGCTGCTGCCTGCTGTTCAGTACGCGAAGCGAGGTCGAGGTTGCCGCTGGCGATCTCTTCAGCGCCCTGACGCACCGAATCGCTGGCCGAGATAATTTCACTGACCATGTTACGCAGCTGATGCTGCATGGTTTGCATGGCGAAGAAAATACTTTGCTGGTCGTTCGCTTTAACCGGGATGGTGGCGCTGAGATCGCCCTCTGCCACGGCCAGCGCGATATCGGCCGCCTGACGCGGTTCCCCGCCGATCGGGGTGGCCACTTTACGGCTGAAGATGATGCCCAGCACGCCACACACCACGGTAATGCTCACCAGCATCATGATCAGCGCGTACATCAGCTGACGGTTAGCGGCGGCCATCACCAGATCGACCGGCGCCACAACGCTGAGATACCAGGAGGTCTGACTGTTGCCGACGGTAACCGGACGCCAGGTTTGCAGCACCTCTTCGCCCAGTACCGGGTCGAAGCGCTGCACCATTTTACTGGTGAATCCGTCCGTTTCGCCTTTGTACTGCTTGCCGGCATCGTCTTTCACCGGGCTGGAAACCACTTTACCCGCGGTGGAAATCAGCATCGCATAGCCGCTGCCTTCCCACGGTTTGATCTTACTGACGCGCTGCTGGAGCGAGGCAAGGGAGATGTCAGAGGTGGTGACCGCTTTTAATTTCCCGTCGTCAATAATCACCGCAGAAACCGACGTCAGCAGGGTTGGAACACCGTTGTAGGCGTAGCTGTAGGGCTCGGTCAGGGTATCGCGTTCGAGTTTACGCGGAACCAGGTAGTAATCCCCCTGGCCCGGCGTCAGGAAGGACCCCATTAAGTGCGCTTTATAGTTGCCGGCCTGATCGCGGTCAACAAAGCGGGCAAAACGTCCTGCCGGCGGGGAGCCTGGCTGGCTGGCAAATTCGGCATCGCGGCCGTCAAACGCATCGGGTTCGAAAACGACCGACATCGACAGGTAGCTGGGGTTAAGCTTCAGCGCATAGATCATCTGCTGTTCGGCTACTGCACGGTCAGTGATGCCGGAAGCGCGCAGACCGACCAGGCTCTGCCCCATGGAGGTGGCAACAGTGCGGGCATAATCCAGCTCATTCTGTACTGCCAGCGCCTGGCTCTGGGCAATTTGTCCGAGATAGTCTTCCGCCAGCTTTCTCTGTTCCTTGCTGGACTGCCAGCTGAGCAGGCCGATAGTTACGCTGAAACCGAGGGTGATCGTCAGCACCCCGGTCAGCAGCATCAGCGTGCGGGTACTCATTTTCTTTTTTGGAACCGACTGACTTTGCATCTGACTTCCCCCGATGTGGCAATAAAGTAATCGCTGTGTGACTTCCTGTAACAAAAAACTCCCTGTGAGCGATCTATCGGCAAAAGTTGCGCGATCTTTATCCGGTGATAGTTTCTTTTCGCAATATATTCAATGCGCAATCAAAGTGCCTGAAAGAGCACAGATGCAGGCTGGCGCAGACGGGGCAGAATGTGCCAGACTGACAGAGAATTTATTCGTTTCTTCATTTACCTGATAAGGGGAGCATCATGGACCGATATCCACGTTCCAGTGATTCGATTGTGCAGCGCGCCAGCACCGGCCTGTCTGTTTATATGGCGCAGGTTTATGGCTGGATGACCTGTGGACTGCTGTTGACCGCTTTTATTTCCTGGTATGCAGCCAATACGCCGCAGGTGATGGAGCTGGTGTTTGCCAACCGCATCACCTTCTTCGGTCTGATTATCGTGCAGCTGGGGCTGGTGTTTGTGCTGTCCGGAATGGTGCATAAGCTCAGCGGTGCCGTGGCGACCGGGCTGTTTATGCTCTATTCCGCGCTGACCGGGTTGACCATGGCCAGCATTTTCCTGGTGTACACCTACTCCTCCATTGCCAGCACTTTCCTGGTCACCGGCGGGATGTTTGGTGCCATGAGCCTGTGGGGCTACACCACGAAACGCGACCTGAGTGGTATGGGCAGCATGCTGTTTATGGCGCTGATTGGTATCGTCCTGGCTTCGCTGGTCAATATCTGGCTGAAGAGCACGGCGCTGATGTGGGCGGTGACCTATATCGGGGTGGTGGTGTTTGTCGGCCTGACGGCGTATGACACTCAGAAGCTGAAAAACATCGGTGAAGGCATTGATGTGGATGATAAAGAGAACCTGCGCCGCTTCTCCATTATGGGGGCGCTGACGCTGTATCTCGACTTCATCAACCTGTTCCTGATGCTGCTGCGTATTTTTGGCAACCGCCGTTAACGGCATGGGCGAACTGTAAAACAAGGTCCGCCCCGATAGCAGGGGCGACCTTCCTTTTCGGTCGCCCCCGGTTTACGCTAAATTTTTGGCCCGCAGCGACTTCGCCCGACTTTCCAGCCACAGGTAGAGCACCAGCGCCAGTAACAGTGGGGCAATAAAGTAGAGCATTCGGTACGCCAGCAGGGCGGCGATAATCGCCCCGTGCGAGATGGACTCCCCCTGCAACAGTGCGAGGAACACCGCCTCCAGGACGCCGATCCCGGCAGGAATATGAATAATCACCCCGGCGATACTGCTGATCAGCAACACCCCCAGCACCTGTGGGAAATCAACCTTCTGCATCAGCAACAGCCAGATAATCGCGCCCATTACCAGCCAGTTCGCGCTGGACACCGCAAACTGAATCAGCGCCATCCGTAGCGAAGGCAGGGCCAGTTTTTGCCCTTTCACGGTCCAGTGACGCCGCTTTGAAAACGCACACAGCGCCAGATAGACCGCCACAAAGGCCAGCAGAGCCATGCCCGTCACGCGCAGCGTACCCGCACCAATAAACCAGCCTTCGGGTACGCTGACCATCCCGGCGCTGAATACCACCCCGGCGACCAGCACATAGCCCAGCCAGTTGGTGGCAATGCTGAGCGAGAAAATGCGCGTAATCGTGCTGCCGTCAAGGCCCAGGCGGGAATAGAGGCGGTAGCGCATTGCCACGCCGCCCACCCAGGTACTCAGCGTCAGGTTAAAGGCATAGCAGATGAAGGACACCAGCATCACCTGGCGTTTTTCCAGCTTATGCCCGCAGTAGGCGCGGCCAATCAGATCGTACAGCCCGTAGGTCAGGTAGCTGACGATGACCAGCGCCACCGATCCGAAAATCGCCACGCGGTTATAGTTCACCACCACCTGCCAGACTTCTTTCCAGTCCACCTGGCGGGCGTAAATGACCAGCAGCACAATCACCGCGATGAAGAACAGCACGGTCAGGACTTTTCGGGTGCGCTTCCAGAGTAAAGAAGAGGTTGCCATCAGGATTTTGCCTCACCATTTTCGGTTTCAATACGATCCTGGGTTTCCATCTCCGGCTGAACCGGGGCGGTAACCTGGGTGAGTTTAGGCGTATGCGCAGGCAGCCAGCCGGCAATTGCCGGAAAGTGGCGCAGGAAATGAAACACCACAATATTTTTGCTGAGCTGCCACCAGTTGCGCTTCGGCAGCTGACTTTCCAGCACCCGCTGGCAGTCGGCTGACAGCAGACCTTCCAGGTTATCGCGTACCTGCTGATTAAAGTCACTGTCGTGGATAATCAGATTGGCCTCCAGGTTCAGCGACAGACTGAGCGGATCCAGATTGCTGGAACCCACGGTAGACCACTGGGTATCCTGTACCGCAATTTTGGCATGCAGCGGGCGACGGCAGTATTCATAGACCTCCACACCGCCTTCAACAAGATAGTTATACAACAGCTCTGCGCCCACTTTGACAATCGGCATATCCGGCTCGCCCTGGACGATAAGCCGTACACGAACCCCACGGCGAGCGGCCTGGCGCATTTCACGCAGCAGGCGATAGCCGGGGAAAAAGTAGGCATTAGCAATGATCACATCCTGCTTCGCGCTCTTCAGCATCTCAATATAGTGCTGTTCAATATCATCACGGTGGCTGTCGTTATCGCGATACACCAGCAGAACCTGCGCATCGCCGGGCGAGGCATTACGCGCCGGGCGGTGCGAACGGTGGTCCCACCAGCGCCGCTGTTTTTGTTCGCTTCCCATCTCCTGCTG
Organism: Erwinia sp. Eh17-17; assembly: GCF_039675725.1. Lineage (NCBI taxonomy): Bacteria > Pseudomonadati > Pseudomonadota > Gammaproteobacteria > Enterobacterales > Erwiniaceae > Erwinia > Erwinia sp. Eh17-17. The sequence continues at coordinate 507,657 of NZ_JBDFQT010000002.1, read as the reverse complement.
AACGTAACGCGCAATATCATCGACGATCGGGCCCTTTACCTGAACCGCGTAGTCCTGCTTGGCCTCAGGACCATAGCTGGCGTTATGTTCGGCGGAATAATTAATCCCGCCGACAAAAGCGATCACGCCGTCAATCACCACGATTTTTCGGTGCAGGCGACGGAAGAGATTGGTGCGCATGCCCATCAGCGGCGGGCGCGGATCGTAGTAGAGGAAACGCACGCCGAGCGACGTCAGGCTATGGACAAATTCGTCTGATAAATCGGGAGAGCCGTAGCCATCCACCATCATCTCGATTTTTACCCCGCGCTCTGCGGCCGCCAGCAGTTCCGCATGCAGCGCCTTGCCAACCTCATCTTCAAACAGGATAAAGGTTTCCAGCAGCAGGCTGTGCTGTGCGCGCTGAATGGCGCCAAATACCTGAGGGAAAAATTCTTCACCGTTTTCCAGCAACCTGATTTGGTTGCCCTCACGCCATTCCATATTCATAGGTGGATCTCCACGGCGAGCGGCGCATGGTCGGAAAGATGCGACCACGGGCGTAACGGGATAGTTTGCGGATGACTGATACCGGCATTACGCACATAGATGCGGTCAAGGCGCAGCAGAGGAAAGCGGGCAGGGAAGGTACGCGCCGGGCGGCCATTCTTGCGGCTGAACACCTCCTCCATTCCCGCTTCCCGCTTAAGAACCTCATTGGCTTTCTGACGCCAGTCGTTAAAATCTCCGGCAATCACTACCGGAGCATCCGCTGGCAGCTCGTTGACCAGTTGACACATCTTTTTCAGCTGCTGTGCACGGTGAGACTCACGCAGGCCGAGATGCACGCAGAGAACGTGCAGTATCACCGCAGAATCCGGCACCTGGATCTGACAGTGTAAAATGCCGCGTTTCTCCGTATCCGGAACCGAGATGTCGCGGTTGTGGTAATCCACGATCGGCAGGCGTGACAGCACGGCGTTACCGTGGTGCCCCTCCGGGTAGATTGCGTTGCGCCCGTAGGCAAAGTCTTTCCACATGGTGTCCGCCAGAAATTCGTAATGTGGGGTTTCGGGCCAGTTATCCACTTTCAATTCGTGCAGAGCATGGCTGCCCATCACTTCCTGTAACAGCACGATATCAGCGCCTGTAGCCCGCACCGCATCGCGCAGTTCGGGCAGAATAAAGCGACGGTTAAAGGCGTTGAAACCCATATGTGTGTTAATCGTCAGGACTTTAAATGAAAATCCTTGCGTTTTTTGTGACATACTAATGACACTACCTTCAGAATTAATGAAGGGTAAAGTGTAGTCTTTGTCACAAAAGTGTGGCGAGATATGCGTTAATTTGCAGTTTATTCCGAAAACTACGTTAGTCTGAGGAAATTCGTTACTGGCCGGTGTCAGTAACCCGCTGGGCAACCTCTGCTGAGGCTGCCGGGAGAAAAGCATGAAATGGTCTAATCGTATTCAGATTGTCACTGGACAAACCTGCGTACATATCGCACTGCACCTGTTGCTGATCGCCGCACTGGTGTGGGGGTGGAAACATCAGGCGCTGCTGCAGGTCAGCATGATTTTACTGGCGATGTATGCCAGCGTATTTGCCGCGATGATACTGACCCAGCGTTTGCCGCGCCTGCGGCGCATTGGCGATTTTCTGGAAGACGTGACCACCACGTACTATTTTGGCGCCGCGATGTTGGTGCTGCTGGTGCTGTCACGGGTTATCCACAATAACCTGCTGCTGTGTGTGGCAGGTGTTGTGATGCTGGCGGGTCCCGCGCTGGTGTCGCTGCTGGTAAAAGAGCGAGCGCAGCCGAGTCAGCGTCCACGCTAAACCCCAACGGGCCACCTCGGTGGCCCGTTGGTTTTATTACTTCTCCGCCTGCGGTTTCAGCCACAGCGTCATCACCAGTAAAACCACCACACCCAGCGCCATCACGCTGAACGCCTGCTGTAAGTCCCCCAATACCTGACGGATTACGCCAGCGAGAAGCGGCATCAGGCTGGCGATCATATAACCACCCCCCTGTACAAACCCCATCAGCTTACCCGCCTGCTGCGGCGTTACCGCATGATCCAGCGTGACAATCAGCGAGAGTGGAAACAGTGCGCCAATCCCCAGGCCCAGTAGCAGTATTGCCAGCAGCGCCAGCGCAGAGGGCGCGATCATCAGGCACATCAGCCCACCCAGCACCAGACCCAGCACGGGTATCAGCAGGTGACGACGGTCGTGAAAACGCGGGATCAGAGCGGCAACCAGCAGCCCGGCGACAACTTCGGTTAGCGTCAGCCCGGCCAGCAGATAGCCGCTGTGCTGAGGTGACCAGCTCTGCTGCACGAAAAAGGGCGGTAGCCAGGCCAGCACCAGAGTATAGGCCCCGGTCCCGATACCGAAATAAACCATCAGCAGCCAGGCCCGGCGGTTGAGCGGGGGAGGGGGAGCCACCGCCAGCGTTTTTTCCGATACCGCCATGTTACCGCAGCGATACCACATCACGGCCGCCAGAAGGGCGGGTAATCCCCACAGCGCCAGCGTATTCTGCCAGCTGATGGCCTGCGCCAGCGGCGCTGCACTGGCCGCTGCCAGCGCGGCACCCCCCATGATAGCCGTCGTATAAAGCCCCATCAGACGACTGCTGTGCTGCGGGTAGTGCTGTTTGATCCAGCCCGGCAACAGGGCCTGCACCAGCGCAATACCAATGCCCGCCAGCAGGGCGGTGGCGATCAGTCCGGCGGGTTGCCACCAGAATCCGCGCAGCGTGCAGGCGGCAGCAATAATCAGCGCCCCCAGCAGCACACCGCGAAAGGTTCCCGGCCAGCGTTGCAGGTAGCTGCCAGCCAGTGCGCACAGCCCCATCGCCATGACCGGCAACATGCTTAACAGACCCGCCGCGCTGCTGGATAAAGCGGTGTCCTGCTGGATGGATGCCAGCAAGGGGCCCGGCAGTGCCAGCACGGGGCGCAAATTAAGACCTAAAAGCAGGAGCGCAATCAGGGGAAGTAACAGCTTCATGGTTAATCCTGGTATGACAAAATGTGTCGTAATGTTAATGCGTGCTGCGATACCGCAAGTGATCGTTTGTGTGCTGTTACAGCCTGTAGCGCATTTTCGGATAACTCGAAAAGAATAACTCCCTGTGGGGCGGGGTGATCTGTTATAATGCCGAGCTTCCGCACCGTGGTTTGTGCTCTCATTCAAGCGTCAGGAATGATCCTGGCGTCAACTCTCCCCCTGGAAACTACACCGCTATGCGGTCAGGGCGGATCCGGAGTCAGTCAACTTTATGTCATTTGATTCTCTCGGCCTTAATGCCGATATTTTGCGCGCTGTTGCAGAACAGGGCTACAACGAGCCGACGCCTATTCAGCGCCAGGCTATCCCGGTAGTGCTTGCGGGCCGCGACCTGATGGCCAGCGCCCAGACCGGTACCGGTAAAACCGCAGGGTTCACCCTGCCACTGTTGCAGCTGTTAAGCAGCAACAACCCGCACCCGAAAGGCCGTCGCCCGGTGCGCGCACTGATTTTAACCCCGACCCGCGAACTGGCGGCTCAGGTGGGTGAAAACGTGCAGGAATACAGCAAATATCTCGATATGCGTTCGCTGGTGGTCTTCGGCGGCGTCAGCATCAACCCGCAGATGATGAAACTGCGCGGCGGTGTTGATGTGCTGGTCGCGACGCCTGGTCGCCTGCTGGATCTGGAGCACCAGAACGCTCTTGACCTGTCTCAGGTTGAGATCCTGGTACTGGACGAAGCGGACCGCATGCTGGATATGGGCTTCATTCACGATATCCGTCGCGTGCTGGCAAAACTGCCTGCTAAGCGTCAGAACCTGCTGTTCTCGGCCACGTTCTCTGATGAGATCAAAACGCTGGCGGAAAAACTGCTGCACAACCCGGAGCAGGTTTCCGTGGCCCGCCGCAACACGGCTTCCGAGCAGGTGACGCAGCATGTGCACATGGTCGATAAAAAGCGCAAGCGCGAGCTGTTATCGTTCCTGATTGGTCGTGATAACTGGCAGCAGGTGCTGGTGTTTACCCGTACCAAGCACGGGGCTAACCATCTGGCCGAGCAGCTGAACAAAGACGGCATCACTGCCGCAGCGATCCACGGTAACAAGAGCCAGGGCGCACGTACTCGTGCACTGAGCGACTTTAAAGAAGGCAAAATCCGCGTGCTGGTGGCGACCGATATCGCTGCCCGTGGCATCGACATCGAAGAGCTGCCACACGTGGTGAACTACGAGCTGCCAAACGTGCCGGAAGACTACGTACACCGTATCGGTCGTACCGGTCGTGCGGCGGCAGTGGGTGAAGCGCTGTCGCTGGTGTGTGTCGATGAGCTGAAGCTGCTGCGTGATATCGAGCGCGTGCTGAAACGTGAAATTCCGCGCATGGCGATCGAAGGCTATGAGCCAGACCCAAGCATCAAAGCAGAACCGATCGTCAACGGTCGCCAGCAGCAGCGTGGCGGAGCCGGTGGCGGCGGTGGACGCGGTCGTGGCGGCCAGGGTCAGGGCCAGCGTAGCAGCAGTGGCGATCGCAGCGCCAGCGGCAACCGCAGCGGTAACGGCGGTGGCGGAAACGGTGGCGAGCGTCGCCAGGGGAATGCCAACGGCAGCAGCACCGGTGCCGCGCGCGGTGCCCGTCCTGAAGGCGGTAACGCTGGCGCACCTCGCGTCAACAAAACCCGTCCGCGCCGTTCTACCCCAAGTAACAACGGCTAATTAACCAGGGGGAAGCGCCCGCTTCCCCCTGTTTTATCACTCTCCACAGGTTGTCCATGCGCGTATTACTTGCCCCGATGGAAGGTGTTCTCGATTCGCTGGTGCGTGAACTGCTGACCGACGTCAACGACTACGATCTCTGTATTACCGAATTTCTGCGGGTAGTGGATGCACTGCTGCCGGTGAAATGCTTCCAGCGCCTCAGCCCCGAACTCGATCATGACAGCCGAACGCCATCAGGCACCCGCGTACGCATTCAGCTACTGGGGCAGTATCCACAGTGGCTGGCAGAAAATGCCGCCCGTGCGGTGGAGCTTGGCTCCTGGGGCGTGGATCTTAACTGCGGCTGTCCGTCGAAAACGGTGAACGGCAGCGGCGGCGGCGCCACGCTGTTAAAAGATCCTGAGCTGATTTATCAGGGGGCGAAAGCGATGCGTGCTGCGGTGCCTGACCATCTTCCCGTCACGGTGAAAATTCGCCTCGGCTGGGATTCAGGTGCCCGTCAGTTTGAAATTGCCGATGCGGTGCAGCAGGCGGGGGCGACTGAGCTGGCGGTTCACGGCCGCACCAAAGAGGACGGCTACCGCGCTGAGGCGATTAACTGGGCGGCGATTGGTGAAATTCGCCAGCGGCTGTCGATTCCGGTGATCGCCAACGGTGAGATCTGGGACTGGCAGAGCGCGCAGGACTGCATGGCAGTAACAGGTTGTGATGCAGTGATGATCGGGCGTGGTGCGCTGAACGTGCCGAATCTCAGCCGGGTGATCAAATACAACGAAGCGCGAATGCCGTGGCCGCAGGTGGTACAGCTGTTGCAAAAATACGTGCGGCTGGAGAAGCAGGGCGACACTGGCCTGTACCACATGGCGCGTATTAAGCAGTGGCTGGGATATCTGCGCAAAGAATACAGCGAAGCGAGTGAACTGTTTATGCAGGTGCGCAGGCAGCAGACCTCGGCCGATATCGCAACAGTGATAGAGGGGCAGGCATGCCTGACCCCTTCACCGTTTTCCTGCAGGGGCTGACCTTCAGCCCTACTGTGCGACATAACCCTTATCAACTCCATCGCGGCACCAATACTGCTGGCCCCTCAGGCGGTTAATACACTTCCGGCACAATCATAGTGTCCGGCACCGGAGTGCGGTGATAGTCCTCACTGCGTTCGCGCGTCGGCAGCGTAATTGGTTTCAGCGCGCTGTCCTCATACGGCACCTGACGTAGTAAATGGCTGATGCAGTTCAGGCGGGCTTTCTTCTTATCCACCCCCTGCACTACCCACCATGGCGCTTCGTCAATATGGGTACGTGCCAGCATAATCTCTTTCGCCTCGGTGTAGTCTTCCCAGCGGCGGCGGCTTTCAAGGTCCATCGGGCTGAGTTTCCACTGCTTCAGCGGGTCGTGGATGCGGCTCAGGAAACGCAGCTCCTGCTCTTCATCGGTAATCGAGAACCAGTATTTCACGATCTGGATGCCGCTGCGGGTCAGCATTTTTTCGAACTCCGGCACGCTGCGGAAAAACTCTTCTACTTCCTGATCGTTACAGAAACCCATCACGCGCTCCACGCCTGCCCGGTTGTACCAGCTGCGGTCAAACAACACCATTTCACCCGCCGCAGGCAGGTGGGCGATGTAGCGCTGAAAGTACCACTGGGTTCGCTCGCGATCGTTAGGGGCGGGCAGGGCGGCCACGCGACAGGTACGCGGGTTCAGGCGCTGGGTAATCCTTTTGATCACCCCGCCTTTACCGGCGGCATCGCGCCCTTCAAAAATGATCACCATGCGGTGACCGGTGCGCATCACCCAGTCCTGCATTTTCACCAGCTCTCCCTGCAGGCGCAGCAGCTCGCGAAAATAGTGTTTACGCCAGGCTTTCTCCCCCTCTTCCATTTTACTGTCGTTACCGAAACGCAGATCGTCCAGCTCCATCTCCAGCTCTTCGTCGTAGCTGTCGTAGAACTCCTGTAACAGGCGGTGGTGGAAAGTTTCAGATGACAGATCATTACCTTGCATTGCCATAAATCATCTCCCGGTTAGAAGTGAGTAAACAGCCAGTAAAGACTGGCCGAAAGTAAAATGGAGACCGGCAGGGTCAGCACCCAGGCCATCATCAGATTGCGCAGCGTTGACATCTGCAGGCCGGAGCGGTTAGCCGCCATGGTGCCCGCTACGCCGGAGGAGAGCACGTGAGTGGTCGAGACCGGCAGCCCGAAGATATCGGCCGCGCCAATGGTGGTCATCGCTACCAGTTCAGCACTGGCACCCTGGGCATAGGTCAGGTGAGTCTTGCCAATTTTTTCACCCACGGTGGTGACAATACGCCGCCAGCCGACCATGGTGCCAAGCCCGAGTGCAATCGCCACCACCACTTTCACCCACCACGGAATGTAGCGGGTGGCATTATCCAGCTCACCTTTGAAGGCCTCCAGGTTGTGCCGGGTCTGCTCCGGGATCTGCACCTTTTCATCGCTTTTAAGATGTTTAATAGCTTCAGAAGCCAGGTACATATCGTTTCGGGTGTTGGAGACTGCCTGTGCGGGAATTTTATCCACCGCGCCGTACTGACGGATCTGTTGACCGATACGCCCGGTCAAATCCGCCAGAGCAGGTAATACGGCCGGAACAAGCGTGCCGGTGCGCACATAGTCGGTCAGGACTTCGCGTGGCGAGATGCTGGAAGCCTGGTCCGGGGTCAGCGCGCGCAGTTCCTGTTGCGTAACGGTCGCCAGTGCGGCTACCTGAGGAATATGGTCTGGCGGGATCGAGCGGTTGAGGGCGTAAGCGATCGGCATGGTTCCGACCAGGATCAGCATAATTAATCCCATGCCTTTCTGACCGTCGTTTGAGCCGTGTGCAAAGGATACGCCAGTACAGGTGAGGATCAGCAGCCCGCGGATCCAGCCAGGCGGCGGCTGATTGCCTTCAGGAGCGGTGTACAGCTCGCGGTTTTTTAACACTTTTTTCATCAGCAGCAGCAGTAGCGCGGCACAGACAAAACCTACAATCGGTGACAGCACCAGCGCATAGCCAATTTTCAGCGCCTGTTCCCAGTCCACGCCGCTGGTGCCGGTACGACCGTGGATCAGCGCGTTTGCCACACCGACGCCAATAATCGAACCGATAAGCGTATGGGACGACGAGGCGGGCAGCCCGAGCCACCAGGTTCCGAGATTCCAGATTATTGCGGAGAACAGCAGGGCATAGACCATGGCGAAACCGCCGCCGGTACCGGCCTGTAAAATCAGCTCGACCGGCAGCAGAGAAATAATGCCAAAAGCGACCACGCCGCTGGAGAGCAGCACACCGAGGAAGTTGAAAAAGCCGGACCACACCACCGCCAGCGTAGGCGGCATTGAGTGGGTGTAAATAACCGTGGCGACAGCGTTAGCCGTGTCGTGAAAGCCATTAACAAACTCAAATCCCAGGGCGATCAGCAACGCCAGTCCCAGTAATAAAAAGGGCACATAGCTGGTGAACGTCGCACCTGAATCGCTGACGTCATTGAATAAATTCACCCCGGCAAAGGCGATGCCGAGGATCAACAGCAACAGAAAGATCATCACTGAACGGCGACTGTTTTTCGGGTAAACGGGGCTGGCGGGCTTGCCCTGTTGTATAGCGGTATTGTCACTCATATAACCTCGCTGGCATCAGCTGCATCGCTGCAGAAATCGGACAGGTGGTAACCACTCTCGGTAATACGCAGGTTGTGTGACAGAACAATGACGCCGGCGCCGGATATTTGCCCCTACAGCGCCACGTGTAACAAAACTGTCATCAGCTTGCGGCAGGATGAATGCATTGCTACAACGGCTCCGACGCGGGTAAAACAATGACGCAACATCTGCCGTTACTGCGGCAAAAACCTGATTTTAGTGATGATGTCTCCGGGCTGATTTATGGCTACCGTTTTACGGCAGGGCAGACGCCGCAAAGCCTGACGGTGCAGCAATCCTGTGAGGCCTGGGAAGGGGGGGCAAAAGAGGGGGGGTTTCTCTGGCTGCACGTTAACCTTAACCATGCTGCTGCGACGCGCTGGCTGAAAACCCATTTCGATGTTGATGAAGATTTCTTCGAAGAGATTCTGCACGGCTCGCACAGTACCCGCATTGAACGCCAGAATGATGCGCTGATGGCGGTACTGAATGATGTGACGTTTGACGCGCGTGAAACCAGTGATGAGAATGCCACGCTGTGGATCTGGTGTCGCGACGGTCTGGTGGTCAGCGCCCGTTTTAAGCCTCTGCGCCTGGTGGAGCGGCTCATTGGCAAACTGGACTCGCTCGGGTTAGCGTCCTCCACTGAACTGCTGGCTCAGCTGCTGGCCGAACAGGAGGATGTGCTGGCGCTGATTGTGCGTCAGTCCAATCAGTATGTTGACCAGATAGAGGAGCGTCTGCTGGGGCAGCATATCAAAAGCAACCGCAGTGAACTGGGGAGGCTGCGCCGGACACTGCTGCGGTTTCAGCGTTTGCTGGCACCAGAACCGGCCGCACTGTTTCGTCTGATTAACCGCCCACCTGGCTGGCTTGATCTGAATGTGGTTCAGGATCTGCGCCAGTTTACCGAAGAGTTTACCGTGGTGCTGAACGACCTGAATGGACTGACAGAGCGTATTCGCCTGTTACAGGAAGAGATTGCCGCGCAGCAGCTGGAACAGAGCAACCGTACCTTATTTACCCTGACGTTAATCACCGTACTGGCCCTGCCGATCAACCTGGTGGCGGGATTCTTTGGCATGAACGTCGGCGGTGTGCCGCTGGCCAATAATCCTCACGGTTTTTTTCTGCTGGTGATGTTGGTAACGATTTTTACCTGTGCTGCAGCCTGGCTGGTGCTGCGTCGGCGGGATAAGGGGTAAAAAACAGGGAAAGGGTTAACGCCTTTCCCGGGTGGAATACTGGTCGGTGGCAATACAACCAGTAATATAGCAGTGAGAACAATAAATATTCTCCAAAACCTATTGTTGTCGAGGGCGTTAACAAGCAATTGCTAACACGCGGATTAAATTAGCGCGATCAGCCTGCTTGTTTGAATCATTTAATGCTGTTTATTCCGGTAAAATCCAGCTTTTAAAGCTAGTGAAGGGTTGATATAACCCTTAATAATTAGGCTTATTCTGTTTTTTGTAGTGAGTTGTGCTGTTTTTTTTGACTGCCAGCAGGCAATAAAAAACCCCTGCACGGGAAAGTGCAGGGGTCAATGCATCACGCGTGCGAAATCAGGATTTCGGCGTGTTATAGATCGGGCCTGGCTGAGTCAGCGCGGGCATGTTCTGCGCTGAGGTTTCGGCAGCGGGTGCTGCCGTTTCGCTGCTGGCTGGAGCGGCAGGGGCGGCAGGAGCAGCAGGAGCAGCAGGAGCAGGAGCATCACCTTCTGGCGTCGTGGCCGGGGCTGCAGGTGCTTCAGCAGGAGCCTGGTCAGGCATCACAACCGGAGCGGAAGGTTCGCTGTCTGCGCCGTTCACTTTTACCGGCATACCAGAACGCGCTTTCAGCGCCTGTTCCATGCTGGTGCTGCTGACGCTGGCGTCTGCAACCACTTTGTTCACGGCGGCAGTCAGTCTCAACGGCACAGGCTCACGGGAGGCAAACTGCTCTTCGGTCTGCGAGAGTGGGTTATGCACTTCCACATAGCGGGAACCGTCCGGCTCAACCGAGGCTTTTACCGGCTGGTCGATAAACTGTACGCGAGTTCCCACCGGGACGTTGTCGAACAGCCATTTGATATCATCCGCACGCAGACGCACACAGCCGTGACTGACGCGCAGGCCGATGCCGAAGTTGGCATTGGTACCGTGAATCGCATACAGGCGGCCGATATACAGTGCATAAAGGCCCATCGGGTTATCCGGGCCAGCCGGGAAGACGGCAGGCATAGATTCACCGCGCGCGGCATACTCTTCATGCATCTTCTTGGTTGGGGTCCAGGTCGGGCCGTCTTTCTTACGCTGAACGGTCGTCGTCCAGTTTATCGGCGTATCTCTGCCCAGCTCACCGATGCCGATAGGCAGAACCACGACGGTTTTGCTGCCTTTCGGATAGTAATACAGACGCATTTCAGCACTGTTGATCACGATGCCTTCACGCGGTGCGTCAGGCAGCAGCAGCTGCTGAGGAATAATCAGCTTGCTGCCCGCTTTCGGCAGGTAAACATCAACGCCTGGGTTAGCTTCCATCACGTTGCTCAGACCCATCTGGTACTGAGCAGCAAAAGCCTCCAGCGGAAGTTTACTGTCTTCCGGAATGGTAATTTCAAGATTTTCACCGATCAGGCGGCTGTTAGCGGCCGGAAGCGGATAAACCACAGCGAAGGCGGATTGGCTAAAAGCCGCAACAGCCAGAATCAGGGTGACGAACGCACGGATGTTCTTTTTCATAGTAATTTCAGGTGTAGCGCCATGTAGACTGTTGATAAACGACCCAATACTGGCCAACTGTGACCGGCTGCACATTATATGTGCATAACGGCCTCAGAAGAAACCAGGATTTTCCTTGTTGAACTATCTTTACGATAAATTGCCGGTAGGAACACTCTTATCTTCCTGAAAAGTACCGTTTTCAGGGTTGCCAGAGTGGATCTTCCCCGCTCAGTTTCCGGTCGAGGAAGAAGGCGGCGCTGATTAATGCCAGATGCGTCAACGCCTGGGGCGTGTTGCCCAGCGCATGTCCGCGACTGTCGAACTCTTCCGCATACAGGCCGAGGTGGTTGGCATACTTCAGCAGCTTCTCAAACTCAAAGTGAGCCTCGTCCAGCCGCCCTGCACGCGCCAGACACTCGACATACCAGAACGAGCAGGCAGCAAAGGCACCTTCTTCGCCCTGCAGACCGTCAGCCGGTGTTTCCGCGACGTTGTAGCGCCGTACCATCCCGTCGCTGACCAGCTTTTCTTTGATCACATCCAGCGTCGCCAGCCAGTCCGGGTCGGTGGCACCGACAAAGCGCACCAGCGGCATCAGCAGCATCGAGGCATCGACGAACTCGCCGTGACGGGTGGCGACGAAATGACCGTTCGGATGCCAGAAGTTTTCCCAGATATCGGCGCGGATGGCGTCGCGGGCCTTGAGCCAGCGTTCAGCAGGCATCGACAGCGATCGCTTTTCTCCCAGGCGCAGGGCGCGATCCATCGCCACCCAGCACATCAGGCGGGAATGCAGAAAATGCTGCGGATCTCCGCGCATCTCCCAGATCCCGGCATCGGTCTGGTTCCAGTTCTCCGCAACGTAGTCAATCATCCGGCTGACGTGGTTCCAGCCGCGCTGAGAGATCGCTTCACCGTATTTATTCGCCAGGTAAATGGCATCCATCAGTTCGCCATAAATATCCAGCTGCGTCTGGTGCCAGGCATCATTGCCGATGCGCACCGGGCGGGAACCGGCATAGCCGGACAGATTCAGCAGTTCGCTTTCATGCAGCTCCGTGCCGCCGTCAATGCGGTACATTATCTGTAATTTCTCGACGTCGCTGTGGCTGTTTTCCACGCAGCGACCCACCCAGTGGGTGAAGTGTTTGGCCTCTTCCACATAGCCGAGACGCATCAGCGCATACATGCTGAAGGAGGCATCGCGGATCCACGAGGCGCGGTAGTCCCAGTTGCGTTCGCCTCCCAGCTCCTCCGGCAAACCAAAGGTGGCCGCAGCGGCAATTGAACCATGCTGCCACGAGGTCAGCAGCTTGAGGGTGATCGCTGAACGGTTCACCATTTCGCGCCAGCGTCCCCGATAGCTGCTATGTGCGCTCCACTTTCGCCAGTAATCCAGCGTTGCCTGAAAACAGCTCAGCGAATTTCCGCTCTCCTCGTCGAGATGCGGGTCCTCATCGGCCCCGAAAATAAACTCGCGGGACTCTCCGGCCTCCAGGGTGAAACGGGCCACGGCGGCGGCATTATCCATCGTGAAATCGACATCACCCGTCAGGCGCAGCGTGGGCTGACCTTCGGCGTGGAAGGTAACCGCACCGGACTGTTGAGTCGCGCGGGTGTCGGCGCGGGCATAATCATGTACCGGGGCGCAGCGCAGGTTAATCGTGGCAGTACCGTGAATGACCTTAATGCGCCGAATGATGCGCGGCTGGCGATCTTCGCGCTGACACACCGGCATGTAGTCGGTGACCTCCACCACACCGAGATCGTCCAGCCAGCGAGTCTGCAGAATGGCGGTATCGGGCAGATAGATCTGCATCCGACGCGCCTCCGGCCAGTCAGGGCTCAGGCTGAACAGTCCGGCTTCGTCACTGTCGAGCAGCGCGCTGAAGACGGAAGGGCTGTCGAGGTCAGGCCAGCAAAAATAGTCGAGGGAACCGTCACGGGCGATCAGGGCACAGGTGCGCAGGTCGCCAATGACACCGTGGTCTTCAATAGGTCGTTTTATCATATTCATGATTTAACTATAGCCGCTGTTTTGACAGACGGAGCGGTAAGCAACGCGCTTGTGAACCCGTGACGTGCTAACTGTCATCGTGTAAAAAACGTTCTTCCAGCGTCGCCTGCAATGTCAGCATCGCCTGTTCGGCATGCTGCATATGGTCACGCATAATACGCTCCACGGCGACGGCATCCTCACGGCGTAAGGCGTCAATCAGCTGGTACTGATATTCAATACCCTGACGGCGATCCACCGGCTGCGGCTGCTGATAAATGTCCTTGCACACCGCCAGATCTTTCAGCAGGCGCTGCAGAAAACGGCAGAAAAAAGCCAGCAGCGGGTTGGTGGAATAGCTGGCAACCACGCTGTGAAAATCAAGCTCGGCCATGCGCTGATCCCAGCGCTCCTGCTCACTGGCGGGCGGATGGTCATAGATGCGGATCAGCTGGTGCAGATGCTGAAAACCCGCTTCGTCAATCTGACCGATGGCGCTGACGGCGACCTGCGGCTCCAGCGTTTTACGCAGGGCATAGATATGGCCAATACTCAGCTCGCGGGTAAACAGATAGTTCGACAGCAGGCTCATAGCGCGCGGCTCCGGCATACTGTCAATAAATGCGCCGCCGCCGGGGCCGGTTCGCGTGCGGATCAGTCCCTGAGCTTCCAGGGCTTTCAGCGCTTCACGGACCGTGCTTTTTCCCGCGGAGAAACGGATCATCAGATCTTTCTCCTGCGGCAGGCGATCGCCGGGGAGCAGGCTGTCATCAACAATACTCTGCTTGATGGCATCAATAATGGTATCGGTTCGCTTGCGCTTTACCGTGTCTGGCGGTGTGGGTGCTGTGGACATAGTCACCTGTGTATCAGAATGTGGGCTGGGCGAGTGGCGGTGTGGTCTGCCAGGCCGGGCGGCTTAACAGCAGCTGGCGGCTGTATTCATGCTCCGGAGCACTGAACAGCTTCTGCGTGGCGGCACACTCGACGATAGTACCAGAATTCATCACCGCCACGCGGTCGGCAATCGATTCCACCACTGCCAGATCGTGACTGATAAACAGATAGGAGAGGTCGAACTGCAGCCGGAGATCCTCCAGCAGCAGCAGAACCTGGGCCTGCACCGAGACGTCCAGCGCACTAACGGGTTCATCCAGTACCAGAATCTGCGCCTCGGCCGCCAGAGCCCTGGCAATCGCCAGGCGTTGCGCCTGGCCACCGGAAAACTCATGCGGATAGCAGTGCAGGGCATCCGCCGGCATATTCACCGCTTCCAGCAGCTGTTGCAGCCGCGGCAGACATTCGCTGGCGCGGTAGCCGCACAGCCGCTGAAGGGGGACGCTGAGGGTCTGCTGAATAGTTTTTCGCGGGTTCAGCGACGCAACCGGGTCCTGAAACACATACTGGATGGTTTTACCCAACGCCTGCGCGCCACGCTGTGACAGGACGCTGACCTCTTCACCCTGAATTTTCAGGCTGCCGCTGGTGGGCGTTTCCAGCCCGACCAGCATGCGGGCGAGGGTACTTTTCCCGCTGCCGCTCTCCCCGACGATGGCCAGGGTTTCCCCCTGCCAGAGATTGAGGCTGATACCTTTCACCGCCTCAACGGCGGCGCTGCGCTGCCACCAGCCGCCCTGACCGTGATAGGTTTTTTTCAGGTTCTGTACTTCAATCACTTTTTTCATACTGTCTCCCGCGCATGGAGTTCACGGATCTGTTGCAGGAAAGCCCGGCCCTGTCCGCGCTGCGGCACGCTGGCAATCAGCCGCCGGGTGTAGTCGTGCTGCGGGTCCTGTAACACGCTAACGGTGCTGCCACTCTCAACGATCTCTCCGTGGCGCATCACGGCCACCCGGTCACACATCTCACTGACGACGGCAAAATCATGGGTAATAAACAGCAGCGCCAGCCCGCGTTTGTGGCGCAGCTCATTCAGCAGCGCGAGGATGCGCGCCTGCACCGTGACATCCAGCGCCGTGGTGGGTTCATCGGCGACAATCACCTGCGGATCGTTGGCCAGTGCGATAGCGATACCTACGCGCTGACGCTGTCCCCCTGACAGCTGGTGCGGCCAGGCATCGAAGCGTTCAGCCGCCTGCTGAATGCCGGTATCTTCCAGCAGGGTAATGGCTTTCGCGCGCGCGGCAGCGGCACTCAGCGGCTGGTGGCACTGAATCGCCTCTACCAGCTGCTGGCCAATACGCATCTGCGGGTGCAGCGACGTCAGCGGGTCCTGAAAAATATAGGCCACGCGCACGCCGCGCCGCTGCTGTATCGCCGCAGGGGAGAGTGACAGCAGCTCTTCATTATTCAGCCAGATACTGCCGCCGGTAATCACGCCGGGCGGTGAGGCAACCAGGCCCATAATTGACAACGCCGTGACGCTTTTTCCGGAACCACTTTCACCAATCAGCCCCAGGCACTCTCCGGCATGCAGATGGAAGCTGACCCCCTTCACCGTTGGCACACGATGCTGTCCACGGCTGAATGCCACCTGTAGATCGACCACTTCCAGCAGCGCATCAGGATGTGCGCGCGCCGGGGTTTGCGTGCGTTCGACGGTCGTCATTGCCTGTGAGCGCAGCAGGGCACCGGACTTCAGGCGCGGGTCCAGCAGGTCACGCACGCCGTCCCCCAGCAGGTTAAAGCCGATCACCAGCAGGAAGATCATCACGCCCGGCACCAGCGCCACATGGGGCGCAATAAACAGCTGGTTACGCCCCTGGCCCAGCATCGATCCTAAATCAGCATCCGGTGGCTGTGTCCCGAGGCCGAGGAATGACAGCCCGGCGGTTTCCAGGATCATCCAGCCGATGGTGGTGGACAGCGTGACCACGATCAGCGGCAGCACGTTGGGCAGCACTTCTGTTAACAGGATCCGGGTATGATTTTTGCCGGAAAGCTGCGCCGCCTGAATAAACTCGCGATCGCGCAGGCCCAGGGTCAGGCCGCGCACGTTACGGGCAAAGAACGGAATATTGACCAGCGCGATGGCATACAGCGCATTCAGCAGCCCCGGCCCCAGTACCGCTACAATCGCCAGCGCCAGTAAAATGTAGGGGAAGGCCATGATCATATCGATCAGACGCATCAGGATGCTGTCGGTACGTCCGGCGGCGTAACCGGCGATCAAACCAATCAACGTGCCGCAGACGGCGGCCAGCAGAGTGGCGCTCAGGCCCACGGCGACGGAAACCCGCGTGCCCCACAGCAGGCGTGACAGCATATCGCGGCCCAGGGCATCGGTCCCCAGCAGGTGGCCCGGCGTCAGCGGTGGTGCCAGCCGCTGGAGCAGGTCAGTGGCGTCGGGATCCGGCAGCGGCAGCAGCGGTGCAATGATGGCAGCCGCCAGGATGACGATCAGCAGTCCCAGACCCAGCGCCGCCAGGCGGTTATTGAGGAGCAGCGACCAGCCGGAGCGGCGCGTGGGGAGCGAGGTCGATACAGTCATGATTTTACCCTCGGGTCGAGACAGGCCTGAACGATGTCGGTCAGCAGATTAATCAGCACGTAGGCAATCGCGGCCACCAGTACGCCACCCTGTACCAGCAGCAGGTCGCGGGTGGAGACAGCTTTTACCAGCATCGCACCCAGCCCCGGCCACTGGAAGACGGTCTCAATATAGACCGCCCCGCCAAGCACAAATCCTGCCTGAATGCCGATGGCGGGGATGACGGAGACCAGCGCGACGCGAAACGCATGACGCCAGATCACCCGACGCTCGCTGACGCCTTTGGCGCGGGCGGTACGAATATAGTCCTGGCGCAGCACCTCCAGCATCGCGGTGCGCGTCAGACGGGCGATCACTCCGGTAGCGACAATCGCCAGCGTGATGGCGGGCAGCGTCAGGTGGTGCAGCAGGTCCAGCGCATCGCCGCCGCCGTAGATAGCAAACATCCCGGAGGCCGGAAACCAGCGCAGGCTGACGGCAAACAGCATAATCATCAGCAGGCCGATCAGGAACGAGGGCAGAGAAATGCCGATTAGTACCAGCAGGGTGATCAGCCTGTCGCCCCAGCCAAACTGGCGTACCGCCGAGGTGACCCCGGCCAGCAGGCCGAAGATCACGCTGAGCAGCAGGGCGCAGCCGCCCAGCAGCAGGGTGGCGCTCAGGCGCTCCAGCACCTCATCAATCACCGGACGGTTCAGCACGTAGGAACGGCCAAAATCACCGTGCAGAAGGTTATTCACCCAATGAAAATATTGCTGCCACAGCGGTTTATCCAGCCCCAGCTCGGCGCTGACGCGCGCCACATTTTCCGGGGTGGCATAGGCACCGAGCAGCGCCTGTGCCGGGTTGCCGGGGATCATCGCCATCAACAGAAAGACAATCAGCGACAGACCGACAATCACCGGGATCACCCCGATCAGTCGCCGCAATAGATAGTTCCACATAGCGCGCGGCCTCCCTCAGGGTTTACTGACCTGATGCAGGATCAGGTTGAAGTTAGGTTGCAGGGCAAAGTTCTGCACCTGTTGGGTGGTCACGGCATTTTGCTTCCAGTTGGCGACAAACAGCCACGGTGCGTCATCGTGAACGATGGCCTGGACCTGGCGATACAGTGCGCCACGTTTTTCCCGATCGCTGGTGCTGCGGGCTTCATCCAGCAGTTTATCGACCTGCGGGTTACTGTAATAACCGGAGTTAAAGCCGCCTTTATCCGGCCAGGCATCACGTCTCAGGGTCAGGAACGGCAGCGTGTCCGGATCATTGGTCATCCATGCCATTTCGGCCATCTGGGTTTGCGGCGTCAGTCCGGCGTTCACTTTTGCCAGATAGGTATTCCACTCCCAGGTCTGGATGGTGACGTTCAGCCCGACGGCTTTCAGATCGGCCTGGATGGCGGTCGCCATCGGGATCGGATCCAGCATGCCCGATCCGCCCTCGGTGACGTAGAAATTCAGCGTGGCACCCTCGGCTCCCGCTTCCTTCAGCAGCGCACGCGCTTTCGCCGGATCGTAAGGGTACGGGCTGACGTCTTTATTCGCGGCCCACGCAAACGCCGACGGGATCGGGCCATCGGCTACCTGTGCCGATCCCTGTAACACGTTGTCGACCAGCGCCTGTTTGTTAACGGCGTAGTTCACCGCCTGACGCACGCGTTTATCGTTAAACGGTTTCTCTTTGTTGTTCAGCAGCAGGAACCAGACGTGAGGGCCGACCGCCTGATGCATGCGGAACTGCGGATTATCAGCAAAGGTTTTCACCGTGTCCGGCGGCACTTCCACCATCGCGTCAATCCCGCCGGACAGCATCTCTGCGGTGCGGGTGTTGCCGTCGGTAATCGGGCGGAACACCACGGCTTCCAGCTTCGGCGCACCGTCCCAGTAGGTTTTATTCGCCGTCAGCACCACGCGCTGATTCGCCTGCCATTCGCCAAAGCGGAAGGCTCCGGTGCCGACCGGGTGACGACCCACGTCTTTGTCATATTTCTTCACCGCAGCCGGAGACACAATCAGCCCGGCAGGCGTGGCGAGATTGGAGAGCAGCGGGGCAAAGGGCTGTTTCAGGGTAAACACCACCGTCTGCGCGTCTGGCGTGGTGATGGTGTCTATTGAGGAGAAGAAGAAACTCAGCGGGAACGGGCCGGTGTGATAGTAAGGATGCTGCTTGTTGAGCATCCGTTCGAAAGTGAATTTCACCGCCTCCGCGTTAAACGGCGTACCGTCGTGGAAGGTCACGCCTGCACGTAGGTGGAACGTGTAGCGCAGGCCGTCCGGGCTGATTTCCCAGCGGCTGGCGAGTGCCGGTTCAACGGACAGTGAGCCGGGGGCATTGCGCACCAGGCCATCGTAAATATTGACCAGAATACGCGAATCGTTTGCGGCGGTGGCCACCTGTGGGTCAAGCGACTGGGGTTCGGCGACCTGGCCTACTACCAGGACGCCGGGGGGCGATTCTGCCCAGGCCTGTGGTGCCAGGGCCAGCAGGCCGAGGCAAACGGAAAGACAGTGCAACCCGGTGCGTAGCGATTTGAACATGGTGGTCCTCGTTAAGCAGAGTGGTCACCGCAGCAGTGTGACATGCGGATGAACAAAGTTTGTCCTGTTTGTTATTTATGCGTATAAATAGCGTTAAGTGCAATAATTTATCCATATAAATTTGATCTGCCTGACAGAAGGAGGGCGTAATGACCTTTTCCATTGTGGCACGGGATGCGCAGAGCGGCGCGCTGGCGGCGGCGACCGCCACGGGCGGGCCTGCGGTGGGGGCGCTGGTGATCCACGGGCAGTCCCGCACGGGGGCGATTGCCACTCAGGCACTGACCAATCCGCTGTATGGCAGCCAGGGTCTGGCGATGCTGGGGTCCGGGTTGAGCGCTGAACAGACGCTGCACCTGCTGCTGAAGGAGGATGAAGAGCGCGAACGGCGTCAGCTGTGTATTATCGATAATGCCGGAGCAACCGCGCACTGGAGCGGAAGCCAGTGCGGGCCGTGGTTTGGCAGCGTGGCGGGGCCACAGCTGGCAGTCGCGGGCAATATGCTGGCCGGAGAACAGGTGCTGCAGGCGATGCAGGACGCGTTTGCATCCGCACAGCACTTACCGCTGGCGGAGCGGATGCTGGCGGCGCTGAATGCGGCCGCACGGGCCGGGGGCGACCGGCGCGGCATTCGTTCTGCGGCGCTGAAAGTGTGGGACCGCCGGGCCTATGCGGATATCGATCTGCGCGTTGACTGGTCGGCAGCGCCGCTGGCGCAGCTGGCGGAGGTGCTGGAGCAGGTGAGGGGAGCGACCTATGCAGATTTTTTCCGCCAGTTACCCGGCGGGCACTCATCCTCCTGACCGTGGATCTGGCGCAGTCTGGATGTCAACCTGAAGGGGGACCTTCTGTTTCGGTCCGCCCGCGAGGTTGACCTTTAGTCCTGATTATTCCTGTTGCGGTGTTTCACTGCCCAGCGCGCGCCCCAGACCACCACCACCGCCAGCAGCAGCCAGAACAGATGTTTGAGATGGTGATCGAGCTGATGCAGCCACGGCGCAATCACCCGACCGCCGAGATAGCCCAGCGAAACAAAAATCACCGCCCACAGCGCGGCACCGATCAGGTTAAACAGCAGGAATTTACGCGGCGACAGCCTGCTGGCTCCGATAATAATCGGCCCGACAATACGTAGCCCGTACATAAAGCGCACGCCAATGACAAACAGTACCGGACGTTTGCGGATCAGGCGGTTAGCGCGGTCAATTTGCTGCTGATGCTTCCTGAAACGTTTGAGGATCGGCTCGCCGTAGCGGCGGCCGACAAAGAACAGTGCGGTATCCCCCAGAACTCCGCCGCACATCGCCACCAGCAGAACCCAGCCATAATTCAGCAACCCTTCGTGGGCCGCGACGCCGCCAAGAAGGGTAAAGGTCTCGCCCTCAGCCAGACAGCCAATAAACAGCGCCCAGTAGCCATACTGGGAAATCAGCGTATTCACATCCATCGGTAAACCGGTACTCCGTATTGTAGTTTTGCCGCTAAGTCTAACCCGTCTGGCAAAACTTGCAGCCTCAGCGCGGGTTTCAGGCTTTATTTTTTATGCGTAATGAAGCGCTTAATGCAATTGCAGGCCGGATGAGGAACAAACCGATGAGGGCCGCTTATACTTGAAGAGATGCCGCCCGGAACAGTGCCTGCTGGCGGTCCGTTGTACAGTTGTACAGAGGAGTGACGCTATGAACCATGTCTGGGGACTGCTTGCGCATCCGGGTCGGGAAATGCGCGATATTAAGCAAGAGAATGAAACCCTCTCGCATCATTACACTCACCACGTGCTGCTGATGGCGCTGATCCCGGTGATCTGCGCCTTTATTGGCACCACGCAAATTGGCTGGGATATTGGCGTTGAGCGCACCATCCCGCTGTCGTTTGCCAGTGCGTTTACGCTGGCGATCCTGTTCTACGCGCTGATCCTGCTGGGGGTGGCGGTGATGGGCCGGGTGATCTGGTGGATGGCGCGTGACTACCCACAGCGCCCGTCGCTCTCCAACTGCCGGGTGTTTGCCGGATATGTGGCGACACCGCTGTTTATCAGCGGGCTGGTCGCGCTGTATCCGCTGGTCTGGCTGTGTGTGCTGGTCGGCGCGCTGGCTCTGGCCTACACTGGCTATCTGCTGTACGTCGGTATTCCACTGTTTCTCAACATTGACCGTGAAGAGAGCCTGCGTTTGTCCGGATCGACGCTGGCCATCGGCATTCTGGTGTTTGAAGTGCTGCTGGCGCTGACCGTGGTGATCTGGGGCTATGGTTATCAGCTATTCTGACCGTCTGTACCGCCGGGAAACCGGCGGTCTGTTGGTAACGCTCAGAAACGAATATCCTGTAGGATAATCCTTAACTTCCGGCGTATTATGCGTGCGCCAGCCCCCGTGATACTGCGGGAAGCGGCGTGTGGCCTCCACACTCCCCATTATCAGCCGTTAAGTCTTCACGATGCCTGCAAAAATTCGTTTGTCTTTATTAAGTGTGGTTCTGCTGTTTTCTGCTCAGGGTGCTGTGAATCAGGCCGATGCCCGAACTCATCAGCCTGCTGTCGCGACGACATCCGCTCAGCCTGAAATTGCCTCTGGCAGTGCCATGATTGTTGACCTGAACACTCAGAATGTGATCTACGCCAGCCATCCGGATCTGGTGCGCCCCATTGCCTCAATTACCAAACTGATGACCGTGATGGTGACGCTGGATGCTCACCTGCCGATGGATGAATTGCTGAGCGTGGATATCAGCCATACGCCTGAAATGCGCGGCGTTTACTCCCGCGTGCGCCTTAACAGCGAAATCAGCCGTAAAAATATGATGCTGCTGGCCCTGATGTCGTCGGAAAACCGTGCGGCTGCCAGCCTGGCACACCACTATCCGGGCGGCTACGACGCCTTTATCCGCGCGATGAATGCCAAAGCGCGTGCGCTGGGCATGAGTAACACGCACTACGTTGAGCCGACCGGGCTGTCGATTAAGAACGTCTCGACGGCGCGCGATCTCAGCAAGCTGCTGATTGCCAGCAAACGCTATCCGCTGCTGGGGGAACTCAGCACCACCCATGAAGATATGGCGACCTTCCGTAACCCGAATTACACCCTGCCGTTCCGTAACACCAATCATCTGGTGTATCGCCCGGACTGGAATATTCAGCTGACGAAAACCGGCTATACCGATGAAGCCGGTCACTGTCTGGTGATGCGTACGGTGATCAATCACCGTCCGGTATCTCTGGTGGTGCTGGATGCGTTTGGCAAATACACCCACTTTGCCGACGCAAACCGCCTGCGTAAGTGGATGGAAACCGGCAAAGTGTCTCCGGTGCCTCCGGCTGCGCTGAGTTATAAAAAGCAGAAGGCCTCACAGTTTGCGGGCAACCGCACGGTCGACGACAGCGCGGCAGATTAATGACGCTGGCGAACGGGTGATTAACCCGTAGGGACGGCCTTCTTTCCCGGTCGTCCCGCTTATAATGCCCGCTGCATCAATAGCGTATCCCGCCATTCACCGTGTTTAAACCCTACGGCGCGGAAGTTGCCTGCTACCTCAAAGCCCAGTTTCTTATGCAGATTGAGTGAACCGGCATTGCGTTCACCGTTGCCGATAATGGCCAGCATCTGGCGAAACGGCCCCTGCTGACAGCGGGCGATCAGCGCGCTCAGCAGGGCGCTGCCGATGCCGCGCCCTCCCATTTCGGCGGCAATATAGACGGAATCTTCGATGGTGAAACGGTAGGCCGGACGCGGGCGATACTGGGTGGCATAACAGTATCCCACCACCTGACCGTCAAGTTCCGCCACCAGCCACGGCAGGTCAAACGAACAGACTTTTTCATAGCGCGCGCTCATCTCGGCTGCGTCAGGCGGCGTTTCTTCAAACGAGCCGCAGCCGTGCAGCACATGCCAGGCATAGATCAGCGTGATAGCGTCAATATCGGCAGTCGTGGCGTCGCGGACTACCGCGGCAGAATGGGGGAGGGACATCGTTAGTTCCATGCGAATTTTCTTATCAACTTGCCACAACCCGGTAGCATGAGGTCATAGAAAATTCTTATGATAACGACCTTATTTTTACATCAAGAATCCTATAGTCCCGGCCAGGCCAAAAGCATAAACTAGCCGGAATTTGACATGCGCCACCCGGCGCTGTCCTGGTATCAGGAACCTGTACATGTCTGGCTTGTTAACTTTTCTCCGTGTTTGTCTGCTGGCGCTGGTGGCGCTATCGCCTCAACTGGTACTGGCTGCAAATAACGATGATGCGCAGCAAAGTGATGCGCCTCCGAAGGTCAATGCATCCGTTGAACTGCCGAAAATGCAGAAGGTGCTGGATAAGATCAAACAGCAGGTTTCCGGTGAGACCAATGACAGTAAGCTGACGGCGCTTAACGATCTGGCGCTGGAGCTGTCAGGCGATGCCGATACCCTGATGCAGGGTATTATTCCGCAGCGTGCGCAGCTACAGGCGCAGCTGGCGGTACTCGGTCCGGCTCCGCAGGCCAACAGCGGCGTGAAAGAGACCGCAGAGGTGACCAGCAAACGTAATAAGCTGGAAAGCCAGAAAGGGAAAATGGATGATCAGATCAAGCAGGCGGAGGCGATAAAAAGCGGAGCGATCAATCTTTCTGCGCAAATCGTTAACCTGCGCCGCGATGCGTTGAAAACCCAGCTGGCGCTGAATGCAGGCAGTATTCTCGGCCCGCGTTTCTGGGCTCCGCTGTTTAACACCCAAAGCGATGACAGCGCGAAAATCAGCGGCTTTGTCGATGAGCTGGCTACGACAGCGGCCCTGTCATGGGATTCCGGCTGGCGCTTTGGCACCCTGGCCTGGCTGCTGGCCGCCGGGCTGGTGGCAACGCTGGGGCGCCGCTATCTGGAGGAGTTCCTCGCCTGGGTGGGCATCCATCATTTGCCGGAGGGCCGTCTGCGCCGGAGTTTCCTGGCTGCCGCGACGGCTGCCACCACGCTCGCGGCGGTGGTGCTGGCGTTTAACTTCCTCGATCAGGCATTTACCCGTCACGATCAGGTCATTGATGATGTGCGTGATTTTGCCGACAAGCTGGTCGGACTCAGTGTTTTCTGCGGCCTGATTGCCGGTTTAGGCCGCGCTTTCCTCTCTACCCGTCGTCCTTCATGGCGTCTGCCGAATATCTCGAATGAAGTGGCGATGGCGTTAAAGCCTTACCCTCCGCTGACGGCCGCGCTGGTCTTTATCTTCCAGACGGTAGAGATTTTTAACAGCAGCGCCAGCACCAGCGTCGGGACTACCATCTTTGCCAACGGTATGACGGCATTGCTGATCGGTGCCACGGCGCTGTCAATCAGTATGCGTACCAACCGCGTTCGCCGCCGCATGATCCTGGAGGGGAATCAGCCGGAAGCGAAATCCACTCTGGTGGGGCTGATTCAAATGGCGCTGACGCTGATTGGCGTGGCGATCATGATCGCCCTGCTTATCGGCTACATTACGCTGGCGCGCTTCCTGAGCTATGAGCTGATCTGGATGGGGATTGTCTTTGGTTCGTTTTATATCTGCACCCAGCTAGTTGCCGACGGCTGTGAAAGCCTGTTCTCAACCAACAACGCCTCCGGCAAGCGAATTCAGACCTCACTGAATATTGATGAGCGCCATCTGGGGCAGGTGGCTGCGGTGCTGGCGGCGATAGGAAAAACCTTCCTGGTACTGGCCGCCGCCATGGCCTTGCTGAATGGCACCTTTGGCAGTTCGACACCGATTGAACTGGTGCAGAAAGCCATAGAGTTCTGGGGCGGCAAGGGCCTTGAGTCGCTGAATATAGTGCCTTCCCATATGGTCAACGCCCTGATCTGCATGGTGGTGGGCATCTGGGTGCTGCGGTCGGTAAAACGCTGGCTGGAGCATGATTTTCTGCCCAAAACCACCATGGACAAGGGGATGCGCCTGTCGCTGATCACCCTGTTCAGCAATATCGGTTTTGTGCTGGTGATCCTGATGACGCTGTCGATTATGGGGCTGCAATGGAACAAGCTGGCGTGGATCGTCAGCGCCCTGTCGGTCGGTATCGGTTTCGGCTTACAGGAGATAGTGAAGAACTTTATTTCCGGCCTGATCCTGCTGACGGAACGCCCGGTAAAAGTGGGCGACCTGGTGAGTATCAGCGGCATTGAAGGCGATATTCGCCGCATCAACGTGCGCGCCACCGAGATCCAGCTCAGCGATAAATCGACGGTGATTGTGCCGAACTCACAGCTGATCTCGCAGAACGTGCGTAACGCCACCATGGGCAACGCGCAGGGGGTGGCGACCATTACGCTGACCTTCCCGCTGGATATTGACCCGCAGCAGGTACGCCAGCTGCTGCTGGAGGTGTACAACGAGAATGAGCGTATTCTGGAAAACCCGGAGCCGTCGGTCACGTTTAAAGATCTGACCTCCACCGGCATTGTGCTGTCGGTCACCGGTAACGTGGCCAGCCCGCGTCAGGTGGGCGGCGCAAAAAGCGACCTGCTGTTTGATATCCTGACCCGTTTACGTAAAGAGGGCGTGATGCTCTCTACACCGCAAACCATGATCATCGAACGCAAGAATGGTCAGATGGTACTGAAGGACGCCCCGGAGGAGTAATTCCCCCGCCCCGTAGGGGGCGACCTTTTTTTCCGGTCGCCCCGCGCGTTTCTGTTCCGGTCGCCCCGTGCGTTTGCGTTTCTGTCGCCCCGCGCGTTTATTTATCGCAACCGCATTCACCCCAGTGCTTCGCTCGCGTGGTTTTTCCAATGCCCGGATTAAACGTGTTGGTCGGGTCAAGCTGCTGGTAAAAGGCCTTCAGCTGCGGTTTCGCCTGATACAGATGGCCGACGTTATGCTCTGCCGGGTACTCTGCGCCGCGGGCGTGCAGAATTTCCAGCATCTTCTCTTTCAGCGCGTGCGCATCCACCCCTTTTTTCACGATGTAATCCTGATGGAATACGTGACACAGGAAGTGGCCGTAATACAGACGGTGGGTGAGGGCGTCGTCAAACTCTGGCGGCAGTTTTTCAAACCAGTCGCGGTCGTTGCGGCGCAGGGCAATATCCAGCGCCAGAATCTCTTCCACTTCCTCATGATGCACGGCGTGATAACGCACGGCCGCACCGGCAGCGGCAAAGCGGTGCAGAAACGCGTGCGCGCCTTCTTTCCCTTCACACTCGAAAAACTCACCTTCGGCATCGTTAAAAAAGGTGTGCAGATAGGCCCGCGCTTCCGCCACGCCCTCACCGGACATTTTCAGCATCAGATGGTGTTCAAAACGGTCGCGATACTGTTTCATGCGGGGCGGCAGATGTGACGGCAGCAGCGCGGCAACTTTTTGCAGCACACGGTCGCTGAAGTGGGGTTTCAGCCATTTGATGCGCGCCAGCAGAGCATCCACACGCCCTTTGAGCGTGAAGAACAGCGGCATTTTGTCGGTGCCGAGTTTATCGATCATCACAAAAGTGTCTTTGCCGTAAGTCTCCGCAATATCAAAAATATCACGGTGCATATACTCTCCGGCCACCGGCAGGTGGGTGAAGCTGGCCAGCATATGGCGGCGCAGCTGGTCGAGCACCGCCGTATCATTGGTGCCAATGTAGAACACCTGCTGGGCACTCTCGCTGGCAAAGGTATCAAGCCGGACCGCGAACAGGGCCAGCTTGCCGGCACAGCCGGAGGCTTCAAACAGGCGACGGGCATCGGCGTTAAAGCGCGACGGTGTGTCGGCATCAACGTCGCGCACCCGTTCTGCATAGTCCGGGTCGGACGCGTGGCGCTGGTCGTGCAGCACATCGCTCTGCTGCCAGCCGTCATCATCCAGCCTGCCGAGGATCTGCTCCGGCGTCATCCCCAGATTGATACCAAGGTGGTTGACCAGCTGCAGCTTACCGCTGGCATCAATCTGTGCGTACAGCGCCATTTCAGTGTAAGCCGGACCGCGTTTGACCAGCGAACCGCCGGAATTATTACAGATGCCGCCGAGTACCGACGCGCCAATACAGGACGAACCAATCACTGAATGCGGCTCGCGGCCCAGCGGCTTCAGGGCTTTCTCCAGCTGATACAGGGTACTGCCGGGAAAGGCCAGCACCTGTTTTCCCTCGTCCAGCAGCTTAATTTTATCCATGCGCAGGGTGCTGATAATCACGATATCGCGCGGATAATCGTTGCCGTTCGGCGTTGAACCTTCGGTCAGCCCGGTATTGGCCGCCTGCATCAGAATAATCACGTCGGCGGCGACGCAGGCCTGTAAAATCCGCCACTGCTCCAGCAAGGTGCCGGGAAACACCACGGCCAGCGCATCGCCTTCGCCCGATCGGAACCCCTTTCGATAACGCTCTGTTTTTTCTGGTTCCGTTAACAGATGGTTGCGGCCCACGATACGGCCCAGTTCAGCGATAAGTTTTTGTCCTGCCTGTTGGGAAGTGTGCATGTCATGTCCTTGTCAGTATCACCGTACTACTTTAGCACTCGCCGCCGGGCAATAAAGTTCCGTCTGAGACCTCTGTGATTCGTGACCTGAAAACTAGCTGCTATTCTCAAGGTGTGACACACTGCATCCATCGGTATCGTGCAGTAAATATCAGATACGCCACAGACACTTGAGAGAAAACCATCAGATGAAATGGATTTGTTCTGTCAGCTTTGCCGTTAGCCTGGCAATTCAGCCAGCGTTCGCCGACGATCTTATCGGCCCACATCAACTTACTCCGCAGGCGCGTGACGCTTTTGTTACCGAACTGCTGAAAAAAATGACCCTGGACGAAAAAATCGGCCAGCTTCGGCTGATCAGCGTCGGGCCGGATACGCCGAAGGAAGCGGTGCGCGATATGATCCATCAGGGTCAGGTTGGCGCGATTTTCAACACGGTGACGCGCCATGATATCCGGGCGATGCAGGACCAGGTGATGCAGCTCAGCCGCCTGAAGATCCCGCTGTTCTTTGCTTATGATGTGATCCACGGCCAGCGTACGCAGTTCCCAATTCCGCTGGCGCTGGCCTCCAGCTGGGACACCGATGCCGTAGCCGAAGTTGGCCGTATTGCCGCCTATGAAGCCGCCGATGACGGGCTGAATATGACCTGGGCACCGATGGTGGATGTCACGCGTGAACCCCGCTGGGGACGCGGCTCAGAAGGCTTCGGTGAAGATACTTATCTGACCTCAGTGATGGGGCGCACCATGGTGCAGGCCATGCAGGGTAAAAGCCCGGCCGATCGCTATTCGGTGATGACCAGCGTGAAGCACTTCGCTGCCTATGGCGCCGTGGAAGGCGGACGCGATTACAACACCGTGGATATGAGTCCGCAGCGCCTGTTCCAGGACTATCTGCCGCCGTATAAAGCGGCGCTGGATGCAGGGAGTGGCGGGGTCATGGTGGCGCTGAACTCACTGAACGGGGTTCCGGCCAGCGCCGACAGCTGGCTGTTAAAAGACGTGCTGCGCGAAGACTGGGGCTTTAAAGGCATCACCATCAGCGACCACGGTGCGATTAAAGAGCTGATTAAACACGGCGTGGCGCGTGACCCGCAGGACGCGGTACGCATCGCGCTGAAGTCCGGCATCGATATGAGCATGAGCGACGAGTATTACAGCAAATACCTGCCGGGGCTGGTAAAAAGTGGTGAAGTCAGTGAGGCCGAGATTGATGACGCGGCGCGCCACGTGCTGAATGTAAAATATGATATGGGGCTGTTCAACGATCCGTACAGCCACTTAGGCCCGGCCGGCAGTGACCCGGCAGATACCAACGCGGAAAGCCGCCTGCACCGCGCAGAAGCGCGCGACGTGGCGCGCAAAAGTATGGTGCTGTTGAAAAACCGCCTGGAGACGCTGCCGCTGAAAAAATCCGGCACCGTGGCGCTGATTGGTCCCCTGGCCGACAGCCAGATCGATATTATGGGCAGCTGGTCTGCGGCAGGCGTGGCGGCACAGTCAGTGACGCTGTTGCAGGGGATGAAAAATGCCACTGCCGGTAAAGCCACGCTGCTGTATACCAAAGGGGCCAACGTCACCGACGATAAAGGGATTCAGGACTTCATCAATCTGTATGAAAAAGCGATGACCGTCGATACGCGTACCCCGCAGCAGATGCTGGATGAGGCGGTGGAAACTGCCAAAAATGCAGATGTCGTGGTGCTGGCGATCGGTGAAGCGCGCGGGATGGCCCATGAGGCGTCCAGCCGCAGCGACCTGACGCTGCCGGAAAGTCAGCTGAAGCTGATTGATGCGGTGAAAGCGACCGGAAAACCGATCGTGATGGTGCTGATGAATGCCCGCGCCCTGACGCTGACCCATCAGGTTCAGCAGGCGGATGCGATGCTGGAAAGCTGGTATGCCGGTACGGAGGGCGGTAACGCCATTGCCGACGTGCTGTTCGGTGACTATAACCCGTCCGGTAAGCTGCCGATGTCCTTCCCGCGTTCAGTGGGGCAGATCCCGATCTATTACAATCACCTGAATACCGGGCGTCCGTATAACTTCGAAAATCCGAACAAGTACACTTCACACTACTTTGATGAGGCTAACGGTCCGCTGTTCCCGTTTGGTTACGGGTTAAGCTATACCCGCTTCACGCTGTCGCCGGTGACAATGTCCGCCAAAACGATGCCACGTAACGGCACGGTGAACGCCAGCGTGACGGTGACCAACAGCGGTAAGCGTGATGGTGCCACCGTCGTTCAGCTCTATCTGCGCGACGAAGTGGCCAGCATCAGCCGTCCGGTGAAAGAGCTGAAGGGCTTCAAGCGCATTATGCTGAAGGCCGGAGAGTCGCAAACCGTGACCTTCCCGATAGACGTCAGCGCGCTGAAGTTCTGGAATGCCAGAATGCAGCAGGTGGCAGAGCCGGGTAAATTCAGCGTGATGATTGGCCTGGATTCAGCGCGTACCGTTGATGCGGAATTTGATTATCTGTAAAGCGGGTCGGGGCGCGGTGCGCCGCGCCCGTTGAATGGGCAAGGACATGGTTAATTTACGCGACAGAATTCAGCAGCAGGTTTTCCGCTTAAACGGCCTGTCGCTGAATGAATTCGACCTGTCACAGCCGCCAGGTGACCCCGGCCTTTACGGACCGGACAGCGTGATCTGGCGGGTACACGGTGACTTCACGTCAATGCTGTGCGGCGGCATCTCCGCGCTTTTGCTACAGATGCTGCACCCGCTGCCGCTGGCGGGCGTCTGGGACCACTCCACCTTTCGCGAAGATATGATGGGGCGGCTGCGGCGTACCAGCCAGTTTATTGCTGTTACTACCTTCGGTAATACGGCCGATGCCCGTATCCTGATCGAGCGCGTGAAACGGATCCATCTGCGTGTGAACGGGGTGGACGCGCACGGAAACCCCTATGCCGCCAGCGATCCTGCCCTGCTTACCTGGGTTCACGTTGCCGAAACGTACTGTTTTCTCGCCGCTCATCTGCGCTATAAAGATCCACAGCTCAGCCTGAGCGAACAGAACCGCTATTACGCCGAAGCTGCACAGGTTGCAGAAGCCCTGGGGGCGGAAAATGTCCCTAAAAGCGTGGATGCAGTTGAGCGCTATTTACAGGCCATGCGGCCGCAGTTGCGCTGCGACGAGCGCACCCGCGAGGTGCTGTCGCTGCTGATGAATGCCCCGGCTCCCAGCTGGCAGGCACGCCCGGCGATGAAAGCGATCCTGCTTGCCGGCGTCGCGCTGCTCCCCGCGTGGGCGCTGCAAGACTTTGGCCTGCATTTTTCCCCACTCAGGCGCCGGGTTATCCACGCCCGTATCCACGTCATTGCCGCCATGCTGCGCTGGGCTATTCGCCGCGGGGCTTTGCAGCGCGCAATGACGCGCGTCGGACGCTAATTTCTTTTCACTATATCGCCTGCGCAACAGTACTGAGATGGACGGGTGATTTCCTGCCTCTGACCCCGACCCGATACCTGTCAGCGTAAAGTCCAGGGGCGGGACAGGCCTCGACCGCTCTGTTTTATGCTGTTGTCGCAGACATTTTGAGACTTTTACCCTTGCCCCGATGTCCCGTAACGCGCCATTCTCATCTATTCTCAAGGGAATGTATCCCTCCACATACCGTCGAGGCGTTATGACACAGCCCTATCAGATTGCTGAAGTGACTAATCAGCAGCAGACGCTTATCGCCATCGTTGAACAGGATGAGCGCACCGCGTATTTCTATATCTGGCCGGCCGAAGAGTTTCGCCAGCAGTATGCCGTGCGCGGCTGCTGGTTGCGTAACCTGCTGCCCGCCCCTTTGCAGGAAGATGTGGCTGCCATGCAGCAGGGAACACCACCGCTGCTGAGCGCAGAGTATTGCCGCACGCTGGCCGCCGAGCCGATGCTCGATCCGGCCGGGCTCCAGATCGTCTGGGAGCCGAGCGATGACGGCGCTGCATTATGGTATCAGGGACAGCTGCTGGCGGTGATCCCCGGCTGGAGCCTGTATCAGGATCAGCAGGTGAGTTTTTCCGCCGGCTGCATTAAGGCCAACCGCCTTACCTCGCCGCTGGGTTCTGCCTCCACTAATAAAAATTATGCTGCCGCGCAGCAGCACCGTCAGTTCTGGCGCGAGTGGCATGATGGCCAGCTGTGGGAACCCTTCCAGCAGGAGATGCTGCAATGTTATGAAGCACAGTACGGCGAGTCACTGAAGTATTACTCTATCGACCAGGGTAACTGGCCCCCGATGGCTATTTCGCAGCATTATCATCAGGGCAGCTGGTATTTCCTGACGCTGGGAATGTGTATTCGTCCTATGCCGTGGGTGGATTTCCTGTTTGAAGACCTTGCTCCCGAATACCGGCGCACCGAGCTGGCCATCGCCATCGATGCCGAAGTGATGACGGAAGAGAATGCGGTGCAGATGGCCAGCGCGCTGGCGGGTTTTGCCCATATGCCGTGGGCGCGTCTCAGCTGGCTGGGGGAAGGACACACGCTGGAATCGGCGGTCGCCCCGGTAGGCTTCGAAGGGTTTATTCTTTCGTCCGCGCTGGGGCGTGAGAGCGGTCAGTTCCCGCTGCCAAAACGAGACGGTGAGAAGGTTAATCTGCTGTGGGCCGCGCCGATCACCACGCCGGAACGCGAGTTTGCCCGCACTGAAGAACACGCCGGGCAGGAGCTGATCGCACGGCTGTTGCAGTACGGCAGCGGACATATTTTCCGCGCCCGTCAGCAGGTGGTGAACGTCGAAGAGTGACAGGAGCAATCCCGGCTGCAACGTCGGGATAACATCCTGTCGCCGTTAACGTTACACACAGCACGATTTTGTGCAGATCATTAGCCGTTTCTTATGTCAGAATAGTGACTATCAGTTCTGAGGAGTCGGCATGTCTGCAATTGAAGTTATCCTGGTCGATGATCAGGACCGTCCTACCGGTAAGATGGAAAAAATAGAGGTTCACGAAAAGGGGTTGCTGCATCGTGCGGTGACGGTTTACGTGTTTAACTCTGACCATCAGCTGTTGTTACAGCGCCGCGCCAGTGGGAAGTATCATTGTGGCGGGCTGTGGAGTAACACCACCTGTGGACATCCTTACCCGCATGAGTCTACCCGACATGCCGCCGAGCGTCGTCTGGCCGAAGAGATGGGACTGCATCTGACGCTACAGCCGGTGTTCGAGCTCAGCTATAACCTTCCTCTCAGCAATGGTCTGACTGAGCATGAATACGGTCATGTCTTTTTCGCCATCAGCGATACACCGCCTGACATCAACCCGGAAGAGGCCGACGAATGGTGCTACCGTTCACTGGACGACATTCAGGGTGAAATGGCGCAATACCCGGAGCGGTTTACCCCCTGGTTCCTGCTGACGTTTGCCCGTATTCCGGCGGAATTTGCGCGTTTTATCGGGCAGCAGCAGGTTGCCCGCGTCTGCACATAACCCGCCGTCGCAAATCGCACTGAAACGGGTATTCCGGGCGTCCTGTCAGGAACGAACGATGAAGGTGTATCCGGCCAGCATGACGCCGCCAATACCGCCGAGCGCCATCAGCAGAAAAATAAACACCACACCAATCTTTTGCCAGTTCATAACGTTGCCTGTTTTTTAAATGAGGGCGAAGTATAGCGCTTTCGCCCCAGGGAATTAAGCCAGTGAAGGGGGTTTATTGTGCCGCTGCGGGCTGTTTTGTGAAAAACAACGTGACGCGTGCCACTTCAATACCGAATTTCTTCATTGAGGTGACGTTCATCAGATGGTCAGCATCCTGCTGATAAATCCAGTCATCGAAGTTCAGTTTGTAGCTGCTGTCGTCAGTTTTAACCGTCATGGTATAGCGCCAGTTGAAAGCGTTACCGCTGGCCTGGCCCTTCGCCGTACCGATGATATCGCCCGCCGTACCGACGTAGCTGCCGTCGGCCAGACGACGAATATGCCAGATGCGGGTCTGTTTTTCGCCGTCGTCATAGACGAACTTTTCGTTTAACGTCAGGGTGTCACCGACCACCTGACCCTGGATTGCTACCTCAAAGCGGCGGATCTGCTTGCCGCTGTAGTCCTGCACCATTCCCCAGGCGCGTGATTCACCGTTGAACCAGCTGAAAATATCAATCTTTGGCTGGGCCTGCTGATACTCCTCCAGCGTGGTGCCACAGCCCGACAGTAACAGGCTGCACGTCAGTAACAGGGATTTCCACATCATTAACCTCCGGTCAGTTCCCGACGGATATCGGGGTAAGTCGTATCGGGCGACAGCCAGATATTGAGGAACGCATCACGAAAAGCGGGATCAAAACGCGGCCCGATGGGCTTGATAGCGGACTGAGTGCCTGACGGCTGCCAGTAAAACTGGCCGCCACTGGCATCTGCCTGAAATGCAAGGCGGCTGCCATCGTTGACATTGGGCCAGACGGTCGCCAGCTGTTTCAGCCACTGCTGGCGCTGTTCGCTGCTGCCGGTTTTCTGGGCCTGCCACTGTTCGAGCGTGGCATCCAGCAGCTCCTGACGGCTGATCTCCCGGCGATAGGTGATGATCAGCGCCAGCGGCCACTGCTGCGGCTGCCAGCGTCCACCGGGCGTCAGCAGCTGCGAGTCATAGACGGTAAAGGGTCCCCAGGTCAGCGTGGCCTGGCCAACATTCTGCCAGCGCAGCCAGTCAGCGGCCTGAGTCAGCGGTGTGAACAACAGCAGTAACAGCAGCAGTTTTTTCATACTGATCTCCGCAACAGGCGGCTGACTGCAGGCAGCCAGATCGCCCAGCCAACGGCCATCACGGCCAGTACCAGAGCAGGGGATTGTTGCCAGTGCAGGCCACCCAGCCGCTCACCGATGAAATAGGAAAAGGGCCCACCCAGGGCGCCGATGGCGATCTGCCAGCGTACATTCAGGGCGTAGCGGCTGAGGATCAGCCACCACCAGCAGCTGAACGTCAGCCACAGCGCGACCATCCAGACCGGGAAAGCCTGGCTGCCGCTAAACTGAAACAATCCCAACACCAGCCACAGGCTGTCCATCGCTACACCCGCCAGCGCGACCAGCAGCAGGCGGGGTTTTACCCGGTGAGGGCACAGCAGCCAGGCACTCAGTGCGCCAGCGCTCAGCAGCAGCCAGAGGCGCTCACGCAGCGCAACCGCCAGCCCCCAGTAGATATCGAAGGCGAAGGTCAGCAGCCAGAAGCGCAGGCGACTCATGCGCGCTGCAGCGTCAGTTGAACGGTGCCAATGGTTTGTGCGCGGAAACCCGCCTCGCAGTAACAGAGATAGAACAACCACATACGGCGGAAACGTTCGTCAAAGCGGCCATTCGCCAGCTGTGGCCAGGCGTGGTCAAAGCGTCGCCGCCACAGCTGCAGGGTCTGCGCATAGTCCGGGCCGATCTCCAGCTGGTCGATCTCAGTAAAATCACTGACCTCGCGCATCGTGTTTTGCAGCATGCTGACCGAAGGTAAAAAACCGCCGGGGAAGATATAGCGCTGGATAAAGTCCACGCCGCGCGCGTAGCTGTCAAAACGATCTTCACTGATGGTGATCGCCTGTAAGGCCAGGCGCCCACCCGGTTTCAGTAACTGCTGGCAGCGTTCGATAAACAGCGGGATATAGGCTTTACCCACCGCTTCAATCATCTCAATTGACACGATTTTGTCGTACTGGCCTTTGAGGTTGCGGTAGTCCTCGCACAGTACGGTGACGCGATCGCTCAGCCCGGCGGCAGCAATGCGCTGGCAGCAGTATTGGTACTGCTCGCGCGAAATGGTGGTGGTGGTGACCCGGCAGCCATATTCGCGCGCGGCATATTCGGCCATAGCCCCCCAGCCGCTGCCAATTTCCAGCAGATGATCGTGAGGGGTGAGAGCCAGTTTGACGCACAGGCGTTTCATTTTGGCCTGCTGCGCCTGCTCCAGCGTCATCTCCGGATGCTGGAACCAGCCGCTGGAATAGAGCATCGCCTCATCAAGAAAAGTGGTATAGAAGTCGTTGCCCAGATCGTAATGTGCCGCAATATTGCGTTTCGCCTGGCGCACGTTGTTCCGACGCAGCGCATGACGTAGCTGGTTAAACGGCGCGGTCAGCCAGCTGAGACGAGCTTCGAGTTTATCGGCGACGCGGATATTCTGCGCCAGCGTCAGGATCACCGCGGTTAAATCCGGGGTATCCCAGTCGCCTTCCATATAGGCTTCTGCCGCTGCAATGCTGCCGCCCAGCAGAATGCGGCGATAGGCGCGGGAATGGTGGATAGCCACTTCCGCCTGCAGAGCGGCCTGGGCATCACCGAAAAACTGGGTGCCGAGATGGGGATCGTGCAGGGTGATCCCCGCATCTTTAATCGCATGCAGCAGGGAGAAAATTACCCGGCGCGAAGTGGAGAAGCGTTTACCCGTTTTTTCACGGCGTATCAGGCTGAAATCAGTGCCAGTCATCGGTTATTTCTCCGGCTTGCTGTGGTCATAGACCGGCGCACCTTTGCGCCAAAGTTTCCACGCCTGCCAGTAGATCGCCAGCGCGGTTCGAACGGTCATCATCGGAAAGCGCCAGAGAAAATGGCGCAGCGTTTGCCGGGTAAGCGGCTGGCGACGTAAATGCAGCGTGGCGTCAAACTCCCGCCCCTCGCGGTGGTTCTCAATGTGCACCATCAGGGATTTACCCGGCGGTGTCAGCCGCCAGTGGTACACCATATCCATCGGGTTAAAGGGCGAGACGTGAAACGCTTTTTGCGTGGTTTCGCTGCCGTCGGGTTTCACCGCGTAGGTGTGGCGCTCATTCCACGGCGTATTGCGCACCTCGGCCAG
Organism: Erwinia sp. Eh17-17; assembly: GCF_039675725.1. Lineage (NCBI taxonomy): Bacteria > Pseudomonadati > Pseudomonadota > Gammaproteobacteria > Enterobacterales > Erwiniaceae > Erwinia > Erwinia sp. Eh17-17. The sequence continues at coordinate 471,432 of NZ_JBDFQT010000002.1, read as the reverse complement.
CATCCAGCGCAGAGAATCAGCGGCATCGTACAGATAGTAAAGATTGACCGGATTAAACGAGCAGCCAAAGTAACGCAGCTGCGTCAGCAGCATCACCCGACCGGAGAGCTGCTCGCCGGTCAGCGCGGCAATACGCGCCTGCGCGCGCTGTTTAATGTTGCCTCCGCCGCCGAGAAAATCGTCTTCGCTGAAGCTGGCGGCGCACAGGCGGCTGTTACCAATCCCCAGGCTTTTCAGCTGCGAAAGCTCGTCCAGGTCAATCAGCGGCATAAAAATGCGGTAGCTGAACTGGTGATCCACCGGGGTAAACCGGCGGTGGCGCACGTGGCCGCTGTACAGGACGCTGTTCACAACAGACCTGCCTGATCCATTGCCACGGTGACATCAAGCGCGCTGCGGATACCGTCTTCATGGAATCCGTTATAGCTCCATGCGCCGCAGAACCAGGTGCGGTTAGTACCGTTTAACAGCAGGCGCTGCTGCTGGGTGCGCAGGCACTCAGGGCCAAACTGCGGGTGGTGGTATTCGAAGCGGCCTAATACCTTAGCCGGGTCGATAGCCTGCGTCGGGTTGAGGCTGACGCAGAAGGTGTGCGCCGACTTAATGCCCTGCAAAATATTCATATTGTAGGTGACGCTGGCACCGAGCTGTTCATCGCCTTTTTCACTGTCGTTAAGGCAGTAGTTCCAGCTGGCCCAGGCGGCACGGGCCTTTGGCAACAGCCGGGTGTCGGTATGCAACACCACCTCATTGGCGCGGTAGGGCACACCCGCCAGCATCTCGCTTTCCTGCGGTGAAGCGTCCGACAGCAGCTCTGATGCCTGATCGCTGTGACAGGCGAAAATCACCTGGTCATAGCGTTCCATGCCGCGCGAACTTTCCAGCGTAACGCCGTCGGCATCACGCGTAATACGGGTCACCGGGGTGTTGAGGTATACCTGCATCTGCTGACCGATCAGCTGCATCATGCGACGGATATACTCGCGTGAACCGCCGGGCACCACATACCACTGGGGGCGCTGCGTTAAATCCAGCAGCCCGTGGTGATTAAAGAAGTGCAGGAACTGCGTCAGCGGCATCCGGCGCATCTCACTCAGCGAGGTTGACCAGATAGCGGCCCCCATCGGCAGAATATAGTGCTGGGCAAAGAACTCACTGAAGTCATGGGCCGTCAGGAAGTCGTCAAGACTGCCCTGGTCCTGCTGGTGTTCCAGCCACTGCTTGCCGCAGCGGTTGAAACGCACAATCTCAGCGAGGAAACGGTAAAAAGAGGGCTTCAGCAGGTTGCTGCGCTGGGCGAAAAGGCTGCTGAGCGAGTGGCCGTTATACTCCAGCCCGGTGCGGGCGTTACGCACCGAAAAACTCATTTCAGTCGGCTGGCTTTCCAGCCCGAGTTCAGCGAGCAACGCGAGAAAACGCGGGTAGGTGCGGTCGTTAAACACGATAAACCCGGTATCAATTGCCCAGCGTTGATCTTCCAGCTCCACGTCCACCGTGGCAGTATGACCGCCGAGTGTGCTGCCTGCTTCATAAAGGTGGACGTCTGCGCGTGGGGCTAGTTTCCACGCACAGCTCAGCCCGGCAATACCACTGCCAATAATCGCAACGCGCACAAATCACCTCGCTATTTTCTGCGTTAACAGACGCTGAAGGGCCTGGGGCAACCGCGAAGTCACCCGCAGAATAAAAGCAAACAGTCCGGGGAAGGCGATTTCAGCCTTTCCTTTCTCCAGCCCACGCCGGATAGTGCGTGAGGCCTGTACCACATCGACAATCATCGGCATGGCAAAATCGTTGCGTTTCGTCAGGGGGGTATCCACAAAGCCAGGCAATACCAGGCTGATGCCAATCTGCTGGCGTTTCACATCCTGCGCCAGGCTGCGGGCAAAATAGGCCAGTGCGGCTTTCGATGCGCCATACGCTTCAGCGCGGGGCAGGGCGACCATACTGGCCGTCGACCCCACCAGCGCCACGCGGCTGCCGGGCTGCATTTGCGGCAGCAGGCTGTCCAGGCAGTTCACCGGCCCGCTGAAGTTAGTCAGCATCACCCGGTGGACTTTTTCCGCCTCAACCACGCCATGATCGAGATATTCACAGGTACCCGCGCAGAGAATCGCCAGGTCAACCCGGATGTCGCTAAGTGCGGCCCGCGTCTCAGCCAGGTCGGTGATATCAAACAGGCAAACTTCTATCATTGGGGACTGTGCGGCCAATGCATTTAGACGTTCTTCATTACGGCCGCAGGCCGTGACGTGCCAGCCGTCAGCCGCATAGTCCTGAGCTAATTGCAGACCAATGCCGGAACTGGCTCCGGTAATCAGCACTCGCTTCATGGCTGTAACCTCTTTTTGACCAGACCGATGACGCTGCCCAGCAGCGGAAGTTTCTCGTAGAGCATGGCGCCCATATCGTAGTAATCTCGCTGAAACACCACCTTATCATCGCGAAACTGCAGGTAACTGCTGCCATCCAGCGTCTGATCGGCACCGCGCTGTAGCGACGGGTGGGCATACTCCATACGCCACAGCAGCAGCGCATCGCTGTCAAACTCACGCGTTAAGGTGACGTCGAACCGGCAGTAGCGCATGTTCTGTAACAGGCTGGCGAAATACTGCTCCACGACCGCCAGGCCCTGATGTTCACCTACCGGATCGCTCAGACGCACGTCCGGGTGATAAATCTGCGCCAGCATCGCCAGCCTGTCGCTGTCCAGCGTCTGGTAAAACGTGACTAACTGCTGTAGTGCGACCTGCTGTGACATACCTGCTCCTTTAATCGCCGTGTGAGGTGATGGAGAACCCCTGGGCCTGCCAGTCGGTCATCTGCTCCTGCTGGCGTTTAGTTAAGGCTTTGCCTGTATAAACAAAGAGATGTTGCCCTGGGAACAGCTCCGGTCGCGGTGAGTCAAGCGGTTCAGCCAGCACATCAATGCGCCAGCCCTGCTGGGAAAGCCGCCAGGCCTCCATCCACAGACGCGTCCGGTCGGTAATGCCCCATCCGATCAGCAGCGCATCTTTTCCCGCTTTCTTTCGCGAACCGGTTAAACAGAAGGCAATATAATCAATTAAAGCACCATCTAACAGACTACACATAGCTCGTGCAGTATTTTGTTCTAACCCCAGTCGCTGACGAATAGGTACGTAAACGCGATCGATCAGCGCGTCTGCGGGGTTTTCTTTGCCTGTTGACGCTATTTTTGCCCGCAGCTTTGACGGACGAACCTGACGGAGTACCGCCAGAATCTCTTCCTGAAGGATGAACCATCCATCATCGAAGTTAACGTTTTCGCCTTCGATCAGGGCTTTAACCTTGCCGACCGGAACGCCACTCTCTATCCAGCGTTTGATCTCTTCGATGCGCTCAATATCGTCTTCATCGAACAGACGGTGACCTCCCTCTGTTCGCTGTGGCTTCAGCAGACCGTAACGACGCTGCCAGGCGCGCAGCGTGACCGGGTTAATACCGCAGCGTTCTGCGACGTCTCCGATGCTGTACTGTGCCATGTATTACCTCTTACTCACTTTCGGACCTGTTATCAGCCTAACCAATTACCTCAGCTTGTACAAAGTATTTATTATTGTACAAGTTGAAATGACAAGGATTTACGCTTATATCTCATATAAGAGATTAAATCCCAAATATGAGAAACTACAATGGAACAAACGCCAACAGAACAGCGACTGGCACAACGTCTTGCTGACCTGCGCCTGGAGAAGGGCTGGTCGCTGGAGGCGCTGGCTGAGCTTACCGGGATTAGCCGTGCTTCGCTATCGCGCATTGAACGTGCTGAAACCAGCCCCACCGCCGCACTGCTTAACCGCTTATGTCATGCCTATGGATTGACCATGTCACGGCTGTTAAGCGAAGTGGAGCAGGAAACGATACAGCTGTTGCGGCCCGCTCAGCAAAGCGTCTGGCACGATCGTGAGAACGGCTATCAGCGCCGCACTGTCTCCCCTCCGGCGCAGGCCTTTCAGGCGGAGCTGGTGGAGGCCAGGCTGGCGGCCGGGGCGCGCATTGACTATGACCTGCCGCCGCTTGCCGGGCTGGAGCAGCATATCTGGATACTGGATGGCGTACTGGAGTTTCAGATGGATGACCGCGTATGGCGACTGGAGCAGGGGGACTGTCTGCGCTTTCATCTGTTCGGTCGCACCACCTTCCACGCGCCTGAAGCAACCGGAGCGCACTATGCGCTGGTGGTGGCCCGCCCATGAAAACGATTAACTATCAGTGGCTGGATGCTGCCGGGGCACAGCAGGAGCTGGCGGCACTGTGCAACGTGCTGGACGGCTGCGTGGCGCAGGGCGCGAGTATAGGTTTTGTGAAGCGCGATGCGCAGCAGATGAATCACTTCTGGCAGGATGTCGTTCTCAGTCTGGCCTGCGGCGATAAACAGCTGCTGGTGGCCCGTTGTGAAGAGCGCATTGTAGGCACCGTTATGCTGGTACTGGCGATGCCAGCCAACGGGGTGCACCGCGCCGAAGTGGTGAAACTGCTGGTTCACCCGGACGCGCGTCGCAGCGGGATTGCCCGCGCGCTGATGCAGCAGGCAGAGGCACGCGCCGGTCAGCTCGGGCGCAGCCTGCTGGTGCTGGATACGCGCAGCGGCGACGTGGCGGAACCTCTTTACCGTTCGCTTGGCTGGCAAACCGCCGGGCAGATCCCCGGTTACGCCCGCTCCACCGCCGGAGTGATGGACGCAACCACGGTGATGTATAAGGCGATTGGCCCGGCGGACTGACCCGACGCTGTCCGGATGTGATCTGCAAGACGATTACAGCGTCGCCGCCAGTAAATGACCGGCTGAAACTGCGAGCCTCCTCTGGAGATTAGCGTTTGCAGGCTGACGCCGTCGCCATACTGTGTAAAAATACAGCCTTGTTCAGCAGGAAGTGGTTGTCATGGCGTTAACTGTCGCGTTAAAAACGCAAATTGCCGGGTGGTATAAAGCCCTGCAACAGCAAGTCCCCGATTTTATTCCGCGTGCGCCGCAGCGTCAGATGATTGCTGAAGTGGCCAAAACGCTGGCGGGGGACGATGGCCGTCATCTGGCTATTGAAGCCCCCACCGGGGTGGGGAAGACCCTCTCCTACCTGATTCCGGGCATTGCCGTCAGTCGCGCCGAGGAAAAACCGCTGGTGGTCAGCACCGCCAATGTGGCACTACAGGACCAGATATTCAGCAAGGACCTGCCGCTGCTGAAGAAAATTATCCCCGACCTGAAGTTTACCGCTGCCTTTGGCCGTGGGCGCTACGTCTGCCCGCGTAATCTGTCGGCGCTGGCAACGGACGAAGAAAACCAGGGCGACCTGCTGCTGTTTCTCGACGACGACATGACCGCCAGCAAGGATGAGCGCGCGATCTGCACTGAACTGGAAAAATCACTGAAACGCTACCAGTGGGACGGGCTGCGCGATCACTGTGCTGAGAATATTGAAGATTCGCTCTGGCAACGTCTGAGCACCGACAAAGCCAACTGTCTGGGCAGCAACTGCAACTGGTTTCGCGAATGCCCGTTCTATGTGGCACGGCGTGAGATTGAAGACGCCGATGTGGTGGTGGCGAACCATGCCCTGGTGATGGCGGCTCTGGAAACTGAGTCGGTGCTGCCGCCGCCGAAAAATCTGCTGCTGGTGCTGGATGAGGGCCATCATCTGCCGGATGTGGCGCGCGACGCGCTGGAGATGAGCGGTGAAATCACGCCGGGCTGGACCGTATTGCAGCTCGACCTGTTTTGCCGCCTGGTGGAGCAGTGCCTGGCGCAGTTCCGGCCGAAGCGTCCGCCGCCCCTCAGCCACCCGGACAAATTAAAAGCCCACTGTGAAGAGGTGCGCGAACAGTTGCAGATGTTGTCGCAGATCCTCGGTCTTTACCTGCCGCCGGAAGGTCAGGAGGGGGAGTTCCGCTTTGAGATGGGGCTGCTGCCCGAAGAGATCCTGACGATCTGCGCCCGGCTGTTTAAACTCAGCGATGCGCTGCGCGGGCTGGCGGAAGGCATGATGAACGATCTCAGCGAGAAAAGCGGCCAGTTTGACGTGGTGCGCCTGCACCGCACGTTAATTCAGATGAACCGCGCACTGGGCTGGTTTGAAGCCACCAGCAAGCTGTGGCGGCTGGCCGCCATGGAACAGGCTTCCGGTGCGCCGGTGTCAAAATGGGTAACGCGCGAAGTGCGCGATGGTGCCGCGCACCTGATGTTTCACTGTGCCGGGATCCGCGTCAGCGAACAGCTGGAAAAGCTGCTGTGGCGTAAAATCCCTCACGTGGTGGTGACGTCAGCCACGCTGCGCTCCCTGAACAGCTTTCAGCGCCTGCAGGAGATGTCCGGCCTGAGCGAAAAAGCCGGTGATCGTTTTGTCGCGCTCGACTCGCCGTTTAATCATGTTGCCCAGGGGCAGCTGATTATTCCGCAGATGAAATATGAGCCAATGCTGGCTAACGAAGTGATGCACCTGGCTGAAATGGCGCACTTCTTCCGTCACCAGATTAAACTGGCCGCCCATAAGGGGATTCTGGTGCTGTTTGCCAGCGCCCGTGCGATGCATCAGTTTATTGCCTATCTGCCTGAGCTGCGCCTGATGATGCTGGTGCAGGGCGATAAGCCGCGTCCCGCGCTGGTGGCGCTGCACCGTAAACGGGTAGAGCAGGGAGAAACCAGCGTGCTGGTAGGGCTTCAATCCTTTGCAGAAGGGCTGGATCTGAAAGGTGACCTGCTCTCGCAGGTCCATATTCATAAAATTGCTTTCCCTCCGATAGACAGTCCGGTTATTTTGACCGAAGGGGAATGGCTGAAAAGCCTGAAGCGCTATCCGTTTGAAGTGCAAAGCCTGCCCAGCGCCTCGTTTAATCTCATCCAGCAGGTCGGGCGACTGATCCGCAGCCACGACTGCTTTGGCGAGATTGTCATTTATGACCGGCGGTTGATCAGTAAAAGCTATGGCGCACGCCTGCTGGGCGCGCTGCCGGTGTTCCCGATAGCGCAGCCACCGATGCCGGAAGGCGAGCTGCCGAAAGCCGTCAGCCCGCCCGTGAAGAAAAAGCCCGCATCGCGCCGCCGTCGTTAACCAATATCTGCAACTGACTGAGCATGAGCATGGAATATAACAAAATTATTAAAGAGGTTGGACGCGGTAAGAATCATGCCCGCGACATTGACGCTGAGACCGCCCGCGAACTCTATCGCCGTATTCTGACCGGGCAGGTGCCCGATCTTGAGCTGGGTGCCCTCCTGATTGCCCTGCGTATTAAAGGTGAAGGCGAAGAGGAGATGCCCGGCTTCTACCAGGCGATGCAGGAGCAGATGCCGCGGCTGACGCCACCCGCACATCTGCCGATGCCGGTGGTGATCCCCAGCTATAACGGGGCGCGTCGTCAGGGCAATCTCACGCCTTTGCTGGCACTGCTGCTGTCACGTCTCGGCTTTCCGGTGCTGGTTCACGGCGTGAGCGATGACCCCACCCGCGTCACCAGCGAAGCGGTGTTTGCCGCGCTGGATATGGCCCCGGTGACCTCCTCAGATCAGGCGCAGGCGAAGCTCGACGCCGGTGAGCTGGTGTTTATGACGGTTGGTATGCTGTGTCAGCCGATGGAGCAGCAGCTGGCGCTGCGCTGGCGGATGGGCGTGCGCAACAGTGCGCATACCCTCGCTAAACTGGCCACGCCGTTTGCGGAAGATGCGGCACTGCGCCTGGCCAGCGTCTCGCACCCGGAGTACATCCCCCGCGTGGCGGCATTTTTCAGCGCCATCGGCGGACGCAGCCTGTTACTGAACGGGACAGAAGGTGAGGTGTACGCTAATCCGCAGCGCTGCCCGTCGATCACGCTGATTGCCGGGGAAGAGACAAAGGTACTGCTGGCCCGTCAGGAGGAGACCCCTCTGAGCGGAGACCAGCTGCCTGCGGCAAAAGATGCCGCCACCACGGCCGCGTGGATCCGTCGCTGTCTGGATCGCGAAGTGGCCGTACCGCAGTCGCTGCGCCTGCAAATCGCCTGCTGTTATCTGGCAACCGGACGCGCGGCGGACCTGGATGGCGCGTTAGCCCAGATAGATGCAGCAGGATATTAGCGGGGTCCGGGACGAGCGAAATTGTATGGTGCAGGGGCGGACCCTCTTTTTCGGTCCGCCCACAGCGATGATTAACGCGGCAACAACTGCCTGACCAGCGCACTCCACAGCGCGATGCCGGGGCCAATCAACGCATCGTTAAAATCATAGCGTGCGTTGTGCAGCGGGGCTGAAGGCGTGTCACCGTCGGCTCCCAGCCAGAAATAGGCGCCGGGGCAGGCTTCCAGCATGCAGGCAAAATCTTCCGATGCCATCGATGGATTCACATTCCAGTGCACCTGTTGCGCAGGCAGCAGCGTTAACGCACTGTCGCGCACCTTTGCCGCTTCCTGCGCATGGTTCGCGGTGACCGGATAGTCGGTCTGATAAACAATGCTGCCTTCAATCCCCAGCGGGGCAGTGAAGGTGGTCACGAATTCGTCAATCATCTGGCGAACCCGCACGCGCACATCGGCCTGCAGACAGCGCAGAGTACCGCGCAGAACCACCGTTTCCGGAATGACGTTAATCGCTTCGCCGCCGTTAATCTGCGTAATGCTGACCACCGCTGAAGCCAGCGGTGACAGACGGCGGGCGGGAATGGTTTGTAGCGCCAGAATCAGCTGGGCGGCAGCGACAATCGGGTCGGCGCCGTTTTCCGGCATGGCAGCATGGCAGCTGCGCCCGCGCAGGGTGATTTCGAAAGAGTCCAGCGAAGCCATCATCGCCCCTTCATTCACGGCTACGTGGCCGGCAGGCAGTCCCGGCCAGTTATGCATACCGTAGATAGCATCCATCGGGAACAGGGTAAATAACCCTTCTTCCACCATACGACGTGCGCCGCCGAGATTTTCTTCAGCAGGCTGGAAGACAAAGTGAATCGTGCCGCTAAAACATCGGGTGGTGCTCAGGTGTCTGGCGGTGGCCAGCAGAATCGCGGTATGGCCGTCATGGCCACAGGCGTGCATGCTTCCGGGCCGGGTAGAGCGGTAAGGGACATCGCCCAGCTCGGTGATCGGTAGCGCATCCATGTCCGCGCGCAGGCCAATCGTGGGGCCGGGGCCGTTTTCCAGCGTGCCGACCACGCCCGTCCCTGCCAGCCCGCGATGCACCTGTAACCCCATTGCCGTCAGCGTATCGGCTACCCTCTGAGCCGTCTGGTGTTCCTGATAGCCGAGTTCAGGGTGGGCGTGCAGCATCCTGCGCCAGCCAGTAGCTTCTTCAATCAGCGAAAGGGGAATGGCCATCGGTTACTTCTCCTGTACGGGGCGCTATTCACTTAGCGGGCAGGAAATAAGTTAGCATAAAACAGGGGGCAGGGGGCGGAGGTCAGTGAAAAACGGGCCTGTCAGACAGGCCCGTGGCGGCAGGTTATTTTACCATCGGCAGATTGAGCTCGTGCTGACGGGCGCAGGCTCTGGCAACGTCATAGCCGGCATCCGCATGGCGCATCACGCCGGTTGCCGGATCGTTCCACAGCACGCGGCCAAGGCGCGCATCGGCTTCCGGCGTACCGTCCGCCACAATCACCACGCCAGCGTGCTGAGAGAAGCCCATCCCCACGCCGCCACCGTGATGCAGGCTGACCCAGGTCGCCCCCCCCGCCGTGTTCAGCAGGGCATTGAGCAGCGGCCAGTCGGAGACTGCATCTGAACCGTCCATCATGGCTTCCGTTTCACGATTGGGCGAAGCGACGGATCCGCAGTCAAGATGATCGCGGCCAATAACCACCGGCGCTTTCAGCTCGCCATTGCGCACCATTTCATTAAACGCCAGTCCGGCAAGATGACGTTCGCCCAGACCCAGCCAGCAGATACGCGCCGGTAAGCCCTGGAAGGCAATACGCTCCTGTGCCATATCCAGCCAGCGGTGCAGGTTGGTGTGGTCCGGGAACAGCTCTTTCAGTTTGGCATCGGTCTTGTAGATATCTTCCGGGTCGCCGGAAAGCGCTACCCAGCGGAACGGGCCTTTACCTTCGCAGAACAGCGGACGAATATAGGCCGGGACGAAGCCAGGGAAATCAAAGGCATTTTTCACCCCTTCTTCCAGCGCAACCTGACGGATGTTGTTACCGTAATCGACGGTCGGAATGCCCATATGGCAGAAGTCGAGCATCGCCTGAACATGCACGGCCATTGAGGCGCGGGCGGCTTTTTCCACCGATTTAGGATCGGACTGACGGGCAGACTCCCAGCGTTCCACGTCCCAGCCAGCTGGCAGATAGCCGTTAATCGGGTCGTGCGCGGAAGTCTGGTCGGTCACGATATGCGGCTGCATACCTCCGGCTCTGGCGCGTTTTACCAGCTCGGGCAGAATTTCGGCCGCGTTGCCCAGCAGGCCAACGGAAATGGCGCGTTTCTCTTTATTGGCTTTGTCGATAATTCCCAGCGCTTCATCAATGGTGAAGGCTTTATAATCCAGGTAACGGGTGCGCAGGCGGAAATCAATGCGCGACTCCTGACACTCGACCGCCAGCACCGAAGCGCCGGCCAGTACGCCAGCCAGCGGCTGTGCTCCGCCCATCCCGCCCAGTCCGGCGGTCAGGATCCATTTACCCGCCAGGTCACCGTTGTAGTGCTGGCGGCCGGCTTCAACGAAGGTTTCAAAGGTACCCTGCACAATTCCCTGTGCCCCGATGTAGATCCACGATCCCGCGGTCATCTGGCCGTACATCATCAGACCCGCTTTATCCAGTTCGTGGAAGTGGTCCCAGGTGGCCCAGTGTGGGACCAGATTAGAGTTGGCAATCAGCACGCGCGGAGCATCGGCGTGGGTACGGAATACGCCTACCGGTTTACCGGACTGCACCAGCAGCGTCTCTTCCGGCTGCAACGCTTTCAAAGAGCGCAGGATCTGTTCAAAGCACTCCCAGTTACGTGCGGCTTTACCAATGCCGCCGTAAACCACCAGGTCTTCCGGGCGCTCGGCCACATCCGGGTCGAGGTTGTTCTGGATCATGCGGTAAGCGGCTTCAATCAGCCAGTTGGCGCAGTGCAGCTCACTGCCGTGCGGGGCGCGAATCGTCCGGGCGACGGCTTTGCTTACGGAATCAGTCATGTTCTTTTCCTTATCCAACAGGTTTAACGTGCGCGTGCAGGTTGCAGGGCGGCGATCGCTTCCGGCCAGCTGTCTGCCGCTGCCCACAGGCGCATCTTCTCAATGTCCGGCGCCATCAGGCGGTCTTTTTCCAGATAAGCTACCCGCTCGCGGATGCCTGCCAGCACCTGTTCCAGCAGAGGAGAGCTTTGCAGCGGACGGTGGAAGTCAATGCCCTGTGCGGCGGCCATAGCCTCAATACCGACCACGGCGGCGGTGTTAAAACACATGGCTCCCAGGCGGCGCGCGGCATAGGTCGCCATCGACACGTGATCTTCCTGATTCGCGGAGGTGGGCAGGCTGTCAACGCTGCCGGGGTGGGCCAGCGATTTGTTTTCGGAGGCCAGCGCCGCAGCGGTGACCTGGGCTATCATAAAGCCGGAGTTTACACCGCCGTCGTTGACCAGGAATGGCGGCAGGCCGGAGAGGCCGGAGTCCAGCAGCAGCGCCAGACGGCGTTCAGAGATGGCACCGATTTCCGCCACGGCCAGCGCGATAATGTCGGCAGCAAATGCCACCGGTTCGGCGTGGAAGTTGCCGCCGGAGATCACTTCACCCGTATCGGTAAACACCAGCGGGTTATCGGAGGCGGCGTTGGCTTCAATCTGCAGCACTTTCGCCGCATGGTTCAGGTTATCGAGGCAGGCCCCCATCACCTGTGGCACACAGCGAATGGAGTAAGGATCCTGTACGCGTCCGCAGTGGGTATGTGAATTGAGGATGGCACTGCCTTCCAGTAAGGTGGAAACGGCGGCCGCCACGTCAATTTGCCCCTGCTGGCCGCGTGCCTCATGAATACGAGGGTCGAAGGGTTTGACTGAACCTTTAATCGCTTCCAGCGACAGGGCACCTGCCACCAGTCCGGCGGCAAACACATTTTCCCCTTCGAACAGACCACGCAGCGCCAGCGCGGTGGAGACCTGAGTGCCGTTCAGCAGCGCCAGACCCTCTTTAGGGCCAAGGACAAAGGGTTGCAGACCGGCCAGCGCCAGCCCTTCGGTAGCCGGCATCATCCGGCCTTTGACGCGTACCTCACCTTCCCCCAGCAGCATCAGCGACAGATGTGCCAGCGGAGCCAGATCGCCGGATGCACCGACAGACCCTTTCTCCGGAATGCACGGCATGATACCGGCGTTAAACAGGGCGATCAGTGCATCAACCAGCTCCATACGAATGCCTGAATGGCCGCGCGCCAGGCTGATCACTTTGGTGGCCATAATCACGCGCACCACATCATCCGGCAGCAGATCGCCCAGCCCGACGCTGTGTGACAGCACCAGGTTGCGTTGCAGTTCGGCCAGGCGCTCGGTCGGGATGGTGGTCTGCGCCAGTTTGCCAAAACCGGTGTTGATGCCGTAGGTCACCTTGCCTTCATTGACGATGGCTTCCACCGTGGCGCGTGCCTGCTGAATACGGCTGCGTGACGATTCGTCCAGCGCCAGTGTGACTCCCCCGCGATAAATCGCTTTAAGGGTGGCCAGGTCCACCTTGCCCGGCGTCAGCAGGCAATGATGCGTAGTCAGTGACATGGTATACTCCTGTATAGACAACTTTGGTTGCATGTAGGGATGAAGACGACGCCATGAGTGAATCACATGTGTATAGTCTTGTCTATACAACCAGCAAGAGTTGTGCCAGCTGCGTCACAAAACATCATTCCGTTATCACGCGAGGGAGCAGTGGAGGGCGCGACCCTCTCCGCGCTGCGAGCGGTCCCGATTGGATGCACCGTGTCAGTGCCGGATGCTTCAGACCAGTGCAGCCAGGATGTCTATACATATCAATTTTTAGTCCGTAAACTGCCGCTATCAAGATGATTTAAGGAAACCGCTATGGTCGTGCAGACTGCCATTTCTCAACTTTCAGCAGCCATGAGCGATCAGCCTGCGCCCATCTATCAGCGTGTGAAGCAGGCGATAGTCAGCCAGATCCGTGAAGGGGTGTGGAAAGCCAATCAGCGCGTGCCGTCAGAGAGTGAGCTGGTGAATGAACTCGGCGTCAGCCGCATGACGATCAACCGCGCGCTGCGCGAGCTGACCAGCGAGGGCTATCTGATTCGCATGCAGGGGGTGGGGACGTTTGTCGCCGAGGTTAAGGGTTATACCGCGATGCTGGAAGTGCACAATATTGCGGAAGAGATTGCCCAGCGCGGTCACCGCCACAGTAGCAAAATCCTGACGCTGCGCGAAACGAAAGCCGACCCGGAGCAGGCCGCCGTGCTGGGCCTGTCCACCGGTCAGTCGCTGTTCCATTCGCTGATGGTTCACTATGAAAATGACCAGCCGGTGCAGCTGGAAGACCGGCTGGTGAACCCGCAGATGGCACCGGATTATCTGCAGCAGGATTATGCCCGTCAGACGCCGTACACCTATCTGATGCGCGTGGCACCGCTGACGGCAGGGGAGCACATTGTGGAAGCGGTGCTGCCGGATGCGCAGCAGTGCCTTCATCTGGCGATTGCTGAGCAGGAGCCGTGCCTGCTAATCCGCCGCCAGACCTGGAGCGACAGCAAGATTGTCACCTATGCCCGTCTGCTGTATCCCGGCTCGCGCTATAAGTTACTGGGTCATTTTAAAGGGCACCCCTGATCGTCAGCGCAGGAGGGCTGAAACGTTCCCCATAACAGCCGGGCATCTGCCGTAACGGGGAGAAACAGCCCGCCGTTATTCTGCCACCATGCGCCCTGGCCTGCTGACAGCAGGGTGTCCTGATGCTGCCACTGGCCGGCAATCACATATACCACGCCGGCCACGGCCGCCGCCGCAGAGAAGCGGGTGCAGGTTACCCCGGCATCCGGCTGATAAACCCCCCGTCGCGCCATCAGGTTGAAGTCACTGCTGGTTTTGCCGGATAACTGTGCGGAGATCGGTTCTTCCCCGGCAAAGGTAAACGGCTGACAGAGGCCAAGCTGCTGATACCGCTGGCCCTCCTGCAACAGCGTGACCTCACCGCTGAGCAGCGTAATGATGCGGTCAATGCCGGGAAACGTTGAAAAAGCGCCGTCAGCGGCAATGGTGGCGATGCTGATGCGCCAGTCAAAATCGGCTTTACCGGCGGGGAAACTGGCTATTTCCCGCGTTTCGCCACCGCCGTTGCGCCAGCGGCTGACGGGCAGCGTACGGCGGTCATACCGATGGATCACTGCAGTGCCTCCAGCGCGTCACGCAGCCCGGCATCAATCTCTGCCTGATCGGCATGCCGGCCGGCGCTGATACGCTGCTGCCCGGCGACGAACACCTCCTGAATCTGTGCACGACTGCCGGCAAACAGCCAGCGGTTGAGCAATGAGGCATCCGGGGTGCTGGCGAACAGCGCATCCCCACCCAGCACCAGCCAGTCTGCGCGGAATCCGGGTTGCAGGCTGCCGGTTTTCACACCACAGGCCTGAGCGCCACCGGCCAGCGCCTGCTGATACAGCACTTCGCCCACGGAAGGCTGCTGCGCCGTGACGATGCGGTTGCGGCGGCGGTCGCGCAGGCGCTGGGCATACTCCAGCCAGCGCAGCTCCTCTACCACATCCAGCGAGACGTGGCTGTCCGAACCAATGCCCCAGCGTCCCCCCTGTACCACATATTCGGTGGCCGGGAAGATACCGTCACCCAGATTGGCCTCGGTGGTCGGGCACAGCCCGGCAACCGCCTGACTGGCGGCAAGGCGGGCGATCTCCTGCTGATTAAGATGGGTGGCGTGGATCAGACACCAGCGCGGGCCCACGTCGAAGCGGTCCAGCAGCCAGCTGACCGGGCGTTCACCGCACCAGGCCAGCGAGTCGTTAACCTCTTTTTCCTGTTCGGCAATATGAATATGTACGGGAAGATCGCCGGGGCTGTGCTCCAGCACTTCACGCATCTGCTGTTCGTTCACCGCGCGCAGGGAGTGGAAACACAGCCCCTGACTGTGCAGCGGCTTACCGGCAATCAGCTGCGTCAGGCGCTGCTGCTGGGCAAGATAATGCCGGGTATCCTGAATGAAACGCTTCTGCCCCGGCTGCGCAGGCTGGCTGCCAAATCCGGCGTAGCTGTACAGCACGGGCAGCAGGGTCTGTCCGATGCCGCTGCGTTCAGCGGCGAGGATCAACTGCTGTAACATCGCATCATCGGGGTAAGGCTGACCGTCGGGCTGGTGGTGCAGATAGTGAAATTCAGCCACCTGGGTGTAACCGCCTTTCAGCATCTCGACATACAGATGCGTGGCGATGGCCCCGACCTGCTGCGGCGTCAGGCGCTGTACCATGCGGTACATCAGGTCACGCCAGGTCCAGAAGCTGTCCTGCGGGTCACCTGCCACTTCAGCCAGCCCGGCCATCGCCCGTTGAAAGGCGTGCGAGTGCAGATTAGCCATCGCGGGCAGCACGCTTCCATTAAGACGCTGTGCTTCTCCGGGGCTACTGTTGGCAGTGATGGCGCTGATGATGCCCTGAGCGTCAACCTCGATCAGGACGTTATGTTGCCAGCCGTCAGCCAGCAGGGCGCGGGGCGCAAAAAAGCGAGTCATGGTTGCTTCCTGTGCAATGAGCTTGTATATACATATACATACTTATGAATTAACAGTAAAGTGCGCAACGTGGGAGAGCGGATGAATCAGCAACTCAACTGTGACCATCTGTGGTATGGGGCCGATATGGTCACCCTGCAGGATGGGCGTTACAGCATCGTTGAACAGGGCGCGATGGCCGTCAGCGGTGACAAGATTGTCTGGGTAGGGCCTTATGCGCAAAGTGCGCATATTCAGGCCAGCCAGCGTACCGATCTTGGCGGTGGTATTGTCACGCCCGGCCTGGTGGACTGCCATACGCACCTGGTGTTTGGCGGCGATCGCAGCCATGAATTTGAGCAGCGTCTCAACGGCGTCAGCTACAGCGAGATTGCCGCCCAGGGCGGCGGCATTCTCTCTACGGTGCGCGCGACGCGGGCGGCGTCACAGGCAGAACTGGTCGCCAGCGCCCACCGTCGTCTCCACCATCTGCTGGCGGAAGGGGTCACCACCGTGGAGATCAAATCCGGCTACGGGCTGGAGATCGCCAGCGAATTACGGATGTTGCAGGCGATTCGCCAGCTGGCCGGGCAGGTTCCCGCTCAGATTCAGGCGACCTGTCTGGCCGCCCATGCGGTGCCGCCGGAGTTTCAGCAGCAGCCGGATGCCTGGATTGACGCTATCTGTGACCAGCTGCTGCCGCAGGTGGCAGCAGAGGGGCTGGCTGATGCGGTCGATGCGTTTTGCGAGCATCTGGCCTTTTCCCCCGATCAGGTGCGACGGGTGTTTACGGCCGCGCAGCGCCTGGGCCTGCCGGTCAAACTGCACGCAGAGCAGCTTTCGCCACTCGGCGGCAGTACGCTGGCGGCAGAATTTAACGCGCTGTCGGCAGACCATGTGGAATATGCGACGGAAAGCGATGTGGCGGCAATGGCGCAGCACGGCACGGTCGCAGTGCTGCTGCCGGGCGCTTTCTATCTGCTGCGGGAAAAACAGCGTCCGCCGGTTGAGCTGTTTCGCCGTTATCAGGTGCCGATGGCGCTGGCCAGCGACGCAAATCCCGGCACCTCTCCCGCACTTTCACTGCGTCTGATGTTGAATATGGGCTGTACGCTCTTTGGCATGACGCCGGAAGAGGCGCTGGCAGGCGTGACGCTGAACGGCGCGCGCGCGCTGGGCCTGGCCGACCATCTGGGGTCACTGGAGGCGGGAAAACTAGCTGATTTCGTTCACTGGCCGCTGTCGCGTCCGGCTGAACTGGTTTACTGGCTCGGCGGGCAGTTACCCTGCCGGGTGATCTTTCGCGGAGAAGAACGATGAATGCATATCAATTCAGCGCCGGCACGCTCCCGCTGCTGCTCAGTATCCCCCACGCCGGTACGCAGCTTACCCCGGAAGTCGAAGCGGGTTTAAGCGATGCAGCAAAAGGGTTGCCGGATACCGACTGGCATATTCCCCAGCTGTATGATTTTTCCCGTGAAATGGGTGTCAGCATCCTGGTGGGCAATTACTCTCGCTTTGTTATCGACCTTAACCGTCCGCCGGACAATCAGGCGCTGTACAGCACGGCGACCACCGGGCTGTACCCGGAAACGCTGTTTGACGGCAAGCCGACATTTGCGCCGGGTAAGACGCCGACGGCGGCGCAGCGTGAGGGCTATCTGCACCACATCTGGCAGCCGTATCATGACAAAATTCAGCAGGAGCTGGCGCGCATTAAGCAGCAGCACGGCTATGCACTGCTGTTTGACGCCCATTCGATAGCGTCGGTGATCCCACGCCTGTTTGACGGCAGCCTGCCGGATCTGAACCTGGGCACCAACGACGGCGCCAGCTGTAGTCCGCAGCTGGCGCAGCAGTTAACCGCACGCTGCGGCGAACAGTCGCAGTTTAGCTGGGTGCTGAACGGGCGCTTTAAAGGCGGGTACATTACGCGCGCCTACGGTAAACCGCAGGAAAACCAGCAGGCGGTGCAGCTGGAGCTGGCACAGTGCAACTATATGGACGAGCAGCCGCCGTTTAACTGGCGCGGTGACAAAGCACAGCTGCTTCAGCCGCTGCTGCAACGGCTGGTTGCGGCCATGCTGGAGCATCACAGCGGCTGAGGTTAATCGCTACAGCAGCAGGGTTTCGATTTCCCGCCAGTTTTCAACGCGCCGGTAGCCGGTCACCTGACGGTTATGCGGTGCGGAATAAAGAATGCCTTCCCCGCAGAAATTCTCGAAGTTAAACGCATTATCGTCGATCATATAGTCCGCGTTGATAACGCTTTTATTGCCGCAGAATACGATGTTGCTGGGCCTGATGTCCGGGAAGTGCGCTTTCAGCCACTGGAACTTGGCATTGAAGGAGGTCGGCACTTCCATTGCTGCCGTGGTGATAAAAATCTCATAGCGCTCGCTCAGCCGGGCAATCACCCGCTGGCTGTCTTCGATCACGTCCAGGTCGGCGAAGAACGTCGGGTCGCCCACCAGCTCAAAGATCTCGCCCAGTTTATCCGGGTCATCCTGATGCAGCCTGAACAGGTTCAGCTCGTCTAAGGTGAGCTGCTGGGAGAAATGGCTGTTCCAGGTTTTCAACATTTTAGGATGGAAGTCAGCGATAACTTCATCCATATCAATCGCAATACGCTTCATAATCACTCCATGACTTTTCTGTTTTCAGCATGCATGATAACAAAAAAGCGCGGTAGCGGCATTTTAGCGCCGTTAGCGCAACAGTCAGATATTCCACCTTCAGCATAAAGCCCATCGCTCAGGGCGACGGCTTCATTTAGATTTTCAACCCCGCGCATCCGGCCTGACCATATCAAACCTTAACGCTTCACTGATGCCGTAATAGGCTGAGGGCCCTCCGGCACGCAGGATCGGCTCGGCCTTCGCCGTCTGATAAATGCCGTCAACCAGCAGGTCATTATCAATATGGATGACCACCACTTCTCCCAGCACCAGCCAGGTGGGGATTTGCTCACCGTCGGCCGTTTGCAGCTGAATGCACTGTGACAGGCGACACTCAAAGTTAACCGGGCTTTCCGCCACCATGCTGACGTTGACCAGGCTGGCGGGGAGGGGGGTAACACCGGCATAAGCAAACTCATCTTCACCGTGGGCCAGCGACGCCGAGCTTTCATTCATGGGCACTGCCAGCGGGCGAGTCGCCAGGTTCCAGACAAATTCTCCGGTTTCAACAATGTTGGCAACGCTGTCTTTCCAGCCGCTGCTGGCGAAGCCAATGATCGGCGGGCGATAGTTAAAACAGTTGAAGAAACTGTAGGGCGCGAGGTTACGCTGCCCGGCCGCATTCTGTGAGCTGATCCAGCCAATCGGACGCGGGCCGATAATCGCGTTCAGCGGATCGTGCGGCAGGCCGTGGCCCTGTTTCGGTTGCCAGGTATAGCGAGTGCGGGACATAGAGACTCCATAAATAAACATGATGAGACGGAAAAACGTCGCTGATGGTTTACCATTATTATCACAGCAGGTATCTTACGCGCCTGCTGACAAGAGAGTGGCCAATGAAAACCCCTGCTGAAAAAAATGTGCTTCACCCGCGCAACCGCCATCGCGGTCGCTATGATTTTGCTGCGCTGATTGCCAGCCATCCGCCGCTGGCACCGTTTGTGGCGGTCAATAACTGGGGCAGCGAGTCTGTCGACTTTGCCAATCCGGACGCGGTCAAGGCGCTGAACCAGGCGCTGCTGCGCCATTTTTATCAGATTGCCCACTGGGATATCCCGGAAGGTTTTCTCTGCCCGCCCGTGCCGGGCCGCGCCGACTATATTCACCACCTGGCTGACCTGCTGGCGGAAGATAACCGCCGCGTGGTGCCGCGCGAGATTAACGTGCTGGACGTTGGCTGCGGCGCCAACCTGATCTATCCGTTGATCGGCCACAGCGAATACCAGTGGCGCTTCACCGGCAGCGAAGTCAACGAACAGGCCATGGTCTCTGCCAACGCCATTATTGCGGCGAATCCCGGCCTTAACCGCGCCATTCGTCTGCGCCGCCAGAAAGACACTAGCGCAATTTTCAGCGGCGTAATTCACAAAAACGAGCTGTACCAGGCCGTGCTGTGTAACCCGCCGTTCCACGCCTCAGCCGCTGATGCCCACCAGGGCAGCCAGCGCAAACTGCGCAACCTCGGGCTGGATCGCCACTCGCCGCTGAACTTCGGCGGTCAGCAGGATGAGCTGTGGTGTGAAGGCGGCGAAGTCGCGTTTATCCAACGCATGATTGCCGAGAGCGCCAGCTTCGGCCGCCAGTGCGTATGGTTCACCACCCTGGTGTCGCGCAAAGAGCATCTGCCGGAACTGTGGCGCGCACTGGAAGAAGCGGATGTTGCCGCCATGCGTACCGTGGAAATGGCGCAGGGTCAGAAGCAGAGCCGCTTTATCGCGTGGAGCTTTATGGAGCAGCCAGGCAGAACCAAATTACTCAATAAGTAACCCGTTATTGCGGGGCTTCCAGCGTCTGAAAGCTGGCAGCCCCGTCAACAGTGGTTCCGCTCTGCATCACCTGTACGGTCTGGTGCGGGGCTTTGATCCCCGCCGCATCGAAGTGTTTCTTCACCATGCCATCCAGCGCAAAACGTACCGTCCACTGCTTCAGTGGCTGAGTGGTAAACGACACGCGCACGGTAAACGACTGATTGGTCAGCCCCACCAGCCCGGAGAATGACGGTTCACCAATCACCATACCGCGTATGCTCTCATCTTCCAGCAGATCCTTCACCGCCGCCTGTAACGTGGCGTTGACCCGTTCCGTCTCTTCCCGGCGGTCGACATCATAGTTGGCGACAAATGAGCCGATGCCGCGCACAAAGTTGGCGAAGGTGGTGATCGAAGACCAGGGAATAATATGGTAGGCCCCGGTGTCCTGACGAACGCCAACGGAACGGATTGACATGCGCTCCACGGTGCCGGTAATCGGCCCGATGGTTACCAGATCGCCGGTGTTCATGCCATTTTCGAACTGAATAAACACCCCGGTAATAATATCTTTTACCAGCGTTTGTGAACCAAAGGAGATCGCCAGACCCAGTGCTCCGGCCCCGGCCAGTAGTGGCGCGATGTTCACGCCAATCTCTGACAGCAAAATCATAATCGTGATAGTGCTGATAATCACCGCCAGCGCATTACGGAACAGCGTCAGCAGCGTGCGGGTGCGGGCGCTGGGCATCGGCCGCCCGTGTGAGTCAGAAGCCAGGCGGCTTTCAATCAGACTCGCCAGCAGCGTCCAGCCCACCGCTGAGAAGAACAGGATCATCACAATACGGATAATAATATCCACCAGCTTTTCGCCTGCACCCACCGTCAGCCAGTGCCACAGGTCAAACAGGTTCCAGGCGTTGAGCAACAGCAGGGTGACGGCAAAGACGGTAATAATGCGCGCCAGTTTAAGCATGGCAGAGACCCAGCCGTTGACCCGGCTTTGTAATTCCGGGTAGCTACGGCGCAGGTCCGGTGACAGCACAATGGTCTTACTGATCCAGCGCGTCAGCATGCCGGAAACCAGCGCTCCCAGGCTGATGATCGCCAGCGAACGAACGGTAGCCGCCATCATAAATTTCAGGCTGTCGCCGGGGTTGAACATGGAGAACAGGAACAGGGCGATAAAATAAGCGCTGGCCAGCCAGTGCCACACCAGCGAGAAGGCGCGAATAAACAGCGCAAAAAAGGCCAGCGAACGGTCGGCAAGGCGCGTCAGCTCCTGCTGAATATTGCGTTTATTATGGAAGATCAGATACAGCGCCCAGACCGTCATCACCCCCATTACGGCGACATTCACCAGTGCGGCAACCTGCACATTCACCTGATTAGACACAATCGGCACAATCACCAGCAGGCCATAACCAATCAGCCCACTTAACCAGCTGAGACGCGTACACCAGTAATTTGCCCGATTGTCACTCAGGTGGAAGAAACGCAGCTGCGGATAACGCGGGCAAAACATCAGGCGCAGTATCGCCTTAAAGAACTCGATCAGCGCGAAGGCATTGAGAAACAGCCCCTGCTGATAGGCGATGGTGCGGCTGCCGGCGTTCATGTTATCGCTGAGGATTTGTCCAACAAACAGCGCCAGCGCCAGCAGCAGCAGGTCGATGATAAACGCCGCAACAATCATTCCTGGCAGATGCAGCCAGCTGCGGCGATCGGCATTTTTCTGGCGTCCCCACGCTCCCATCCGGCGGTAAAGCGGCGATGCTGCCCAGCGTATCAGCCAGTAGAAGGCAAAAAGGCCGGCGGTCAGCATGGCGAAATGGCGTAAGGCGTTAAAGAAGGTCTGCTGGTTAAACGGCTTGTGCGGAGCGTCAACGATATTGCGGTGAAGCTGCTGCAGACGAGAGGCGAATTCACCGCCAAAGTGGCGGCTGACGTCGGTCACGCCCTGTAATACGGTTTTATCTTCTTCTTCCGACGGCGGCGTCAGGACCGGCTCCTTCCCGCTGTCCGGCGTGGCGGCAGCGCTGCGTAGCTGATCGATCAGCGCCTGGCGCGACTGGTCGTTGTCGAGAATATTGGCCAGAGCGGCATAGGCGGCTTTCCTGTCGTCCACCTCTGTCCCGGTCTGATTCTGGGTAGTCTGGTGCGACTGTGAGGCGGCGACCGCCGCTGCGGGCAGTGTGACGGCCTGGGCTGACATCGTGATGCCAATAAAGACCAGTATGATTAAAACGATACGCAACGATGTGGCGAACCCTGACATCCTCTTCTCCTGGAGTGGCGCACAGCAGAGAAGTATAGACCGTGGTGGTCAGGTGGCGTGGGAATGGGGCACTTTGAGATAAAGACGAGAGCAGGGGCGAACGCAGGTTCGCCCCTGAGGGGATTACGACACGTGCTGCAGGAACTCACGCAGACGGGCGCTTGGCGGGTTAGAGATCAACTCGTCAGGATTACCATCTTCAGCAATGCGGCCTTTATCGATGAAGATCAGACGCGAGGCGACTTTCTGCGCGAAGCCGACTTCGTGGGTGACAATCACCATCGTCATGCCTTCTTCGGCCAGGTCCTGCATCACTTTCAGCACTTCGTGACGCAGCTCCGGGTCGAGCGCGGAGGTTGGCTCATCAAACAGCATCATTTTAGGCTTCACGGCCAGTGCACGGGCAATCGCCACGCGCTGCTGCTGGCCACCGGAGAGCTCGGAAGGGAAATGGTTAGCGCGTTCGGCCAGCCCTACTTTGCCCAGCAGCTCACGCGCCAGGCGCTGTGCCTCTTCCTTCTTCGCACCGCGTACGCGGATGGGACCAAAGGCGACGTTGTCCAGCGCGCTCATCTGTGGGAACAGATGGAACTGCTGGAATACCATGCCCGCTTCCTGGCGGATCAGGCGGTCATCGACTTTCGGGTCGTTGACTTTTTTACCGTCAACAATCAGATCGCCGCTGGTGATCTCTTCCAGCTTATTGATGCAGCGCAGCAGGGTTGATTTACCGGAGCCGGACGGGCCGATAATCACCACCACTTCGCCCTGATTAATTTTCAGGTCGATATCGTGCAGGACCTGAGTCGCACCGAAGTGCTTGGAAACATTTTTGAATTCAATCACAGGATTTTCATCCTTCTCTCAAGGCGACGCAGAACAAAACTCAGCACCAGCGTAATGATCAGATAGATAACGGCGACGGCGCTCCAGATTTCCAGCGCGCGGAAGTTACCGGCGATAATTTCCTGGCCCTGACGGGTCAGTTCTGCCACACCAATCACGATAAACAGTGAGGTATCCTTGATGCTGACAATCCACTGGTTACCCAGCGGCGGCAGCATACGGCGCAGTGCCAGCGGCATAATCACATAGCGCAGCGTCTCGCGGCTGGAAAGTCCCAGCGCCAGGCCTGCTTCACGGAAGCCACGGTTAATCGACAGCACCGCACCGCGCGTAATCTCAGCGATGTAGGCACCGGAGTTGATCATGATGGTTACCACGGCGGCGGTGAACGGGTCGATCCTGAAATCAGGCAGGGCCATTGGCAGGGCGAAATAGATAAACATCACCTGCACGACAATCGGTGTGCCACGGATCAGTTCAATGAAAACCAGCGCGATGTTGCGTGAAAGCCAGCCACCGTAGGCGCGGGCAAAGCCAGCCGCCAGGCCGATAATCACGCCGCCAAGCAGACCGAGGACCGAAATCCACAGGGTCATTTTGGCGCCTTCAAGCAGGATTGGAATAGCAGGCCAGATGGCGCTCCAGTCAAACTGCATGTTTATTCTCCGGATCTAAAACCATTTTGTTGAGGTGGAAAAAACGCAGGGGCATAGCGCACCTGCGCTTAAGGACGACAATTTATTGTTATTATTTAGGTTCGCTACCGAACCATTTTTTGTACAGCGTGTTGTAGGTGCCGTTGTCGCGCAGGGTTTTCAGCGCGCCGTTGACTTTCTCACGCAGTTCGTCGCTGCCTTTCGGGAAAGCGATGCCGTACTGCTGTGCTTCAATTGACTCACCGACGGCTTTGAACTGGCCTTTACCGGCGGTGTGGATGAAGTAAAGAATGTTTGGCGTGTCGTGCAGAACTGCATCAGCGCGGTTGGTGCCCAGCTCCATATACGCATTGTCGATGTTCGGGAACTGACGCAGGTCTTTAAATTTGATGTGCTGTTTAGCGTAGTCAACAGAACCTGTGCCGCTCTTCACTGCGACGACTTTACCGTTCAGGTCGTTAATGCCTTTGATCGCATCATTACCGGCTTTCACCATCACTAACAGGCCACTTTTGTAGTAACCTTCAGAGAAGTCGATCGCTTTTTTACGTTCGTCAGTAATGGTGATCCCTGCCAGAGCCAGGTCAACGTTACGGGTTTGCAGCGCAGGAATGATGCCGCTGAAGTCCATTGGCTTCAGGGTGTATTCCATGTTCAGTTGTTTGGCGATCGCATCCCACAGGTCAATGTCGAAGCCGACATATTTATCACCCTGTTTGAATTCAAAAGGCACGAAAGCGGTATCGGTAGCAACAACCAGTTTTTTATCGGCAGCCGTGGAAGACATAGCAAACGCTAACGTCAGCGCAGCAAGAGAAACCTTAAAAATTGACTTCATCATTTTATCCTTATCGCTTCTCGGAAAGGGTGTTTCCCGATTAAATGCCCGCAGCCCTATGAAAGAATCATGCCAACTTTGAAATTTATATGAAAAACAGAGGGTTATAAGCCACTATCCTTCATGTCGTTGGCAGGGTTCTGGGTGGCGCACTATTATGGCGCCCCAATATGGTGCGATGTTTTATTGTGGTGCAGCAGCAGTTTTAGCAAATTGCGAGATAAAAACAACATAAAGTGGCTGGTTTAAGTAATTAAATGTCGCTGACTTCTTATTTTTAAGTTTTAAAATGAAAAAAAAGCAGAAGGGTTAACCTTCTGCTTTTTGCAAGACGGGGGAGCTGTACTGCGCCATGCGGCGCAGTGAGGGTTATTCGATGTTAGATTCGATAAACCACAGGAACTTGTCCAGGTCACGAGAAGCGGCGGTAAAGATGTCCGCTGAGTCTTCATCAGGAACTTCGTTGATAGCTTTACGCACGTCATTCGCTACGGTGGCATAGCGGTCAGCCAGGGCTTTCAGGTGATCCTGTACGCTGTGAATATTCAGCGGATAGCTTTTCAGCGGGGTTCTGTCAGTCACAATCTGTGTGGTACCCAGTGCCACGCCGCCCAGCTGCACAACGCGTTCTGCGATGGTGTCCTGATGTTCAGTAATCGCCGCGCGGAAACCATCCAGCATTTCGTGCACGGCGATGAAATTAGCACCACGCATGTTCCAGTGGGCCTGTTTGGTGATCAGCGACAGGTCGATAAATTCGATAACCAGACGATTCAGCACCTCAATGGTGGCTTTTTTGTCGTCTTCGGCCACGTCGTTACGGGTGTAAATCAGATCAGAAGATTTTGCTTTAACCAGTTTAGCGGTACTCATCATTAATATCCTCTTGATAGTCAGGTTGTCCAAATTGAATACGGGATTAAGTATAGCACCGGTTTTTAATTTTGCAGGAAAGTTACTCCCTATCGCATGAATAGCGCCAGACTGTTGACGCGTCAGGTAAGGCATTGCCGTCGCAATCATATTTGTGAGAATGATTATTGTTTATTTTTTTGTTTTTATCTTTATGTTTTTAATGTGTTTTTGTTTAAGCGTTTTTTTTATGGCGTTCGGGGGAATTAAAAGAATGACAAGGTGTTTCTGAGCGGATTAATTAACGGTATTGTCACAATTGCTGGGTAAAAATTAAGCCGGGTGAGGGGGGGCTCTGCGGGCAATAATGTCCCGCAGATAGCGATAAGTTATTCTCTTAATTCACTGACGGGAATAACCGGCTGCCTGGCCGGGCGCATGGTCAGGGTGGATCCCGCAGAAGCGGCGATAATCGCCAGCAGTGCCAGCCACTGCACCAGGGTTAACACTTCTCCCAGGAATAACATGCCGGAAATGGCTGCCAATGCCGGATCCAGACTCATCAGCGTACCAAAGGTGCGCGCAGGTAAACGCGTCAGTGCCACCATCTCCAGAGAATAGGGCAGTGCGCTGGAGAGCACGGCGATCGCCAGACCGATAGGAATCACTGACAGAGTCCAGATGCCGGGGTTCGCCCAGGCCATTCCCAGTGGGACAAACACCAGTGAGCCTATCAGTGAGCCTGCGGCAACGGTTGCCGGCCCGTGCTGGCTGCCAGCGCGTTTGCCCGCCAGAATGTACAGCGCCCATAAAGCCCCGGCGATGAGGGCATACGCTGCGCCCAGCGGATCGACGCTGTTGATGCTGTGCCCGACCGGAAGCAGAAAGAACAGGCCTGCGACGGCCAGTGCCACCCAGAGAAAATCCAGCGGACGGCGTGAGCCTGCCAGGGCCAGCACCAGCGGGCCGGTAAACTCCAGCGCGACGGCAACGCCCAGCGGCACAGTTCGGATAGATAAATAGAAGGCGTAGTTCATCCCGCCGAGCGCCAGCCCATAAATCACCAGCGGCAGGATCTGCTGACGCTGAAAGCGCAGTCGCCAGGGTTTGAAGATGACGCAAAGGATAATCGTGCCCAGTCCGAGTCGCAGTGCAGTGATCCCCGGAGCGCCAACGGCGGGAAACAGCGTTTTAGCCAGCGCCGCGCCGCCCTGAATAGAGGTCATGGCGATTAACAGCAACAGTATGGGTAGCCAGACGGCATTTTTAATTGAAGAAGAGGACATCCTGTATTCCAGCCTTTAGTGGTTCCATTGGTAAAATCTGCCGTCTCAGTGTACTGGTAGGCGAAGGTAAACTCCGTGACTCCGGTAAAAATAGGTGAAAAAAAACCGGGATTTCTTCAAAAACAGGGCCAGTAAAGTAAGGATTTGTCAGGATCTATTAGGAATTATCTCAATGAAGGTTTTTTTACAGTTGTGGAAATTTAGTGCAAAATAGTGATAATCATAAGAAAAAAGAATGACATACAAAGCATCATTAACTTTCTGTTACACCAAACATTCTGTTAGACAACAAAATCGGGGCAGAGTTTCTTGCTGGTTTTTGTTATATTTTCAACGTTGTCAGGAGAGAAGTACTTTCACATTTGAGGTGGTTATGAAAAAAATTGCATGTCTTTCAGCTTTAGCTTGCGTTCTGGCAGTATCTGCTGGTTCAGCAATGGCACAGAGCACCGTTACCGGTGGTTATGCTCAGAGTGATTACCAGGGCATAGCTAACAAAGCTAACGGTTTTAACCTGAAGTATCGTTATGAGAACGGCAGCGATGCACTGGGTTGGATCGGTTCTTTCACTTACACTGAGAAAGATCGTACTGATGCAGGCGACTACATCAAGGGCCAGTACTATGGCATCACTGGTGGTCCAGCTTACCGTCTGAATGACTGGGCAAGCATCTACGGTGTTGTGGGTATCGGCTACGGCAAATACCAGTTCAACGAACCAAACCGTGAAAAATTTGATTCAAGCGACGTAGGTTTCTCCTACGGTGCTGGCCTGCAGTTCAACCCAATGCAGAACATTGCTCTGGACGTGGGTTACGAGCAGAGCCGTATCCGCAGCGTTGACGTTGGCACCTGGACTGCTGGCGTAGGTTACAGCTTCTAAGTTGCTGACCGCAAGTCCTTATACCGGACTGACGTTGAAGAATCCGCCCCAAGGGGCGGATTTTTTTGCCTTTTTTTTGCTATTTTACAAACGGGTCCTGCTGCAACTGGCTGAATGGCAGGCGCTGGAGCTTGAAATTAGTCACTTCTGTCGGAGGAGCTTTGTCATGCGAAACAAAGCGATAGCCTGGCGTAATCTCTGCCGCCTGTATTCCGCTCCACTGTGAAAACAGTGCGAGAAAATCGTTAGCCGAACGTGGGGTTGCGATCGGCTGATGACGGGTGTCGTCACTCGAACTGATGAACATCGGCACTTCAAAATTCTGACGGTATTTATCATCGTGAGTCAGATATTCGTTGCGCGTGCCTTTCTCCTTAAATGCCAGCCCGTGATCGGAGAAATAGATCATCGAGAACGACAGACCGCTACTGTGTAGCTGCTGCCACAGCTGCTGCAGGAAGCCGTCAGTCTGCGTAATGCTGTACAGATAGCAGGACGTTTCCAGCGAATGCAGGCGCTCGACATAGCGTCCGCGCGTGCGGTCGCAGGCTTTCGGGTGGGACCCGACAAGGTGATACACCAGCAGGCGAGGGCGATCCACCGGGCGGGTCAGTGCCGCAGGCGTAAAGCTTAACAGGTCTTCATCACGCGTGGCTTTATCGGCTTCAAAGTCGCCACCCTTGAGAAAATGAACCGTTTTCGCCCGGCGGGCAATACTGGCAATTGGCGTATCAAACTGACCAATTTGCCCCTGATTCGACAACCACCACGTATCAAACCCGGCACGGTTGGCGAGGGTAATAATATTGTTCTGGTATTCCGGTTTGCCGTCCACCACCTGGTTGAGGGTTAAACCGAGTGATTTTTGCGTCGAGGATGCCGCAGAGGTGTAGTGGGTAAAAAACTGCCCGTTAAGCTGGCTGGCAAACGGGGTGTTATCCCATCGCCCGCCAAAGGCACCCAGCGCATCACGGCGCGCGCTTTCCCCAATCACCACCACATAAATTTGCTGACGCGGTTTGACCGCCGTGATGTGCCAGTCATCCTTCAGCGTGGCCAGCTGATTCATACGGTCGATCTCTTTATTCACCGACAGTTTGCTTTCAATCGTATCTTTGACAAAGCGCGCCAGCGGGTAACCGGTGTCCTTGAGGTTAAATACGCCGCCGGTTAGCTGATTCATCACCGGCTGTGTCAGCCAGGCGACCAGCACAAATGCCAGGCAGGCGCTCTCGACGTGCCCCCAGCGCTGAGCAGGCCGGGACTTTCGGCACACGCCTATGATGCCTGTCGCCAGAATCGCCAGGCCGATAGCATAGTCGTGCAGCGGAAAAATCAGCAAAATTTCGCTGGCTTCTTCGGCATTCGTAGCGTGCAGCGCCAGCAGCGTGTTGAAATTAGGCGGCCCGTAAACCTGACCAAACGGATAATAAAAACCCGCAATCACTGTGCTGAGGCCGATCAACATTTTCTGGGTTTTTGGCGCTACCGCAGCCAGCAACAGCAGCAGCGCGGTAAATGCCAGGCTGTATAACACGCTGAGCGGGTAGCCAAACGCCAGATTAATCAGGATGGATAACAGCAAATACAGCCCAGCGTACGGGCTAATCCAGGCACGGTAACGGCCTGATGTTGCTGCTTTAATTAATGTCAGATTCATTATTGGTTCTTATTAGGGAAAGCTATAGCGGCCATTCAGTTCGACGCTGACGTGGCAAACTGCCTGATACAACTCGTAAGATCGTGGGGGATGGGGAGGGATGGAGCCCGATCGGCCTGCATTCTTTACGAAAGGCTGGCACGATAATCGCTGTTTTGCTGAAAGGCAACTAGCATTATCAATAAGTTCTGTGAAGTGACGGGCAAAATAGTTGGCACAACCGGAGAGGTCAGGAAGCCTGGCGGGCAGGCTTCGGATTAAGCAGCATTTCCAGCAGCATCAGTCGCAGTGTGAATGGCGATCGACAGAGTAATTTTAACAGCAGCGGTAGTTTCATCTGATGGCCCTCCGGTCAGTCAGGATATGAGTGAATTATCAACAGGTATAGCACAGGCTATATCGTATAGCCAGAGCTAAGACGCTAAATTTTGTGCTGGCCGATGCTTCGTTTACAATGGCGCACACAACAGACCGGTGTGGCCTATAATGCGTCGGTTGATAAGAAGAGGAAGCTGAATGAGTCGTCGCGCAAAAGTTACAGTGCCCGCGCCACTGAAAGATATTGAAGAGCATGTCGAAGGCTTCCGCCAGGTACGTGAAGCGCACCGTCGCGAATTAATCGATGACTATGTAGAGCTGATTTCCGACCTGATCCTCGAATTTGGCGAAGCCCGTCAGGTTGATATGGCTGCTCGCCTGGGCGTTTCGCAGCCGACGGTCGCCAAAATGCTTAAGCGTCTCGCCACCGGGGGTCTGGTGGTGCAGGTGCCTTATCGCGGTGTGTTTCTCACTCCCGAAGGGGAGACGCTGGCAGAACAGAGTCGCGAGCGTCACCATATTGTTGAAACCTTTCTGCTGGCGCTCGGTATCAGCCCGGATACCGCCCGTCGCGATGCAGAAGGCATTGAACATCATGTCAGCGATGAAACGCTGGAAATTTTCAAAAAATTCACTGAAAGTCGTCAATAACCCTCTCCCCATACTCTGGCGTTGCCTGTTGAGCACCTGAAAGCGCGTTGCCCTGAATGAGGGTGACCTGTCAGGTCCCTGAGGCTGCGCCACGAAGGAAGGGGGGAATAACATGGCAAGCCAGCATGATCTCACTGCTCAGACCTTTTCTGCACGATCGTTTTTTGCATTTGTTAGTGGTTCTGGGGCTGATACTGGCCTGTTTTGTCCCCTTCAGACTGGCTGAGCTGCCCGCCGCGGTAGACTGGCCGACCATTATTACGCTGTGCGGACTGTTGATACTGACCAAAGGTATTGAGGCCAGCGGCTATTTTGATGTCCTTGGCCGTCGTCTGGTTCAGGGCTTCAGCCATCAACGCCAGCTGGCGCTGTTCCTGGTCGCTGCGGCAGCGCTGCTCTCTACTTTTCTCACCAACGATGTGGCGCTGTTTATTATGGTGCCGCTGACGCTTTCCCTGCGTAAATACTCCTCGCTGCCGATTGCCCGGCTGATTATCTTTGAAGCCCTGGCGGTTAACGCGGGCTCGCTGCTGACGCCGATCGGTAACCCGCAAAATATCCTGCTATGGCGTCACGGGGAGGCTGGCTTTATCGGGTTTATCTGGCAGATGCTGCCGCTGGCGGCCTGGATGGTACTCAGTTTGCTGCTGCTGACCGCCTGCTGTTTTCGCGCCAGTAAGATTGAGCAACATCAGGAGCAGGACGCGGCCAGCTGGCAGCATCGCCTGCTGTATGCCAGTGCGCTACTGTACGTACTGTTTATCGTTGCGCTGGAGATGAACTTCGCTCTCTGGGGTCTGTTACTGGTATTTGCGACCTTCCTGGTACTGGCCCGCCGAATCCTGTTGAGTATCGACTGGAGCCTGCTGGTGGTGTTTATCGTGATGTTTATTGATGTGTTTCTGCTGACCCGACTGCCGCAGATTCAGTCGTCCCTGCATCTGGCGGGAGAACTGCCGGCAGGTGGGCAATTCCTGCTGGCCGCAGGGCTGTCGCAGATTATCAGTAACGTTCCTGCCACTATCCTGCTGCTGAGCAGCCAGCCACCCTCAGTGCTGCTGGCCTGGGCGGTGAATATTGGTGGCTTTGGCCTGCTGCCGGGATCGCTGGCTAACCTGATTGCGCTGCGTATGGCGAAAGACCGTTCCATTTGGTGGCACTTCCACCTCTATTCCGTCCCGATGCTGCTCTGGGCACTGCTCAGCGGATGGGGTCTTTATTTGCTTATTCATGCTGCCTGATGTCAGACAATGATGCTTTTGTCAGGAAACCCTGGCATTTGTCAGTTTAGGCCCTATGTTTATACCAGACTGAATAGTTGTGCCCCCCGATCGGGGGGCACCTTTTGATGATGGAAACTATGGCTAATCAAACTCCCTCTGCACCAGAAGATGAAAACCCCAGTCAGAATGCTCACCCTGAGGACGATGACACTCCGCGCCAGCGTCCTGGCAAAAAGCCATTGGTGATTCTGGCTATCGTTGTCCTGCTGATGGCGATCGTAGCGCTGTGGTTCTGGCTGACCACGCGCAATATTGAAACCACGGATGATGCTTTTACCGAAGCCGATGCGGTGACGATTGCCCCGAAAGCCTCGGGCTACGTCACTGAGCTGCGCGTGAAAGACAACCAGAGGGTGAAAAAGGGCGATCTGCTGGTGGTGATTGACCCGCGCGATACGGCCGCCCAGCGCGACCAGGCGCAGGCACAGCTGGGGCTGGCGAAGGCGCAACTGCATCAGGCGCAGGCGCAGCTGGAACTGGCTAAAGTGCAGTATCCTGCTCAGAAAGACCAGGCACTGGCGCAGCTGGCACGCGCCCAGGCCAATTATATGAATGCTCAGGCCGACGATAAACGTCAGCGCGGAGTTGACCCGCGCGCCACGTCACAGCGGAACATCGATACGGCGAATGCCCAGTTGCGCAGTGCGAAAGCGGAACTGGCCAATGCTCAGGCGCAGGTCGAAGTCGCTTCGCAGGTGGCCTTGCAGATCCGCCAGCAGGAAACCAACGTTGAAGCCCGTCAAAGCCAGGTTGAACAGGCACAGGCGCAGCTCAACACCGCAAACCTGAATCTCTCCTATACCGAAGTACGCGCCCCGTATGATGGTTTTGTCACTAAGCGTAATGTGCAGGTTGGCACCCTGGTTCAGGCCGGATCGTCACTGTTCTCGCTGGTATCACCGCAGGTGTGGATTGTGGCTAACTTCAAAGAGTCGCAGCTGGCGCGGATGAAACCGGGCGACAAAGTAGAGATCGGCGTGGACGCCTGGCCAGACATGAAGCTGGAAGGGCACATCGACAGCGTGCAGATGGGCAGCGGATCGCGTTTCTCAGCGTTTCCATCCGAGAATGCCACCGGCAACTACGTGAAGATCGTGCAGCGCGTGCCGGTGAAAATCGTCATCGATAAAGGTCTCGACCCGAACCGGCCGCTGCCGATTGGCCTGTCGGTTGAACCAAAGGTCACGCTGGAATGAATCCCGCCCAGAGCTGGAAACCGGCCAGTAACCCCTGGCTGGTGGCGATGACCGTAACGCTGGCGGTGTTTATGGAGATTCTCGACACCACTATCGTCAACGTTGCCCTGCCGCATGTGGCGGGGTCGCTGTCCGCCAGCTATGACGAATCCACCTGGGTTTTGACCTCCTACCTGGTGGCAAACGGCATTGTGCTGCCGATATCGGCTTTCCTCAGCCGTCTGCTGGGGCGTAAACAGTTTTTCCTGATCTGTATTGTCATGTTCACCGTCTGCTCATTCCTGTGCGGCATCGCTACCGAGCTGTGGCAGATTATCCTGTTCCGCGTATTACAGGGATTTTTCGGCGGTGGCCTGCAGCCGGTGCAACAGTCGGTGCTGCTGGACTATTTCAAAGCGGAAGACCGCGGCAAAGCCTTTGGCCTCTCCTCCATTGCCGTCATCGTGGCGCCAGTACTTGGCCCGACGCTGGGCGGCTGGATCACCGATAACTACAGCTGGCGCTGGGTATTCTTTATCAATATCCCGGTGGGGATCCTCAGCGTTCTGGCTATTTATCAGCTGCTGGAAGATCCGCCGTGGGAGCGCAAATGGGCGAAGGGCAAGCTGAGTATTGATTATATTGGTATCAGCCTGATTACCCTGGGTCTGGGCTGTCTTCAGGTGATGATGGACCGTGGTGAAGATGAAGACTGGTTCCAGTCCAGCTTTATCGTCACCTTTGGATTGCTGGCGCTGACCGGCATTGTCGGGGCAATTTACTGGCTGATGTATGCGAAAAAACCCGTGGTCGATCTGCACGTGCTGAAAGATCGTAACTTCGCAGTGGCCTGCCTGCTGATGGCGGGGATGGCGGCGATCCTCTATGGCAGTTCGGTGGTGATCCCACAGCTGGCGCAGCAGGACCTTGGCTATACCGCCACCCTGTCAGGGCTGGTGCTGTCGCCGGGAGCCGTGCTGATCGTGCTGTCAATTCCGCTGGTCCTGAAACTGATGCCGATTGTGCAGACGCGCCTGCTGATCGCCTTTGGCTTTTTGCTGCTGGGCATGTCGTTTATTTACTCATCGACGCTGACGCCGGATATCGATTACACCTCGCTGGTGCTGATGCGCAGCTTCCAGACTATTGGCCTGGGTTTCCTGTTTGTACCGCTGACCACCATTGCCTTTGTCACCATTCCTCAGCGGCTGAATGCCGATGCCTCGGCGCTGTTTACCATGTTTCGTAACGTCGCCGGGTCGATAGGGATCTCGCTGTCTACCGCGATGATCACCGAACGGTCGCAGGCGCGCAGCGCGCAGCTGGTGGATAATATGACCCCGCTCAACGAGCCCTTCAATCTGGCGGTAGAGCGCTGGGCGCAGGGGGTGCGGGACTTTGTGCATATGGCGGGGGATCCGGTTACGATTGCCACCGGGCAGCTGTATAAGCAGATGATCGTACAGGCGCGCTTCCTCGCCTACATTGATGTCTTTATGGGCCTGAGCGTTGTTGCCCTGATCCTTATTCCATTTTGTCTGCTGCTGGCACCGATCAAGAGCCAGGGCAGTGCAGGAGCGCACTGACATGAACGTTTCCTCTCTCTTTTTGCGTTCGCGCAGCAGTGTGCTGGTCGCGCTGGCACTCACGCTGAGCGCCTGTGCCGTTGGCCCGGATTATCAGGCTCCAAAACCTGCCACGCCGCAGCGTTTCAACAGCATGCAGCCGGACGGCGGTTCTGCGCCGCTGGCGGCAGCCACTAATCCGAACTGGTGGAAGTCCTTTAACGATCCGCAGCTGGACAGCCTGATCGAGCGGGCGGTGAAGGGCAATCTTTCCCTGCAACAGGCGGTATTACGTATCGCTGGCGCGCGCCAGCAGCTGAATCAGGCGCGCGGCGCATGGGCACCTTCGGTCAGCAGCAACGCCCGCTTTAACCGGCAGCAGCTGGGGATAAAAGGTGAACTGGAATCCGAAGGGGTGTATGACCGGCTCGATCAGGCCAGTGGCGAAACCGATCTGCGCCCGGCGCTCGACAGCCTGACAAAACCGGTGGGGCTGTATCAGGGCAGCTTTGACGCCTCGTGGGAGCTGGATCTCTGGGGCAAGGTCCGCCGCCAGGTGGAGATGGCCGATGCGCAGCAGCAGCAGTCGGTGGAAAACCGTAACGATGCGCTGGTATCGCTGGAAGCGGAGGTGGCGCGGGCCTATCTGCAGCTGCGCGGGGCGCAGGCGATTACGCAAACCCTGCAAACGCAGATTGATGTGGCGCAGCAGACGCTGGAGCTGACGCAGAGCCAGCAGCGCAACGGGCTGGCACCGCAGACTAACGTTGAGAATGCCCGTGCCCAGGTGAATTCACTGCGCGCTCAGCTGCCGCAGTATCAGGCGCAGATCCACCAGGCGATGAACGGCCTGGCGGTATTAACTGGCCGAGTGCCCGGCGCACTGGATGCGGAGCTGATGACGGCTAAACCGCTGCCGGCGCTGCCGAAAGCCGTTCCGGTTGGCGTTCCCTCTGAACTGGCACGCCGCCGCCCGGACGTGCGCGCGGCGGAAGCCAGCCTGCATGCGGCGACGGCCAATATCGGCGTCTCCGTGGCACAGCTGTTCCCCAGCCTGTCGCTGACCGGCCAGTTTGGCATGCGCAACAGCGATGCCAGCTATCTCGATAACTGGAGCAGCCATTTTTACAGCTACGGCCCGTCGGTTACCCTTCCTATATTCCAGGGCGGCAGACTGGTGTCCAGCGTCAAGCTGGCGCGTGCTCAGCAGGCCAGCGCAGCACTCGGCTATCGCCAGACGGTACTGACTGCCTTACAGGATGTGGAAAATGCGCTGGTCAG
This sequence comes from Erwinia sp. Eh17-17, assembly GCF_039675725.1. Classification (NCBI taxonomy): domain Bacteria; kingdom Pseudomonadati; phylum Pseudomonadota; class Gammaproteobacteria; order Enterobacterales; family Erwiniaceae; genus Erwinia; species Erwinia sp. Eh17-17. Next base: position 435,818 of record NZ_JBDFQT010000002.1, on the reverse strand, counting down.
CTATCGCAGCGACCAGCAGCAGGTAGAGGGGCTGGATGATACCGTAGCGGCGTTACAGAGTGCCTTTACGCTGGCCAGCGACAGCTATCGCCAGGGGATCTCGACCTTCATCGAAGCGCTGGATGCACAGCGTCAGCTGGCGCAGGCGCAGCAGCAGGCCGAACAGGCGCGGGTACAGAGCACGCTCGACCTCGTGGCGCTGTATAAAGCGCTGGGTGGCGGCTGGGAAGGCTGGCAAAACGTCAACATGCCAGAGTACTCGGTGTTTGGTCCGGCAGAGAATCCGCAGTAAGTCCCTTTCCTGATACAGCGCGGCCATCGCCAGATGGCTGCGCGGGTTTATCCCCTTCCTTCTGATGCAGAGTGAAAGCTCTTTAGCCCTGATCCGATGGCTCTCTCTCACAATATGAGATTAAGCTATCAATTAATTAACACCATGATTAATAATGTGTTATCAGCCATTCTGTTCATACTGGAACAGCCATTAATGATGCCTCCCTATCATTAGCGGACTTTAAATGAAATGAATATGCGTTATTTTATTTGAGATGAAATATTCTCAATTTAAATTAGCTGCATCTGGATCACGTTAATACAACATTGTTGGCGCGTTTATGTGATTACCATCACGCCTAAAATGAAATAATGGGATGCAAGCCTCAAAATTTAATTTTCATTGTTAATTAAAATGAAAAATATGGTCTAAATTGAGGTTCGGAGGCGGTGGACGGTTAACTAACATAATGATTCACCACTCGGTACCCAACTAACCAGGTCGATGAGAGGTCACTGTAGTCACCATGGCAAAAGAACAATATTTGACACCTAACCGGGCATCAGGGCCTAACAGCGATACCAAAACAGAACCTTTTGTTAAGGTCATTGCGTTGGTTGCCACCCTCGGCGGATTACTTTTCGGTTACGATACCGGCGTTATCTCGGGCGCTCTGCTGTTTATGGGCGACGAATTACACCTTACTCCCTTCACTACCGGGCTGGTCACCAGCTCACTGCTGTTTGGTGCCGCGTTTGGCGCGCTATTCTCCGGGCACTTCGCCGCGTCTGCCGGGCGTAAAAAGATCATTATCATTCTGGCGATGATTTTCGCTGTCGGCGCAATGGGCACCGCCCTGGCACCGAATGTGGAATGGATGATCTTCTTCCGACTGGTATTAGGCGTCGCCGTCGGTGGCGCCTCTGCCACCGTGCCGATCTATATTGCTGAAATCGCCCCGGCGAATAAGCGCGGGCAGCTGGTGACTATTCAGGAACTGATGATCGTTTCCGGTCAGATGCTGGCTTACATGTCCAACGCCGGGTTTAATGCGGCCTGGGGCGGGCATGAAACCTGGCGCTGGATGCTGGCCGTGGCGACTATTCCTGCCGTTCTGCTGTGGTTTGGCATGATGTTTATGCCGGATTCACCACGCTGGTACGCGATGAAAGGCCGCCTGGCGGAAGCGCGTAAGGTGCTCGAGCGCACCCGTGCCAAAGAGGATGTAGAGTGGGAGCTGGAAGAGATCACTGAAACGCTGGAAGAGGAAGATAAGCAACAGACGCGCTCCAGCGTACGCGAGCTGAGAAAGCCCTGGCTGTTTAAGCTGTTCCTGATCGGGATTGGCGTGGCGGTTATCCAGCAAACCTCCGGTGTGAACACCATTATGTACTATGCGCCGACGATGCTGAAAGCGGTCGGAATGAGTACTGATGCTGCGCTGTTTGCCACCATCGCTAACGGCGCGATCTCGGTGCTGATGACCTTTGTCGGCATCTGGCTGTTGGGTAAAATTGGCCGACGCACTATGGTCAAAATCGGTCAGTTCGGCTGTACCGCCTGCCTGTTCTTTATCGGTGCCGTCAGCTATTTTATGCCGGAAACCGTCAATGGCCAGGTTGATATGCTGCGCAGCTATATGGTGCTACTGGGCATGCTGATGTTCCTCAGCTTCCAGCAGGGCGCGTTATCCCCGGTTACCTGGCTGCTGCTGTCAGAAATCTTCCCGACCCGCCTGCGTGGCATATTTATGGGTGGAGCAGTATTTGCCATGTGGATTGCCAACTTCCTTATTTCTCTGGCCTTCCCGATGCTACTGGCCAGCGTGGGGCTGTCGGGTGCTTTCTTTATCTTCGGCCTGATTGGCATTGTTGGCGCAATATTCGTGATCAAATGCATCCCGGAAACTCGCAACCGCAGCCTGGAGCAGATCGAACATTATCTGCATGACTGGCTGAGTAACGAGGAAGAGGGCAAGGCATTAGCGGCATCGAAGCGTAAAGCAGAAAGTCATTAACCTTACTACGGGCCGGGGGCATCCCCGGCTTCATTGTGCCCATCAGCCATTCCTCCTGCCAGACTGCTGTATTCCCCGCCTGTTTTTTTTGGCATAATGCGCCCTGACTCACATACTCACATCGCAAATTAAAGGCTATCTCTGTGCTAGTTTCCAGCAACGTCACCATGCAGTTTGGCAGTAAGCCGCTGTTCGAAAACATCTCTGTCAAATTTGGCGGCGGCAACCGCTACGGTCTGATCGGTGCCAACGGCAGCGGCAAGTCCACCTTTATGAAAATTCTTGGTGGCGACCTGGTGCCTTCCGGCGGTAACGTCTCCCTCGATCCGAACGAGCGCCTGGGTAAACTGCGTCAGGATCAGTTCGCCTTTGAAAAGTACTCGGTACTCGATACGGTGATCATGGGCCACGGCGAGCTGTGGGCGGTGAAGGAAGAGCGTGATGCCATCTATGCGCTGCCGGAAATGAGCGAAGAAGACGGTTACAAAGTCGCTGATCTCGAAGAGAAGTATGGCGAGATGGACGGCTACACCGCTGAAGCCCGTGCCGGTGAACTGCTGCTGGGCGTGGGTATTCCGCTGGAGCAGCACTACGGCCCGATGAGCGAAGTCGCTCCCGGCTGGAAACTGCGTGTGCTGCTGGCACAGGCGCTGTTCTCCAACCCGGAAATTCTGCTGCTCGACGAACCGACGAACAACCTGGACATCGATACAATTCGCTGGCTGGAGCAGGTGCTGAACGAACGTAACAGCACCATGATCATTATTTCGCATGACCGTCACTTCCTGAACATGGTCTGTACGCACATGGCCGATCTCGACTACGGTGAACTGCGCGTTTATCCGGGCAACTACGATGAATACATGACGGCATCTACGCAGGCGCGTGAGCGTCTGCTATCGGATAACGCCAAGAAGAAAGCGCAGATCAACGAACTGCAGTCTTTCGTCAGCCGCTTCAGCGCCAACGCCTCCAAGTCCCGTCAGGCAACCTCACGCGCCAAGCAGATTGATAAAATCAAGCTTGATGAAGTCAAAGCCTCCAGCCGTCAGAACCCGTTTATCCGCTTCGAGCAGGATAAGAAGCTGTTCCGTAATGCGCTGACGCTGGAAGCCGTGACCAAAGGTTTTGACAACGGTCCGCTGTTTAAAAACGTCAATATGCTGCTGGAAGTAGGCGAAAAGCTGGCGATCCTGGGCCCGAACGGTATTGGTAAAACCACGCTGCTGAAAACCCTGATTGGCGAACTGCTGCCGGATAACGGCACGGTGAAATGGTCGGAAAATGCGCTGATTGGTTATTATGCGCAGGACCATGCCCATGATTTTGCCGATGACCTTAACGTGTTCGACTGGATGAGCCAGTGGAAGCAAGAAGGCGATGATGAGCAGGCCGTGCGCGGGATCCTCGGTCGTCTGCTGTTCAGCCAGGACGATATCAAAAAGCCTGCTAAGGTGCTGTCGGGTGGTGAGAAAGGCCGTATGCTGTTCGGCAAGCTGATGATGCAGAAACCTAACGTTCTGATCATGGATGAACCTACTAACCACCTTGATATGGAATCTATCGAAGCGCTGAATATGGCGCTGGAGATGTACGAAGGAACGTTGATCTTCGTTTCTCATGACCGCGAGTTCGTCAGCTCACTGGCGACCCGCGTGATAGAAATGACCCCAGGTAAAATCAACGACTTTACCGGTGACTACGAAGATTACCTGCGCAGTCAGGGTATCGTTTAATGTTCTGCGGGCTGACCTTCTGTTCCGGTCAGCCCCTGCAAGGCCCTGATGCCGACATCAGGGCCTTGTGACGAATGACTGATTCTCCTCCACCCGGTTTTTCCCCGCCTTTTTTGCTGCATAAAGTGCTTTATCTGCCTCGGCAATCAGTGCCTGACTGATGTTAGCGCTACGTTCGGCGTTGATCACATGCATTCCTGCGCTGATGGTCACGATACCCCCAGTGGTGGTGGCCTGCTCGTGTGGAATGGCGAGTGCGGCGATGGCATCTACCGCCTGATGGGCAAATCGCAGTGCGGCCTCATGGTTGGCCCCCGGCATAATGACCGCAAACTCTTCTCCGCCGTAGCGGGCAACCAGATCTACCGGGCGACGTGGAAGCTGCGTTAGCGTATCTCCAATAAGTTTGAGGCATTCATCTCCCGCAAGGTGCCCATAGGTGTCGTTAAATAGCTTAAATGAGTCAACATCAATCATCAGCAGCGCCAGCGGCGTATGCAGTTTTGCCGAACGTTCTGCGCTGCGTTGTAAATAGAGATCAAACTGTCTGCGATTCGCCAGCCCCGTCAGGCCATCTACCAGCGCCAGTGTTTGCAGCGTGCGGTTCATCGAGGTCAGCCGATCGCGTACCTGGGTCAGTTCATGCTGGTTTCTCAGATTAAGTGAAATATGGCGCAGCACCAGTAAACCGAGCAGGAAGATCACCAGCAGCAGGATGGTACAGAGTACGATGGAGATGCTGATATCAGAGAACCAGACCTCAAGCAGCTGCTGCTTGTCATAGCCGATGGCGACCACCAGCGGGTAGCGCTTCAGGCTGGCATAGCCGAATACCCGTTCGATGCCATCCAGCGCCGATGGGTAGATTGCCGTTCCGTCGGTGGCGTTTTTCAGCAGGTTGGTAAACAGCGGGCTGTTGGAAATATTGCGATTAATGGTGTTATCGGGGAAGGGACGCACATAAAGAAGAGTGCCGTCTTTCAGCATCAGCGCCAGCACATCGTGCTCGCCCAGATTGTAATAGCTGTAGATCTGCTTGAAATAATCGAGACGGATGGTGGCCAGCAGCACGCCGCGGAAGGAACCGTCATAGTTGTCGAGGCGCATGGATACCGGAATGATCAAATCACCGGTGGTGCGGCTGCGTATCACCTTGCCAATGTGAACCTGATTGCCGCTGTGTTGCTGATGATAGTGAAAATATTCACGGTCGCCGTTGTTGGCCCGCTTTGGCATATTGCCGTCAGAGGTCACCAGCCAGTTGCCTTCGGCATCGAAGATAAACAGCCCGTGCAGCTGGGGCAGGCTGGCTTTGCGGTTAGTTAACATTTCGCGCAGGTAATCGGTCTGCTCTTCGCGCAGGCCGATCAGGGAAATACGGTCATGCAGATCCTGCAAGGTCAGGTCAACCTGCAGGAAACTATCCTCCGCCTGTCGTGACAGTGACAGCGAGAGGTTACGCGCGTCCGTCTGCGAGGTTGAGATCATGCGGTTCCATGAGCTCCAGACAATCCAGCCGTTAATCGCAATGACCGCCGTCACAATCACCAGCAGAAAGATCACCATCATCTGGCGCAGGGACGACTTCTCGCTCGTCACTATCGCGCTGTGCTCATCAATCATCTGCTCTTTAATCCTTTATGCTTCCGGGCATCCGCTTAACTATAGTGCTGGCTGACCGTGCCGCACACTTCACAGTCAGGATCTTTGGCCAGCGTCATAGTTCGGAACTGTAACGTCATGGCATCGTACAGCAAAAGTTTACCGGCAACCGGGCTGCCGTAGTGGGTCAGCGCACGGATAGCCTCCATTGCCTGAAGTGAGCCGATAACGCCTACCAGCGGTGCCATCACTCCTGCTTCCACACAGCTCAGAGTGGCGGAACCAAACAGACGGCTGACGCAGCGATAGCAGGGCTCATCTTTGCCCCAGCTGAAGACGCTGATCTGACCTTCCATACGGATGGCGGCCCCGGAGACCAGGGGGATCCTGCGGGCATGACAAAGGCGGTTGAGCTGTTCACGCGTTTCGACGTTATCGCTGCAGTCCACCACCAGCTGATGGGCGGCGATCTGAGCGTCCATCTGCGGGTCGGTCAGGCGGGCGTTGATTGCATCAAGCGAGATCAGTGAATTGATCGCGCGGAGTCTGGCCTGCGCGGAGTCTACTTTAGCGCTGCCGACCTGCGCCTCGCCGTGCAGCACCTGACGTTGCAGATTCGACACCGACACATGATCGAAGTCGAGCAGCGTCAGATGGCCGACGCCAGCGGCGGCCAGATACTGACTGGCAGCGCATCCCAGCCCGCCCAGACCGACCATCAGCACGCGCGCCGCCTTCAGCTGCTCCTGACCGTCGAAGTCAAAGCCACGCAGCACGATCTGGCGGTTATAGCGCAGCATCTCCGCATCGTTCAGCTCGGGTAACATATCAGCCTTCCAGCAGTGCATTGAAGGGTTCGATTTCCACCCATTCTCCGGCATTGACGTTGCCGCGATCCTGCTCCAGCACAATGAAGCAGTTAGCCTGGTGGAACGAGCTGAAAATATGTGACCCCTGATGGCCGGTGCTGCTCACTTCCAGCTCCCCCGCGGCATTGCGCTGTACCACACCGCGCTGGAAATCGAGACGTCCGGGAGACTTCTTCAGCGCGGTGGTGCAGCGCGCGCGCTGGCGCGGCGGCAGAGCCGGAGCCAGCTGCCCGCTCAGTTTTGACAGCAGCGGCTGCACCAGCTGATAAAACGTGACCACCGCTGAAACTGGATTGCCGGGCAGACCACAGAACCAGCTGTGCGGCAGGCGGCCAAAGGCAAAGGGTTTGCCGGGCTTCATCGCCAGTTTCCAGAAGCCGACCTCGCCCAGCTCTTCCAGTATCGAGCGGGTATAATCGGCTTCACCCACCGAGACGCCGCCGCTGCTGATGACCACATCCGCACGGCTATCCGCCTCAATAAACGCAGCCCGCAGCGCAGCCGGGTCGTCGCGGATAATACCGAGGTCGATGGCCTCACAGCCCAGCTTGTTGAGCATCAGCTGCACCGCGAAACGGTTGGTATCGTAGATTTGTCCGGCGGCCAGCGGCTGGCCAACCGGCTGCAGTTCATCCCCCGTGGAGAACAGGGCGACGCGCAGCTTGCGCAGCACGCTGACCTGGGCCACACCCAGCGAAGCCAGTAATGGCAGCTCTGCCGCCCCCAGTTTGATTCCGCCTGACAGTACGCGCGTGCCCTGGCGGATATCTTCACCCACCCGGCGGATATTCTGCCCGTCGCTGACGGCGGCGGTGACGCGAATAGCATTGCCAATCTGCTCAGTCTGCTCCTGCATCACCACGGCTTCACACCCCGCAGGCACCGGCGCGCCGGTCATAATGCGGATACAGGTTCCGGCAGGCCATTCACCGCTATAAGGGCTACCTGCAAACGCTTTACCCGCCACCGGCAGCGGGGCACCCGAAGTAAGATCGGCCAGGCGCAGGGCATAGCCGTCCATCGCGGAGTTGTCGAACGGTGGAACATCGACAGGGGAGATCACGTCACCGGCGGTCACACGACCCGCAGCATCGGCCAGCGAGAGAGTTTCCTGCTGCTGAACGGGCGTAATACGGGCCAGCAGGGTGTTGAGCGCGTCATCAAGCGAGATCAATCCCGCAGTAAAAGCTTCCATCGGTTTATTTCTCCACCATACGGGCAAAATCTGAAGGGCTTATTATGGCGCGAATCCCGTGCAGGGTCACGTTTGCCTGCAATGACGGCCCGTCACCTTACGATAAGCTCTATCTTAGAATCATTCGTTATTATCAGGGTGCGAACTTTCCGCTTTACATCGCAATATTGCCTGCCTATAGTCAAAAACTGCTATTTTCCGATAAATACATTCTAACTCAGTGTTTTTCATGCTGATTTGGCACACAGGGTAAAATGAATTATGGCCATAGCGACGATTGCAATTCACGGGGGGGCCGGGGCTATCGCGCGTGCCAGCATGGATGCCGACAAAGAGCTGCTCTACCGCCAGGCGCTGCTGCAAATTGTGGCCAGCGCTCAGGCGCTGCTGGCCGCCGGCGGCAGTGCGCTGGATGCGGTCACTGAGGCGGTACGCCAGCTGGAAGAGTGCCCGCTGTTCAACGCCGGCAAAGGTGCCGTTCTGACCCATGCGGGAACGCACGAGCTGGATGCCAGCGTGATGGATGGCCGCACGCGGGAAGCGGGCGCGGTGGCGTGTGTGGGCCGCGTGCGTAATCCGGTGCTGGCCGCACGAGCGGTGCTGGAGACCAGCCCGCACGTGCTGTTTACTGGCCGCGGTGCGGAATCGTTTGCGGAGCAGCAGGGGCTGGAAATGGTTGAAAACAGCTTTTTTTCTACCCCGGAACGCCGCGCGCAGCTGGAACAGGCGATAGCCACGCAGCAAACCCTGCTGGACCACGATGGCACTCTTCCTCCTGACCGCAAGTTTGGTACGGTAGGCGCCGTTGCGCTTGACCAGGCCGGTAATCTGGCGGCCGCCACCTCAACCGGCGGGATGACCAACAAGCAGGCCGGGCGCGTGGGTGATACGCCATTGCCCGGTGCAGGCTGCTACGCCAGCCACCTTGTTGCCGTCTCCTGTACCGGAACCGGTGAAGTGTTTATGCGCACGCTGGCTGCTTACGATATCGCGGCGCAGATGGAGTACGGCGGGCTGTCGTTACAGCAGGCCAGCGATAACGTTATCCATGAAAAAATTCCTGCGCTGGGCGGCAGCGGCGGCTTAATCGCCATTGACGCGTCCGGCCAGCTGGTGCTGCCGTTTAACAGCGAAGGCATGTATCGCGGCTATGCGGTGGCAGACGAACTGCCGGTAGTGGCGATCTACCGGGAGGAGTCCTGATGAGTGCCTTTTCCCATCAGGAGGAGGTCGTACTGTCCGTACGTAACCTCAGCGTCAGCTTCCGGCAAGAAGGCCAGCCTATTCAGGCGGTAAATAATCTGTCGCTGGAGGTGCGCCGGGGTGAAACGCTGGCGATTGTCGGCGAGTCCGGCTCCGGTAAATCCGTCACCTCGCTGGCGCTGATGCGCCTGGTGGAGCAGGGCGGTGGCAGTATCGACAGTGGAGAAATCTGGCTGACGCGCCGCAACCAGCAGCAGATTAATCTGGTTACCCAGTCGCCGTCACAGCTGCGCAGCATTCGCGGCGCGGATATGGCGATGATTTTCCAGGAGCCGATGACATCGCTTAACCCGGTGTTTCCGGTCGGCGAACAGATTGCTGAGTCTATCCGCCTGCATCAGGGGAAGAGCCATGCGCAGGCGCTGAGCGAGGCGCGGCGCATGCTGGATCTGGTGCGCATTCCCGAAGCGAAAAACGTGCTGTCGCGTTACCCGCACCAGCTTTCCGGCGGCATGCGCCAGCGCGTGATGATTGCCATGGCGCTCTCCTGCCGCCCGGCGCTGCTGATTGCCGACGAACCTACCACCGCGCTGGATGTCACGATCCAGGCACAGATCCTGCAGTTAATCCGTGTGCTGCAAAAAGAGATGCAGATGGGGGTGATTTTCATCACTCACGATATGGGGGTGGTAGCGGAAATGGCCGACCGCGTGCAGGTGATGTACCGGGGCGACGTGGTGGAAACCGGGCCGGTGCAGGCGATTTTCAGCGCACCGCAACAGCCCTATACTCGTGCGCTGCTGGCCGCCGTGCCGAAGCTGGGAGCGATGGCCGGGCGTGATTTCCCGGCAAAGTTCCCGCTGATACGCGACGGCGAACAGGCGGAAGAACAGCCGCAGGACACCGTGGATCCGCAGGCGGCACCGATTTTACAGGTGCGGGATTTAGTCACGCGTTTTGATATTCGCAGCGGCCTGCTTAACCGGGTTCATCGCCGCGTCCACGCCGTGGAGAAAGTCAGCTTTGATCTCCGCCCTGGCGAAACCCTGGCGCTGGTCGGCGAATCCGGCTGTGGCAAATCAACCACCGGGCGCTCGCTGCTGCGGCTGGTGGAAAGCCAGGGCGGCAGTATTACTTTTAACGGCAAGCGGATTGATCGCCTCGCCGGTCGCGAGCTGTCGCATCTGCGCCGGGATATTCAGTTTATCTTCCAGGATCCTTATGCCTCGCTCGATCCGCGCCTGACGGTGGGTTTTTCGATCATGGAGCCGCTGCTGGTTCACGGTATCGCGCGCGGTCGTGAAGCGGAGCAGCGCGTGGCGATGCTGCTGGAGCGCGTCGGGCTGCTGCCTGAACATGCTCAGCGATACCCCCATGAATTCTCCGGCGGTCAGCGGCAGCGTATCTGTATTGCCCGTGCCCTGGCGCTGAATCCAAAAGTAGTGATCGCCGATGAGGCGGTATCTGCGCTTGATGTGTCGATTCAGGCGCAGATCGTCAATCTGATGCTCGATTTGCAGCGTGAGTTTGGCATTGCTTTTCTGTTTATTTCCCACGATATGGCGGTGGTGGAGCGTATCAGCCATCGCGTGGCGGTGATGTATCTCGGGCAGATTGTGGAGATTGGGCCGCGTCAGGCGGTCTTCGAGCATCCTCAGCATCCCTACACCCGTAAGCTGATGGCAGCGGTTCCGGTGGCCGACCCGGCGCACCGTCCGCGTGAACGAGCACTGTTAGTTGATGAAATACCCAGCCCGATCCGCGCCCTGGGCGATGAACCGGACGTGGCACCACTGGTCGAGGTCAGCGCCGGACATTTTGTGGCACGTCATGCCATTGCCCGCGCCTGAGTTCTGCATAACGACAATAAGGGAAGATGATGAATCAATACACGCGTAAGTTGCTGTTAACCGCCGGCCTGCTTGGCAGCGCCGTTGCACTGCCTGCCTGGGCGGCGAAAGACGTCACCATTGCGGTCGCCTCAAATTTCACCACGCTGGACCCGTACGATGCTAACGACACGCTGTCGCAGGCGGTCGCCAAGTCGTTTTATCAGGGGCTGTTTGGCTTTGACAAAGAGATGAAGCTGGAAAATGTGCTGGCAGACAGCTATCAGGCCAGCCCGGACGGACTGAGTTACACCATCAAGCTGAAGAGCGGTGTGACCTTCCAGGACGGCACGCCGTTTAATGCCGAAGCGGTTAAAGTTAACCTCGACCGCGCCAGCAACCCGGATAATCACCTCAAACGCTACAACCTGTTTAAAACTATCGCCAGTACCGAGGTTGTGGACGCCACCACGGTGAAAATCACCCTGAAGCAGCCGTTCTCCGCCTTTATCAACACCCTGGCCAGCCCGGCAGCCGCGATGATCTCCCCGGCAGCGCTGAAGAAATACGGTAAAGATATCGGTTTTCATCCGGTCGGGACGGGGCCTTATGAGTTCGTCACCTGGAACCAGACCGACTTTGTGAAAGTGAAGAAGTTTGCCGGATACTGGAAAGCAGGCTATCCGAAGCTGGACAGTATCACCTGGCGTCCGGTAGTGGATAACAATACCCGTTCCGCGATGCTGCAAACCGGTGAAGCAAATTTTGCTTTCCCGATCCCATTCGAGCAGGCCAAACTGCTGGAGAAAAACAGCAAGCTCGACCTGGTGACCTCGCCGTCGATCATGCAGCGTTATATCAGCTTCAACGTCACGCAGAAGCCGTTTGATAACCCGAAAGTGCGCGAAGCGATTAACTACGCGATCAACCGTCAGGCGCTGGCAAAAGTGGCCTTTGCCGGTTATGCCACCCCGGCAACCGGCATTGTGCCACCGTCCATTCAGTATTCACAAAGCTACCCGGCACCGGAGTACAACCCGGCTAAAGCACGTGAACTGCTGAAGGAAGCGGGCTATCCGAACGGCTTTACCACTCAACTGTGGTCTTCTCACAACCACAGTACCGCACAGAAGGTGTTGCAGTTTACCCAGCAGCAGCTGGCACAGGTTGGCATCAAGGTTGAACTGACCGCGATGGATGCCGGCCAGCGTGCGGCGCAGGTTGAAGATAAAGGTCAGAAAGAGAGCGGTGTGCGTATGTTCTACACCGGCTGGTCTGCCTCTACCGGGGAAGCCAACTGGGCGCTGACGCCGCTGTTTGCTACCCAGTCCTGGCCGCCGACTATCTTTAACACTGCCTTCTACAGCAACCCGCAGGTCGATAAAGACCTGGCCGATGCCCTGAATACTACCGACGGCGAGAAAAAAGCCGCGCTGTACAAAGATGCGCAGGATCGCATCTGGAAAGATCAGCCCTGGGCCCCGCTGGTGGTGGAAAAACTGGTTTCAGCCAATACCAAAAATCTGACCGGTTTCTATGTGATGCCGGATACCTCGTTCAGCTTCGATGATGCTGACCTGAAGTAACCGATTAACGCGCCCCCGTGAGGGGGCGCAGGGTACATGATGCTTAACTATTTTCTTAAACGCTTGCTGGGACTGATCCCCACCCTGCTGATTGTGGCGGTAGTGGTGTTCCTGTTTGTGCATCTGCTGCCGGGCGATCCGGCGCGCCTGATTGCCGGGCGCGAAGCGGATGCTGAAGTGGTGGCGATGGTGCGCCAGCAGCTGGGCCTGGACCTGCCGCTGCCGCAGCAGTTCTGGCACTATATTTCGCACGCAGTGCGCGGCGATTTTGGTATCTCGATGGTGTCGAAACGCCCGGTTTCTGAAGAGATTGCCCAGCGTTTCCTGCCGACCCTGTGGCTGACGCTGAGCAGCATGGTGTGGTCGGTGATTTTTGGTATGGCGATTGGCATTGTCTCTGCCGTATGGCGTAACCGCTGGCCTGACCGACTGGGGATGACGCTGGCGGTGTCGGGGATTTCGTTCCCCGCCTTTGCACTCGGTATTCTGCTGATGCAGGTGTTTTCCGTGGAGCTGGGCTGGCTGCCGACCGTGGGGGCCGATAGCTGGCAGCACTATATTCTGCCGTCAATTACACTCGGTGCCGCGGTGGCTGCCGTGATGGCGCGCTTTACCCGTGCTTCGTTCGTCGAGGTGATGCAGGAAGACTACATGCGGACCGCGCGCGCCAAAGGAGTGCGTGAATCGGTGGTGGTGGTTAAACATGGCCTGCGCAATGCGATGATCCCGGTGGTCACCATGATGGGGTTACAGTTTGGTTTCCTGCTGGGGGGATCGATCGTGGTTGAAGTGGTCTTCAACTGGCCGGGACTGGGCCGACTGCTGGTTGACTCCGTGGAGATGCGCGATTATCCGGTGATACAGGCCGAGGTACTGTTGTTTTCACTGGAGTTTATTTTAATTAATCTGATGGTCGATATGCTGTATGCCGCAATCAACCCCGCCATCCGCTATAAGTAAGGATGTACCATGATTAACTGGCGACGTAACGCCGTGCTCTCTACGCTGCCGGGTATCAATCCCCGCCGCGTACGCACCCCGTGGCGGGAATTCTGGCGGCGCTTTCGCCAGCAGCATGTGGCAATGATTGCGGCCGTCTTTGTGCTGTTGCTGATTTTGCTGGCACTGTTTGCACCGCTGCTGGCCCCTTTTGATGCCGAAAATTATTTTGACTACGATCGGCTGAATGAAGGTCCGTCGCTGCTTCACTGGTTTGGCGTGGACGCGCTGGGACGCGATATCTTTAGCCGTGTTCTGCTGGGTAGCCGTCTTTCGCTGGTCGCCGGGTTCTTCTCTGTGGCGGTCGGTGCAGCTATCGGCACGCTGCTGGGGCTGCTGGCGGGCTACTATGAAGGCTGGTGGGATCGCATTATTATGCGCATCTGCGATGTGCTGTTTGCCTTCCCCGGTATTTTACTCGCCATCGCCGTGGTGGCGGTGCTGGGTAACGGCATGTCGAATGTGATTCTGGCGGTGGCGATATTCAGTATTCCGGCTTTTGCCCGCCTGGTGCGTGGGAATACGCTGGTGCTGAAGCATCTGACCTATATTGAGTCCGCCCGCAGCATTGGCGCGTCTGATTTTACCATTATTTTGCGCCATATCCTGCCGGGGACACTGTCGTCGATCGTGGTCTATTTCACCATGCGTATCGGCACGTCGATTATCTCTGCCGCCAGCCTGTCGTTTCTCGGCCTGGGCGCGCAGCCACCAACGCCTGAATGGGGCGCAATGCTGAATGAAGCGCAGGCCGATATGGTGCTGGCTCCGCACGTGGCGATTTTCCCCAGCCTGGCGATCTTCCTCACCGTGCTGGCGTTTAACCTGCTGGGGGATGGCCTGCGGGATGCGCTGGATCCGAAGCTGAAAACCTAGCGGTAACCGCAGCCAGATCAAATATTTCGCGAATTGCCTGGTGAACGCTCAGACGCGCTCTATGCTTGAATAACCTTGACTGAGTAAGGAATCTGGCAATGCATAGTGCGCGTCTTCCTCTGGTCGCCGGGCTGGCAACGTTGTGTTTTGTGCTGGCTGGCTGTTCGTCAAAAATCGCAGATACCACGCAATACTCCGGCTTTTTAACCGATTATTCAAAACTAAAACCTTCCGAATCGCCCAGCGGGCATCAGACACTGCGCTGGACTTCACCCGACTATAAGCTTTCTGATTATCGCGGTATTTATTACACCCCGGTGGTTTATTATCCGGCGGCGAAACCGAATAATCGCGTCAGTCAGGCCACGCTTGATCAGATTCGTTCGTATCTGGATACGCAGTTTAAAAGCGCAGTTGCACAGCGTAAGCCGCTGGTCAGTCAGCCTGTCCCAGGCACGCTGATTATGAAGACCGCTATCACGGCGGTGAAGGCTGAAAATCAGGATATGAAATTCTACGAAGTCGTGCCGGTTGCGGCGGTGGTCGCCAGCACCATGGCAGCGTCCGGGCACCGCACGCAGAACAGCGTGCTGTTCCTTGAAGCCCAGCTTCTGGATGCCAAAACCGGCAGGCCGGTGATGGAAGTCGTGCGTAAAGCCTATGGGAAAACCGTGCCGAACAGTAATGCGCCGATCGATCTGACTGAGCTGAAAAGCGGGATTGATGAGATGGTGCGCGATGTGGTGGCGATACCAGCGGAGTAGGGCAGGGTTAATAACCGCCTGAGTGGATAAGGGGGAACGAACGGTATTCAATTCCCCTTGAAATCCATCCGGGTGAACGCGTGACTTTTAGCTTTTCTACGATTGACGAAATATATCTGGATACCTGACGATCTCCTGACAACTCATTCAGTTGAAGGAAGAACCATGAATGCATCAGATCTTTTGAAAATGAAGTTTCAAAGCGACAGACAGATGCGCTTTATTCGGAAGCAGGGCTTAAAAATGTCATCCGTTCTGCACGGGGGGTTGCATCCAATGTTTACTCTGGGGTGGAGCGTGCCTCGTGGTACACGTCATGCCTGACCGGACGTTATGCAGATATCTGCAATGAACTGGTGACTGAAGAGAAGAGGATGGTACTTTCTGTAAAATCGATTTACAGATATCGTGATGTTATACAATTGATGATTATGATTTATATACAACTTATTTTAGATGATGCTGAATCTGGAAATGAAAAAATAAGATTCAAAATATTGTAACAAAAGTTACCGGGGTTTTAGCCAACAGAGAGGTTGGAAAGGCTACCCGAGTGGCATTGTCCTTTACACTTTCAAAGGCATTGGCTGAGTCACAATTATTTTCAAATGTTGTTGTCGGGAGTGTTTCAAAAGGAATGCCATATGTTATAGCTTTTTTTCAATTTTATGGAATTGAACAAAAAGCAGCGATGGCTGCAAGAAAACTCAAAGCTCTTGATCCTGGTTATTATTGCTCTCTATATGAGCTTGAGATTGAGATGTTATATTATTTTATCGATCCTGTTATGAGTAATTTTATTGAGGAGGTAAAGTTAAAAGGTGGTAAGTATATTGGTAAATCCGATCTGTTAGATATAGTAAGGAGGATGAGTGTTTAAGAGTTTAATTTCACTGATTTTATCAGATCTCCTTTTTCCTTTATCTTTGATTGGTGTGGCGGTCTTATGTGAGAGTGTTTTTTCAAAACACTGGTTCGGTTACACTGTCATTGGTTGGTTTTTTCTAATATTTATTTTCACTCGTATTTCAGCACCATTTGATAAATTGAAATAAAGAGGTAATGAAAAACAAGATCATCATGATGAAATAATCTTAACGGGTCTTATGGATAGTATTCACTAAGAAGAAGTTTAACAGGAACGCGAGTGCATGCCCCTTTCATGGCGCAAAAATTACGAGTGCGCCCCGCTGGAAACCTGACTTTACCTGATAATGAAAAAAGTGGTCACCGTACGTTAAGGGGGCGACCTTTTCTCAGGTCGCCCCTGTGTCGACTAGCGGATCATATTTTCTAACTTGCTCACCGTATTTGACAGTTCAGTAACCAGAGGCTGTAGCTTTTGCTGGATAGCATTGTACTTATCCAGCGCCTTCTGATCGGTAAACTGAACGGTGTTACCCACAATCTTGACTTTATTTCCCTGCTGTTTCAGCAGATCGACCTGGCTTACCACCAGTGACAGTGTTTCCGGCACCAGCCTGGCGATCTGCTGGGCAATATCATCGGGCTGGGCAACCAGTTTGTTATAAACCTGGTCATAAACAGCTTTCAGGTCATCCGGTTGTTTAAGCGCGCTGCGTTTGCTGTCCGTCTCTGCGCGCAGTTTAGCCAGTGCCGGTTTCCACGCCTCGCTGTCAGCGGCCATCTTGCTCATTTCATCACGCTTTGCCATCAGGCTACTGACGGAACCCACATTATTCAGACTGGCAAAAACCGGCATCAGGGAGGCGCTGAACACGTCGTTCATCCCTTTGTGATAATCGGTCAGCACTGCGTAATCATTCACGTAGGGGCCAAATGCTTTTTTCTCGTCCTCGGTCAGCTGCGGCACGGCCAGCTGAGATTTAGCCAGTACGCGGGTTTGCAGGAACTCGATAAACGCTTTGCGCTGCTCGGGTTCTTTATCGCCGCAGCCGCTCAGCGTCAGCAGCAGTGCCAGCATCATCAGGGGTAACAGCAGGTAACGGGCGAAACCCGTCTGTGGTAATCGTGAAGTCATCAGACATATCCCTTGTAGTATTGAAAAAATGGTATTCAACGTAAAAGCCTGAGAAATATAGCGCAGTGCGTCAGATAATTCGGCAATTATTGGAATTTTAGCTAAATTTATTTAACCAATTATTACACGGAGCAATAAAAATGAGACGTGGTCTGACGGCATTAGCGATACTCCCGGCGTTATTACTCAGCCCTGCTGTGCTGGCAGAGAAAGTCCAGACGGAGGTGCTGCAGGACGGGCTCGATCATCCGTGGTCACTGGCCTTTTTGCCGGACAGCCAGGGGCTGTTGATCACCGAACGTTCAGGTCAGCTGCGTCGCTGGCAGGCGGAGCAGGGGCTGTCGTCACCCATTAGCGGTGTACCTGCGGTCTGGGCCCAGCGTCAGGGAGGGTTACTGGATGTGGTGCTGGCCCCCGACTTCGCCAGCAGTCGTCGTGTCTGGCTCAGTTACACCGTCGCAGGACAGGACGGCCGCGCCGGAGCCGCCGTGGGCTATGGCCGCCTGAGCGAGGACTACCGTCAGCTAACGGATTTTCGTGAAGTGCTGCGCCAGCAGGGCGTTTCCGGTGGGGCCAATCTGGGAACCCGTATGGCATTTGACCGCAGCGGTCATCTGTTCATCGCCTTTGGCGACAATTTTCAGGCAGAGAAAGCCCAGGACTTAACGGCGCTTCAGGGAAAAATTGTCCGGCTGAATGCGGATGGTTCTGTCCCGCACGATAATCCGCTGGCCGGTAAAGCCGGAGCGCGGGCAGAGATCTGGAGCTGGGGGATGCGCAACCCGCAGGGGCTGGCGCTGAATCCGGCCAGCGGTGAGATGTGGGAAAGTGAGCATGGCCCGCGCGGCGGTGATGAAGTTAACATTCTGCACAAAGGCAGAAATTACGGCTGGCCGCTGGCGACCTGGGGCATTGATTACAGTGGTGAAAAAGTGCCCGGTTCGAAAGGAAGTCACGCTGAGGGTACTGAACAACCGGCCTGGTACTGGAAGATCTCTCCGGCAGTCAGCGGCATGGCCTTCTATCAGGGGGAACACTTCCCGCAGTGGAAAAACTCCCTGTTCATCGGGGCCCTGAAGGAAAAGAGCCTGATCCGCCTGAGTCTGGACGGGGACAGGATAGAGGAACAGGAGCGGCTGCTGACCGACCGCGCAGAGCGCATTCGTGATGTGCGCAGCGGACCGGACGGCTGGCTGTATCTGCTGACCGATGAGGCCAACGGTAAGCTACTGAAGGTCGGGCTGAAGCCCTGAGCTGGCAGGGGCTGCTCCTGAGCGGGAGCAGCCTGAGTGCTTAACGCTGCCAGTGGCAGATTTCCCATCCGCGCTGCTGCGCCAGCTCGCTCAGCGGCGCTGCCGGATTAATCACAAAGGCATTATCAGCGTGTTCAAGCATCGCCTGGTCGTTGATGGAGTCGCTGTAAGCCCAGATACTTTCGAAACGCCGGGCAGGATCCTGCGACAGCCAGTCGTGCAGGCGGCTGACTTTACCTTCTTTATAGGTCATGGTGCCGTAGGTCTGGCCGCTGTAGCGGTCATCAATGATTTCTACGCCGATGGCCAGCGCTCCGGAAGCCCCAAGCTGTTCAGCTATCGGCGTGACCAGATGTTCGCCGCTGGCGGAGATCACCAGCACCGTATCCCCGCGTTGCAGATGCCAGTCCATACGCTGGCGGGCATCCGGGTAGACGCGTGGCAAAATATCGCGGTGAATAAAGCGGCGGATCCAGCCAGAGACGGTGGTGGTAGCCATGTCAGTGAGCGGTGACAGAGTGGTATGCATGTAGGCTTCCATCGACAGTGAGCCGCGATAGTATTGCTCCATCAGCGCCCGCTCTTCCTCTATCAGCTCTTCGGGGGCGAACCCCTGAGAAACCAGCCACTTCAGCCACAGGCCGGTGCTGTCTTCGCATATCAGCGTTTCATCAAGATCAAACAGCGCTAAATCCATCGTTACACCTCCTCTGGCAGATTTTTCTCAGATTAGCCGATTTTTGTGACGAGCTTAACTGTTGCTTATAAATTCGGATTTTACCCGACTTTGCACCTGCGCCAGATGTCGATAAATTGTGCAGAAGTACAGGAAAAATCTGTCAGATTGAATAAACTCTAAGAATCTTTACGGTTAGCTTGTTCTATTTCAGGATGTAACACCTTACTGTAGGCAGTTAATCGCCTGGTTTTAATTTTTATAATTGTCTTTCAAATGGATAACTGGTTACGACATGAAGAATATGCCCCTGTCATCCCGTGTTTGCGCACTGGCTACCACCTCCACGCTGCTGCTGCTGACACTCTCTTCTGCCAGAGCCGAGCAGGCCCCCGCCGCCCCGCAGATTGAGGCTAAAGCCTGGGTCCTGATGGACTATAACAGCGGGAAAGTGCTGGCAGAGTCGAACGCCGACCAGCGCCTTGATCCGGCGAGTCTGACCAAAATGATGGCCAGCTATGTGACCGGCCAGGCGCTGAAGGCGGGCAAGATCAGCAAAGATGACATGGTCACCGTCGGGAAGGACGCCTGGGCGACCGGCAACCCGATTCTCCAGGGGTCGTCGCTGATGTTTCTTAAACCAGGCGATCGCATCCCGGTTTCTGAACTGAACAAGGGCATCGTTATCCAGTCCGGTAACGATGCCAGCATTGCACTTGCCGACCATGTGGCGGGCAGCCAGGATTCCTTTGTTGGCCTGATGAACAACTATGTGAAGGCGCTTGGGCTGCAAAATACCCATTTCAAAACCGTACACGGGCTGGACTCCTCCGGTCAGTACAGCACTGCGCGCGACATGGCGCTGATTGGTCAGGCGCTGATTCGCGATGTGCCGGAAGAGTACGCGCTGCACAAAGAGAAAGAGTTCACCTTTAATAAAATTCGTCAGTACAACCGTAACCGGCTGCTGTGGAGTACCAATCTGCAGGTGGATGGTATTAAGACCGGGCACACTTCCGGGGCGGGTAATAACCTCGTGGCCTCGGCGGTCGATGGCAATCAGCGCCTGATTTCAGTGGTGTTGGGGGCGGCGACCGATGCCATTCGTTTTCGTGAAAGTGAAAAACTGCTGATCTGGGGTTTCCGTTTCTATGAAACCGTTACGCCTGTAAAGGCGGGTAAGGCCTTTTCCACCCAGCGCGTCTGGTTTGGCGATCGGAAAGAGGTCAACCTTGGCGTCGCGAAGGATGCTGCAGTGACCATACCTAAAGGTCAGTTAAAAAATCTCAAGGCCAGCTTTACGCTTTCGCAGCCGCAGCTGACGGCACCGCTGGCTAAAAACCAGGTGGTTGGGACAATTGATTTTCAACTGGATGGGAAATCTGTCGAGCAGCGCCCGCTGGTGGTGTTAGAAGAGGTGAAAGAGGCGGGCTTCTTCGGGCGCATCTGGGATTACATTATGATGAAAATGGACAGCTGGTTCGGGAAGTGGTTCGCGTAAATCGTCACTCTGCGGGTCAGGCTTGCCTGACCCGCAGAACATCAAATCAGATCGTAAGCCACGGCAGAAATTGCCACCAGCCCAACCAGCACCACAAACACATTGCTCAATTTACCGCTGTACTTGCGCATCGCCGGAACTTTATTGATCGCGTACATCGGCATCAGGAACAGCAGCACGGCAATGATGGGGCCTCCCAGGCTCTCAATCAGGCCGAGGATGCTTGGGTCGAGCGTTGCCACAATCCAGGTGGTGACCAGCATAAACAGCGCCGTAAAGCGGTTCAGCTTGTGTTCGGCAATGGTTTTGCCACGGCTGCGTAGCATCTTGTTCACCGTACCGTTAAAGCCTTCACGTGCGCCAAGATAGTGGCCCAGGAAGGATTTAGTGATCGCCACCATTGCAATGACCGGTGCCATCCATGCCATCAGCGGGGTGTCGAAGTGATTCGCCAGGTAAGAGAGAATCGAGATATTCTGAGACTTCGCTTCTGCCAGATTTTCCGGCGTCAGGCTCAGCACACAGCTGAAGACAAAGAACATCACCGTCAGCACCATCATCACATGGCTGCGCGCCAGAATACGTGAGCATTTTGGTTCTGCCTGGTCGCCGTACTCTTCACGTTTAGCCACGGCAAAAGCGGAGATAATCGGTGAGTGGTTAAACGAAAAAACCATCACCGGGATCGCCAGCCACAGCGTCATCATCAGACCTTTTCCACTCCCGCTCAGGCTGACATTGTCAAAAATCGCGCTGCTCCAGTGAGGGATCAGATACAGCGCCAGCGCCATCAGCACCAGGACAAACGGATAGACCAGCACACTCATGGTTTTGACGATGATTTCTTTACCAAAACGCACAATCGTCATCAGACCAACGATCAGGATAAGTGCCAGCAGTGCCCGTGGCGGCGCCTGCATATGCAGCTGGTGCGTCATAAAGCTTTCGACGGTATTGGTAATAGCGACGCTGTAAACCAGCAGGATAGGGTAGATGGCAAAAAAGTAGAGCAGGGTAATCAGTTTACCGGCTCCGACGCCAAAGTGTTCTTCGACCACCTCGGTAATATCTTCGCCAGGTTTGCGCCCGGAGAGAACGAACCGGCACAGCCCACGGTGAGCAAAAAAGGTCATTGGGAACGCCAGCACGGCCATAATAATCAGTGGGATCAGGCCGCCGATGCCGGCATTGATAGGCAGAAACAGCACGCCAGCTCCGATAGCCGTGCCATACAGTCCGAGCATCCACATCGTGTCAGTTTTACGCCACGCGCTGGCATCCTGTGTTGCTTCGGGGCTCAACACCGCCGTTTGGGATGTGTCCATGATTTCTCCAGGTTTGAAATGTTAAAAACAATTAACTAAATCGTATTCCATCCGCGATATCAGAATTAATCCCTGATTACGGTTTTAATTAATTACTCTGATTTTATGGCGCACACTCTACCACCAGAAAAAATAGATGAAAGCACTGTCTTTAGGGTTACCGGTGATCGTAATCACACTTTCACCACCTTTTTTAGTGTGAACGTCTGCAATGCGAATTTTAGCCGGGGTTATTGACCAGGAATTAGCTGTTTAAACAGATGTTTTCACTGAGTTTTATGTTTTTATAGCGGTGAAATAGTGAGCTCTGGTGGCTAAAATAGCGGCGATTATTTTTAAAATATGATTTTTTTCAATGTGTTATATATTTATTGCGGAACGGGTGTGGTCACTGCTTCAGGCCGTTGCGCAACAATGATAATAACCGGAGGGGGCGTAACTTTTGTTGCGCAATAAATCACAGAGAAATTGCGGTAAGGCAGAACGTATTTTTTTATTTAAAAACGGAAAGGAAATGATCTGCATCAAAGTAAAAAGGACCTGAATAATCAGGCCCATGATAACAGGTTAATCGCGGACCCAGCCTTTACTGATCGGGAAGGCAAATACCGTTCGATAAAGAGAGGAAAGCAGAGGTAACAGCGTAGCCCCACAAAGCTGCCAGAAGATTTGCGCAAACAGGCAGGAGAGCAGGCCAACCAGCATGCCGCCCAGCATATCAAGCGGCCAGTGAACGCCGAGATAGACGCGTGACCAGGCGATGGCGGCGCCGGTCAGCATTAAAATCCCCCCTGACCACACCCGGTGCCAGCAAATGAACGCAATCGCGAAGGTGAAGATAACGGTGCCGTGATCGCTGGGATAAGAGTCATCGGGCGCGTGCGGCAGGAACTGGTGACCCAGGCCAATGGCAAAGGGACGCGGATGCGGAAACAGGTGAGCCAGACACCAGGAGATTGCCAGAGCATACAGCAGTGCAATACCCGTTTTTACCACCAGCACCCGTTGTGACGTAAGCTGGCTGCGTCGTCCCCATAACCACAGGCCGACGATCAGCACGGGAACAATGGCAATCACATCGCGGGCGATGAAAGTGGCCAGGGCGATCAGCCATTCAGGGGAGTTCGCATCGGCGTTAACCCAGAGAAACAGCGCCCGGTTTAACTCTTCCATTATCAGGATTTCCTCGTCGTATTAAGCAGGTACGTTACGCACCCGAAAGCGATACATTGCGTCAGCCATACCCACCATGCCGCCCACAGATTGTGGGAAAGAAAATGGGCGCCGCGCATAATCTGGCCAAAACCCATCAGCATTCCAAGGGCGAATGCCGACCACCAGCAACACCAGGCCAGACGGGGCTGCCGTGGGTAAAACAGAAAGAACAACGCCAGAGCGCTAAAGCCGCTTGAGGCGTGCCCGCCGGGAAAGCAACGTCCCGGTCCGCTGTGTAACGGCACCGTGCCGAACAGCGGGTAGGAGACGGCTTTGCCGCCAAATTCCACCAGATCCCACGGGCAGGAGTGGGCGCTGGTGGCTTTCAGTACCCCGACAACCAGGGGACCGATGCCCATCAGCAACGCGACCAGCACCCAGCGTGGCTGACGGCGAATCAATCCGCCCAGCAGCAGCAGCAAGCCGCCGCCAATCACTCCATCCTTCAGCAGCCGATGATTAATCACATCCAGCCATGGATTATCCTTCCACGGAAACTGCCCGGTCAGCGGGTCGAACCACATCCGCGTCAGCGCCAGATCCCAACTTTCACTGCGTGACAGCCAGGTCAATACCATGGCGCTGAGAATCAATAGCACGAATTGTTTAAGATAAAATCCAGCAGGCAGGGGGTAAAGAGTCTGACTCTTAATTGCATGGCTCGTTTGGCTTTTGTTGAGGAATGATGACAATTTCATGACAATTGGGCTGTGGGATGAACATCAGCCTACTTTGACGCAGGGGGCTTAAGGAAACATTAAGGGTGACAGCAGGGAAGAGCAGCGGCAGAAAAGAAAAAAACCCGCGAATCATAAGATTAACGGGCTCCACAATAAGGGGATTTCAAAGAAAAGCAGTGGCACTAATTAAGACTTCAGCCGGAAAAAAAAGTTCTGTGAAATTTATTAATTATTTTCAGCCGCCTAAAATTGGCCAGATTATTACGATAAGTGTCCCTGCCAGCGTCAGCAGGACGTTAGCGATAGCATAGGTTCCTGCGTAACCCAGAGCCGGAATGTTACTGCGTGCGGTATCACTGATAATCTCCATCGCGGGCGCGCAGGTTCGTGCGCCCATGATAGCGCCGAACAGCAGGGCACGGTTCATCTTCAGGACCCATGCGCCAAACAGGAAACAGATCACCACGGGAACCAGACTGACCACCAGCCCGGCCCCCAGCATCAGTAAACCGGTCTCTCCCAGCCCTTTGGTGATGCCGCTTCCGGCGCTCAGCCCCACTCCCGCCATAAAGACCATCAGCCCGAACTCTTTTACCATGGTCAGCGCACCCTGCGGAATGTAACCAAAGGTCGGGTGATTGGCGCGCAGAAAGCCAAGCATAATGCCGGCAAACAGCAGACCTGCGGCATTACCAATACCAAAATTGAAACTGCTGAACTGGAAATTGATCATCCCGATCATCAGACCAATGATAAAGAAAGCACAGAACGCCAGCAGGTCGGTCATCTGACTGTGGATAGAAATAAAGCCGATGCGGTCTGCTACCGATTTTACGCGCCGCGCTTCACCACTGATATGCAGCACATCGCCTTTGTTCAGGATAATGCTGTCGTCGATTGGCATCTCAATCTGGCTGCGGATCACCCGGTTGAGGAAACAGCCATGATCGGTCAGCTTAAGCTGGCTCAGTCGTTTGTTCACCGCGTTGTTATTTTTCACCACGATTTCTTCGTTCACGATGCGCATATCCAGCAGGTCGCGATCAAAGACTTCTTTGCCGTTGCGGAAGCTGGGGTCAAGGCGTGAATGCGCGTCGGGGTAGCCCACCAGCGAAATTTCATCACCCTGCTGAAGCAGCGCATCGCCGTCGGGATTAGCGAGAATACCGTTGCGGCGAATGCGTTCAATATAGCAACCCGTCTGACGGTAGATCCCCAGTTCACGCAGGTTCTTACCGTCGCTCCAGGCTACCAGTTCCGGGCCAACGCGGTAGGCGCGGATCACCGGCAGGTAGACTTTACGCTGGCTGTCAGGGTCCAGGCCGCGCTCACGGGCAATCTGCTGGGCGCTGGTGGGCAGATCCTGATGCTGTAATTTGGGCAGGTAGCGTGCGCCAAATATCAGGCTCACCAGACCAATCAGATAGGTCAGCGCATAGCCGAGGCTGAGATGATCCTGAGCCTGGCTGAGGCTTTGCCCTTCGCCCAGCGTCTGACGCAGCGTATCCCCCGCCCCCACCAGGACCGGGGTGGACGTCATGGCGCCTGCCAGCATCCCGGCGGTGAGGCCAATATCCCAACCGAACAGTTTTCCCATACCAAGCGCAAGGATCATCGCGCTGGTGACCATCACAATCGCCAGCATCAGATAGTTTTTTCCGTCACGGAAAAAAATAGAGAAAAAATTGGGGCCGGCTTCCACGCCAACGCAAAAAATAAATAGCATAAAACCCAGATTCAGGGCGTCAGTATTTATCGAGAAATGCTGCTGGCCGAGCAGTAAAGAAACGACTAAAACGCCAATAGAATTACCAAGTTGAACAGAACCCAACCGAAGTTTGCCTAAACATAACCCCAGAGCCAGCACGACAAATAATAACAGAATGTAATTTCCACTTAACAAATCTGCGACGTTTATATTCACGGTTTAACTTCTTGTTTACCAGTAACCTATTGATAGGAAGGGGTTTATGCGCTAAATTTCATCCGCTGTCGATGGCTTTCCTGCTGTCTGTTAACCGCTGCGGGGTGATAGCAAGATAAAACGCGACTCATTTTAATCGCTATCCTGGTTCACAGCCAGCGCCCGACAGGCTTATTTTTTACCGTTTTTGTTATTAGCTTATTCCCAGGTCCAAAAAGCACATGTCCACAGTAATTGGGCTTAATTGACTCGTCGAACTGAATTGAATTGGGTTGAAAATAACCTGGAGAAAATTCTCGTGTGGATGAAAGGTATCCGTTGGCCAGGCCTGATCGCCTGCAGCGTACTTTATGGTGCGATCTACATCGCCGTACGCTACCCGTTACCCGCTGATTACGTTGGCCATGCGCAGCTGGGGCTGCTGTTGTTTGTACTGCCCGGCGCACTGGCCGCGCTGACGTCGAAAGAGGCACCGCTGACGGCGATGGTCGTGGCGATTGCCCTGGCGTCACCGCCTTGTCTACTGCTGATGCAGTCAGACCGTTTCAACAGCCTGGGTTTGGGCCAGGAGATTGCCTTTATCACCAGTGCGGTATTCTGGTGTGGTTCGGGCACATTGCTGGTGATGCTGTGGCGGACGCTGATGGAGATACATCAGCAGCAGGAGCGGAAAGGGGGTTTATAACGCTGATGCGGGCCGATCGAAACAACAGATCGGCCCCTGCGGTAACTCTCAGCGCGATGCGGTGAGAGTTACTGGAACAGGCCCAGATTCTTTTTAGCGTAGGCTTCGAACTCAGTACAGCCTCCGATGTGGGTCTCGTCGAGGAAGATCTGCGGTACGGTTTCTACCGGCTTGCCCACGGTTTTCTCTAAGTCAGCCTTGGTGATCCCTTCAGCGTGAATGTCCACATAGCGGAAATTAAAGTCATCACGTTCTTCCGTCAGTTTTTCAGCCAGCTCTTTCGCGCGGACACAGTAAGGGCAGGCGGGACGTCCAAAAATCACTGCAAACATAGGTTTCTCCTCAAAAGGGTCAGAACTTTAATGTGATTCAGGTCACAAATTATTGCTGAATGGCGCTTATCATGCCCTCATCCCCTGCTGAAAGGAAGAAGGAATTACCTGTTAGTTTGATTCGCTGCGCCTATGCACAAGGGCACAATCTGCGCTTTAATGTCCTGATGAAATCTGAATTATTCCGTCAGCTGGGGTGCCGTTATGCGTGCTTTTAGTCAACTTCCTCGTCCGGTGCTGGTACTGGAAGTCCTCGGTATTTTACTCCTGATTCTCTCTTACCTGACGTTACATGAAATGCTACCCTTGCCGTCGCCCTTTACCGGTAAACTGGCAGCTACGCTGATGATTTTTGCCGGTATTGCTCTGATGTTGCCTGCTGCTACGGTGATGATGTGGCGAACGGCCAAAGTAATGGCACCCGAACTTTTTAACACGCGCTCTTCGCGTGATAAGACCAAACCAGGAGATTCTCATGACGCCGACCATTAAGCTAATGCGTTCACACCGTTCGATTCGTGCTTTCAGTGACCAGAAGATTACCGCTGAGCAACGTGCCGCGATCCTCGATGCGGCTCAGTCGGCCTCGACCTCCAGTTTTTTGCAGTGCTCTTCCATTATCCGTATTACTGATACTGACGTGCGGGAGGCGCTGGTCACCCTCAGTGGTGGCCAGAAATATGTCGCGCAGGCCGCCGAGTTTTGGGTTTTCTGCGCGGATTTCAATCGTAATCAGCAGATTTGCCCGGAAGCGCAGCTTGGGCTGGCAGAGCAGCTGCTGCTCGGCTGTGTTGATACGGCGCTGATGGCGCAGAACGCCATGGTGGCGGCAGAGTCGCTGGGCCTGGGCGGCTGCTATATCGGCGGTATCCGTAACAATATTGCTGAAGTGACGACCTTACTGGGGCTGCCGAAATTTGTGCTGCCGCTTTTCGGGCTTTGCCTGGGCAGCCCTGAGCAGGATCCGGATACCAAACCGCGTATGCCCACCGCGATGCTGGTGCATGAAAACCGCTATCAGCCTGTCGATCCTGAGCTGCTGGCAGAGTATGACCGCGAACTGGTGGCCTACTATCAGTCACGCGACAGCAATCGCCGTTCGGAAAGCTGGAGCGAACATATCCAGAAAACCATCATCAAAGAGAGCCGTCCGTTTATCCTTGATTATCTGCATGCGCAGGGCTGGGCGACGCGCTAACCTTACCGGCCCCGGAGGCTTCTGGTGAAAATTGCCATTCTTTCCCGTGATGGTTCGCTCTACTCCTGCAAGCGCCTGCTGGAGGCCGCGCGCGCGCGCGGCCACAGTATTGACGTTATTGACCCGCTTTCCTGCTACATGAATATCAACCCCGGATCCTCGACGATTCATTATCGCGGGCGTCAGCTCGATCACTATGACGCCGTGATCCCGCGCATCGGTTCTGCCACCACGTTCTATGGTACGGCGGTGCTGCGCCAGTTCGAAATGTGCGGCAGCTATCCGCTTAATGAGTCACTGGCGATAGCCCGCGCGCGCGACAAACTGCGATCGCTGCAGCTGCTGGCCAGGGCGGGGATCGCGATGCCCGTCACCGGCTTTGCCCATTCCCCGGACGATACCCA
Organism: Erwinia sp. Eh17-17; assembly: GCF_039675725.1. NCBI lineage: Bacteria > Pseudomonadati > Pseudomonadota > Gammaproteobacteria > Enterobacterales > Erwiniaceae > Erwinia > Erwinia sp. Eh17-17. The sequence continues at coordinate 407,673 of NZ_JBDFQT010000002.1, read as the reverse complement.
TGATTTGATTGAAATGGTGGGTGGCGCGCCGCTGGTGGTGAAACTGGTCGAAGGGACGCAGGGGATTGGCGTGGTGCTGGCGGAGACGCGCCAGGCCGCTGAGAGCGTGATCGATGCGTTTCGCGGCCTTAATGCGCATATCCTGGTGCAGGAGTTTATCAAAGAGGCGCGCGGGCGTGATGTTCGCTGCCTGGTGATTGGCGGGGAAGTGGTCGGGGCGATAGAACGCGAGGCGAAAGAGGGCGATTTTCGCTCCAACCTGCATCGCGGCGGCACTGCGCGACGCGTGACCATCAGTGACAGCGAGCGTGAGATTGCTATCAAAGCTGCCGCGACCCTCGGGCTGGATGTGGCCGGGGTGGATATCCTGCGCGCTTCCAGGGGGCCGCTGGTCATGGAAGTGAATGCCTCCCCAGGACTGGAAGGTATTGAGAAGACTGCCGGGCTGGATATAGCCGGGATGATGATAGGCTGGATTGAAGAACAAGCCCGCCCCGGCTTCTGCCTGAAAACGGGCGGATAGTTCGGTACCCCGCGTCAGCCGCTTTGGTAAACCGGCGCGGCGCCATCAGTTGAAGAAACCGGTGAATAGAATGACGCGGTAAAACGTTTACGCTAAGACTGTTAAACGGAGGTTTACCGATGATTCGTCCATTGTCCTTACTGAGCGTATTACTGCTGATGAGTCCGGCGCTGTATGCGGCGCCGGAAACCTATGCTATTTCCACCGACAGAACCGCGATAGGGCTTTCATGGCGTGCGTTTGGCCATGCTTTTTCTCAGGCTCAGTTACAGGGCGTGACGGGAACGGTGACGCTGGACCCGGCCGCAGACTGGGAAGATCATATTGAAGTGAAAATCCCTGTCGCCACGCTGGTGGCGTCGAATATCCTGCTGACCAGTCAGTTAAAAAGTGGGCTGTTTTTTGACGCAGCACATTATCCGTGGATAGTGTTCACCAGCAGCCGTGTGGTGGCGCTGGGGCAGGGGCATTTCAGGGTTTTCGGCCTGCTGTCGGTAAAAGATGTGCGTCGCCCGGTGGTGATGGACGCCGCACTGGATAACCACGGAGTACTGTCTCCCGGTGCGCAGACCCTGGCGCTTCATGCCTCGACGGCCATTTCACGCAGTGCTTTCGGGGTAGACCGCCTGGTGGGTATTGTGGATGACCGGGTGGCGATTGACCTGAAGATTGCCGCACAGGCTGCGCCACCCAGGGTTATTCCTTAAAAAGCAGCTTACGGGGCCATATTTCTGTCGTAATCATGGTTTTTGGCGACGTTTTTACGTAAGCTAGTGCGCAATTTTATTGCGGCAAGAGACAAAGAATATGGATTCACTCGTCGTTCCGGATCTCGACCTATTACGGCGTTGGCTGGATCAGCAAAGCATCACCTGGTTTGAGTGCGATTCATGCCAGGCACTCCATCTGCCGCATATGCAGAATTTTGACGGTGTGTTCGATGCCAAGCTCGATCTGGTCGACAACGTGATCCTGTTTTCCGCCCTGGCTGAAGTTAAACCGACGGCGCTGATCCCGCTGGTTGCCGACCTGTCGCAGATTAACGCCAGCTCACTGACGGTGAAAGCCTTCCTTGATATCCAGGATGATAATCTGCCAAAACTGATCGTCTGTCAGTCGCTGACCGTTACCGCCGGGCTGACGTATGGGCAGTTCGTCCACTTTATGAAACAGAGTGAAGAGCAGATCTCGATGATCGTGATGGAAGCATTTGCCAACCATCTGTTGATGATCGGGGAAGATGACGATCGGATTCCGCTGGCGGAAGGCCATTCCGTACTGCACTGATCCGCAGATTTCACCTCCATTATTTCCTGCGGGCGGGAACCCATTCCGCCCGTTTCAATCCTGACGTTGCCCCGCGTGCTCTCTCCCTGAATCAACTGCTGCTTTAAACGACAACGCCTTTAGCGTAGTAACCATTTTTTATTCTGCATTTTGCCCTTTAATGCCAGATATTAGTCGCTCTTTATGCCATATATGGCATATCACATAGAGGAAACATGCATAAAAAATCGATAAAAGGCGTTTTTTACGCTGAGGGCTGGTCTGGACCTGAGACTGGGGCTATTCTTGCGTGGCTGCATCATGCGTGCAACGTCCCCAGATATATAGGTTTTTAGTATTAACGGCCGGGTGAATATTGATTCATTCTGTAGCCTTTAAAGTTGAAACCTGTATGAAGAGGCAGGGGCTAACCAGCTCAGCTGCCCGGCATAAGTTTATCTCTGTTCAGGAGGAGGGAAGATGTTCAACCAACGTAAAAAATGGTTGTCAGGTGTGGTTGCGGGTACGCTGATGGCGATCTCCGCTGGCTCTCTGGCCGCAGATAAGACGCTGCACGTTTATAACTGGTCTGATTATATTGCGCCAAATACCGTGGCGGATTTTGAAAAGCAAACCGGTATTAAAGTGGTGTACGACGTCTTCGACTCCAATGAAGTGCTGGAAGGCAAAATGATGGCCGGCAGCACGGGCTACGATGTCGTGGTGCCTTCCTCCAGTTTCCTGGCGCGCCAGTTGCAGTCAGGTGTTTTCCTGCCGCTGGACAGAAGCAAACTGCCAAACTACAAGAATCTCGACCCGGATTTGATGAAAAAGCTTGAACAGCACGATCCGGGCAATAAATACGCCATTCCTTACCTGTGGGCCACCACGGGCATTGGTTATAACGTTGAAAAAGTGAAAGCCGCGCTGGGCAAAGATGCGCCGGTGAATAGCTGGGATCTGGTACTTAAGCCGGAAAATCTGGAAAAGCTGAAGAGCTGCGGCGTGTCATTCCTCGATGCTCCTGAAGAGATTTTTGCCACGGTGCTGAACTATATGGGCAAAGATCCTAACAGTAGCGATGCGAAAGACTATACCGCCGCGACCGATCTGCTGTTAAAACTGCGCCCAAGCATCCGTTATTTCCACTCTTCCCAGTACATTAACGACCTGGCGAACGGCAATACCTGTGTGGCCATCGGCTGGGCGGGTGACATTCTTCAGGCGAAAAACCGTGCTGTTGAAGCCAAAAACGGCGTGGATATTGCCTACAGCATCCCTAAAGAGGGCGCCCTGGCGTTCTTCGATATGCTGGCTATCCCGAAAGATGCGAAAAACGTCGATGAAGCCTATCAGTTTATTAACTATCTGATGGAGCCAAAGGTCATGGCGCAGATCTCCAACAAGGTGTTCTATGCCAGCGGCGTGAAAGCGTCCCTGCCGTTTGTTGACCCTGCGATTCGTGATAATCCTGGGATCTACCCAACGCCGGAAACCATGGCGAAGCTGTTTACCCTGAAAGTGCAGGAGCCGAAACTTGACCGTGTGCGTACGCGTGCATGGACTAAAGTTAAAAGCGGTAAGTAACGAATAACCGTTTCACACTCGTTAAGCAGCAGAGGCGCGGTTACCGGCCTCTGTTTTGTTATTTTTAGGGGTGGGCAGAAGGAAATCCGCACAGCCGCCCTCCCATTTAGCGCCGGAGTATAATGGCCGTGAATGACGTAATTCCCCGTCCTCAAAGCAAAGCAGACAAGGCGCTGACGCCCCTGCTGGAGATCCGCAATCTGACCAAATCGTTTGACGGTCAGCATGCGGTGGATGATGTGAACCTCACCATTTATAAAGGCGAGATCTTCGCTCTGCTGGGCCCGTCAGGCTGCGGTAAGTCTACGCTGCTGCGTATGCTGGCTGGCTTCGAATCGCCAACTCAGGGTCAGATTGTGCTGGATGGTCTGGACCTCTCCCATGTGCCGCCGTATCAGCGCCCGATTAATATGATGTTTCAGTCCTACGCGCTGTTCCCCCATATGACGGTGGAACAGAATATTGCTTTCGGACTGAAGCAGGACCGTTTGCCGAAAGACGTCATTAACGAGCGTGTGGCGGAGATGCTGACGCTGGTGCACATGCAGGAATATGCCAAACGTAAGCCGCACCAGCTCTCTGGCGGTCAGCGTCAGCGCGTGGCGCTGGCCCGTAGCCTGGCCAAACGGCCTAAGCTGCTGTTGCTGGATGAACCAATGGGGGCGCTGGATAAGAAACTGCGCGACCGTATGCAGCATGAGGTGGTGGATATTCTGGAGCGCGTCGGCGCCACCTGTGTGATGGTGACCCACGATCAGGAAGAAGCGATGACCATGGCCGGTCGTATTGCGATTATGAACCGCGGCAAGTTTGTGCAAATCGGTGAGCCGGAAGAAATATACGAGCACCCGACCACGCGCTTCAGCGCCGAGTTTATCGGGTCGGTTAACCTGTTTGAAGGCCTGCTGCGCGAGCGTCAGGACGATGGTCTGGTGATCGACAGTCCTGGGCTGATCCATCCACTTAAAGTCGCTTCCGACGTCTCCGTGGTGGCTGGCGTGCCGGTATCCGTGGCGCTGCGCCCGGAAAAAGTGATGCTGTGCGAGGACCTCCCGGCCGACGGCTGTAATTTTGCCGTGGGTGAAGTGGTACACATTGCCTATCTCGGCGATCTGTCGATTTATCACGTACGTCTGCACAGTGGGCAGATGATCAGCGCCCAGCTACAAAACGCGTATCGCTTCCGCAAGGACACGCCGACCTGGGGTGACGAAGTGCGTCTCTGTTGGGATGCCGACAGCTGTGTGGTCTTAACGGTGTAACTATGAGCCAATATTCTGAACGCACGACGAAGCCGCCAAGCGGCCAGCAAACCGGATTTAAAGGTCTGATCACGCGCCTGCAAACCGCCTACGGGCGCAAGCTGGTGATTGGTTTGCCTTATCTCTGGCTTGCGCTGCTGTTTCTGCTGCCCTTCCTGATTGTTCTCAAGATCAGCTTTGCCGATATTGCGCGCGCCAGCCCGCCGTACACCGAGCTGCTGAGCTGGGCCGACGGCCAGTTGACGATGGCGCTCAACTTTGGCAACTATCTGACGCTGACCGACGATCCGCTGTATATCGATGCCTACCTGCACTCGCTGAAGGTCGCCGGGATTGCCACGATTATCTGTCTGGCGATCGGTTATCCGCTGGCCTGGGCAGTGGCACATGCTTCACCTTCAATGCGCAATATTCTGCTGCTGCTGGTGATCCTGCCTTCCTGGACCTCGTTCCTGGTGCGGGTGTATGCGTGGATGGGCATTCTCAATAATAACGGGATCCTTAACCGCTTCCTGATGTGGACGGGGATGACCGATCATCCACTTACCATCCTGTATACCGATGTTGCGGTCTATATCGGGATTGTTTACTGCTATCTGCCGTTTATGGTGTTACCGATCTACACCGCGCTGACGCGTATTGATTACTCGCTGGTGGAAGCCTCGCTTGACCTTGGTGCCCGCCCGATCAAAACCTTCTTTAGCGTGATTGTACCGCTGACCAAAGGCGGGATTATCGCTGGTTCAATGCTGGTATTTATCCCGGCGGTGGGCGAGTACGTTATCCCTGAACTGCTGGGCGGCCCGGACAGTATTATGATTGGTCGCGTGGTGTGGATGGAGTTCTTCAACAACCGTGACTGGCCGGTGGCCTCGGCGCTGGCAGTGATTATCCTGCTGATCCTGATCCTGCCGATTATCTGGTTCCACAAACATCAGAATAAAGAGATGGGGGACAAGGCGTGAGTCAGTTACCGGTTATTCGCTCAAAGTGGCGCACTGCTATTCTCGCGGTCTGTTTCTTCTTCCTGTATGCGCCGATGCTGCTGCTGGTGGTGTATTCGTTTAACTCATCGCAGCTGGCGGCGTGGGAGAGCTTCTCGTTCCACTGGTATCACGTGTTATTTAACGATGATGCGATGATTCGGGCGGTAACACTCAGCCTCTCTCTGGCCGGTCTGTCGGCTACGGCGGCAGTGATCCTCGGCACCATCGCCGCGATGGTGATAGTGCGTTTCGGGCGTTTTAAAGGCTCCACTGGCTTCGCCTTTATTCTGACTGCACCGCTGGTAATGCCGGATGTGATCACCGGGCTGTCGCTGCTGCTGCTGTTTGTGGCGATGAGCAACGCTTTCGGCTGGCCTGCCGAGCGCGGGATGCTGACAATCTGGCTGGCCCACGTGACTTTCTGTACTGCTTATGTGGCGGTGGTGATTAACTCGCGCCTGCGTGAGCTCGATCGCTCGATTGAAGAAGCCGCGATGGATCTGGGGGCTACGCCGCTGAAGGTGTTTTTTGTTATCACCGTGCCGATGATTGCTCCTGCGATTGTTACCGGCTGGCTGCTGGCCTTTACCCTGTCACTGGATGACCTGGTGATCTCCAATTTTGTCACCGGACCGGGGGCTAATACCTTACCTATGCAGATTTTTGCTACCGTACGCCGTGGTATTAACCCGGAGATTAACGCGCTGGCGACGTTGATCCTGCTGGTGGTCGGCATTGTCGGTTTTATTGCCTGGCGGTTGATGGCCGGTAAAGAGAAGCAGCGAGTGAAGGATATTCAGCGTGCGCGCAGGGGACATTAATCGTGTCACCATATACGGGACGACCGGAAAAGAAGGTCGTCCCCTACGTGATTTCCGGGGATAAATCACCCAAGCAGGGGCT
>NZ_JBDFQT010000002.1:0-401046 GCF_039675725.1 Erwinia sp. Eh17-17 | reverse complement strand
GACCTTCTTTTTCTTTTGTAGGGGCTGACCTTCTTTTTTTGTAGGGGCTGACCTTCTTTTTCGGTCAGCCCTGGTCCTGATGTCGCAATGAATACGGGACGACCGGAAAAGAAGGTCGTCCCCTACGTGATTTCCGGGGACAAATCACCCAGGCAGGGGCTGACCTTCTTTTTCTTTTGTAGGGGCTGACCTTCTTTTTTTGTAGGGGCTGACCTTCTTTTTCGGTCAGCCCTGGTCCTGATGTCGCAATGAATACGGGACGACCGGAAAAGAAGGTCGTCCCCTACGAGGTTCCTGGGTGACCTGTCACCCAAGAACCTTCTTCACGCAGGCTTTGAAGATGTTGATCCCCACCGGCAGTGAATTGAGGTCAAAGCGCATATCCGGGTGATGCAACCCCGGCACCAGCCCGGTCCCTAATCCCCAGAACCCCGCCTTGACTGACGGACGCTGCACCGGATAGTGGAAGAAATCCTCACTGCCCGGCGTTGAACGAGGTGCCATAAGAGCGTCTTCCCCCAGCACGTCGACAATCGCATCCGAGATCAGCGCACTCATCTCATCGTCAATTTCCGCAGCCGGCATTGCCTTCAGCACCCGCACCTCAGCCTGTGCGCCGTAAGCGGCCACACTGTGCTCTATTGCACGCTGAACGCGGCCTTGCAGTTCTGTCATCTCATCGTTTTTCGCGGCACGAAGATCGAACACCACGCGGGCTTCGTCCGGAATCGAGTTGGTGACGCCTGCATCACAGAGGAAGCGCGTAGCTTTTACACTCCACATGCTGTTGGGCGCCATATGAACGGCATTGACCGCCTGGACCGCGCTGACGGCGGCATCCAGCGCGTTAACGCCAAGATGCGGACGCGCGCCGTGCGCCGTCTGACCGCGAATAATCGCTTCAACCGTCACGCAGGCTGAATAGTAAACGGCCGGGATGGCTGTACCGACTGCACACTCTTCCGCGGGACGCACGTGGAAACCGAGGATCATATCCACATCATCAATCGCACCTCCGGCAATCATCGCCAGCGCGCCGCTGCCCAGCTCTTCCGCCGGCTGGAAAATCAGCTTCAGACGGCCTTTCCTGACCGCCTGTTCAGCGATCAGCTCCTGTGCGGCAGTGAGTACCACGGAGGAGTGTCCGTCGTGGCCGCAGGTATGACGGGCGCAGGGGATACCGTCAATGATATGTCCCAGCGCATCCATATCGGCGCGCAGCGCCAGCGTCGGCCCTGGGACACCGCTGTCAAGCAGCGCGACGATGCCGGTGGTGCCATTGAAATTATCCTGCACGGCATAACCCGCGGCTTTAAGCTGCTGGCTGATATACGCCGAGGTCTTAAACTCCTGGAATCCCAGCTCCGGGATCTCATGAAGGTAGTGGTAATGTTCTAAGACTTTTGACACGTTTTTCACTCCATAGTCACGCCGGGAGGGTGGCTTCTGTACTGTAACTGAGAATCTGTTTTAAATGTCAGGATAAAACCTGGCAGAGCGGAATAATCTGACTATAAGATAAAGGTGAAAAAAAGATTATTTATTTGTCGTGATGAAATGAAAGACTCTTTTTTTCTCTTCTCAGTGAGAATATTCTGTTGAGCGCAGGGGATAACACCATAATGGGTGAGTTGTGCTTTAACAGGGCATAACTGTGGCATGGCTGGAGGGAGAGATGTCAGAGGTGTTAAGAGAGGACAAAACCCTGTTCAGCGGCGCTGGGAGTATTCCGGTGCCAGTGTGGATTGCGGGCACTGCTATTATGGCTACCCGCTGCCTGGGCGTTATGCTGCTGGTTAACGAACTGGGATGGATGGAGCTGATGAATTTTATTCATCGCAGCGCCCAGGCCTGGGATTCCACGCTGATCTTTATTGCCAGTCAGCTAATCTTCTTTATTGAACTGCGCTGCGCCATCGCGCTGATGCGCGGCCATAACTGGGGGCGCTGGGGCTATCTTGTCAGCCAGGTAGTGGTGCTGGTCTACATGTTTGTCGCCTCAATGGGCTGGGTGTATCCGGAGTTATTCAGCATTGTCAGGGATAACGGCAGCCAGGTCGTGCAGTCCCTGCTGGCGCAAAAACTGCCTGATATACTGGTGCTGATGCTGCTGTTTGTTCCGCAAAGCAGCCGACGGTTTTATCGTTAATCCTCCACTGCTATACTGAGCCACTGCTTTTCGCTTCCCTTATCAGGCTTTCATCATGTATTGCGCGCTATACGACGCCAGCCGTTGCCGTTCCTGCCAGTGGCTGGAGACGCCGTACCCCCTTCAGCTGTCACAAAAACAGTCTCATTTGCAGCAGCTGCTGGACGCGTATCCGGTAGGGCAGTGGCTGCCTCCGGTGCTGTCGGCGGAGCAAAAGTTTCGCAATAAAGCCAAAATGGTCGTCAGCGGCAGCGTGGAGCGTCCGCTGCTTGGTATGCTGCATCGCGACGGCACGCCGGTCGATCTGAGCGACTGTCCGCTGTATCCGGACAGTTTTGCCGACGTCTTCGCACAGCTGCGACCGTTTATTGCCCGTGCCGGATTAACGCCCTATAACGTGGCGCGCCGGCGCGGCGAGCTGAAATATATCCTGCTCACTGAAAGCCAGCACACCGGGCAGCTCATGCTGCGCTTTGTTCTGCGTTCAACCATCAAGCTGGCACAGCTGCGTGCGGCACTGCCTGAGTTGCAGCGCGCACTGCCGCAGCTGGCGGTGATTTCTGCCAATATTCAGCCGGTGGCGATGGCGATTCTTGAGGGAGACGAAGAGATCCCGTTGACCGATAATCAGGTGCTGGCGGAACAGCTTAATGATGTTCCACTTTCTATCCTGCCGAAAAGCTTCTTTCAGACCAACCCACAGGTGGCTGCCGCGCTGTATGCTACCGCCCGCGTCTGGGTGAGAGAGCTTCAGGTGGGGGCCATGTGGGATCTGTTTTGCGGTGTCGGGGGATTTGGCCTGCACTGCGCCACGCCGGAGATGGCACTGACCGGTATTGAGATCAGTCAGGAAGCGATTGCCTGCGCTGAGCGTTCTGCCGCGCAGATGGGATTAAAGAATGTCAGCTTTGCTGCGCTGGATTCAACGGCCTTTGCCACCGGAGAGGGCAGCGTACCGGAGCTGGTGCTGGTGAACCCGCCGCGTCGTGGCATTGGTGCACAGCTGTGTGACTATCTGACAAAAATGGCCCCGCCCTGGATACTTTATTCCAGCTGTAATGCAGAAACGATGGCCAGCGATATCGGGCGACTGAGCGATTACCGCATCGTCAGAGTCCAGCTGTTTGATATGTTCCCGCATACCGCGCATTACGAAGTGCTGACGCTGTTGCAGCGGGTTTAAGGTGGGGGGCATTGCAGGGGCGCGGCATGCCACGCCCCTGTGGAGAGAATTACTCCGGGAACCACTGCTTATTGAGTTTCTCAATCGTGCCGTCAGCTTTCAGCGCGTCCAGCGCGCTATTCAGCTTCTGCAGTAGCGCTTCGTTATCTTTACGCACCGCGATGCCCAGCCCGGTACCAAAATAGCGGCTGTCAGTGATATGTTCACCCACGGAGCTGAGGTTAGGGTTGGTCTTCAGCCAGGCACCGACCACCGCCGTATCGCCCAGAATGCCATCCAGACGATTATTCTTCAGATCCAGGATGGCATTCTGATAACTGTCATAGGCCACCGCCGTAATTTCAGGGTGCTTATCCTGCAGATATTTCTGGTGCGTGGTGCCGTTTTCCATCCCGACACGCTTACCTTTCAGCTGTTCAATGCTGGTGAACTTGCCTTTTTGCGCAATGATAATTGCCGAGTTGGCGTAGTAGGGCTGGGTGAAACTGACCTGCTTACTGCGCTCTTCGGTAATGTCCATCCCGGAGATCACGGCATCGTAGCGGCGGAACTTGAGCGCCGGAACCAGGCTGTCGAACGGGTTATTGGTAAAGCTGCACTCCGCCTGCATCTGTTTGCACAGCGCGTGGGCCAGATCGATATCAAATCCTACAATCTGATTGTCACTGTTCAGCGACTCAAAAGGGGGATAGGTCGCGGAGGAGGCAAAACGAATCTTGTCTGCGGCCTGGGTTCCAAAGGCAACGCTGGCGAGCAGAGCGGCCAGAACGAGTTTTTTCATCGGTAAATTCCTTGCGATCTCATTATCCGGACCAGTATCAACGACAAACGGTTCGGGCTATCCGCGGATTAAAGGGGGGTGATGGTTTTTTTTCGACGATCCGGGCAGGAGTGAACCTTACCCGGATTCGTCCGTACTAGTTACGCCGTTCAAACGCCAGCGCATGGCGTTCAATCATGCGCATCATCAGGGTCAGCAAACCGTTAACACACAGGTAAATCACACCGGCGGCAGCAAACACTCCGATATCATAGGTGCGGCCATACAGCAGTTGCCCGTGACCCATCACTTCCATCAGCGTAATGGTGTAGGCCAGTGAGGTACTTTTAAATACCAGCACGACTTCATTGGAATATGAAGAGAGGGCGCGTTTAAAGGCGTAAGGCAGCAAAATACGCAGCTGGTCACCACGGCTCATGCCCAGCGCCGCGCAGGACTGCCACTGCCCGGCAGGAATGGCACGTACCGCACCGTGAAACAGCAGCGTGGTATAGGCGGCGCTGTTCAGCGACAGGGCGAGCAGCGCGCACAGCCACGGCTGAGAGAGCAACTCCCACAGCCAGTGAATATTCTTTATAGCCTGAAACTGCCCCGGACCGTAGTAGATCAGGAAGATCTGCACCAGCAGCGGGGTGCCGGTAAACAGGGTGATATAGGCCCGCGTCACGATACTGAGCACCGGAACTTTCAGCGCCAGAATGACGGTGAACACCAGGGCCAGAACCAGCGCCAGCAGCAGTGATGAGACGGTGAGTATCAGGCTGGTATTCAGTCCCTTCAGCAACTCAGGAAAATAGCTCAGCATCAGCAGTCCCCCCGTTCAAAGCGCGTGGTGCGCAGCTCGATGCGTTTCAGAATGGCCTGACTGATAAGCGTAATCACCAGATAAATCGCTGCCGCGATCATGAACCAGGTAAACGGCTCCTGAGTGCGGGTGGCGATGCTTTTGGTCTGTAACATAATATCGTTGACGCTGATCAGTGACACCAGGGCGGTATCTTTCAGCAGCACCAGCCACTGATTACCCAGCCCCGGCAGGGCGTGACGCCACATCTGCGGCATAATCAGGCGGAAGAAGATGGCGGTTTTTTTCATCCCCAGCGCCTGCCCGGATTCCCACTGGCCAGACGGCACTGCTTTCAGTGCGCCGCGCAGCGTTTGTGATGCATAGGACGAGTAGAGTACGGCCAGGGCGATCACCCCACACAGGAACGGACTGACGTCGAAGTTCTCGATGGTCACCTGCACCGGGATCTGCACGATACCCAGATTGATGACAAAGCCGTCCGAGAGGGTTAGCAGCAGCTGTGAGGCACCGAAATAGACGAACAGGACCACAAGGATTTCCGGCAGGCCGCGAAACAGCATGACCAGGCCAGTGCCGAGCCAGGCAAGCGGACGCCAGCGTGCGGACTCCCAGACGGCGAATACCATCGCCAGGATTAAACCCGCGACCAGTGCGCAAACGGCCAGCCCGACGGTCATCCCGGCGGCGCTGGCAAGAGTGTAAAATTCGTTCATTAATTACTGCTGAAACCACTTGCTGTAGATAGTTTTATAGGTGCCGTTGGCTTTCACCTTATCCAGCGCCGCGTTGAACTTGCCCTGTAGCTCGGTGTTCCCCTGGCGAACGGCGATGCCGAGGCCAGTACCGAAGTAGGCTTTATCCGTGACTTTCTCACCCACCGGGGCGAGGTTCGGATTCTGCTTCAGCCACTCATTCACCACGGCGGTATCACCGAAGACGGCATCAATGCGGCCATTTTTCAGGTCGAGGATGGCATTCTGGTAGCTGTCGTAAGGCACGACATTGATGCCCGCCAGCTTCTCACCGAGATATTTCTGGTGCGTGGTGCCGTTCTGTACGCCGACGCGTTTGCCTTTCAGCGCGTCAACGCTGGCCACTTTGCCTTTCTGCGTGATAAACAGCGCAGAGTTGTCGTAATAGGCTTTAGTGAACAGAACCTGTTTTTCACGCTCTGGCGTGATGTCCATACCGGCCATTACCGCATCGAAACGGCGGAATTTCAGGCTGGGGATCAGGCTGTCAAACGCCTGATTGGTAAAGGTACACTCCGCACCGATTTCGCGGCACAGGGCATTCGCCAGGTCAACGTCAAATCCCTGGATCTTGTTATCAGAATCCATGAATTCGAAAGGAGGATAAGAGGCCTCGGTGGCAAAACGAATGGTCTGGGCAGCGCTGGCACTCAGGCTGAAACCGGCTAACAGTGCGGCAATGACAATTTTTTTCATCGTTATGTCCTGCAATTAATGCGAAAGATAGTGGGCAAACGCCTCGGTTTGCGGCTGGGTAAAGTGGCTGGCATCACCCTGTTCAACAATGTAACCATTTTCCATATACACCACGCGGCTGGCGGTTTTGCGCGCCACTTCCACTTCATGAGTGACGATCACCTGGGTAATGTTGGTTTGCGCCAGCTCGCGAATAATGCTGACAATCTGGGCGGTAATTTCCGGGTCCAGCGCGGCGGTAGGTTCGTCAAACAGCAGAACGGCGGGTTCCATCATCAGCGCACGGGCAATTGCCACGCGCTGCTGCTGACCGCCGGAGAGGTGCAGCGGGTAACGGTCGGCAAAGGTTGTCAGGCGCAGACGATCGAGGAGCTTTGCCGCACGTTCGTGGGCCTGTGCTTTGCTCAGACCCAGTACGCGGCAGGGCGCTTCGATCAGGTTTTGCACCACAGTCAGATGTGGCCAGAGATTATATTGTTGAAACACCATACCCACATTCTGGCGCAGTTCGCGTATTGCGCTGTCCGTCGGCGGTCTGGTGAAGTCAAAGCGATTGCCGGCGATCTCCAGCGTACCGGAACGCGGCATCTCCAGCAGGTTTAACACGCGCAGGAGTGAGCTTTTACCGGCACCGCTTGGCCCAAGCAAAACCAGCGTCTCGCCCTGAGGGCAAGAAAGCTGAATGTCGAACAGTGCCTGATGAGCACCGTAATAGCAGTTAATAGCGTTTAGTTGAATACTCATGCGCAAAAAGTGAATAGCAATTGATGCCGCGGATCTTAACGTTGACAGCATAGTTATGCAATCATTGTGCGTTAAAATTTATTTATGCGGGCAAGGTGATTAAATAGTAGCACAACATAGCGTGATGTAACGGTTTTAGCACTAATGCGTCGGAACTGTTATGCAAATGTGTGCGCAAGATCGTGCCGTCAGCCGACGGCACGCATGAATCGTTTATTTTTGCAGCAGCTGACCGAGTGAACCCCCGGGCAGATGAGGATTGTGGCCCAGATAGCGCACGTCATTGACGGTCCAGCAGGTGCCTTCGCGTACCATATGGACTTCATCCTGCCAGCGGGTGTCACCGCGTTCCAGCGTCACGCGTAGCGGGATATTGCGCGCATCGGTGTTAGGGATGCTGGAGGCATCAGCCACGCTGGCGTCCGTCGGGCCCTGGCTCTGGCTGGAGAAAATGTCACCGCTCAGCAGTGCGGTTTTATTCGGTTCGCTTTGCGCTTTAATCAACGACTGATAGAGCTTGTTGCTCAGCAGCGGGCGATATTTTGCCAGCAGCTGCGCATCAGGGATCCCCTGGGAGGGCTGCTGTACGCGCAAGTCATAGAACTGCTGCGCTACGCTGTCCGGCCCGCCGTCAACGCAGGCTCCCACCCTGGTGCCAATATCTTTATAGGCGGGTTCTACGGTAGTACAGGCACTGAGTAACAGCGCCAGAGGCACTACAGCAGCAAAGGACTGGTATTTCATTTTGATTTCCTTATTGTTATCAGCGGGTGTGCTTTATCATTGAGTATAGCCGTTTACTTTCGACGTAAGCGACGCACGAACTGAACATGGAGAGCTGTATGAAATTTTCTACCACACCAACGCTGGAAGGTCAGCCAATTACTGAATATTGCGGCGTAGTGACCGGCGAAGCCATTCTGGGGGCGAACATCTTCCGCGACTTTTTTGCCGGTATCCGCGATATCGTCGGGGGGCGTTCCGGAGCGTACGAAAAAGAGCTGCGCAAAGCGCGTGAGATTGCCTTTTCTGAACTGGAATCTCAGGCGAAAGCCTTAGGCGCAGACGCGGTTGTCGGCATTGATATCGATTATGAAACTGTGGGTAAAGACAGCAGTATGCTGATGGTCAGCGTGAGCGGTACCGCAGTCAAACTGCGCCACTGATGCGTCCTGTTTCGCTGATCCGGCCGCTGCTGGTGCTGCTGGCGATCTTTATTTATACCTCGATTATCCCAAAGGGACTGCTGCCACAGCAGGGGTATATAGTTGATACCCGGCAGGAAGCTTTCGGCGCGCGACCGCGCGTCAAGGTACTGGTTATCCATTATACCGCAGGGGATTTTCCACGATCGCTTAATACGCTGACCGATCGCAGCGTCAGTGCCCACTATCTGCTGCCCGCCACGCCGCCAAAGTACGACGGTCAGCCTCTGGTGTGGCGTCTGGTGCCTGAGTCCATGCTGGCCTGGCACGCGGGTGAGAGTTTCTGGCGCGGAGCCACCCGGCTGAATGACACCTCGATCGGTATTGAACTGGAGAATCAGGGCTGGCACCGCAACGGGAATGTTGTGACCTGGCAGCCTTTCCCGCAGACGCAGATGACGGCGCTGCTGCCGCTGATGCGCGATATTGTGCAGCGTTATGGCATCCGGCCACAGGATGTGGTGGCGCACAGTGATATTGCCCCGATGCGTAAGCAGGACCCCGGTCCGCTGTTTCCGTGGGAATGGTTTGCCCGTCAGGGGATAGGCGCGTGGCCTGATGCTGAGCGGGTCACCTTCTGGCTGGCAGGGCGCTCACCGACTGAGCGGGTGGAGAAAACCAGACTGTTAAGCCTGCTCGCCAGCTATGGCTATGAGGTGACGCCGCAGATGAAGCCCTATCAGCAGCAGGCGCTGATTGCGGCGTTTCAGATGCATTTCCGCCCGGCCAGCTACAGCGGCGTGGCGGATGCCGAAACGGAAGCCATCGCCGCTGCGCTGGTGGAAAAGTACGGCAGTGAGTAGTTTACTGCGCAGCTAAAAAGGCGCGCCACTGGCTGACGAGCTGTTCCAGCGCGTGACGATCGGTGTCCAGATGGGTCACCAGGCGTGTTACCGGTCCCGCGCTGATGAGGATACCGCGTTCCCGCATCCACGGTCCCAGTGTGGCCACCTGTGCTTCCGGCAGGCGCAGGAACACCATATTGGTGTCCTGGCGGGTCACGTCAACGCCGATATCACGCAGCGCCGCGGCCAGCCAGGCCGCATTATCGTGATCATCTTTTAAACGTGCGACATGATGTTCCAGGGCATACAGTCCGGCAGCGGCCAGGATACCGGCCTGGCGCATTCCGCCCCCGGTCATTTTGCGCCAGCGGCGCGCGCGCAAAATAAATTCCTCGCTGCCGCACAGCATGGCTCCTACCGGTGCCCCCAGCCCTTTAGACAGGCAGATAGTCAGCGTGTCACAGTAGCGGGTCAGCGCCTCCAGCGGCACGTCCAGCGCCACTGCGGCATTAAAGATTCTGGCACCGTCAACATGCAGCGCCAGTTTACGCTCGCGGGTGAAATCCCATGCCTGTTGTAAATACGCCAGCGGCAGTACCTTACCGTTATGCGTATTCTCCAGGCTTAACAGGCGGGTGATAGCGAAATGCACATCATCGGGTTTGATAAACTGCGCCACGACATCCAGCGGCAGCGTACCGTCAGCGGCTGCGGGAACCGGCTGAGGCTGAATGCTGCCCAGCACCGCCGCACCGCCTGCTTCATATTTGTAGTTATGCGCCAGCTGGCCAACAATATATTCTTCGCCGCGCTGACAGTGGCAGAGCAGAGCAACCAGGTTGGCCTGAGTGGCGCTGGGAAGAAACAGCGCGGCAGGTTTACCGCTCAGACGTGCGACTTCGGCTTCGAGTTTATTGACGGTGGGATCGTCGCCGTAAACATCATCGCCGGTTTCAGCCACCATCATTACCTGCAGCATCGCCTGGGTGGGGCGGGTAACGGTATCACTACGCAGATCAATCACGCGAACTCTCCTGTCAACGGTAAAACGGACGCCGCAGCGTCCGTGAGAAGGTGTTTAACACTTTTACCGCAGCCAGTTTGTTTTTGCCAGATCAACCAGTTCGTCACCGCGACCGTTGATAATGGCGCGCAGCATATACAGGCTAAACCCTTTAGCCTGTTCCAGTTTAATCTGCGGCGGCATCGCCAGTTCCTCTTTGGCGGTGACCACATCTACCAGCACCGGCCCGTCGTGAGCCAGCGCCTCCTGCAGCGCTTCGTCGAGTTTTGAGGCCTGCTCAACGCGGATGCCTTTCACCCCGCAGGCATTGGCAATGGCGGCGAAGTTGGGATTTTCCAGGTCGGTCCCATCGGTCAGATACCCGCCGGATTTCATTTCCATCGCCACAAATCCCAGCACGCTGTTGTTAAATACCACGATTTTAACCGGCAGTTTTAGCTGCGCCAGCGACAGGAAATCACCCATCAGCATGCTGAAGCCGCCATCACCGCACATGGCGATCACCTGGCGCTGCGGGTCAATCGCCTGGGCGCCAATCGCCTGCGGCATGGCATTCGCCATTGAGCCGTGGCTGAAGGAACCGAGCAGGCGACGTTTGCCGTTCATTTTCAGATAGCGTGCTGCCCACACCGTCGGGGTGCCGACATCACAGGTGAAGATGGCATCCTCGCTGGCGTGGTGGCTGATCTGCTGCGCAAGATACTGCGGGTGGATCGGCTGACTGTCGTTGGCGGTGGCCAGCTCATCAAGCTCCCGGCGCGATTTAGCATAGTGCTCCAGCGCCTTATCGAGGAAACTCCGCTCCGTCTTCACCGTTAGCTGGGGCAGCAGGGCAGTGAGGGTCGTTTTGATATCACCCACCAGCGCCATATCAAGATGGCAGTGGCTGCCGAGGCTGCCGGGATTGATATCAATCTGAATAATCTTTGCATCGGCCGGGTAGAAGGCGCGATAGGGGAACTGGCTGCCGAGCACCAGCAGAGTGTCCGCATTCATCATGGCGTGGAAGCCAGAAGAGAAGCCGATCAGGCCCGTCATCCCGACATCATAGGGGTTATCGTACTCGATATGTTCTTTACCGCGCAGCGCGTGAACGATCGGCGCTTTCAGCGTTTCGGCCAGCGCCACGACTTCACGGTGCGCACCGCCACAGCCGCTGCCGCACAGCAGGGTGATATTCCCGGATTCATTCAGCAAGGACGCCAGCTTTGCCAGCTCGTCGCTTACGGGCTGAACCTGCGGCAACTGCGGGGGATACCAGTCGGCGCTGGCCGTCTCCGGGGCCGGCTGTAGCGCTATATCCCCTGGCAGAACTACGACGGAAACGCCTTTATCCAGGATGGCTTTACGCATCGCAATGGCCAGCACCTGCGGCAGTTGCTCAGGGTTAGATACCAGCTCGCAGTAGTGGCTGCATTCACGGAACAGCTCCTGCGGATGGGTTTCCTGGAAGTAGTTGCTGCCAATTTCTGCCGACGGAATATGGGCGGCAATCGCCAGCACCGGCACATGGTTGCGGTGGCAGTCAAACAGGCCGTTAATCAGGTGCAGGTTACCGGGGCCACAGGATCCCGCGCACACCGCCAGTTCGCCGGTCAGGTGCGCCTCTGCACCTGCGGCAAATGCCGCAACCTCTTCATGACGGGTGGGCATCCAGCGGATGGTATCCATGCGGTTAAGGCTGTCGCTCAGACCGTTCAGTGAGTCGCCGGTAACGCCCCAGATGCGTTTTACACCTGCACTTTCCAGTGTTTTTGCTACCAGGGCTGCAACAGTTTGCTTCATGCTTTTCTCCTTAGTGGTGGGCATGCCCTTCAAAGGAAGGGTAAATTTGCTGCCACAAGCTTAGTTTATCGGGCACGAAACGGTGAAACCGTGTGAAACAAACGGTTTCACACGGCGGGGTGGGGTGGGGATCAGGCCAGGACGATATCGCCTTGTGGGTAACAGCTACAGGCCAGTACGTAACCGTCATTTACCTCGCTATCGCTGAGGGTCTGCTGGCTGGTGGTGCGGTAACGGCCTTCAGCCACGCGGGTTTTACAGCAGCCACACACCCCTGAGCGACAGGCCGCTGCCACCGGCAGCCGGTGGCGCTCCATCGCGGTCAGCAACGACCAGCCTGACGGGAACGCGCCTCCCTGTAACAGAGCCGGGCTGCGCAGAGTAAACTGCGTTTCTCCGTCTGTCGTTTCGGCAGGCGGGGTGAATTGTTCGGTGAATATTTTCTCTGCTCCCAGCGCTTGCGCGGCCTGTTGCAGCTCGTTCATATAGGGCTGAGGCCCGCAAATCATCACCGTGCGCCGGGCAATATCAGGCACCAGCTGCGCCAGCCGCACAGCGTCAAGACGGCCGGGCAGCATCCCGTCGGCAGCGTGGTGTTCCGCCAGAATAGTCAGCGGTAACCACGGCTGCATGGCGTTAAGCTCACGCGCGAAAATGACATCCTGCGGCGAGCGCACGCTGTAAAGCAGCTGCACGTTGCATCCGGGTCTTTGCACCTGCAGCCAGCGACACATCGACATCACCGGCGTGATGCCGCAGCCTGCAGCAAGGAGCAGATAGTGGCTGGCAGGATGGCGCTGGCAGCTGAAATCACCCTGTGGATCGGACAGCCAGATATCGTTGCCGGGGCGAACGTGCTGCGTCAGCCAGCCTGAGCCCTTACCCTGTTCGATATGACGAATCGTCAGCGTCAGAAACTGACTCTGCCCTGGCGTGGATGACAGAGTGTAAGCGCGCACCTCATCGCTGTTGCCGATTTTCACCAGCGCAAACTGACCGGCCTGCCAGCGATAGAAATCGTGGTTAATCAGCGCCAGCGTCCAGACATCGGGCGTTTCCTGCTGTACGTGATGGACCTGCATGCGCCACGGGCACAGTATTGATGTATTCATCGCTTACTTCCCGTTGCCAAGGATGGTGGCCAGGTCGTTCTCAACGCTGCTGACCGGGATCATACCGAACTCTTTCTGCAGCAGTGCCAGCAGGTTGTCGGTGAGGAAGGCCGGAGCCGTCGGTCCGGTGCGGATATTTTTTACCCCCAGGGCAAGCAGCGTCAGCAGAACGACAATCGCTTTCTGTTCAAACCAGGAGAGCAGCAGCGATAGCGGCAGGTCGTTGACCCCGCAGTTCAGTTTTTCCGCCAGTTTGACCGCCAGCATAATGGCGGCATAGCTGTCGTTACACTGACCCACGTCCAGCAGACGCGGCAGTCCTTCAATATGACCAAAGTCGAGTTTGTTGAATCGGTATTTACCGCAGGCGAGCGTCAGCACCAGACAGTCATCGGGGATCGCCAGCGCCATATCGGTGTAGTAGCTGCGCTGCTCGCGACTGCCGTCACAGCCGCCGACCAGAAAGACATGGCGCAGTTTTTGTCGTGTGACCAGGTCAATGACGCTGTCGCAGGCTTCCAGCAGTACCTTGCGCCCAAAACCGACGGTGATTTCATGGGGGATTTCGCTCCAGGGGAAGCCCGGCATGCTGTCGGCCTGGTCAATCACCGCCGAGAAGTCGTCTTCCTCCAGATGATTGACACCTGGCCAGCCGACGATGCTGCGTGTCCAGATGCGGTGCTGATAATCACCTGCCAGTGGATCGATGATGCAGTTGGACGTCATCACGATCGGGCCGGGAAAACGGGCAAATTCGCTCTGCTGGTTCTGCCAGCCGCTGCCGTAATTGCCCACCAGATGAGGATATTTTTTTAATTCAGGATAGCCATGTGCCGGCAGCATTTCTCCGTGGGTAAAGACGTTGATACCCGTGCCCACCGTCTGCTCCAGCAGTAGCTGAAGATCTTTCAGGTCGTGGCCTGAAATCAGAATCGCCTTGCCTGCCACCGGGCGCACGTTGACGGTAACGGGCTGCGGATCGCCATAAACCGTCGTTTGCGCTTCATCCAGCATGCCCATGATGGTGAAGTTCATTTTGCCGATCTGCATGGCACAGGCCACCAGGTCTGCCATGACGGACGGCTGCGTTCCCAGCCAGGCCATGATCTGGTGATATTCAGCATAAATGGCGTTATCGAAGCGGCCATGAACATGGGCATGTTCCATATACGCGGCCGCACCTTTCAGCCCGTACAGGCAGAGCAGACGCAGACCGAGAATATCGGCATCCACACCGCTGTCGTTCAGGGCGAACTGCGCGGCCTGCTGCTGTAATCCGGCCATCTCATGGCTGGTCAGGGTCAGCGCGGCCAGCGGATGGTCAAGGTCCTGACTCCCACCCGCAGCAATACAGCGCTGTTGCAGGCTGTCGCGCAGGGCGATGGATTCAAAGGCGAAATCCACGATGCGCGCTGAATCAAAATTGACGTTAGTCAGCGTTGAGAAGAAGGCGCGCGGGGCGAAGCTGTCTACCTCATGATCGATGATCCCCAGGCTACGCGCCTGTAAAGCCCAGGCCGAAAGCCCCTGAAGGAGAGCCACCAGCAGATCCTGCAGATCGGAGGTTTCCGCCGTTTTACCGCACATCCCCTGCGCGTAGGCACAGCCGTCACCGGCCGGAGTCCGCATTGTTTGCTCACATTGAATACAGAACATGGTCTCACCTTTATAAGATGTATTTAATATACATCTTATGTATGAGATCCCGGCGGCGGTGACAAGGGGTTAAACCGATTAATCCGCTCTGGATTGATCTGGCGCAATTCTGTCAGCCGGTAAAACGATTTTTCCCTGTTCCTTGACCCGCAGACGTGGGCCGACCATCCTGAAGAAAAGCGGGATAACAGAGGCAAAAATGATTCTGGAAAAAATGGCCGTCACCGGCTTTCGCGGCATCAACCAGCTGTCGCTGCCGCTGGAGGGGAATAATATCCTGATTGGCGAAAACGCCTGGGGTAAATCCAGCCTGCTCGATGCGCTGACGCTGTTACTCTCCCCGCAGCAGGAGTTGTATCAGTTTACACCGCATGATTTTCATTACCCGCCGGGTGAAAAACAGCACCGCGAACGGTATTTGCAGGTGGTTTTCACTTTCTGCGAGGATGAAGCGGGCGAGGCGGCAGCCCCTCATTATCAGGCGCTCTCTGCGCTGTGGTGGCCTGGCGAAGGGGGCTTAAAGCGTCTTCAGCTGAGTATTGAGGGACGTCTGCCGGACGCAGAGCAGGCGGTGACCCGGCGACAGTTTCTGGATGCCAGCGGGCAGACAGTTTTCTGCGACGACGCGGCCATTCCGGCGATTAGAGCGCTGATCCGCCTGCATCCGGTGCTGCGCCTGCGCGATGCGCGTTTCAGCCGCCGCCAGCCTCATTCGTCCGGGGAAACGATGCCCGCCGCTCCCTTTGCTGAGCTGACCAGCATGATGGAAGATCTGATGCGTGAGGGGGGCAACTGCCCTCAGGACCTTACCGATGGCGCACTGCGCGAGGGGCTGAATACCCTCCAGCAGCTGGTGGAGCACTATTTTACTTTTCAGTCACCGCAGGCGTCACTGCCCGGCCATCGTGTCCCGCACCCACAGCGTGAATCTGGCAGCGGCTGGCGCCACCTGGGCGAGCTGAATCATCTTATTGCCGGAGGCGATCGCAGCCGACGGCTGATTTTGCTGCGGATGTTTGCCCTGCTGGTGCAGGCGCGGGGTGCCCGCGAGCTGGATGCGCAGTCCCGCCCCCTGCTGCTGCTGGAGGACCCGGAAACCCGCCTTCACCCCATCATGCTGGCGGTGGCCTGGGAGCTGCTGGCCCTGCTACCGCTGCAAAAGATCGTCACCACCAATTCCGGTGAGCTGCTGTCACAGGTGCCGGTGGAGCAGGTGTGCAGGCTGGTACGCGAGCCGCAGCGCGTGGCGGCCTGGCGCATTGGCCCGGCCGGTATGAGTGCCGAAGACAGTCGGCGTATCGCCTTCCATATCCGCTTTAATCGTCCCTCTTCGCTGTTTGCCCGCTGCTGGCTGCTGGTGGAAGGGGAGACAGAGGTATGGGTGATGAACGAACTGGCAAGACAGTGCGGTTATCACTTTGCCGCTGAAGGTATAAAGGTGATTGAGTTTGCCCAGTCCGGGCTGCGTCCGTTATTGAAATTTGCCCGGCGGATGGGCATTGAGTGGCACGTACTGACCGACGGCGACGAGGCGGGAAAGAAGTATGCTGCCACCGCCCGCAGCATGCTGGAGCCGGGTTACGACAGTGAGCATGACCATCTGACACAATTACCCGCACTGGATATGGAGCATTTCCTGTACAAGCAGGGATTCGCAGCAGTTTATCATCGTATGGCCCGGCTACCTGACGGGGTTCCGATGAACCTGCGCCGGATTATCGCCAAAGCGATTCAGCACTCCTCAAAGCCGGAACTGGCCATTTCGGTGGCGACGGAAGCCGCCGTACGCGGAACCGCATCGGTGCCAGAGCTGTTGCGCAGTATGTTCTCGCGGGTACAGTGGCTGGCGCGCGGTAAAGCGGATTAACCGTGTGACGGGGTTTTACCGGCGGCTTCAGGAGGGTGACTTGAAAAATTATTATGACAACCCATATCAGTAAGCAGAAAGATTTGTTGCATAAAAATGCCAGCATCGCTGGCTGGCATTTTACGCTGGGGTTGTACAGAATGAAGGAAGGGTCATGCGCCGACGGCGATGGCCTCTTCCACAGGGACGATGAGGCTGGCATGATTGCCTTTTGGCCCCTGATGCAAATCAAACTGGACTTGCTGCCCAGCTTTTAGCGTTCTGTAACCGTCCATCTTGATGGTTGAGTAGTGAGCGAAAATATCTTCGCCGCCGCCCACCGGACAGATGAAACCGAAGCCTTTGGCGTTATTAAACCACTTAACAGTACCCGTCTCCATGCTTCTACATCCCTCGCAAGACATTCAAAATTGAGTGAGGTGTTCAGGCTTTTTAGCCTGAGGGCTGGTTAAAATGCATTCAGCCTGTTTCTGTACTGTAGAGAATTAGCTTCAAGGGTCAAGCAAACGCGGGGTTAAGATAGGGACGAAATCATCAAAATTTGAAGCAGTTAACGCTATTGCAAATTTTGTGATGAAGGTCGCGATTGATGATTTCTGTATACAATTTCAACCGCGCTGTACAACATTTTGTTCATGTTATTTCTAACCTGAATGATGTTAGTGTGGCGTAAGTAAGTAATGTTGATCACACTGGATAGGTATGGGAAAGACTAACGACTGGCTGAATTTCGAAAAACTGGCGGATGACAAAGTCCGCGAGGAGCTCAAGCCACCATCGATGTATAAAGTTATTCTGAATAATGACGATTATACGCCTATGGAATTTGTTATTGACGTTCTGCAAAAGTTCTTTTCTTATGATGTTGAACGTGCAACGCAACTGATGCTCGCGGTTCACTACCAGGGAAAGGCGATTTGTGGTGTATTTACTGCAGAAGTTGCAGAGACCAAAGTCGCTCATGTGAACAAGTATGCCAGGGAAAATGAGCATCCGTTGCTTTGTACGCTGGAAAAAGCCTGAATAAGGCGATCTATTGGGGGAGGTGCCTATGCTCAATCAAGAACTGGAACTCAGTTTAAATATGGCTTTCGCCAGAGCGCGTGAGCACCGACATGAGTTTATGACCGTCGAGCATCTGTTACTGGCATTGCTCAGTAACCCGTCGGCCAGAGAGGCACTGGAAGCCTGCACGGTGGATATCGTGGCATTACGCCAGGAACTCGAAGCCTTCATCGAACAAACCACCCCGGTCTTGCCGGTTAGCGAAGAAGAGCGCGACACACAGCCGACGCTCAGTTTCCAGCGCGTCCTGCAACGTGCAGTCTTTCACGTCCAATCCTCCGGCCGCAGCGAAGTCGCTGGAGCGAATGTTCTGGTCGCGATCTTCAGCGAGCAGGAGTCGCAGGCAGCCTATCTGCTGCGCAAACATGAAGTCAGCCGCCTTGATGTGGTGAACTATATCTCTCACGGCACGCGTAAAGATGAACCAGGTCCGGCAGCATCGGGCGCTGAGAATCCGGTTAATGAAGAGCAAGCAGGCGGGGAGGAACGTATGGAAAACTTCACCACCAACCTTAACCAGCTTGCCCGCGTTGGCGGTATCGATCCGCTCATCGGCCGCGATAAAGAGCTGGAGCGCGCTGTCCAGGTATTGTGCCGTCGCCGTAAAAATAACCCGCTGCTGGTGGGGGAGTCTGGCGTCGGTAAAACGGCTATCGCTGAAGGTCTTGCCTGGCGTATCGTGCAGGGCGACGTTCCGGAAGTGATGAAAGATTGCACCATCTATTCTCTCGATATTGGTTCGCTGCTGGCAGGCACTAAATATCGCGGTGACTTTGAGAAGCGCTTTAAGGCGTTGCTGAAGCAGCTGGAGCAGGACACCAGTAGCATCCTGTTTATCGATGAGATCCATACCATCATCGGTGCGGGTGCGGCCTCTGGCGGCCAGGTGGACGCTGCTAACCTGATCAAACCGCTGCTGTCGGGGGGCAAGATCCGGGTGATGGGGTCTACCACCTACCAGGAATTCAGCAATATTTTCGAGAAAGATCGCGCACTGGCGCGTCGCTTCCAGAAAATTGATATTACCGAGCCAACGGTTGAGGAAACGGTGCAGATCATCAATGGTCTGAAACCGAAGTACGAAGCACACCACGATGTGCGCTACACCGCGAAAGCGGTGCGTGCAGCGGTTGAGCTGGCAGTGAAATACATCAACGACCGTCATCTGCCCGATAAGGCAATTGACGTGATTGATGAAGCGGGCGCGCGCGCCCGTCTGATGCCGGTGAGTAAGCGTAAGAAAACCGTTAACGTGTCGGACATCGAAACCGTGGTGGCGCGCATTGCGCGTATTCCAGAGAAGAGTGTGTCGGCTTCCGATCGCGACTCGCTGAAAACGCTCGGCGATCGCCTGAAGATGCTGGTATTTGGTCAGGACAATGCCATTGAAGTGTTGACCGAAGCGATCAAAATGAGCCGCGCCGGACTGGGCCAGGATCGTAAACCGGTTGGTTCCTTCCTGTTTGCCGGCCCGACAGGCGTCGGTAAAACCGAAGTCACCGTTCAGCTGGCTAAGGCGCTGGGAATTGAGCTGCTGCGCTTTGATATGTCCGAGTATATGGAGCGTCACACCGTCAGTCGCCTGATTGGTGCGCCTCCTGGCTATGTCGGCTTCGACCAGGGCGGCCTGTTAACCGATGCGGTTATTAAACATCCGCATGCGGTGGTGCTGCTGGATGAAATCGAGAAAGCGCACCCGGATGTCTTCAACCTGCTGTTGCAGGTGATGGATAACGGCATGCTGACTGATAATAACGGCCGTAAGGCGGACTTCCGTAACGTAGTGGTGGTGATGACCACCAATGCCGGGGTACGCGAAACGGAACGTAAATCTATCGGCCTGATCCATCAGGACAACAGTACGGATGCGATGGAAGAGATCAAAAAGATCTTTACGCCAGAGTTCCGTAACCGTCTGGATAACATTATCTGGTTCAAACATCTTGACCAGGTGGTTATCCACCAGGTGGTCGACAAGTTTATTGTCGAACTCCAGGCACAGCTGGATGCAAAAGGCGTGTCGCTGGAAGTCAGTGACGAAGCGCGTGACTGGCTGGCAGAGAAAGGCTATGACAAGGCTATGGGTGCCCGTCCTATGGCCCGTACCGTTCAGGACAGCCTGAAGAAACCGCTGGCTAATGAACTGCTGTTTGGTTCACTGGTTGACGGAGGCTCGGTGTCAGTGGCGCTGGATAAAGATAAAAACCAGCTCACTTATCACTTCCTGAGCGCTCAGAAGCGTAAAGCCGAAGGCACGGTGCATTAATCTGCCTGCGGTGTGCGCATAAAAAAGCCTGACGATTGCTCGTCAGGCTTTTTTTTATCTATTCGCAGCCGGGTGGCTGCCTTAACAACGCGGGCCAGAGTGTCTCCCAGCGGCCCCCGTGCGTCAGTCCCGCGACGCTGACCATTTTTACACAGCCAGAGTGGCTGGCATCGACGTAACCCTGAGTCACGCTTTGCGGGATAACCCGATCGTCGCTGCCGGAGTAATGGATCTGCGGCAGGGCGGCCAGCCGGGTGGCAACCGCTCTGGCATTCAGTGATAGCGGCATCGGGCTGGCGTGATGCAGGCGGTTCACTTCGTCCATATCAAGGTTGCCCGCCACGGTGCGCAGCGACTGCACATCACTGCGCTGCGCCGCTATCAGGGCAGCAATGGCCCCCCCGCCGGAGTAACCCACCAGCACCAGCGGCTGGCCGGGCGCCTGGCGCATAATCTGACTGACGGCACTATTCATTGCCTCTATGACTGCCGGAGCGAAGCGGCGATCCGTCCACCAGCTCAGGTTGCAGGCCGGGTTACGGACCATTGGCGTGTACTGACAGGGGCGCGCCAGATAAGCGACGTTTACAGCGCTATCGGCAGCAGCGAGTCTGAGTGCAAGGGGATTATACGGGGTAGGGTCGCGCGAGGGCTGGCTGGGGGTGACCCAGGCAAAACCATCGCCTTCAATATACAGATGAACCGGCTGATGAGGGGCATTAATTCGCCCCCACCAGCGCAGTACAAAAGGGCTGGCACTGATTTCACCCGGCTGCAGTCCCGCCTGACGCGCAATGGCGTCGGCGGTTGCAACCCGGTTCTCTGTGGCACAGCCTGCCAGTAACAGGCTGCAACACAGCGACGCCAGACTCCGCGTGAATCTCATCGGCTAATCAGAACAGCTTACGGACTTGCAGGCTGATGGTTTGCCCCTCGAAATGAGGTGCCGTCTGGAGGTCATAGCGCGCCTCCAGGGTCAGATCGTCAGCATGTGACAGTGAAACACCCACGCTGGTTTCTGCACTGTCTGCTGCCGGGCTGGCCCCCTGAGAGGTAAAGCGCGTTTCGCCCAGGCTGTCTGCGCTGAACCCGGAGGTGGTGGTCATGCGGCTGCGATCGTACTGATGTGTCCACATCGCCTGCACAAACGGCGTCAGGTCCCCGGCTGAGGTTGACCAGCTGTGGGCCAGTTTTGCCCCCAGGCTACTTTCTACTGACTGACTGTGTGCGCTGTCTACCGTCAGGGCGCTGCCGCTGTCGCTATTTTCCTGATAGCTTTCCTGATGCAGATAGCTGTAACTCAGGCTGGCCAGTGGCGTCAGGGTGGTGTTCTCACCCAGCATGAACGGATAGCCCGCTTCACCCTTCACCGCAGCCTGCTGGCCGTGGAAGTGGCCGCTGGCATTATCGCTGAAGCCGCTGAAGTCAACGACGCGCTGACTGTCATAGGTCTGACGGGTCAGGCTGGTACTGAGGTTAACAAACCATGGATTACCGCTGTAGGTGGCATAAAGGATCCCGCCCCAGGCGTCAACATCACTGTTGCTGCCTTTCAGGTTATCTGCGCCTTTTACCGAGGTACGGCTGTAGCTCAGCGCCGCACCGGCACGCCAGTTATCCAGCAGCTGTCGATCGGCGCCCAGCACCAGACCCGCATAGTGAGCACGATAACCGCTGACTTCATCCACCATGCCCTGACGTGCGCTGCCGTAGAACGGTTTGCCCCACGCAGCCCAGTCCAGGCTGTCGTCACCGGTGGCTATGCCACGCGCGCTGGCACCCGGCGTAACGCGCAGGCCATCCAGATGCCCACCGATCACACCCAGCGCATCCATTGATGCGGCTGAGGTGGCCGCTGACGCCATACTGTTTTGTGCCGGAGCCAGCTGCTCACCGACGCGATTGGCCTCAGCCTGAGTACCGATGGTTTTTGAGGCGTTAAACAGGTCAAGTAACCCGGCAGAAAACCCGCTGTAGCCAGAAAGACCGTTGATTGAGGCAATCGCGTTGCCAGTGGTCGGCAAGGGTTTGGCCGCAACAGGGTTTGCTGGCGTCACCGGATTAACGGGAACAGATGGTAAGGTTGGCGTAACAGGCGATGTGACGGGCTCCGAAGGTGTAACTGGTTCCGACGGTGTGACGGGCTCCGACGGTGTGGCTGGTGTCGTCGGTTCCGCTGGCGTAACGGGATCCGGCGTAACCGGCGCTGTCGGTGTCGGTGAATCAAGATAGAGTGCAAGATCGCGGGTGTTGCCGCTGTCAATTACCTTAGCAGTCACAGTGCCGTTGTAATTCTCCGCCACGTAATGCAGCGTGCTGGCGTTATAGTCTGCGCTGCCTGCACTGATCGCCAGATAGCGTTGACCACTGGCGAAACTGTAATTGCTGCCGGTGCTGCTCAGACGGATAGTTGACCCGGAGTCGATCTGCGCATTGCCGCTGACGGTCAGGCGGCCGTAGCCGACGTCGAGTGCGGTTCCCTGAGCAAAGGGGGTATCAGTAACGCCAAGAGTCAGGATAGCATCGCTGGTCTGATGGTAGTTACCGGTGACCGTTAGCGGCTGGGTCACCAGCACATCGGCATTGTTGGTCAACGTAAAGTTACCGCCGAGGTCGACGTTGTCATTCAGTAACAGTTTGCCCTGCTGAAAGCGTATATCGGCCTGGGTGCTGCTGAGGATGCCTGTGGCACTGCCAGAAGATGTCAGAGCAAGGATGTTAGCGGCTCCCGTCAGTTCACCACGGCTGTGGTTGCCGCCATTAATGACCAGCTCGTTAGTCGAGTAGTTGTAGATATTTCCGGTGATCGACCCGCCGTTATTGATGGTGCCAATCGTTCCCCAGTTTTCGATAGCATTATTGTTCCAAAAATTTTGGGTACTCAGATTACCTATCAGACCGTCATTGTTCAGCGTTACGATCGTGCCAGCGTTATAGATAGCGTCACGATCGCCCGAGATAAGACCCGTTTCGCTGTTGGTTAACGTTGTGATAGTGCCGTAGTTTCTGATGCCAACGCTATCGAAGAGCATGCCATTGCCGCCACCGTTAATCGTGCCGCTGTTGAACAGCGTATCAATGATACTGGCGTTGCTGTTTTCAATACCGCTGGTCGGCATGGGGAAGAAAAACGTGTTGCCTGTGCCGATCGTACCGGAGTTAGACAGCGTTGCAATATAGCCTGAGTTCCTAATCGCCGCCTGCATGGAGGCAATAATCTGGCCCTGGTTATCCAGCAGCTGGGTACTCTGATTGTTGATGACGGTATTGCTGTAAAAACTATTGCTGTTGCCAACCACACCGGTTGGTGTGACTGTCAAAATATCAGTGCTAATGTTCAGCGGGAGGGACGTGGAAGAGTCAGAGACAATCTGCTCAGTGACCAGCGGTGTCGCATGTGCCAGAGAGATAAAACTTTGAGCTGCAGCGAGTGCGATCGCCAGCGGCTTGAGCGGGAAAGTGCGAAGTGTTGTTTTCATTATTTTGCCACCACCAGAGTTATCCGGACTGATTCATTCAGTTACTTTAGGAATATTCTGATTTATCGGCAGGGGGGGGAAGGCACTTTAGGGGGAAGATAATATTTTTCGCATAAAAAAACCGGACTGATAACAGTCCGGTTTGGATTATGGGTGCTGCGGGCGATAAACGCGGCAGCACGACAGAATGGGTAACTTAGCGACTACGGAAGACAATGCGGCCTTTGCTCAGGTCGTACGGGGTCAGCTCTACAGTGACTTTGTCGCCCGTCAGGATGCGGATGTAGTTTTTGCGCATTTTACCGGAGATATGAGCGGTAACCACGTGACCGTTTTCCAATTCAACGCGGAACATGGTGTTAGGTAACGTATCGAGTACGGTACCCTGCATTTCAATATTGTCTTCTTTGGCCATCGAATCCTCTAGGTGGACTACCTTAGTTTTGAACCGGCAAGATAATGCCGAATTTCACGTATTAAGTAAAGAATTGCGGATGAAATCATCCACATCAACCCCTCTGATACGCACCTGGCGCAGACGGGTTACGAATAAATCTGGAGTCAATGACGTCAGCGTGGGGGAACAGCGGGCTAAGAATCTGTTTAAAATATATGCTTTGGTCGCACGTTTAAAACAGTTCTGAAAAGGTGCGTTGAGATTCCCAGCCTGGTATTCCGCATCACCATCTTGTACCGGTGAAAGGCGGACGACATACCAAACGCGCATATTATATCACTTTTCTCACGGTGTGGTGTGCAAAACATCGAAAGATCGCATTAAAAAAGCCTGCGTGGCTGCCAGCAGTCAGCCGAAAGGGGCAGATGGGCAAGGGAATTGACATAATGAAGATAAGTGACGCGAGGGATCTCCTGCGCGCCAAGTGACTGGGTGTGAGGATTAAGGACCTGACAGTCGATCAGCCTGCCGCCGCGCTGTTGAAAGTAGTTGCTGAATACCAGCAGCGCCGTTTTTGATGCATTTTCACTCCGGCTGAACATCGATTCACCACAAAAAATTTGCCCCAGCGCCAGACCGTACATGCCACCGACCAGCTCATCACCGCGCCAGACTTCAATTGACTGTGCATGGCCCAGGTCATGTAATTTCTGCCAGGCGCGTTTAACCTCGTGGGTGATCCAGGTGCCTTCGTCACGGTCGCTGGCGCAGCCTTCAATCACCTGATGAAACTGCTTATTCATGGTCACCTGGTACGGTGACTTCTGATGAAAACGTTTCATGCTGCGGCTCAGATGAAAATTCTCTGGCAACAGAACGGCACGCGGATCGGGTGCCCACCACAGAATTGGGTCGCCCGGCGAAAACCACGGAAAGATGCCACGGTGATAGGCGTTCAGCAGACGCTGTGGGCTGAGGTCGCCCCCCATCGCCAGCAGGCCATTGGGTTCCCGCAGCGCCATTTCAGGCGGCGGGAAGTTGAGTGATTCGCGTGACAGTTGGATCAGTCGCATGGAGGCATTCTCAGTAGCTTGAGAGCTAATGACTATAGCGCAAAGCGCTGCAGAAATGTCCAGTAGCGCCCCTGTTTTGAGACTAATTCCTGATGATTTCCCTGTTCAATCACCTGGCCACTGTCCATAACACAAATCTGGTCAAAATGTGCCAGGCCGCGCAGACGGTGGGTCACCATAATCAGGGTTTTCCCGCTGGCGACTTTGCGCAGCAGCGTCAGTATCTGCTGTTCTGTTTCTGCATCCAGGCCTTCTGTGGGTTCATCCAGCAGCATCAGGTCACCGCCGTGCAGCAGCGCACGGGCCAGGCCCAGCCGGCGTAGCTCCCCGCCCGAAAGCGCGCGTCCCCCCTCACCAAGCCACGCGTTCAGTCCCTGATCGTTATCCAGCAGCTTTTCCAGACCGACCTGATGCAGGGCGTCAGACAGCACCTCATCGCTGCTGCCCGGCGCTGCCAGCAGCAGGTTGTCACGCAGGCTGGCGCTGAACAGATGGACGCGCTGAGTGACCACGCTGGTGCGGGCGCGCAGATCGGCCTCGCTCCACTCTTTTAGGGGCTGGCCATTCAGCATGATGGCACCCTGCTGCGGGTCCCATGCCCGCGTCAGCAGCTGTAACAGCGTGGATTTACCGCAGCCGGTTCGGCCGAGCAAAGCGATGTGTTCGCCTGAGTTAATATTGAGCGTCAGATGGCTGATGGCGGGTTCGCCATCACCATAGTGGAAGCTGACGTCGGTGAGGCTCAGCACAGCACCTGGGCGGTGCGACATCGCGCTGTCGCTGCTGAAGCTGACTTCCGGGCGCTGGTCAATAATTTGCGATACCCGCTGCGCGGAGGCGATAACATGGCCGAGATGCTGGAATGCCGTACCAACCGGGGCCAGGGCTTCAAACGCCGCCAGCGCACAGAAGACAAACAGCGCGATGAAGGCTCCGGGATAGGGGTCGCCACCAATACCAACGGCGCTCAGCCAGAGAAGTAGCGTGACGGCAATACCGCCCATCAGCATGACCAGCCCCTGTGACATCCCGGTCAGGCTGGCCTGGCGCTGCTGTGCGGCCAGCCAGGCCTGCTCGGTGGCATCCATCCCCTGACGGAAGGCATCGGCTGCACCGTAGAGGCTCAGCTCTGCCTGGCCCTGTAACCAGCGCGTGAGGCCGCTGCGATACTCGCCGCGCAGGCGTGTCAGGTCGGCTCCTACCGGTAGCCCGGCACGGTAAAATACCGGTGGAATGATAATCAGGGTCAGCAGCATCAGCGCACCGAGGGTCAGCGCTAATCCGCTATCCAGCCAGCTCAGGCCGGTGGTGACCACTGCAATCACGGCCAGCGCCCCAACCAGTGGCGAAATGACGCGCAGATAGAGGTGATCCAGCGTATCAACATCGGCTACCAGACGGTTGAGCAGTTCCCCCTCGCGGAAGCGGGCAATACCCGCAGGGGAGAGCGGCAGCAGCTTGCTGAAGGTGAAGACGCGCAGATGCTGAAGCACGCGGAAGGTGGTGTCGTGGCTGACCAGACGTTCCAGGTAGCGTGCCACCGTGCGGCTGATGGCGGCACCGCGCACTCCGGCGGCAGGAAGCATATAGTTAAAACTGTAAATCCCGGCAACGCCGGCGAGAGACGTCGCCGCCAGGAACCAGCCTGAGAGCGTCAACAGGCCAATGCTGGCCAGCAGCGTCAGAACGGCCAGCACGATACCCGCCAGCAGCCGGATGATATGGCGACGGTAGAGTTTTAAAAACGGCAGCAGAGTTTTCATTCGAGCGATCCTCCTCGCTGGGCCAGCAGGTCGGCGAAGGGGCCGGGCTGGTTCGCCAGCTTTTCCCGGCTTCCGGTCTGGACAATTTTCCCCTGGCGCATCAGCCAGATTTCATCCCACTGATCCAGGCGATCGAGCTGGTGGGTGATCAGGAGCGTACTCTGGGCGTGCGAGGCTTCGAGCAGCGCATGATTCACGTGCTGCTCACTGTGCGCATCCAGACTGGCGTCCGGTTCATCCAGCAGCAACAGCTGGCAGGGCTTCATCAGCGCCCGCGCCACGGCAACGCGCTGTGCCTGTCCGACGGAGAGCAGTGCGGCCTGGTCACCGGGTTCGCTATCAAGGCCGGCTGGCAGCCGGGGCAGAAATTCATTGACCCCGGCCAGCGCCAGCACCTGCTGCAGGCGAGCTTCATCGTGACTGCCGCTCAGCAGAATATTCTGCCGCAGCGTACTGGCAGGAAGGTGGGGATTCTGCCCTACCCAGGCCAGCTGACGCTGCCAGTGTGGCAGAGCAATATCACGCAGCTCCACGTCGTTGACCCGGAGTGAACCGCGGTAGGGCAGATGGCCGAGCAACACATTCATCAGTGAGGTTTTACCCGCGCCGCTTTGTCCGACCAGCGCAACGCGCTGTCCCGGCCGTAGCGTGAAGTTCAGTGGCCCCGCCAGCGGGATACCATCGGCGGTGACAATCACTAAATCCTGCGCCACCAGGCTGAAGCCGTGGCCTAGCTCAGGGGTAAGGGAACCCCGCTCAACAGAAGAGCTTTCACTCTCTTCAAGGAACGTCTGCAGGGCATCGGCGGCACCGATAGCCTGCGCCTTGGCATGATAATACGTGCCAAGGTCACGCAGCGGCTGGTAAAACTCCGGGGCGAGTATCAGGACCAGGAATCCGGCAAACAGAGTGACCGGACCGCTGTAGTGGCCAAAGTCGAAGACGCCAAGATAAGAGAAGCCAAAATAGACCGCGATCAGGGCAATGGAGATCGAGGCGAAAAATTCCAGTACGGCCGAGGAGAGAAACGCCATGCGCAGAACTTCCATCGTGCGCTGACGAAACTGATCGGAGGCTTCGGCAATAGTCTCTGTTTCCGCACGGGCACGATGGAACAAACGCAGCGTTTCCAGCCCGCGCAGGCGGTCAAGAAACTGGCCGCTCAGACGGGCCAGGGCCTGGAAATTACGGCGGTTGGCATCGGCAGCGCCCATTCCGACCATCGCCATAAACAGCGGGATCAGCGGGGCGGTAGCCAGCAGGATAAGTGACGCTGCCCAGTTGACCGGGAACAGCAGAATCAACACCAGCAGGGGAATCACGCCCGCCAGCGCCATCTGCGGCAGATAGCGGGCATAGTAATCCTGCATATCCTCGATCTGTTCCAGCAGCAGCGTGGCCCAGCTTCCGGCAGGTTTACCCTGAATCCATGCCGGGCCCAGGTCGGACAGACGGTTCAGAACCTGGTGCCGTAATGTCTGGCGGATAGCCTGACCGGTTTTGAAACCGACCTTTTCCCGCAGCCAGGCCAGCAGGGCGCGACCGGCAAAGCAGGCCAGCAGCAGCAAGAAGTGCATCTGCTGGCTGTCTCGCGGCTGATGGTCGACCAGCAGTGCCTGAAGCAGAGAGGCGAGGAACCAGGCCTGGGCAAGGATCAGCAGGGCGCTTAACGTGCCCAGCAGGAATGAGAGGCGCAGCCAGCGATGACCGTGCACACTCTGACTTTTCAGCCAGCGGGTGAGTTGTTGTTGTCGTGTTTTATTCATCTGTTGCCGTATTGCCCTGACGTAAACAGTAGTGAGGCAAAGGCCCCAGGAAGATTGGTGTCAAG
This sequence comes from Erwinia sp. Eh17-17, assembly GCF_039675725.1. Lineage (NCBI taxonomy): Bacteria > Pseudomonadati > Pseudomonadota > Gammaproteobacteria > Enterobacterales > Erwiniaceae > Erwinia > Erwinia sp. Eh17-17. Next base: position 372,625 of record NZ_JBDFQT010000002.1, on the reverse strand, counting down.
CACGGCAATGGTACAGCGGGAAGGGTAAAAAGGCGACAATTGGTCGTCGCCTCAGGCAAGATTAGCTCAGAATTTTAACAACTTACTGATTGTTTTTAACTAAACCATCCAGATAACGCTCAGCGTCCAGTGCGGCCATACAGCCCGTACCTGCGGAGGTGATGGCCTGACGGTAGATGTGGTCCATCACATCGCCAGCGGCGAAGACGCCTGGGATGCTGGTCTGAGTCGCATTACCCTGCAGGCCTGACTGTACCTTGATATAGCCATTTTCCAGCGCCAGCTGACCGTTAAAAATCGCGGTATTCGGGCTGTGGCCAATCGCCACAAACAGACCGGCGACATCCAGAGTTTTCGTCTGGTCGTCTTTGGTAGAGCGCAGACGCAGAGAACTGACACCCATCTGGTCGCCCAGTACTTCATCCAGGGTATGGTCAGTGTGCAGCACGATATTGCCGTTTTTCACTTTTTCGTTCAGGCGATCAATCAGGATTTTTTCTGCACGGAAGCTGTCACGGCGGTGAATAAGATGCACTTCAGCAGCAATGTTCGCCAGGTAGAGTGCTTCTTCAACCGCAGTATTACCGCCGCCAATCACAGCGACCTTCTGGTTACGGTAGAAGAAACCGTCACAGGTGGCGCAGGCTGATACACCGCGACCTTTGAACTCTTCTTCTGAAGGCAGGCCGAGATAACGTGCCGAGGCACCGGTAGCAATAATCAGTGCATCCGCCGTGTATTCACCTTCGTCACCGGTCAGGCGGAACGGACGGTTCTGCAAATCAACACTGTGGATATGATCGAAAATGATCTCAGTATTAAATTTTACCGCATGTTCGTGCATACGTTCCATCAGCAGTGGCCCGGTCAGCTCGTTGGCATCTCCCGGCCAGTTTTCCACGTCAGTGGTGGTGGTCAGCTGACCGCCTTTTTCCAGACCGGTGATCAGCACCGGATTCAGGTTAGCGCGGGCGGCGTACACGGCGGCAGTATAGCCAGCCGGACCCGAACCCAGAATCAGTAACTTACTGTGTTTAGCCGTACCCATGAGACCCTCATTAATTAACTGGCAAACAGATACCCGGATTGTAGGGAATTTGGCGGGGCAAAAAAAGGTTTCTGCGATTTTGTTAACAATTAATGAAAAAGGTTTTACCAATCGTCGGTTGAAGAGGGAAATAGCAAGAGGATAAAAAGGCACTTCGTGCGAATTTTCAGGGATTTTATCGATAAAATTGTCATTTAAAAACAGTCAGACAGCCTCTGCTTTGGCATGTTGTACTGATTTTATTTGTTTTGCTTTGACAATCGGCTGCGCTTTTGCGAAAACATTATGGGAAGCAGAGTATCTCTGAAAGCGCAAGGCAGGGTTTCATCCCGAATTTTGCGTTTATCACCGGATTTACTCAGTCTGTTATTTGGAATGACGCATGGTGTGGACAGACAACATGCGTCATGCAGATGGTGCGTTTAATCTCGCGACAGGCTCGATGTCTTCACTTAGATCAACCCTGTTACATTGATCTCGTTCAGGGTATGGCAGGTAAAGGGAAGGATTTTAAGAGAGACAATAATAATGGTAGACAATAAAAAACGACCGGGTAAAGACCTCGACAGAATCGACCGCAATATCCTGAATGAGTTGCAGAAGGATGGACGAATTTCGAACGTTGAACTCTCTAAGCGTGTGGGGTTATCACCGACGCCGTGCCTTGAGCGCGTTCGCCGTCTGGAGCGACAGGGCTTTATTCTCGGTTACACTGCGCAGTTGAACCCGCACTATCTGGATGCATCGTTACTGGTATTCGTTGAGATTACTCTGAATCGTGGTGCGCCGGATGTGTTTGAGCAATTTAACGCCGCTGTGCAAAAACTTGAGGAAACTCAAGAGTGTCACCTTGTTTCCGGTGATTTTGACTATCTGCTGAAAACGCGCGTTCCAGATATGTCTGCCTACCGTAAATTGCTCGGTGAAACCTTGCTACGTCTGCCGGGTGTGAACGATACCCGTACCTACGTGGTGATGGAAGAAGTGAAACAAAGTAACCGGTTAGTAATTAAAACCCGGTAACACAGGGCAGGTGCAAAACCTGTTAGTTTTCGGTACACTCCTGTGAATTCATACAGGTCAAGCGCCGGGCATGCCCGGCGCTGTTACCTTCATAGTTTACGGGCACCTGGAGAGTACTCTTGAGCCAGGAATACACAGAAGATAAAGACGTTTCGTTACAACCGTTAAGCAGTGGGCGTCGCCTGCTCGAAGCACTGTTGATTGTTGTTGCTCTTTTCGCCATCTATCTGATGGTGGCGCTGGTGAGCTTCAACCCTTCCGATCCCAGCTGGTCACAAACCGCCTGGCACGAGCCTATCCACAATATTGGTGGTGGGGTGGGGGCCTGGCTTGCCGATACGCTATTCTTCATTTTTGGCGTGATGGCGTACGCCCTTCCTCCGGTGATTTTAGGTTTGTGCTGGATCACCTTCAGCCAGCGCCATGTCCAGGACTACGTCGACTATTTTGCTGTGGCGTTACGCATGATTGGCGTCCTGGCCCTGGTCGTGACGTCCTGTGGTCTCGCTGCACTGAATGCCGATGATATCTGGTATTTCGCATCGGGCGGCGTGATTGGCAGCCTGTTAAGCAATGCGATGGCGCCGTATTTCAGCGGTCCGGGCGGCACGCTGACGCTGCTGTGTATCTGGGCGGCAGGGCTGACGCTCTACACTGGCTGGTCATGGCTGACGATTGCGGAAAAAATTGGCGGTGTGGTGATGGGGGTCCTGACCTTTGCCAGCAACCGCTCACGCGCCGATGAAAAATGGCACGAAGAAGACGAATACGATGAAGACGTTGACGCGCCGGTAGTCAAACGCGCCGTGGCTCCAGCGTCGCACGATGATGATGACGTCCTCCTGACCCGTCCGCAGCCGTTGTATGCGGAAGATGAAGAGGACGATCCGCTACTGGCTAAACCGGCCCTCAGCCCGGCGGCGTCCGTCGCACAGCCTGCCGCTGTCGCCGTTGCGTCTGCACAGCCCGCCGCTGTTGCGGTTGCGCCCGCTCAGGCCGCCTCTGCTGCGGCTGAACTCCAGCCCGCCGTGCCGGTCGCTGCACCGCAGCCGTCGCTGTACCGTTTTGAAGTTCCCGCTGAAGTCCAGACGCCAGCACCTTCGGTGCCGGTGGATGAAGATGACGGGCCGAAAATGGGCAACTGGCAGGAGACATCGTCGGCATCGCCATTTGATTTTTCTACGCCTCACGCTTCTCATCCGGCCTCTGTGGCGGCGGCTGCGACAGGAGCCGCTATTGGTGCGGTGGCACAGTCAGCCAGCAGTAATACACCCTTTATGCCGGGCTTTACCGCCACCAGCGGGGAGGATCTCAACCCGCAGGTTAAGCAGGGGATTGGGCCTGAACTGCCGCGTCCGAATCCGGTCAAGCTACCTACTCGCCGCGAACTGGCTTCCTACGGGATTAAACTGCCTTCTCAGCGTATAGCCGAAGAAAAAGCCAAAGAGCAGGACTCACGTCAGCCTGAGAGTGCCAACGTTGATGCTCCCTTGCCGACAGCCACGGCTGAAGAGCAGGAGGATGCCGAACAGGCTCAACTGCGCGAGGCCTTCCTGGAGAGGGAACAGCAGCGTTACGGTGAAGAATTTGCTGCCGAAGACGAAGAGGCTCTGCAGCAGGCGGCTCTGGCCCGTCAGTTTGCCGAACAGCAGCAACATCGCTACAGGGATGAACCGAAAAGCAGCAGCCCGACCTTTACGCTTGATACGGCGGGGGCGTTTGATTTCTCCCCGATGGACGATCTGGTGGATGACGGTCCGGTAGAGCCACTGTTTACGCTGCCGCCGGTCGCGGAAGTGGAACCAGAGGCACCTGTGACGACTTCCTGGCAGCAGCCGGCGGCCGTCCAGCCAGCACAGCCAGCGGCACCTGCTACGCAGACGCCTTCCTGGCAGCCAGCCGTACCGGCAGCGGCACCTGCTAAACCGCAGGAGCCGGATATGGATAGCCTGATCCATCCGTTCCTGATGCGTCATGAGCAGCCGACCTATAAACCGACGACACCGTTGCCGACGCTGGACCTGCTCGCTTCACCGCCGTCAGAGACCGAGCCGGTAGACCAGTTTGCTCTCGAACAGACTGCCCGCCTTATCGAGGCGCGTCTGGCTGACTATCGGGTCAAAGCAGATGTGGTGGGCTATTCTCCCGGCCCGGTGATCACCCGTTTTGAGCTTGACCTGGCACCTGGCGTGAAAGCGGCGCGAATTTCTAACCTGTCGCGCGATCTTGCGCGTTCACTCTCCGCCGTGGCGGTACGTGTAGTCGAGGTCATTCCTGGCCGTCCGTATGTCGGTCTGGAGCTGCCAAACGTGAAGCGCCAGACGGTTTATCTGCGTGAAGTGCTGGACTGCCCGGCATTCCGCGATAATCCATCGCCGCTGTCGATTGTGCTTGGCAAAGATATCTCCGGCGATCCGGTGGTTGCCGATCTCGGTAAAATGCCTCATCTGCTGGTGGCGGGTACGACGGGTTCCGGTAAATCGGTGGGGGTCAACGCGATGATCCTCAGCATCCTGTATAAAGCCACGCCGAAAGAAGTGCGCTTTATCATGATCGACCCGAAAATGCTTGAGCTGTCTGTATATGAAGGGATCCCACATCTGTTAACGGATGTGGTCACCGACATGAAGGATGCCGCGAATGCCCTGCGCTGGTGCGTGGTGGAAATGGAGCGCCGTTACAAGCTGATGTCCGCGCTGGGCGTACGTAACATTGCGGGCTATAACGAAAAAGTTGATATGGCTGAGGCAATGGGCCGTCCAATCCCCGATCCTTTCTGGAAGCCGACCGACAGTATGGAGATGACGCCACCGGTACTGGAAAAAGAGCCTTATATCGTGGTGATGGTGGATGAGTTTGCTGACCTGATCATGACCGTTGGCAAAAAGGTGGAAGAGCTTATCGCCCGTCTGGCACAGAAAGCACGTGCTGCGGGTATCCACTTGGTGCTTGCCACACAGCGTCCGTCGGTGGATGTGATTACCGGCCTGATCAAGGCTAACATCCCAACGCGTATTGCTTTTACCGTGTCCAGCAAAATTGACTCACGTACTATTCTCGATCAGGGCGGTGCGGAATCATTACTGGGTATGGGTGACATGCTTTACCTGGCACCGAACTCTTCCATTCCAGTCCGTGTTCACGGTGCTTTTGTACGTGACCAGGAAGTGCATGCCGTCGTGAAAGACTGGAAGGCACGTGAGCGACCTCAATATAAAGAGGGCATTCTGAGTGGCGGAGACGATGCCGAGTCGGGCGCTGGCGGAGTGGATGGCGATGAAGAGCTGGATCAGCTGTTCGATCAGGCCGTTGAGTTCGTGGTCGACAAGCGACGTGCCTCTATTTCGGGGGTTCAGCGGCAGTTCCGTATCGGCTATAACCGTGCTGCGCGTATCATCGAACAGATGGAAGCGCAGGGAATTGTCTCTTCACCGGGGCACAACGGCAACCGTGAGGTGCTGGCTCCGCCGCCGCACGAACGTTAAGTTGTTTGTTCTGTGACCGTCAACGGGCCAGGCTTTGCCTGGCCCGTTGAATTCCAGACATCTGTCCCAATATTTGCATGATGCGCGCGGGGAAATTCAGTTTTATCTCCTGTCGTTGTTGTCAGCGCCTGGCTAAAGTTATCCACGTCACGCTTAACCCGAAACGGGATACAAGAGTTTCAAAAAGGATGCCGTAATGAAAAAATTAATGATTTCCTGCTGTCTGTTGGCTGCATTCTCTTCTGCCGCCGCATGGGCTGATGCGGCGAGTGACCTCCAGCAGCGCCTGGATAAGGTGAAAAGCTTCCATGCCACCTTTAATCAAAAAGTGACTGACGGCAGCGGTGCGTCAGTGCAGGACGGCGAAGGTGAGATGTGGGTTCAGCGTCCAAACTTGTTCAACTGGCATATGACCGCACCGGATGAAAGCACTCTGATTTCCGACGGTAAAACCCTGTGGTTCTACAACCCGTTTGTCGAACAGGTCAGTGCCAGCTGGCTGAAAGATGCCACCGGCAATACGCCATTTATGCTGATTGCCCGTAACCAGTCGAGCGACTGGAAACAGTATAACGTCGCGCAGAAAGGTAATGACTTCTCCCTGACGCCTAAAAACGCGGATGGTAATCTGAAGCAGTTCACCATCAACGTTTCTACGAACGGTACTATCAACCAGTTCAGCGCGGTAGAGCAGGACGGTCAGCGCAGTAGCTATACGCTGAAAAGCCAGCAAAACGGGAGTATCAGTGCCGACAAGTTCAAATTTACGCCACCGAAAGGCGTGACTGTGGACGACCAGCGTCAGTGAGGTTTGCGTGAGTAACCTGTCCCTCGATTTTTCCCGTAATGAATTTCAGCCTCTGGCCGCACGTATGCGGCCACGCACGCTGGCTGAGTATATCGGCCAGCAGCACCTGCTGGCGGCTGGCAAACCGCTGCCGCGCGCGATTGAGGCCGGTCATCTTCATTCGATGATCTTATGGGGACCGCCGGGGACGGGGAAAACCACGCTGGCAGAGATCATAGGCCACTATGGTCAGGCCGATGTCGAACGTATTTCTGCCGTAACCTCCGGGGTGAAAGAGATCCGCGAGGCGATTGAGCGTGCGCGTCAAAACCGTAACGCAGGCCGGCGAACCATTCTGTTTGTCGATGAAGTCCATCGCTTTAACAAAAGTCAGCAGGACGCCTTTCTGCCACACATTGAGGATGGCACCATCACCTTTATCGGTGCGACTACCGAAAATCCTTCGTTTGAACTGAACTCCGCACTGCTGTCGCGCGCACGCGTGTACCTGTTGAAGTCGCTCACCAGTGAAGATATTGCCGCCGTGCTCGACCAGGCGATGCAGGACAGCGAGCGCGGCTACGGCAAAGAGAACATCATCCTGCCGGACAATACCCGCAACATGATTGCAGAGCTGGTCAACGGTGATGCACGTCGGGCCCTGAATACGCTGGAAATGATGGCGGATATGGCCGAGGTGAACAGCAAAGGCAAGCGCGAGCTGACGCCACAGCTGCTTAACGAAGTGTCTGGTGAACGCAGCGCGCGCTTTGATAACAAGGGCGACCGCTTCTACGATCTTATTTCCGCACTGCACAAATCAGTGCGCGGCTCCGCCCCTGATGCAGCGCTCTACTGGTATGCCCGTATTATTACCGCCGGTGGTGACCCGCTGTACGTCGCCCGCCGCCTGCTGGCGATTGCTTCTGAAGATGTTGGCAATGCTGACCCGCGCGGCATGCAGGTGGCCATTGCCGCCTGGGACTGCTTTACCCGCGTTGGCCCGGCAGAGGGTGAGCGGGCCATCGCGCAGGCGATTGTCTATCTGGCCTGTGCGCCAAAAAGTAACGCCGTGTATACCGCCTTTAAAGCGGCGATGCGCGATGCGCGTGAAAGCCCGGATTATGATGTACCGGAACACCTGCGTAATGCGCCCACTAAACTGATGAAAGAGATGGGGCTGGGGGCTGAATATCGTTACGCCCATGATGAACCCCATGCTTATGCCGCCGGGGAAGACTATTTCCCACCGCAGATGGCGCAAACGCGCTATTACCAGCCAACAACACGCGGGCTGGAGGGCAAGATTGGTGAAAAGCTGTCCTGGTTGCATGAACAGGATCAAAATAGCCCGACAAAACGCTACCGCTGACACTGACGTTGCGGTAAGGTTAGCAATGAATTCAACGCACTCTGCATATGAGTGCGCCCCTTCTTTTTACACTCAATCAATCATCACAGGACAAGCATGCTCGATCCCAATCTACTGCGTACTGAGCCAGACGCAGTCGCTGAAAAACTGGCACGCCGTGGCTATAAGCTGGACGTTGAAACGCTGCGCGCACATGAAGAGCGTCGTAAAGTACTGCAGGTCGAAACGGAAAATCTGCAGGCAGAGCGTAACTCGCGATCCAAATCCATCGGGCAGGCCAAAGCACGTGGGGAAGATATCGAGCCATTGCGTCAGGAAGTGAATGTGCTGGGCGAACGCCTGGACGCTGCAAAAGCAGAGCTGGATGCGCTGCTGACCAGTATCCATGACTTTTCAATGGCGATTCCGAACATCCCTGCTGATGTCGTGCCACTGGGCAAAGATGACAGTGAAAACCTGGAAATCAGCCGCTGGGGTGAGCCGCGTAAATTTGATTTTGCCGTGCGTGACCACGTTGAGCTGGGCGAAATGGCCGCGGGCCTGGATTTTGCTGCGGCGGTGAAACTGACCGGTTCGCGCTTTATCGTGATGAAGGGCCAGATTGCACTGATGCACCGTGCTCTGAGCCAGTTCATGCTCGATTTGCACACCGAACAGCACGGCTATCAGGAAACCTATGTGCCTTACCTGGTGAACCACGCCAGCCTGTACGGCACGGGCCAGTTGCCTAAGTTTGGCGAAGATCTGTTCCATACGCGTCCGCTGGAAGAAGAAGCCTCCAGCAGCAACTATGCGCTGATCCCGACCTCTGAAGTTCCGCTGACCAATCTGGTGCGCGATGAGATTCTGGAAGAAGAATCTCTGCCGATCAAAATGACGGCCCATACGCCATGTTTCCGTTCTGAAGCGGGAGCTTATGGTCGTGATACGCGCGGTCTGATCCGTATGCATCAGTTTGATAAAGTGGAAATGGTACACATCACGCGTCCGGAAGATTCGATGGATGCGCTGGAAGAGCTGGTTGGCCATGCAGAGAAAGTGCTGCAGCTGCTCAACCTGCCCTACCGTAAGGTGCTGTTGTGTACCGGCGATATGGGCTTTGGCTCGCACAAAACTTACGATCTGGAAGTGTGGTTGCCGGCGCAGGATACTTACCGTGAGATCTCGTCCTGTTCAAACATGGGCGATTTCCAGGCGCGTCGAATGAAAGCGCGCTGCCGACCGCGTGGTGAGAAAGTCACTCGCCTGGTTCACACCCTGAATGGCTCCGGTCTGGCCGTCGGGCGTACCCTGGTGGCGGTGCTGGAAAACTACCAGCAGGCGGATGGTCGTATCGAGGTTCCTGAAGTGCTGCGTCCGTATATGAAAGGCTTAACCTCTATCGGTTAAACCCTGTCGTAAAAACGCTGAGAAAACCCGCCGCAGGCGGGTTTTTTTATGCCATAGATCGAGCAAATAATATAATGGATAATTCGCGCGTTCATCTTGTTGATGTTGAATGAATTCAATGAGATAAGCGGTTTAAGAAACGGGGCGTTTCAGTTGCCAACCCTTTGTAGATAAAAATATTAAATCGCCGTACTACAAATCGTGCTATTGCCATTTTATTGCGCTTTTACAATTGTTTGCGCAGTGGCATGATGCGCGCAAAATCTCCCTCGTTTCGGTTCTTCACTACTATGTCCACCTGGTCACGTCCCGTTCTGGTGCTGCTGTGCGGCTTGCTGCTGCTGACGGTGTCTATTGCCGTGCTGAATACTCTGGTGCCGCTCTGGCTGACGCATGATGCGTTGCCGACCTGGCAGGTGGGGATGGTCAGCTCTTCCTACTATTGTGGAAACCTGCTGGGCACGTTGCTGGCGGGGTGGGTGATCAAGCAGTACGGTTTTAATCGTAGTTACTACCTTGCCTCGCTGGTGTTTGCTCTGGCGACGGTCGCACTGGCGCTGGGAACGGGATTCTGGTCGTGGACGATGTGGCGCTTTGTCGCGGGGATCGGCTGTGCGCTGATTTGGGTTGTCGTGGAGAGCGCGTTATTGTGTAACGGTACTCTGCGTAACCGTGGGCGGCTGCTGGCGGCGTATATGATCGTCTATTACATCGGTACGGTAATAGGCCAGCTGCTGGTCAGCAAAGTTTCTACTGAGCTGATGCATGTGCTGCCGTGGGTCAGCAGTGTGATACTGGCGGCTGTGCTGCCGCTGGTCTTCTGCCGCGTTACCGCCAGCCAGGGAGAAGAAGAAACTCCGCCAGGGCGTCTCTGGCCCATGCTGCGCCGCCGTAATGCGCGCCTCGGCATCAATGGCTGTATTATTTCGGGTATCGTGCTGGGTTCACTCTATGGCCTGATGCCGCTGTATCTCTCCCATCAGGGAATGAGCGACTCTACGGTAGGTTACTGGATGGCATTACTGGTCAGTGCGGGCATTATTGGCCAGTGGCCGGTAGGGCGTCTGGCTGACCGCTACGGCCGGTTGCTGGTCCTGCGCGTGCAGGTTTTTGTGGTGATCCTCGGAGCGCTGGCGATGCTGAGCAACGCTGCGATGGCTCCGGCGTTGTTTATTCTTGGCTGTGCAGGCTTCACTCTCTATCCGGTGGCGATGTCCTGGGCCTGCGAAACCGTAGCTCATCATGAGCTGGTGGCGATGAATCAGGCGTTGTTACTGAGTTATACCGTTGGCAGCCTGGTGGGACCCACGATGACCTCCATGCTGATGCAGAGCTATTCTGACCGTCTGCTGTTTGTGATGATTGCCGGAGTGGCGCTGGTTTATCTGGTGATGCTGCTGCGTAAAGCGGATCATCATGCGACGCCGGTTGCGCACGCATAAACCTAAAGGGCGGACCAGAAAAAACGGCCCGCCCTTTATTTCATCGCCACGCAAAACATTTAGTACATCACGTGGTGGCCGTAGCTTTCAAGGATCTGCTTAACCCGATCCATCGTTTCTGCTTTTGGCGGGTGTACGCCGTCCAGCTTGTATTCTTCCCCCATCGCGACCCACTTATGCTTGCCCAGTTCGTGATAGGGCAGCAGTTCAATCTTCTCTACGTTGCCCATATCCCGCGTGAATTCGCCCAGCCGGTGAGCTGACTCGTCATCATCAGAATAGCCCGGCACCACGACGTAGCGGATCCAGGTCCGGATATTGCGTTTAGCCAGATAGCGGGCAAAATCAAGTGTGCGATGGTTGGAAACCCCCACCAGAATCTGATGCACGTCGTCATTAATCTGCTTGAGGTCGAGCATCACCAGGTCCGTGACATCGAGCAGTTCATCAATGACCGGATCGTAGCGACGCACAAAACCATTGGTATCAAGGCAGGTGTTAATCCCTTCCGCCTGACAGGCGCGGAACCAGTCACGAACGAATTCGGCCTGCAGGATAGCCTCTCCGCCGGACGCGGTAACGCCACCGCCAGAGGCATTCATAAAGTGGCGATAGGACACCACATCCTTCATCAGCTCTTCAACGGTAATCTCTTTACCGCCGTGCGTGTCCCAGGTATCGCGGTTGTGGCAGTACAGGCAGCGCATCAGGCAGCCCTGGAAGAAGGTGATGAAGCGGATACCAGGACCGTCAACGGTCCCGCAGGATTCAAAAGAGTGGATGCGACCGGTTACTGACATTGCGATGAATTCTCCACGGTGACACAGTCTTTAGCTGTGTTAAGTCTGTTTTGGCAGTGATCCGAATCAGATAACTGACAAAACCGGCTGGTGGTGAACAGGCTCCCCGGAGGGAGCCTGTAAAAAGCACTGACAGCAAATTACATGGTTTGCGTAAAGGTACGTGTAATGACGTCCTGCTGCTGCTCTTTAGTTAGTGAGTTAAAGCGAACGGCATAGCCTGATACGCGAATGGTGAGCTGCGGATATTTTTCCGGGTTCTCCATCGCTTCAAGCAGCATTTCACGATTCATCACATTGACGTTAAGGTGCTGGCCACCTTCGATGCTTGATTCGTGATGGAAATAACCATCCATCAGACCTGCAAGGTTGGTTTTACGCACGTCATCATTTTTACCCAGCGCGTTTGGCACGATAGAGAAGGTATAAGAGATACCATCTTTTGCGTAGGCAAACGGCAGTTTAGCAACGGACGTCAGAGAGGCAACCGCACCTTTCTGATCGCGACCATGCATTGGGTTTGCACCTGGACCGAATGGTGCGCCAGCACGACGGCCGTCCGGGGTGTTACCCGTTTTCTTACCATACACCACGTTAGAGGTAATGGTCAGTACTGACTGAGTAGGTACAGCATTGCGGTAGGTTTGCAGTTTCTGAATTTTCTTCATGAAACGTTCAACCAGGTCACAGGCAATATCATCCACGCGTGAGTCGTTGTTACCGAACTGCGGGTATTCACCTTCAATTTTGAAGTCTACTGCCAGGCCATCTTCATCACGGATGGTGGAGACTTTGGCATACTTGATAGCCGACAGGGAGTCAGCCGCCACTGACAGGCCCGCGATACCACAGGCCATAGTGCGATATACATCACGGTCATGCAGCGCCATCAGCGAAGCTTCGTAGCTGTATTTGTCATGCATATAGTGGATGACATTCAGCGCGGTGACATACTGTTTTGCCAGCCAGTCCATAAAGTGATCCATACGATCCATCACTTTATCGTAATCCAGCACTTCATCCATCATTGGCGCTTCTTTCGGGCCAACCTGCATTTTCATTTTTTCATCCACGCCGCCATTAATGGCATACAGCATGGTTTTTGCCAGGTTGGCACGTGCACCGAAGAACTGCATCTGTTTGCCGACGATCATCGGGCTGACGCAACAGGCGATGGCGTAATCATCGTTGTTAAAGTCAGGGCGCATCAGGTCGTCATTTTCATACTGCAGAGAAGAGGTGTCGATGGACACTTTAGCTGCGTATTTTTTGAAGTTTAGCGGCAGTTTTTCAGACCACAGGATGGTCATGTTAGGTTCCGGAGACGGACCCATAGTGTACAGCGTGTTCAGGAAGCGGAAGGTGTTTTTCGTCACCATGGTACGGCCATCAACGCCCATACCGGCCAGTGACTCCGTTGCCCAGATTGGGTCACCAGAGAACAGCTCATCGTATTCCGGTGTGCGCAGGAAGCGCACCATACGCAGTTTCATCACCAGGTGGTCGATCAGTTCCTGTGCTTCCAGTTCGGTGATTTTGCCTGCTTTAAGGTCGCGTTCGAAATAGATATCCAGGAAGGTAGACACACGACCGAAGGACATCGCGGCACCGTTCTGTGATTTCACCGCAGCCAGGTAGCCAAAGTAGGTCCACTGTACGGCTTCTTTAGCGCTGGTCGCCGGGCCAGAGATATCGCAGCCGTATTTGGCAGCCATATCTTTGATCTGCTGGAGAGCGTGGTGCTGGTCTGCAATCTCTTCGCGCAGGCGAATCGTCGCTTCCAGGTTAACACCGTTTTCCATATCGCTCTGCAGAGAGGTGAACTGCGCGAATTTGTCTTTCATCAGCGCATCGATACCGTACAGCGCAACGCGGCGATAGTCACCAATGATACGGCCACGGCCATAGGCGTCTGGCAGACCTGTCAGTACACCTGATTTACGGCAGCGCAGGATGTCTGGGGTATAGACATCGAAGACGCCCTGGTTGTGGGTTTTACGGTATTCGGTGAAGATTTTTTTCACAGTCGGGTCGAGTTCACGGCCATAAACTTTGCATGAACCTTCGACCATTTTGATGCCGCCGAACGGGATCAGGGCGCGTTTAAGCGGCGCTTCTGTTTGCAGACCGACGATTTTTTCCAGGCTTTTATTGATGTAACCTGCATCGTGAGATGTGATGGTCGATGGCAGGTCGGTATCAAAGTCAACCGGCGCATGAGTGCGGTTTTCCTGTTTGATGCCTTCCATAACTTTGTCCCACAGAGCAGTCGTTGCCTCAGTGGCACCGGCCAGGAACGCTTCGTCGCCTTCATACGGTGTGTAGTTTTTCTGGATGAAGTCACGGACGTTGATGCTGGTCTGCCATTCACCCTGTGCAAAGCTTTCCCAGGCTGCCGCCATTTTTTGATTAAGCTCGGTCATTTGATACCTACCTTATAACGTGAAGTTCGTTGTACGTTCCCGACGGGTGACATCACACCGACGGTTGCAAAATTCTTTCAGCGGGCACTATCAGTGATGATCGCCATCACGCAGATAAATCACCCAGTACGTTAAACCAACCAGTAAACCACCCCCGATAATATTGCCCAGCGTTACAGGGATAAGGTTATCGGTAATAAAATGGCTAACGGTGAGGTGCGAAAACTGTTCTGCACTTGCTCCGGTCGCCTGCCAGAACTCAGGAGTGGCAAAGTCTTTGATGATGATGGCCATTGGCACAAGGAACATGTTGGCAATGCTGTGCTCGAAACCACTGGCCACAAACATGGCTACCGGTAGCACCATGGCAAACATCTTGTCCAGCAGGCTGCGTCCGGAATAACTCATCCACACCGCCATACACACCATCAGATTCGCCAGGATGCCAAGGCAGACGGCTTCAATGAATGTGTGGTGCATCTTATGGTCAGCGGTTTGCAGGACATTGAGTCCCCAGGCTCCGTTGGCTGCCATATACTGTCCAGCAAACCAGATCAGTACGACAAAGAAGATGGCCCCAATAAAGTTACCGACATAGACGATGATCCAGTTGCGTGCGAGTTGCGCCCAGGTGATACGGCCGCTGGCTTTCGCCACTACCGTAAGAACCGTGGAAGTAAACAGGTCGGCACCGCATACCACCACGAGCATCAGGCCCAGTGAGAAGCAGATACCACCAACCAGTTTCGCCAGCCCCCACGGGACGGCGGCCGTGCCCGTTGTCGCGGTAATATAGAAAGCAAAAGCGATAGAGATAAATACGCCAGCAGTAATTGCCAGAAAAAAAGTGGTGAAGGGGTGTTTCGTTGCTTTATAGACGCCAGCGTCTTCGGCAACTTTTGCCATTTCGGACGGTAATAATAGATCAAAGGGGTTGCCAGCTTTCACACTAACGTCCTCCCAAAAGTAGTCAGCGAGGAAAGTCTAGCAAAGGAGTATAGGAGAGAAATTGATATGGATCATATAGGCTCAGCATACCAGCAGGTAAAGGCCTGTTTTTAGTAGGGTTTATGGATTTATCTTATTGTATTATATGGGATAAAACTTTTTTAATTATTCAAAAAATATTTGAGTCTCATGCGAGAAGAATGACCGGGAGAGTGAATTTATCAAAGCAAATATAGCGGAATTGTGACAATTAAATAGGTAAAGGCTTTGGCTGTTACCTTTTATTAACCTGCCGCTCAATGAACGGCAGGAAAAATTAAGACTTAACAGGAGTGATATCGGTAATTGAAATCACTTTTTTGAACAGTTATTTCCAGTTAAGGCGTTTAGCCGTCTGCAGTTTCTCATAGGCAGCCAACAGAGACTGATGCGCCGGGAAGGCGTTCAGATCGCTGTCAACACTCTGCAAACCGTAAAACGGCGCTTCACCACTGATAGCTGCAGATGCATTGTCTACCGCTTGCTGACCGTACATGCGTACAAACGCCGTATGATACTGAAGCGGATCGCGGCCTTCTTCCTGACTCAACAGCAGCAGCGTTTGCAGGCAGCGATAGTAGTTGGCACGTTCAGGGCTGAAGATCGACTGGTTGAACTCCATCGTCCATTCCGTCCAGATAAGTGCCTGCTCCAGGTCGCCAGCTGCCAGCGCCAGCATCGCTTTCAGCTCGCCGATACGCAGCGTGTACCAGCCATTGTCTTTACCCGTTGCCAGACCCAGCAGTTCACGTACGCGGGTAAAGTCGTCATGACCGTCTTCATCCAGCTGCTCCAGAAGCGATAAATAGTCTGCTTTTTCCCAGCTGCTTTCCGGCAGGCTGAGAAGTGTATCGCGCAGATAAGCCCCCATGCTGTTGTTCGCCAGCAGCAGGTCTTCTGCCGGATAAATATCAGACATACCAGGTACGATGATGCGGCAGGCGTATACATCCAGGTGCTCATAGTCAGCGATATAAACTTCCTGGTCTTCTGACTTGAAGATCGCCATCAGCGTGGCGAATTCTTCCTCAGTGCTGCCTTTGAAACTCCAGTCGGCGAAAGGATAGTCCGCATCATCTTTAAACATGTCCCAGGAAATCAAACCGCTGGAATCGATAAAGTGAGTTTCCAGATTCGCATGTTCGGCAACTTCTTCATCGTCGAAGGTTGGCGGGGTAAAGACATCCAGATCTTTCAGGCCGCGCCCCTGTAACAGTTCAGTTACGGTACGCTCCAGCGCCACGCCGAAGTCAGGGTGTGCGCCAAAGGATGCGAAGCAGGTACCGTTAGCCGGGTTGAACAGCACCACGCAGATAACCGGATATTTGCCACCCAGAGAAGCATCGTAGGAGAAGATTGGGAAACCTTCAGCTTCCAGTGAAGCGATCGCTTCAACCACGCCCGGATAGCGATTTAATACTTCCTGCGGGATCAGCGGCAGGCTGATTGATTCCGCAATAATGCGGTTCTTGATATAGCGCTCAAACACCTCTGACAGCCCCTGAACACGAGCTTCGTTAGCGGTATTGCCTGCAGACATGCCGTTGGACACGTAAAGGTTCCCGATGATGTTCATCGGAATATAGACGGTTTGTTGATCTGACTGGCGGGTAAACGGCAGACCGCAGATGCCGCGTTCGGCATTACCGGACTGAAGGTCAATCAGATCGCTGGCGCTGACTTCGTCTTCAGGATCGTAGAATTTACGCAGACGAGCATCAAGGATCCCTTCAGGCAACTGGTCGTCATCCGGTAAAGGGAACCACTTCTCGTTAGGGTAATGAACGAAATCGCTGTTAGCGATCTTCTCGCCCAGCCAGAAGTCGGCAAAGAAATAGTTGGTGGACAGGCGTTCAAAATATTCGCCCAGCGCAGAGGCCAGCGCAGCTTTTTTACTGGCACCTTTACCGTTGGTAAAACACAGCGGGCAGTCGCGGTCGCGAATATGGACTGACCAGACATTAGGGACAGGATTCAGCCAGGAGGCTTCTTCGATATTGAAGCCCAGATCCTGTAGTTTTTGCTGAAATCGTGCGATGGAAACTTCCAGCGCGGCGTCTTTGCCTGGGATATAAGTTTGAGTCATTTTGCCCACTCGTTATTGATTGTGCGTAAAGCGCGCAATGATACGGGGTTTCGGGCGGAATCGCTATCCGGCATCATTAAATTCATGGCCGCAAGAATGCCATTTTACAATGAAAAGATAAGTGGTCTGTTTTTCATAAAGGAAAACGCCTCACAATATATCGTTGGCTGTTTCATTTGCCCTACAAACGGTTGCGTAGCACACGGGTAAACTGGTCGGTTGACCGGATAAATCGTTGCAGCAATGGGGTGGCAGTGATAAAACCGATAGAGGAATCAAAACCGATTGATCTGAGAGTGGTGAGGGGAAATGAGTCAGGTTTTCAATTTTAGCTCAGGCCCGGCTATGTTGCCGGTAGAAGTGCTGCGTCGCGCTGAACAGGAACTCTGCAACTGGCAGGGTTTAGGAACCTCCGTTATGGAGATCAGCCACCGCAGTAAGGAATTTATTCAGGTCGCTGAAGAGGCAGAAAAAGATTTTCGCGATCTGCTGAAAATCCCCTCCAATTACAAAGTTTTATTCTGCCACGGCGGTGCGCGTGCCCAGTTTGCTGCCATCCCTATGAATCTGCTGGGTCAGCACACCACGGCGGATTATATCGATGGCGGCTACTGGGCTGCCAGTGCCGTAAAAGAGGCGCAGAAATACTGTACGCCTAACGTGATCGACGCTAAGACGACTGTTGATGGCCTGCGTGGCATTACGCCGATGAGCGAGTGGGCGCTGTCTGATGACGCGGCCTACGTTCACTACTGCCCGAATGAAACCATCGACGGTATCGCTATCCCGGAAAACCCGGACTTTGGTGACAAAGTCGTGGTGGCAGATCTCTCTTCGACCATTTTATCGTCACCGATTGATGTCAGCCGTTACGGGGTGCTGTACGCCGGTGCGCAGAAAAATATCGGCCCTGCCGGTTTAACGCTGGTGGTGGTGCGTGAAGATCTTTTAGGTCAGGCGCGTAAAGAGCTGCCTTCGATTCTCGACTACAAAGTGCTGGCTGATAACGAATCCATGTTCAACACCCCGCCGACCTTTGCCTGGTATCTTTCCGGCCTGGTCTTCAAGTGGTTAAAAGAGCAGGGTGGTGTGGCAGAACTCGACAAACGTAATCAGGCAAAAGCTGACCTGTTATATGGCACTATCGATAACAGCAGTTTCTACCGCAACGATGTCACCGCAGCTAACCGTTCGCGCATGAATGTGCCGTTCCAACTGGCCGATTCCGCACTGGACAAGCTGTTCCTGGAAGAGTCATTTGCCGCAGGCTTGCATGCGCTCAAAGGCCACCGTGTTGTTGGCGGTATGCGCGCTTCAATCTATAACGCGATGCCGCTGCAGGGCGTCAAGACGCTCACTGACTTTATGGTCGACTTCGAACGTCGCCACGGCTAATGTGCCCCGGTGTTTGCAGTAAGATTTAAATCTGAAACCCCGCAGCCCAGCGGGGTTTCATTGTAATTATTTTGGAGAATATGTTTCACATGCAGGATTCCCTGACGTTAAAACCAATCGCCCTGGTCGACGGTACCGTTAACCTTCCTGGCTCCAAGAGCGTGTCGAACCGCGCTTTGCTGTTGGCAGCCCTGGCAAAAGGCACCACCCGCCTGACAAATCTGCTCGACAGCGATGATGTTCGCCATATGCTGAATGCACTGCAGGCGTTGGGCGTCCATTTTACGCTGTCTGCCGATCGCACCGTATGTGAAGTCGTGGGTCAGGGGGGAGCGCTTCAGGCTGAAGGCTCGCTGGAACTGTTTCTCGGCAATGCCGGAACCGCCATGCGACCTCTGGCTGCAGCACTTTGCCTGGGCCACAATGACATCGTTCTGACCGGTGAACCTCGCATGAAAGAGCGCCCAATCGGGCACCTGGTGGATGCCTTACGTCAGGGCGGGGCCGTGGTTGACTATCTTGAGCAGGAGGATTATCCACCTCTGCGTCTTAAAGGTGGGTTCCGCGGGGGAGAAGTCGCCGTAGACGGTAGCGTTTCAAGCCAGTTCCTGACGGCACTGCTGATGACGGCACCGCTGGCGGAAAACGACACCCGCATTGTTATTAAAGGCGAGCTGGTTTCTAAACCTTATATTGATATCACTCTGAATCTGATGGCGACCTTTGGCGTTCAGGTTGAGAATGAGGACTACCGCGCCTTCCATATTCGTGGTCAGCAGCAGTATCAGACACCGGGTGATTATCTGGTTGAAGGGGATGCTTCTTCAGCCTCCTATTTCCTGGCCGCTGCGGCCATCAAAGGTGGCACGGTGAAAGTCACCGGGATCGGCCGTAACAGTATGCAGGGTGATATTCGTTTTGCTGACGTGCTGGAACAAATGGGTGCCAGCGTAGAGTGGGGCGATGACTTTATTGCCTGTACTCGTGGTGAGTTGAAGGCGATCGATCTCGACATGAACCATATTCCGGATGCGGCTATGACCATTGCGACTGCGGCGTTGTTTGCGAAAGGAACAACCGTAATGCGCAATATCTATAACTGGCGTGTTAAAGAGACCGACCGTCTGGCCGCAATGGCGACGGAACTGCGTAAAGTGGGTGCGGAAGTGGAAGAAGGGCATGACTTCATCCGTATTACTCCACCCGCGCAGATTCAGTTTGCTGAGATCGGAACGTATAACGATCATCGCATGGCCATGTGTTTCTCTCTGGTGGCGCTCTCTTCCACCCCGGTCACCATTCTTGACCCGAAATGCACTGCCAAAACTTTCCCTGATTACTTCGAACAGCTCGCCCGTATCAGCCAGTTTGCGTAACGCGAATAACCTGATGTGATGCGCAACCATCGCAGTTGCAGCTTACGGCATGAAGGGTATAATGCGCGTCGATATTTGCCAGGGTAGCTGCTGCCCTGGCATCCCACCGACAGGAGAACGACATGACGGCAATAGCCCCAGTGATCACCATTGATGGCCCAAGTGGTGCCGGGAAAGGGACATTGTGTAAAGCAATGGCCGAGGCATTGCAGTGGCACCTGTTGGATTCCGGTGCAATTTATCGCGTTCTGGCCCTGGCTGCGCTGCATCATCAGGTTGATATCACTTCTGAAGAAGCGCTGGTGCCCATCGCCGCTCATCTTGACGTGCGTTTTGTCTCAAACAACGGCGAGATGGAAGTGATACTGGAAGGTGAAGATGTTTCTGGTGAAATCCGCACTCAGGATGTGAGCAATACTGCATCCAAAGTGGCGGCTTTCCCCCGCGTGCGTGAAGCTTTGCTCCGCCGCCAGCGTGCTTTCCGTGATTTTCCCGGACTGATTGCCGACGGTCGCGATATGGGGACGGTAGTTTTCCCTGACGCACCCGTGAAGATTTTCCTCGACGCCAGTTCCGAAGAGCGTGCTCACCGCCGTATGCTACAGTTGCAGGAAAAGGGCTTTAGTGTTAACTTTGAGCGCCTTTTATCTGAGATAAAAGAGCGGGATGAGCGCGATCGCAATCGTGCCATTGCACCGCTGGTGCCGGCTAATGATGCCTTAGTGCTTGATTCGACAACAATGTCGATTGAGCAGGTGATCGACATCGCGTTGAAATATGCGCGTGAAAAGCTCGCACTGGCGTAAAAATCAGCTACGCTTAATGACCTCTGTTCGAGCTATGGCTCGCAGAATGATTTATCTAACCCTGTGATATGGACGTCATGGGGCATGTGAAACAACCCCACCCGGCAGGATGTCAGGTGGACGTTAAATTGAAGAATCCTGAAGATTATCAATATGACTGAATCTTTTGCTGAACTATTTGAAGAATCCTTAAAAACAATCGAAACCCGTCCGGGTTCCATCGTTCGTGGCGTTGTTGTCTCTATCGACAAAGACGTCGTTCTGGTTGATGCGGGTCTGAAATCTGAGTCTGCAATTCCTGCAGAGCAGTTCAAGAACGCAGCCGGCGAACTGGAAATTCAGGTTGGCGACGAAGTAGACGTTGCTCTGGATGCAGTAGAAGACGGCTTCGGTGAAACCCTGCTGTCTCGTGAAAAAGCTAAACGTCACGAAGCATGGATCACGCTGGAAAAAGCCTACGAAGAAGCTGAAACTGTTACCGGTGTTATCAACGGTAAAGTGAAAGGCGGCTTCACTGTAGAGCTGAACGGTATTCGTGCGTTCCTGCCAGGTTCATTGGTAGATGTACGTCCAGTGCGCGATACGCTGCACCTGGAAGGCAAAGAGCTTGAGTTCAAAGTCATCAAGCTGGATCAGAAACGTAACAACGTTGTAGTTTCACGTCGTGCGGTAATCGAATCCGAAAACAGCGCAGAGCGCGATCAGCTGCTGGAAAACCTGCAGGAAGGCATGGAAGTTAAAGGTATCGTTAAGAACCTTACTGACTACGGTGCATTCGTTGATCTGGGCGGCGTTGACGGCCTGCTGCACATTACTGATATGGCATGGAAACGCGTTAAGCATCCAAGCGAAATCGTGAATGTTGGCGATGAAATCACTGTTAAAGTGCTGAAATTCGACCGCGAGCGTACCCGTGTTTCTCTGGGTCTGAAGCAGCTGGGCGAAGATCCATGGGTTGCTATCGCGAAACGTTACCCAGAAGGCACCAAGCTGACTGGTCGTGTAACTAACCTGACCGACTACGGCTGCTTCGTTGAAATCGAAGAAGGCGTTGAAGGCCTGGTACACGTTTCTGAAATGGACTGGACCAACAAAAACATTCACCCATCTAAAGTTGTTAACGTGGGCGATGTTGTTGAAGTTATGGTTCTGGACATCGACGAAGAACGTCGTCGTATCTCCCTGGGTCTGAAGCAGTGCAAAAACAACCCATGGCAGCAGTTTGCAGAAACCCACAACAAGGGCGACCGTGTTGAAGGTAAAATCAAGTCAATCACTGACTTCGGTATCTTCATCGGCCTGGACGGCGGCATCGACGGCCTGGTTCACCTGTCTGACATCTCCTGGAACGCTACCGGAGAAGAAGCAGTTCGTGAATACAAGAAAGGCGACGAAATCGCAGCTGTGGTTCTGCAGGTTGACGCAGAGCGCGAGCGTATCTCCCTGGGCGTTAAGCAGCTGGCAGAAGATCCGTTCAACAACTACATCTCTCTGAACAAGAAAGGTGCAATTGTTAACGGTAAAGTGACTGCAGTTGACGCTAAAGGTGCTACAGTTGAATTGGCAGACGGCGTTGAAGGTTACCTGCGTGCTTCTGAAGCATCGCTGGACCGCGTAGAAGACGCAACTCTGGTTCTGAACGTTGGCGACGATGTTGAAGCTAAGTTCACTGGTGTAGACCGTAAAAACCGCGTTGTTAGCCTGTCTGTTCGTGCGAAAGACCAGGCTGACGAGAAAGAAGCTATCAACACGGTTAACACTACCAAACCGGAAGAAGGCAACTTCTCTAACGCAATGGCTGAAGCTTTCAAAGCAGCTAAAGGCGAGTAATCGCTTTCAGGGCAGCGTAAGCTGCCCTGTACCGTCGTTACTGTCAGAACTTTTCCTAACAGGGATAAACCGGAGGTTACATGACCAAGTCAGAACTGATTGAAAGACTTGCCGGCCAGCACTCTCATATTCCGGCGAAAGTCGTTGAGGATGCGGTAAAAGAGATGCTCGAACATATGGCAACAACGTTGTCAGAAGGTGAGCGTATCGAAATCCGGGGATTTGGCAGCTTTTCTTTGCACTATCGTGCACCTCGCACTGGTCGTAACCCGAAAACGGGTGACAAAGTGGAGTTGGAAGGTAAATACGTTCCACACTTCAAACCAGGTAAAGAGCTGCGCGATCGCGCCAATATTTACGGCGGTTAATACCTCAGGGTATTGCGATGAATCGATAAAACGACACTCAGGTGTCGTTTTTTTTTGCCTGCAATAAAGTGTGATTACTGCGTAGCGTTACGCAGAACGTTGACGAGATTTTGCAACGCCAGTAAATGTCTGTGCGACGATATCCAGATCCCTCCTGAGCCCCTGATTCCTGACGATAATTGCCGCACACTGGCTATGACTGATACAGGGAGGTGCAATGTCTTTAACCCTAAACCGGCTGGTATGGAGTGTAATAGCGGCGACGTTACCGCTGAGCTTTCTGCCGCAGCTTCCGGACGCTCGCTACGATATTCCGCTTCTTTTGCTCGCCCTGTTGCTGGCGCAGTCAGGATGGGATTTTGTCAAAGGGATAGCGCTGATACTGGTGTTTTTTATCTGGGCGGTGAGTGCCGGACGGACCATGCTGGATCAGGTGGCCCAGCTCACGCAATCCCGCTTGCAGGTGCAGATCGTTGTAGATAGTGTGCAGCCTGAAGGTAACAGAATTAAAGCCCGTCTGCTGCGCTATCAGGGCCGGATCGTTTTTCCGCCAGTTTATGCCAGTCTGAGCGTGCCGCCACAGGCGATTGCATTTTGTGCCGGGCAGCGCTGGAACATGCGATTAATGCTGCGTCCGGTGCATGCCCAGCTTAACGAGGGGGGCTTTGACCGCCAGCGTTTTGCACTGGCTAACCACACGCCTCTCACTGGCAGGGTGCTGTCGGCAGAAGTCACCGACCCTCAATGTAGCTGGCGTTCAGGGGTAATAACTTCCTCGCAGAAAAACTACCACCATCTGACCTGGCAGGCGCTAATTTCTGCACTTGCCTTTGGCGAGAGAGCAGAGGTCGACAGGGGAACGAATCAACTGCTGCGTGAAACCGGGACGGCGCATCTGATGGCCATATCGGGTATGCATATTGCCCTTGCCGCCACTCTCGGCTGGCTGGTGGCACGCGGTGTGCAACTGGGATTTCCTGCCTGGTGTATTGGCTATAAGCTGCCGATGTACTGCGGCCTGCTGGTAGCACTGACCTATTGCTGGCTATCAGGCGGTAATCCCCCCGCGCAGCGGGCGATGCTGGCATTAATCATCTGGAGCAGCCTGCGACTGCGCGGTATTTACTGCCAGGGTGGGCAGGTATGGGCTCTGTGCATCGGTCTGATTCTGTTTTTTGACCCGATCAGTATTCTTTCCGACAGTCTGTGGCTTTCTGCGCTTGCCGTTGCGGGTCTGTTGCTGTGGTATCACTTATTCCCACTCCCGTCTCGTTTTACCCGAAAGAAACGCTGGTTGCTGCTGCGATTACTGCATCTTCAGGTTGGGATATTACTGATGCTGATGCCGCTACAGGCTCTGTTATTTCATGGGTTCAGTCTTAGCGCGCTGGTTGCAAACTTATGGGCCGTGCCGATTGTGTCTTTGCTGACCGTTCCGCTGATCCTGATAGCAACGGTCTGTAATCCGCTGCCGTGGTGCGGGCCGCTGCTGTGGGAGTGGGTTGACCATTCTCTGACGCTGGTATTTCTTCCTCTGCAACATCTACCTCACGGTTGGTTGCCGCTTAATCAGGAGCAGGCTACCGGCAGCCTGCTGTGCTGGCTGTTGCTGTTAAGCGTGCGTTTTGGCTGGTGGCGCACTTCACCTGTCAGCCTGTTTAGCGCGGCTCTGCTATTGTGCAGCTGGCGGGCAGTCAACAGTCAGCCTGAATGGCGTGTCGATATGCTGGATGTCGGTCACGGGCTTTCCGTAGTGATCTCGCGCCACGGTAAAGCCACCCTCTACGATACGGGCAATCGCTGGCCCGGCGGTGATTTTGCCCGTAGCCAGATCCTGCCCTGGCTTGCCTGGCAGGGATTAAAGGTGACGAATATCATTATCAGCCATGGCCATCTTGACCATATCGGTGGGCTGGAAAGCGTGCAGGCGGCCTTTCCCGCCGCGACCGTGCGAAGTGCGCTTGCACGACCGGGCCACTTGCCCTGCCGTAAAGGGATGCGCTGGCGCTGGCAGGATCTGCATTTCAGTGTGCTATGGCCGCCGCCAGGTGAAAAAGGAGAGGGAAACAACCAGTCCTGTGTGGTAGCGGTTACCGATGGCAAGTGGCGAGTGCTGCTGACCGGCGATATTGAAACCCCCGCTGAACTGAAACTGGTCGCCGGACAGCGCGCCAGCCTGCGCGCCGATTTACTGCAGGTACCGCATCATGGCAGCCGAACCTCTTCGTCTCCGCCTTTTCTGCGTGCGGTAGCTGCTACTGCTGCGGTGGCTTCTGCGGCCCGTTATAGCGCCTGGCATTTACCCGCAGCGCAAATTATTCAACGTTATGCTCAATATCATGTGGAATGGCGCGATACGGCGCTGTCCGGGCAGGTCAGCGCACGCTTTTACATTGATAACTGGCAACTTAGAGGGTTAAGAGAACAAATAATGAACCGTTGGTATCATCAGTGGTTTGGCGTAGTCAGGGATTCCAGGTAGAATAAACAGCTATTTCATTCAAAGCTGGTTAAATAATGCATCTGGATAAAGATCTCTCCACCTGGCAGACCTTCCGTCGACTCTGGCCAATGATAGTGCCATACAAAACGGGATTGATTGTGGCTGCAGTCGCATTGGTACTCAATGCGGCGGGCGATACACTCATGCTGTCACTGCTGAAGCCTTTACTTGATGATGGATTTGGTAAAGCGAACAATGCCGTGCTGCTGTGGATGCCCCTGGCCGTCATGGGCCTGATGCTGATTCGTGGCGTGACCAGCTATGTTTCCAGTTACTGTATTTCGTGGGTATCTGGCAATGTCGTGATGAGCATGCGTCGCCGTTTGTTCAGCCATATGATGGGCATGCCGGTCGCCTTCTTCGATCAGCAGTCTACCGGGACGCTTTTATCGCGCATTACCTACGACTCTGAACAGGTCGCCTCTTCTTCCTCCGGTGCCCTGGTGACCGTCGTACGTGAAGGTGCCTCAATCATCGGCCTGTTCGTCTTAATGTTTTACTACAGCTGGGAGCTGTCGCTGATTCTGATTGTGCTGGCCCCGATCGTGTCATTCGCAATTCGTACCGTCTCTAAGCGTTTCCGCAATATTAGTAAAAATATGCAGAACACCATGGGGCAGGTGACAACCAGTGCGGAACAGATGCTGAAAGGGCATAAAGAAGTGCTGATCTTCGGTGGGCAGGAAATCGAGAGCCAGCGCTTTGACACCGTCAGCAACCGTATGCGTCAGCAGGGGATGAAGCTGGTTTCTGCCTCATCTATCTCTGACCCGATTATTCAGCTTATTGCCTCGCTGGCGCTGGCCTTTGTGCTCTATGCGGCCAGCTTCCCAAGCGTGATGGAAACCCTGACAGCGGGTACTATCACCGTGGTCTTTTCCTCAATGATAGCCCTGATGCGTCCGCTGAAATCCCTGACTAACGTCAATGCGCAGTTCCAGCGCGGTATGGCAGCCTGTCAGACGCTGTTCTCCATTCTCGACAGCGAGCAGGAAATTGACACCGGAACGCGTACCGTTACGCGCGCGAAGGGAGACATTGAATTCCGTGATGTCAGCTTTACCTATCCGGGCCGCGACATGCCGGCACTGCGTAATATCAATCTGGCGATCCCGGCGGGTAAGACCGTGGCGCTGGTGGGCCGCTCTGGTTCAGGTAAATCAACCATTGCCAGCCTGCTGACGCGTTTCTACGACATTCAGCAGGGCACCATCCTGATGGACGGACACGATCTGCGTGAATATACGCTCTCTTCCCTGCGTAACCAGGTCGCTCTGGTATCGCAAAACGTCCATCTGTTTAATGATACGGTCGCCAACAACATCGCCTATGCCCGCCACGAGCAGTACAGCCGCGAAGATATCGAAAAGGCCGCGGTCATGGCTCATGCGATGGACTTTATTAGCAAGATGGATAACGGCCTTGATACGGTGATTGGTGAAAACGGCGTCCTGCTCTCCGGCGGCCAGCGTCAGCGTATTGCCATTGCCCGTGCGCTGCTGCGTGACTGCCCGATTCTGATTCTGGATGAAGCGACATCTGCGCTGGATACCGAGTCAGAACGCGCCATCCAGGCTGCGCTGGACGAACTGCAAAAAAATCGTACGTCTCTGGTGATTGCGCACCGTCTTTCCACTATCGAGAAAGCAGATGAGATTGTGGTGGTTGAAGATGGGCAGATCGTTGAACGCGGCAGCCATGAATCCCTGCTGGCAGAGCGTGGAGCCTATGCTCAGCTACACAAGATGCAATTTGGCCAATGATTGAAAATATCTGGAGTGGTCGCTCCAGGCTCTACCTGCTGCTGTTACCTCTCAGCCTGCTTTATGGGCTGGTCAGTAATCTGCTGCGGCTGAGCTACCGCTGGGGCTGGCGTAAAGCCTGGCGCGCGCCGGTCCCGGTAGTGATTGTGGGTAACCTGACTGCGGGGGGTAATGGTAAAACACCGGTCGTTATCTGGCTGGTGCAGGCGCTGCAACAGCGTGGGCTGCGCGTTGGTGTGGTATCGCGTGGGTACGGGGGTAAAGCAGAACACTATCCACTGGTGCTGGGCCCTGAGACCACCACGACTGAAGCGGGCGATGAGCCTGTGCTGATTTATCAGCGCACCGGTGCTGCTGTGGCGGTGGCGCCGGTGCGCCGTCAGGCGGTAGAAGCGCTGGTCAGGGGAAGTGGCGTGGATATCATTGTCACTGATGATGGTTTGCAGCACTATGCGCTCGCCCGTGATATTGAAATTGTCGTGGTTGATGGTGAGCGCCGCTTTGGCAACGGCTGGTGGTTGCCCGCGGGTCCCATGCGCGAACGTGCTGGCCGTCTGAAGGGGGTGACCGCAGTGATTACCAACGGTGGGACTGCGCTGCCCGGAGAACTGGCCATGAAGCTGGTGCCTGGTCAGGCGGTGAATCTGTTATCCGGTCTACGGCAGCCTGCTGCTGAACTGGAAAACGTGGTCGCGATGGCAGGAATCGGCCATCCCCCGCGGTTTTTCAACACCCTGCAGCAGCAGGGGGTGGTGCCGCTGAAGCAGGTCGCGTTCGCCGATCACCAGAACTACAGTGCAGAACGTCTGCAATCACTGACGACGCCCGGTCAGACGCTGCTGATGACGGAAAAAGATGCGGTGAAAGTCCGTACCTTTGCCGCAGAAAACTGGTGGTATCTGCCGGTGGATGCGTCGCTTCCTGCCTCTGATGCTGAGACTCTGGTGGCAGCGATTACCGCGCTTTCTTCTCCTCAACGCCGTCGTCCCTCCGCACGCTAATTTCCTGCCGCCCCTGCCGCAAAACGCTACACTGAAGCCATCTTAACGTTACGGATGGCTTTATGACTCAGGTTACTCTTTCGCTGACTCAGGCCCGACAGCTCCAGCTGGCGGCACAGGGATTACTGCGGCCTTTCGGGCGAAAAGCCTGTTTTGACGATCTGCTAGCCTGCCTGCGTCAGATGTCCTTGCTGCAAATAGACACTATTCATGTGGTCGCCCGCAGCCCTTATCTGGTGCTGTTTAGCCGTCTTGGCGATTACCCTCAGGTGTGGCTGGAGCAGGCGCTGAAGCAGGGTAAGATATTTGAATACTGGGCTCATGAAGCCTGCTTTATTCCCATCGAAGACTATCCATTGTTGCGTCACCGTATGCTTAACCCTGCGGCATTAGGCTGGAAATATAATCAGGCCTGGGTGGACCAGCATCCGCAGGAGCTGGCCGATTTACTGGCACATATTAGCGAAAAAGGGGCCGTGCGCTCGGCGGATTTTGCTGCACCCTCAGGGCAGAAGCCCGGCTGGTGGGCATGGAAACCCCATAAACGACACCTGGAGAATCTGTTTACCGCTGGTGAGCTAATGGTGAGCGAACGGCATAATTTCCAGCGCGTCTACGACCTGCGCCAGCGGATACTGCCCGACTGGGACGACGAGCAACATGCCTTAACAGAAGACGATGCAGTTCAGCGGTTGCTGGAGAAGAGTGCGGCCAGTCTGGGGATTTTTCGGCCCGGCTGGCTGGCCGATTATTATCGTCTGAAACGCGCACCGATCGCCGACACTCTTGCCCGCTGGCTGGAGCAGGGAGCCGTGCGTGAGGTTAAGGTGGAACGCCTTGGCACGCTTTATCTTCACCATACCCTGTTTCATCAACTCGCCGTACCGCAGGCGGCGACGCATACCGCGATCCTCTCTCCCTTTGACCCCCTGGTCTGGGACCGTAAACGTGCGCGCGAACTGTTTAATTTTGACTATCGCCTTGAGTGCTACACGCCCGAAGCAAAGCGGCAATATGGCTACTTTGTCTTGCCGGTACTTCATCGCGGCGCGTTAAAAGGTCGCCTGGATGCACGTATGTTACGCAAAGAAAAGATCTTGCAGGTCAGGCAACTCTGGCTGGAACCGGACACGCGGGTCAGCCAGCAGATGCTGGATGAGGTACAACGAGCGCTGACGAAGTTTGCCCGCTGGCAGGGGGCTGAAATGATCGAGGTCAATAAACTTCCTGACGCGATAGCATCCCGCTGGCCAGCCCGTTGGGAAAGTTAACTGCGAGGCATGTTTTTCACGGTGAGCGGGTAACCGCACCAGTATAGCTATGGTATTCTTAGCCCATTGCAAAACTGGGTTCATTGCGGAGGAACCATGGATCATCGTTTACTCGAAATTGTTGCTTGTCCGGTCTGTCACGGTAAGTTGTATTTCAACAAAGATCAGCAGGAATTAGTCTGCAAACCTGACGGACTGGCTTATCCGGTTCGTGACGGGATTCCGGTGCTGCTGGAAGTGGAAGCGCGTTCGCTAACGCTTGAAGAGAGCCATCCATGAGTTTTGTGGCGATCATTCCTGCCCGATTTGCCTCAACCCGTTTGCCGGGTAAACCGCTGGTCGATATTCACGGTAAGCCGATGGTGGTTCACGTGATGGAGCGTGCGCTGGAATCCGGTGCCGATCGGGTGATCGTGGCAACGGACCATCAGGATGTGGCGCGTGCAGTCGAGGCGGCCGGTGGCGAGGTCTGCATGACCCGTCCCGATCATCAGTCCGGCACCGAGCGCCTGGCCGAAGTTATTGAGCACTATCAGTTCCCGGATGAGACGGTCATTGTCAATGTTCAGGGCGATGAGCCGATGATCCCGCCAGTGATCATCCGTCAGGTAGCGGAAAATCTTGCGCGCAGCAGTGCCGGCATGGCAACGCTGGCAGTACCGATAGACTCTGCGGAAGAAGCGTTTAACCCCAACGCAGTGAAGGTGGTCCGGGATGCGAATGGATATGCGCTTTACTTTTCGCGCGCCACTATTCCGTGGGATCGCGAACGGTTTGCGGTCTCCCGTGACGCCATTGGCGACCATTTCCTGCGCCATATTGGCATTTATGGTTACCGCGCAGGGTTTATTCGTCGTTACGTGCAGTGGGAGGCCAGCCCGCTGGAGCAGATCGAGCTGCTGGAACAGCTGCGGGTACTGTGGTACGGCGAAAAGATCCACGTTGACGTAGCTAAAGCCATTCCCAGCGTGGGTGTTGATACGCCAGAAGATTTGCTGCGCGTACGCGTTGCCATGCAATAATCTCGCGTCGGGGCGGGTTCAGGCCCCGTTAAACTGCGAATTTGATCCAGTGCGGGGCAAATCTGTACTGATAACGCCATCATAAGACCTCTTGCCTGAAAGGAGGGAAGATGGAACAACTGCGGTCCGAACTTGCGCTGGTGTTGGGTGAACCCGTCAGCCGGGTTGAATGTATCAGCCAGCAGCCTTATGCCAGCCTGTATACTCTTTATGATGACAGTGGTCATTCACTCCCGCTGGTGGCGAAATACTTCAGCATGAAGGGCGTTGCCTCCCAGGAAGCGCATAAACTGTCGATGCTGGCGCGCGAGGGTAAAGTTCGCGTTCCCGCGGTTTACGGTCTGGTGATCAGCCAGCAGCCGCCGCAGCATGAAGTTCTGTTGATTGAGCGCATTGGCGGGGTTGCTGTGGAAGCGCCTACGCGTTCCCCCGACCGCTGGCAGCAACTCTGTGAACAGATCGTAGAAGGGATACTCTGCTGGCATCGTATTGACAGCCACGGGCTGGTTGGCACGGTGGACAGCACCCAGCACAACCGCTGGCCTGCCTGGTATGGACAGCGGATAGAAGTGTTATGGGCGACGCTGAACTACCTGAAGCCACCCGCTTTAAGCATGGATGACCTGAGCGTGCTTTTCCGCAGCCGCCAGTACCAGGCCAGATTGTTTGCCGGTTTTGACGATCCCTGTGTGCTGGTGCACGGAAATCTGCTACTCAGCAGCATGATCAAAGAAGCATGGGGCGATCAGCTACTGGCGATGGTGAACCCCGGCACGGTACTGTGGGCTCCGCGTGAATTTGATCTCTACCCACTGTGTGAATGCGGTGTGGGTGATGATATTTTGCGCGAGTATCTGCGACGCGCCCCCGTTGCCGAGGGTTTTGTCGCGCGCCGCTGGCTGTATATTCTCTGGGAAGAGATAGCCAGATTGATCCATACCCGCCAGTTCGACCGTCAGCGTTTCACCATGGCCAGCCGCTCACTCCTTCCCTGGCTCAGCTGACGCGCTGGCCGTTGGTTTCAGCCACTGCCACAGGCGACCGAGGCTTTCGTAAACCGCGCGTTCGCTGTGCCCCAGCCAGAATGAAGACGGCATGACGCGTTCCCAGGGATTCAGCGGTGAGGTGACTGCCAGCTGATTTGCCGGGGCAGGCAAGGGATGCAGCCCCTGACGCTGGAAGAAAATCATCGCCCTCGGCAGATGGTTAGCGGATGTCACCAGCGCCAGAGGGCGTTGCCCGGCAATTCTGGCCACTTCCTGCGCTTCATGTTCGGTGTCACGGGGTTGATCAAGCGTGATAATATCACTCTCCGGAACCCCCAGCGACTGAGCCACGCGCGATGCGACTGCGGCTGAACTCACTGGATTCCCCTGCGCTTTACCGCCGGTGACGATCAATTTTGCCCCAGGGTTCGCCCGCCAGATACGAATGCCCTCAGCCAGCCGTGGCAAACTGTTATTTAACATATTAGAGCTGGGCGCCCACTGCGGATTCCAGGTGTATCCGCCGCCGAGCACCACGATATAGTCTACCGGGTGCTGATTCTGCCAGGTAGGGTACTGATTTTCGAGCGGAGCGAGCAGTCTGTCAGCGACAGGTTGCAGGCTGATCAGCAGCAAAATGGCCCAGGCTAAAGAGATCAGCGTTTTACCGCTTTTCTGCCAGCGGGTAAACCAGAGTAAGATAATCCCGAGAGCCATAATCAGCAGCAGCACTGGCAGCGGAAGCAGCAGACCGCCAATCGCTTTTTTCAGCGTAAAAAACATGGAAAATGGTTCCTTTTGTCCGAAAAAACATCACCCAGCCACCTGATGACGACTGAAAGCTTCATTATTTGCCAGTGTATGCCAAAATACCCCGCATCTTTCAAGCCGCAGACCTCCTGGCCCACTTTTTTCACTTCGTTGACCGACGTGAATGAGCGTTGTTATGAAGTTTTACCAGGGCTCGAAACAGCCGGGTGCCCCCCGAAGAATCACGTCCTGAATTCCGGAGCCGTAGTATGCAGGATCGCAACTTTGATGATATCGCAGAAAAATTTTCACAAAACATTTACGGTACCACCAAAGGGCGCATCCGGCAGGCGATCCTCTGGCAGGATCTTGACGCGCTGTTAGCCTCGTTCCCGGAAGGGCCGCTGTCGGTGCTGGATGCGGGCGGGGGAGAAGGGCAAACCGGATGTGGCATTGCCGCACGCGGTCATCAGGTGCTGCTTTGCGATGTTTCTGCAGAGATGCTGTCGCGCGCCCGCCGCCTTGCCGATGAGAAAGGTGTGAGCGGCAACATGCAATTTGAACAAATTAGCGCGCAGCAGGTCGGTCAACATTTGGATAAACCGGTGGATCTGGTATTGTTTCACGCGGTGCTGGAATGGGTCGCGGAACCTGAACAGGTCCTGGCGGCGCTGTATGATGCGTTGAAGCCCGGTGGTGTCCTGTCGCTGATGTTCTACAACCTGAATGGCCTGCTGATGCAGACGATGGTACTGGGTAACTTTGGTTATCTGCAGGCCGGGCTGGCCAAGCGAAAAAAGAAAACATTGTCCCCGGACTATCCGCGCGATCCACAACAGGTCTACAGCTGGCTGCAGGCGTGTGGTTTTACCATTGAAAATAAAACCGGCATTCGGGTTTTTCACGACTATCTGCGTGACAAAGCTAAACAGAGCGACAGATTTGATGAGGTTCTGGCCCTGGAGAAGCAGTACTGCCGCCAGGAGCCGTTTTTAAGTTTAGGGCGTTACATCCACGTCACAGCGCGGAAACCCATTCAGAAGGACGTACTATGAGTGATTTTTCCCAGACTGTACCGGAACTGGTGGCCTGGGCGCGAAAAAATGATTTTTCCGTCTCGTTGCCAACCGAACGTCTGGCTTTTTTACTGGCAGTCGCCACCCTCAACGGTGAGCGCATGGATGGCGAAATGAGTGAAGGCGAACTGATCGACGCCTTCCGCCACGTCAGTGAAGGGTTCGAGCAGACCAGCGAAACCGTAGTGGTGCGTGCCAATAATGCCATTAATGATATGGTGCGTCAGCGCCTGCTTAATCGCTTTACCAGCGAACACGCCGTCGGCAATGCCATCTACCGTCTGACGCCACTCGGCATCGGTATTACTGATTATTATATTCGTCAGCGTGAATTCTCCACGCTGCGTCTCTCTTTACAGCTGTCGATCGTCGCCGGTGAGTTAAAACGTGCAGCGGATGCTGCCGAAGAAGATGGCGATGAGTTTCACTGGCACCGTAACGTGTTTGCTCCGTTAAAATACTCGGTAGCCGAAATTTTCGACAGTATTGATATCACCCAGCGCACCATGGATGAGCAGCAGCAGGCGGTGAAAGATGATATTGCCCAACTGCTGAATAAAGACTGGCGCGCCGCCATTTCCAGCTGCGAACTGTTGCTCAATGAAACCTCCGGCACGCTGCGTGAACTGCAGGATACGCTGGAGGCCGCCGGGGATAAACTCCAGGCCAATCTGCTGCGCATTCAGGATGCCACCATGAACAGCCCGGATCTGGGGTTTGTCGACAAACTGGTGTACGACCTGCAAAACAAACTCGATCGCATTATCAGCTGGGGTCAGCAGACGATAGACCTGTGGATCGGCTACGACCGTCACGTGCATAAATTCATCCGTACCGCGATTGATATGGATAAAAACCGCGTCTTTGCGCAACGTTTACGTCAGTCGGTGCAAAATTACTTCGATCAGCCGTGGGCACTGACCTACGCCAATGCTGACCGTCTGTACGACATGCGTGATGAAGAGCTGACGTTGCGGAGTGAAGAGGTCACCGGTGAGCTGCCATCAGAACTGGAATACGAAGAGTTTAATGCTATCCGCGAACAGCTGGCGGCGATGATTGAAGAGGCGCTTGCCAGCTATAAAACACAACAAAAACCGCTGGATCTCGGCGCAGTCATACGCGATTACCTGACGCAGTACCCCCGTGTACGTCACTTTGACGTCGCGCGTATTGTCGTCGACCAGGCCGTACGCTTAGGCGTGGCCGAAGCAGACTTCTCTGGTCTTGCCGCAAAATGGCAGGCTATTAATGATTACGGAGCCAAGGTGCAGGCACATGTCATCGACAAATATTGAACAAGTGATGCCGGTTAAGCTGGCGATTGCTCTGGCCAACCCGATTTTCCCGGCGCTGGATAGCCAGTTACGAGCAGGGCGCCATATTGGCATTGAAGAGCTGGACCAGCACGCCTTTCTGATGGATTACCAGGAGTTCCTGGAAGAATTTTATGCCCGTTACAACGTTGAACTGATCCGTGCGCCTGAAGGCTTTTTCTACCTTCGTCCGCGCTCCACGACGCTGATTCCGCGTTCAGTGCTGTCCGAGCTGGACATGATGGTAGGGAAAATTCTGTGTTACCTCTATCTCAGCCCGGAACGTCTGGCCAATGAAGGGATCTTCACTCAGCAGGAACTGCACGACGAACTGATGTCGCTGGCCGATGAAAGCAAGCTGCTGAAGCTGGTTAACCAGCGTTCTACCGGTTCTGACCTTGACCGTCAGAAGCTCCAGGAGAAGATGCGCGCGTCATTAAATCGCCTGCGTCGCCTGGGGATGGTGTGGTTCATGGGCAATGACAGCAGTAAATTCCGTATCACGGAATCCGTCTTCCGCTTTGGTGCCGATGTGCGCAGCGGTGATGATGCCCGTGAAGCGCAGCTGCGTATGATCCGTGACGGTGAAGCGATGCAACTCGACGGTGGCCTGGCGCTGCATGACGATAGCGAAGACACTGAGAATGAAGCGGAAAACAATGCGCCGGACAGTGCAGAGGAAGAATAAATGATTGAACGTGGAAAGTTTCGCTCGCTGACGCTGATTAACTGGAACGGCTTTTTTGCCCGCACCTTCGATCTTGACGAGCTGGTCACCACCCTGTCTGGGGGAAACGGTGCCGGTAAATCGACGACGATGGCGGCGTTTGTCACCGCGCTAATTCCCGATTTAACGCTGCTGCATTTCCGTAACACGACCGAAGCCGGGGCGACGTCCGGCTCTCGCGACAAAGGCCTGCACGGTAAATTGCGTCCGGGTGTCTGCTACGCCGTCCTTGATGTGGTGAACTCGCTGCATCAGCGGGTGCTGGTCGGGGTGCGTTTGCAGCAGGTGGCTGGCCGTGACCGTAAAGTGGATATCAAGCCTTTCAGTATTCACGGGCTGCCGACGGCGATTAACCCGACCGAAATTCTTACCGAGACCGTTAACGAGCGCCAGGCGCGCGTGGTGCCGATCAGTGAACTGAAAGAACGCTTTGAAAGTATGGAGAGCGTACAGTTCAAGCAGTACAACTCCATCACCGACTATCATTCGGTGATGTTTGACCTCGGTATTGTCGCGCGACGTTTACGCTCAGCGGCTGACCGCAGCAAGTATTACCGTCTGATTGAAGCCTCACTGTACGGCGGGATCTCCAGCGCGATTACCCGCTCCCTGCGTGACTATCTGTTGCCGGAAAACAGCGGCGTACGCAAGGCGTTCCAGGATATGGAAGCGGCCCTGCGTGAAAACCGCATGACGCTGGAAGCGATACGCGTGACGCAGTCCGACCGTGACCTGTTCAAACACCTGATCTCCGAGGCCACCAGCTACGTGGCGGCGGATTACATGCGTCACGCCAATGAGCGCCGCATTCATCTTGACGGTGCCATGCAGGTCCGTAACGATCTGTTTACCAGCCGTAAGCAGCTTGCCGCCGAGCAGTACCGCCATATCGAGATGGCACGTGAACTGGGTGAGCATAATGCCGCTGAGAGCGATCTGGAAACCGACTATCAGGGTGCCAGCGATCATCTTAATCTGGTACAGACCGCACTGCGTCAGCAGGAAAAAATTGACCGCTACGATGCCGACCTCGAAGAACTGACCTTCCGTCTGGAAGAGCAGAATGAGGTGGTGGCCGAAGCGCGTGAGGTGCAGGAAGAGAACGAAGCCCGCAGCGAAAATGCCGAGCTGGAAGTGGATGAGCTGAAAAACCAGCTGGCCGACTATCAGCAGGCGCTGGACGTGCAGCAAACCCGTGCGATTCAGTATCAGCAGGCACTGACCGCATTGCAGCGCGCTCAGGATATCTGTCAGCTACGCGATCTCAGCATTGAAAATGCCGATGAGTGGCAGGAGACCTTCCAGGCCAAAGAGCAGGAAGCAACCGACAGACTGCTGATGCTGGAACAGAAAATGAGCGTCGCGCAGGCGGCACACAGCCAGTTTGAGCTGGCGTTTGAGCTGGTCAATAAAATTGCCGGACCGGTCAGCCGCAGTGAGGCCTGGCAGGTAGGGCGTGACCTGTTACGCGATGCCGGCAACCAGCGTTACCACGCAGAGCAGCTGCAACCTCTGCGCAGCCGTCTCAACGAACTGGCTCAGCGCCTGCGTGAACAGCAGGATGCCGAACGTCTGCTCAACGAGTTCTGCAAGCGTCACGGCCAGCAGGTAGAAGCCGACGAGCTTGAATCCTTACAGGCTGAGCTGGAAGCGCAGATTGAGCTGCTGAACGAAAGCGTGGCCGATGCCGGTGAACGTCGTATGACGCTGCGCCAGGAGCTGGAACAGCTGCGCGAACGCATTGCACGTCTGACCAAACAGGCACCGCAGTGGCTGGCAGCGCAGGAGATCCTGTCGCAGCTGAGTGAGCAGACCGGACAGGCGCTGGAAAACAGCCAGCAGGTCACCGAGTTCATGCAGCAGCTGCTGGAGCGTGAGCGTGAAACCACGGTTGAACGTGATGAGATCTCCGCGCGCAAGCGTGAGATTGAAAAACAGATTGAGCGACTCAGTCAGCCTGGCGGGGCCGAAGATGCACGTCTGAACCATCTGGCTGAACGCTTTGGCGGTGTGCTGCTGTCTGAAATTTACGACGATGTCACCATCGACGATGCGCCATACTTCTCTGCCCTGTATGGCCCGGCCCGCCACGCGATTGTGGTGCCTGACCTGTCACTGATCCGCGACCAGCTCGACGGGCTGGATGACTGCCCGGAAGATCTCTACCTCATTGAAGGCGACCCGCAGTCGTTTGATGACAGCGTGTTCAACGTTGAAGAGCTGGAAAAAGCCGTAGTGGTGAAAGCCGGGGATCGCCAGTGGCGTTATTCCCGCTTCCCGAAAGTGCCGCTGTTTGGCCGCGCTGCGCGTGAAAACCAGCTTGAAGTGCTGCGCACCGAGCGTGAAGCCCTGGCAGAGCGCTTCGCCACGCTGTCGTTTGACGTCCAGAAAACCCAGCGTCTGCATCAGTCCTTTAGCCGCTTTATCGGCAGCCACCTGGGGGTGGCCTTTGAGTCCGATCCGGAAGCGGAAATGCGCCTGCTGAATACCCGCCGTAACGAGGTGGAGCGTGCGCTGGCCAACCATGAAAGCGAAAATCAGCAGCAGCGCCAGCAGTTTGAGCAGGCGAAAGAGGGCGTTGCCCAGCTTAACCGCTTAATGCCGCGCGTCAGTCTGTTACTGGATGACACGTTGCAGGATCGTCACGACGAGATTCAGGAAAAACTGGATGAAGCTCAGGAGGCGGCGCGCTTTGTGCAGCAGCACGGTGCACAGCTGACAAAACTGGAGCCAATTCTCTCTGCTCTGCAGAGCGACCCGGAGCAGCACGACCAGCTGAAGCTGGACTACCAGCAGGCACAGCAGCAGCAGCGCGATGCACGTCAGCAGGCGTTTGCTCTGACGGAAGTCGTTCAGCGCCGTGCGCACTTTGGCTACGTGGACTCCGCCGGCATGCTCAACGGCACCAGCGATCTTAACGAGAAGCTGCGTCAGCGTCTTGAACAGGCGGAAGGAGAACGTACCCGTGCCCGCGAGCAGCTGCGTCAGCATCAGACCCAGTTAACGCAGTATTCCCAGGTGCTGGCATCGCTGAAAAGCTCGTACGATGCCAAGCGCGATATGCTGAAAGAGCTGCAGCAGGAGATGCTGGACATCGGCGTACAGGCGGATGCGACCGCTGAGGATCGCGCGAAACAGCGGCGTGATGAGCTCTACAGCGCCCTGAGCAATAACCGCATGCGCCGCAATCAGCTGGAAAAACAGCTGACCTTCTGTGAAGCCGAAATGGATGCGCTGCAGAAAAAGCTGCGCCGTCTGGAGCGCGAGTATCAGGTCGGTCGCGAACAGGTGGTCAGTGCCAAAGCGGGCTGGGTGGCCGTTCTGCGCCTGGTGAAAGACAATGGCGTTGAGCGCCGTCTGCATCGCCGCGAGCTGGCCTATCTGGGCGGGGATGAACTGCGTTCCATGTCGGATAAAGCGCTGGGCGCGCTGCGTCTGGCGGTGGCGGATAACGAACACCTGCGCGATGTGCTGCGCCTGTCGGAAGATCCGAAACGCCCGGAACGAAAAATCCAGTTCTTTATCGCGGTTTATCAGCATCTGCGCGAGCGCATCCGCCAGGATATTATTCGCACCGACGACCCGGTTGAAGCCATCGAACAGATGGAAATTGAGCTGAATCGTCTGACGGAAGAGCTGACGGCTCGTGAACAGATGCTGGCTATCAGCTCACGCAGCGTGTCGAATATCATCCGCAAAACCATCCAGCGTGAACAGAACCGTATTCGCCAGCTCAACCAGGGCCTGCAGGCTGTCAGCTTCGGTCAGGTGAAGAGCGTCCGTCTCAACGTGAACGTGCGTGAAGCGCACTCCACGCTGCTGGATGTGCTGTCTGAACAGCATGAACAGCACCAGGACCTGTTCAAAAGTAATCGCCTGACCTTCTCCGAGGCGCTGGCAAAACTCTATCAGCGTCTGAACCCGCAGATCGATATGGGGCAGCGTACGCCACAGACTATCGGAGAAGAGTTGCTCGATTACCGCAACTATCTTGAGATGGAAGTGGAGGTTAACCGCGGATCGGACGGCTGGCTGCGTGCGGAAAGTGGGGCGCTGTCGACCGGGGAAGCCATTGGTACCGGGATGTCAATTCTGGTGATGGTGGTACAGAGCTGGGAAGAGGAGTCCCGTCGTCTGCGTGGAAAAGATATTTCTCCGTGCCGTCTGCTGTTCCTTGATGAGGCCGCACGTCTGGATGCGAAATCTATCGCCACCCTGTTCGAACTCTGCGACCGTCTGGAGATGCAGCTGATTATCGCCGCACCGGAAAATATCAGTCCGGAAAAAGGAACCACCTATAAACTGGTGCGCAAGGTGTTCAATAATACCGAGCATGTGCACGTTGTCGGCCTGCGCGGCTTTGCCGCTGAACCGACCATCACCGCCAGGGATGTGGAAGCAGAGGCGTAGTCAGCGACAGACTGTATAAAATAATGTGACGCAGTGGTAAAATTCCTGCGTCCGGATTATTCTGCATAGCGGCATTTGCAACGTAAGAGGCAAATGCCGTTTTCTGTTTCTATACTTATAACAATGACTAATTGCTGCTGGCCTTCCGTTCAGCAGACTTAACAGGGAGCAAGGATTTTGCTGCAGAAATCGTTTTCCGCTCAGGCTGCCGCGCTGAGTTGTAGTCTGATGTGCTGGCTGGTCTGTGTTTCCCCGTCTGTTGCAGGTATTCCGCCTGTTAATGCACCGGTAACGCACAGCAGCATCAGTGTGGCACAAAGCCTGTCACAGCTCGGGGCACTGTTGCCGGAGGGCAGGGCGCCTTTTTATCTAAAAAATCTGGCTCCCCTGTACGCCAGCCGCAATATGCAGCCAATGTGGCAGGACCCCCAGGCGGTACAACAATTTCAGCAGCAGCTGGCCGAAGTGGCTATCTCCGGCGTCCAGCCGCAGTTTACGCAGTGGGTTAAACAGCTGACTGACCCGGCTATCACCGGCATGGCACGTGATGTGGTGCTTTCCGACGCCATGCTGGGTTACCTGCAGTTTACTTCCAGCGTGCCGAGCAAGGGGGAAACCTGGCTGTACAGCAGCGTGCCTTATAAGCTGGAAGCCCCTTCAGTGGCAGTGATCAACCAGTGGCAAAATGCACTGGCTCAGGGCAGTCTGAATGGTTTTGTTCTCTCCCTTGCGCCGCAGCATCCGCAATATGTCCGCATGCATCAGGCCCTGAAAACCCTGCTGGCGGAAAATCGCCCGTGGCCGCAGTTAACCGATAAACAGACCCTGCGTCCGGGGCAGATCAGCAATGACGTCCCGGCGCTGCGCGATATTCTGCAACGTACGGGGATGATGTCAGCGGCCAGCGAGCCGCCGACGCCTGCGGATGAAGTCGTCGGCGCAGTCGATGCACCGCTGGTGCATGACGACGATAACGCCCAGCCTGATGCCGCTGCGCCAGCCACTCCTGACAACAACGCCGTCATCAGCCCTTCAGCTGCCCAGACGGCGAATCTGACTCCTTCCTCTGTGCCGCAGAATGTCGGTAATGTGCAGGGGGAGAGTGTGCCGGTGAACAGCGATAATGTTTACACACCAGACCTGGTGGCCGCACTGAAACGCTTTCAGCTCTGGCAGGGCCTGGAAGCCGACGGTGCCATTGGTACGCGTACCCGTGAATGGCTGAACGTTTCTCCGCAGCGTCGTGCTTCGCTGCTGGCGCTGAATATTCAGCGCCTGCGACTGCTGCCGGATGATATGCATAACGGCATCATGGTGAACATTCCTAACTACTCACTCGCCTACTATGTTAATGGCAATGAGATCCTTTCTTCACGGGTCATTGTCGGCCGACCAGACCGTAAAACGCCGTTAATGCGCAGCGCGCTGAACAATGTGGTGCTGAATCCGCCGTGGAACGTGCCTACCACCCTGGTCCGCAAGGATATTGTGCCAAAGGTGAAGCAGGACCCGATGTATCTGTACAAGCATGGCTACACGCTACTGTCAGGCTGGAGCAGTGATGCGCAGGTCATTGACCCGTCAATGATCGACTGGAGTATGGTCTCTGCCGCTTCATTCCCGTACCGGATTCGTCAGGCTCCAGGGCCGACCAACTCGCTGGGGCGTTACAAGTTTAATATGCCAAGTTCAGATGCGATCTATCTGCACGACACGCCTAACCATGGTCTGTTCCAGAAGGATATCCGCGCGTTAAGCTCTGGCTGCGTGCGCGTTAACCGCGCGTCGGATCTTGCCAGCCTGTTACTTCAGAATGTTGGCTGGGATAATTCACGTATTTCCGGCACATTGAAACAGGGTGAAACACGCTTCGTCTCTATTCGTCAGCGGGTGCCGGTGAACCTTTACTATCTGACGGCCTGGGTCGCAGATGATGGTCAGCCGCAATTTCGTACAGATATTTACAATTATGACAGCACCGCGCGTTCTGGCGCTCAGGCCCTGACTCAGGCTGGTCAGTTATTGCTCTAATGATTGATTAATCAGCATTTACCCGACGGGGCGTTCAGCGCTATAAAACCGGCACAAAGAGGGCTACATCATACTTTGTGCCGGTTTTGCTTTTGCCGGGTTGACGTAGGTTTTCTCGCCCGGTAAGGTCTGGGTCGGTGTACTCAAATACACAGTTCCGACTTCTTAAGCCAGGTAATACAGATTAATGAATAAATTCGACCCTCATCGCCGTAAATGGCTGACGTTAGGTGGTGCTGCGCTTGGTATGGCAATGCTCCCCGGACAGGCTTTCGCTTCGCTTTCTACCTCCCGTCCACGCGTATTGACCCTTAATAACCTCAATACCGGTGAAAACCTTAAAACGGAATTCTTTAATGGTAAAAGCTATGACAAGGATGAGCTGGCGCGACTGAATCATTTTTTCCGTGATTACCGTGCGAATAAAAGCAAAAGCATTGACCCCCACCTGTTTGATCAACTCTTCCGTCTGCAAACTCTGCTCGACAGTCGTAAACCGGTACAGCTGATCTCCGGTTACCGTTCACTCGGAACCAATAATTCGTTGCGTTCGCACACCAGAGGCGTGGCTAAACACAGCTACCATACCCTGGGGCAGGCGATGGATTTCCATATTGAAGGGATTTCGTTAAGCAATGTTCGCAAAGCCGCGCTTTCACTGCGGGCGGGTGGTGTAGGATACTATCCGAGTAGTAACTTTGTGCATATTGATACCGGGCCGGTTCGGCACTGGTAAAACGAAATCCCGGCTCCTTATGGTGTCCGGTAACGGAGTATTATGGATTATCATCTTATCCCGGTCACTGCGTTCGCCCAGAACTGTTCGGTGATCTGGTGTACTGAAACCCGTGAGGCCGCTCTGGTCGATCCGGGAGGCGATGCAGAAAAAATTAAGCGTGAAGTCACTGCGCTGGGCGTGACGCTCACGCAAATTCTGCTGACGCACGGTCACCTTGACCATGTTGGTGCCGCTGCAGAACTCGCCGCGCACTATGCCATTCCTGTTACAGGCCCACATAAAGCAGATAAATTCTGGCTGGAAGGTTTACCGATGCAAAGCCAGATGTTTGGTTTTGATGAGTGCCCGCCGCTGGAGCCTGACCGCTGGCTGGAAGAGGGGGAAACCGTTCAGGTAGGGCAGACGTCTCTGGAAGTGTTGCTGTGTCCGGGGCATACGCCGGGCCATATCGTATTTTTTGACCGTGCCGGCCGCCTGCTGGTGTCAGGGGACGTGATTTTCAACGGTGGCGTGGGGCGCTCTGACTTTCCTCAGGGCAGCCACAGTGACCTGATCGCTTCAATTCACAATGAGCTGCTGCCGCTGGGCGATGACGTGACCTTTATTCCGGGACATGGCCCGATGTCTACGCTGGGTCGCGAACGTATCAGTAATCCGTTCCTGCAGTAGACACAAAAAAGGGTGACCGGCAAAACGGTCACCCTTTTTGCACTTCCCCTTGTTACAGCACCGCGACGATGGCTTCACACAGCGGGGACATGTTGTCCGGGGTCATCCCTGCCACGTTGACTCGCCCGGAGTTCACCGCATAAACGCCAAACTCATCACGCAGACGCACAACCTGATCTTTCGTCAGACCGCTGAATGAGAACATGCCGTTCTGACTGATGATAAAGCTGAAATCACCTTTCGCCCCTTTCTCCTGTAGCGTGTTCACAAACAGCTGACGCATACGCTGAATACGTTCACGCATGCTGGTCAACTCCTGCTCCCACAGCGCGCGCAGATCCTTGTTGCCGAGAATCGTTGCCACCACCGCTGCACCGTGGGCGGGTGGGTTAGAGTAGTTGGCACGAATGGTCGCTTTGACCTGGCTGAATGCGGTATCTACCACGGTGGCATCAGCGGCGACGAGGGTAAAGGCACCCACGCGCTCGTTATACAGGCCGAAGTTCTTCGAGTAAGAGCTGCAGACAATCAGTTCCTGATGGCTGGCGGCGAAAGCGCGCAGGCCTTCAGCATCTTCTTCCAGACCACGAGCGAAGCCCTGATAGGCAAAGTCAAACAGCGGCAGCCAGCCTTTCGCCAGCGACAGCTCAGCCAGCTGTGACCACTGGGCAGCCGTTGGGTCAATGCCGGTCGGGTTGTGGCAGCAGCCGTGGAACAGCACGATGTCACCCGCCTGCGCGGCGTTCAGGCTGCTCAGCAGCCCGTCAAAGTCCAGCGTGTGCCGGGCGGCATCGTAGTAGTCGTATTCACACACTTCCAGACCGGCAGCGGCAAACACATTCTTGTGGTTTGGCCAGCTTGGATTGCTGACCCAGATGCGTTTTGCACTGGTCTGCGTGGCAATAAAGTCGGCGGCGACGCGCAGTGCGCCGGTTCCACCTGGGGTCTGAGCCGTACGCGCACGCTGGCTGCTGATCAGGGTGCTATCCGCCCCGAACAGCAGTTCCTGGGTACAGCGCCCAAAGTCGGCGATGCCGTCGATGCTCAGGTAATTTTTGGTGGTTTCGTTTTCCAGCAGATACTGCTCAGCCTTTTTTACGCTGGTCAGTACCGGCGTTTTGCCGGTTTCATCTTTATACACGCCAATACCGAGGTTGATCTTATTTTGGCGGTCATCAGCGCGGAACAGGTCGGCTAAACCAAGAATAGGGTCGGCGGGTGCAGCTGCAATACGTTCAAACATAGTCGAAGTCCGTTAGCTTAATTTAAAGCGAAGTGAGGACTCAGGTTAACGCCAGAATCGGTAAATTACCAACCGTTTGCGTCAAAAAAACAGCAGAAAGGGATGTGAGAACGGAGAAAAACAAAAACGGGGCCGAAGCCCCGTTTGATGCACTGTTAATCGCGACCTTAGCCGCGACTAAGTGGCAATTAGAACTGGTATACCAGGCCAACACCTACAACGTCGTCGGTGCCCACACCCAGGTTACGGGTAGCATCGTTTTCGTCGATCAGGTTGATTTTATAGTCAACGTAGGTAGACATGTTTTTGT
Source organism: Erwinia sp. Eh17-17 (assembly GCF_039675725.1). Lineage (NCBI taxonomy): Bacteria > Pseudomonadati > Pseudomonadota > Gammaproteobacteria > Enterobacterales > Erwiniaceae > Erwinia > Erwinia sp. Eh17-17. The sequence goes on along the minus strand of NZ_JBDFQT010000002.1, from coordinate 328,191 downwards.
TGAAGTAGTAGTAAGAGCCTACTGACACGTATTTGTACAGATCTACGTCGCCAATGCCTTCAACATCTTTCGCTTTATCCTGCACGTATGCCAGGGATGGACGCAGACCGAAGTCGAACTGGTACTGAGCTACTGCTTCAAATTTCTGCTCTTTGTTTACTGTACCATCAGCAGCTACACCGTTAACAGTGCCAGAGATGTAGGTCGCGTTACGCGTTTCGCCGTACATCGCTGCCAGGTAAACATTGTTGGCATCGTATTTAACTGCAGTAGACCATGTTTCTGCTGATTTTCCACCGTTGGCGAAAGTTGCAGCTTCCTGGTTATTAGTACGGTCAGATTTGGTGTAAGCAGCAGTCACACCCACGCCGATTGGAGAGGTATAAGTTACAGAAGAACCCCAGCCGTCGCCGTTCGCTTGCTTGATACCACGACCGGTTGCGTTGTCTTCGTTTTTACCCTGGTATTGCAGAGCAAAGTCCAGGCCATCAACCAGACCGAAGAAGTTGGTGTTACGGTAAGTTGCCAGACCGTTAGAACGACCAACCATGAAGTTATCAGAGTTACCAGTATCACCACCGAATACTGGCAGAACGTCGGTCCATGCCAGTGGGTCGTAACCTACACCGTAGTTACGGCCGTAGTCGAATGAGCCGAACTCAGCAAATTTCAGACCTGCAAAGCCAACACGAGTTTTAGAACCTGTAGTACCTTCAGATTCAGCAACGTTCGCCTGGATGTTATATTCCCACTGGCCGTAACCGGTCAGCTGGTCGTTAATCTGGGTTTCGCCTTTAAAGCCGAAACGGACATAAGAAGCATCACCGTCATCGCCAGCGCTGTCAGAGAAGGTGTGACGCGCATCAACTTTACCGTACAGGTCCAGTTTGTTGCCATCTTTGTTATAGATTTCTGCTGCGTTAGCGGCACCAGCGGCCAACAGTGCTGGGATCACTACTGCAAGAATGTTGCGCTTCATCATTTTTTTATTACCCTCATTGGAGTTATTTGGACACCTGCCACTGCCGTCAATAATTCTTTACAGAACTACGATGAGAGTTTGGTGTCTTCCTGTGTCTGCACGCATCTTTCCATTCACAGCCTGGTTAATCTACCTCGAAAATGCTACCAATCTCTTATTCTGGTAACAAGAGGAAAATATGTATTACAAAATGTAAAAATTACGGAACTTTGTGAACTAACTCTAAATTTACAAAAATAAAAAAAGGCCAGCGAGGCTGACCTTAGTATATATATGAATTTCTTATATTTAATGCAGAAATCAGAACGTCGCGTTGCGTGGAGTGCGCGGGAAGGCGATAACATCTCTTACATTTTGTACGCCAGTGACATAGGCGATTAATCGTTCGAAACCTAAACCGAAACCTGAGTGAGGCACTGTGCCGTAGCGACGCAGGTCGCGATACCACCAGTAATCCTCTTTATTCAGGCCCATCTCGGCCAGGCGTGCATCGAGCACATCCAGACGCTCTTCACGCTGGGAACCACCAATGATTTCACCAATACCCGGAGCCAGAACATCCATGGCCGCCACAGTTTTACCATCGTCGTTCAGGCGCATATAAAACGCTTTGATGTCTTTCGGGTAGTTCTTGACCACCACCGGCGCTTTAAAGTGTTTCTCTGCCAGGTAGCGCTCGTGCTCGGAAGACAGGTCGATGCCCCAGGACACCGGGTTTTCGAACGTCTGGCCCGAGGCCAGCAGGATTTCAACGGCTTCGGTGTAATCAACCTGGGCGAAATCGGTCGTCACAAAACGCTCCAGGCGCGAGATGGCTTCTTTATCTACGCGCTCGGCGAAGAAGGCCATATCATCCGCGCGCTCTTCCAGCACCGCTTTAAACACGTACTTCAGCATCGCTTCTGCCAGAGCGGCGTTATCTTCCAGGTCGGCAAACGCCACTTCCGGCTCCAGCATCCAGAACTCTGCCAGATGGCGGCTGGTGTGGGAGTTCTCTGCACGGAAGGTCGGGCCGAAGGTATAAATTTTGGAAATTGCGCTGGCGTAGGTTTCGCCGTTCAGCTGACCGGATACGGTGAGGAACGCTTCTTTACCGAAGAAGTCTTCATCATAATTGACTTTGCCTTCCGGCGTGCGCGGCAGGTTTTCCATATCCAGCGTAGAGACGCGGAACATTTCGCCCGCACCTTCGGTATCAGACGCGGTGATCAGCGGGGTAGACACCCAGAAGAAACCCTGCTCATCGAAGAAGCGATGCAGCGCCTGGGCCAGAGTGTGGCGTACGCGGGCAACGGCACCAATCAGGTTAGTCCGCGGACGCAGATGGGCGACTTCGCGCAGGTATTCAATACTGTGGCGCTTGGCCGCCATTGGGTAAGTATCCGGGTCATCCACCCAGCCGACTACGTCCACATGGGTAGCCTGAATCTCAAAGCTCTGGCCTTCACCCGGAGACTCAACGACTTTACCGGTGATCACCACGGAACAGCCGGTGGTCAGGCGCAATACTTCTTCCTGATAATTATTCAGAGAATTATTCACGACAGCCTGGACGGGATTAAAGCAGGAACCGTCGTAAACGGCGATAAAGGAAATACCGGCTTTTGAATCTCTTCGGGTACGCACCCAGCCACGTACGGTGACTTCGCTGTCAACCGCGACCCGGCCGTGCAGTACGTCCGCTACAGGCACAACGCTCATATAAGTCTCTCACTTTTAATCTGAATCGGAATTTGATTCCCCGAGATTGGGGTCAGGCTATGTTACTTGCCAGACGAGGAGAAACAAGTGAAATTCCGGGAACGGTGACAGATTTCTTCGATGGAGCGGGGCATCAGGGGCGGATATGACATCCGCCCCTGAAGGCGGCTTAACTGGCTTTTTTGACCAGCGGCAGGTCAAACGCCTTACGCAGGGCGCGCACAAAGGCTTTGTCCTGGCAGATGGTTTTACCCGGACTGTCTGACAGTTTAGCCACGGGTTTACCGTTACACTCCACCAGCTTGATCACGATGTTCAGCGGCTTCACCTGGGGAATATCGCAGGTCAGGCGGGTACCAATACCGAAAATAACATTAATACGCTGGCCGAAATGGCGATAGAGCTGCACCGCTTTATCCAGATCGAGGTTGTCGGAAAACACCAGCGTTTTACTCATCGGGTCGATACCCAGCTGCTGATAATGGGCAATGGCTTTCTCACCCCACTCCAGCGGGTCTCCGGAGTCGTGACGCAGCCCCTGGTAGGCACTGGCGAACTCCAGGCCGAAGTCACGCAGGAAGGCATCCATGGTAATACAGTCAGTCAGAGCAATGCCCAGCTGATTCGGATATTCATCCAGCCATGACTGCAGCGCCGCGCGCTGGCTGTTCGCCAGGACAGGGCTGATCTGCTGATGCGCCTGGAACCACTCATGGGCCTGGGTTCCTACCGGCATAATGCCCAGCTGACGTGCAATCTCGTAGTTACTGGAACCCACCAGCCACGGAAACTCCTGTTTCAGGGTGCTGACAATTGCCAGATGCACATCGTGTGAGAAACGGCGGCGGGTGCCGAAATCCATCAGGCGAAAACGCGACATATCCAGCCCGCTGGTTAGCTGATTAAACTGGATCAGCTTCTTCTTCAGCTGCCCGACCGCCATTTCCGGCGTCACCTCGGGTGAGCGATGGCGGTGCACCACTTCACTGATTAGCGCCAGCAGCGGGACTTCCCACATGATCACTTCACGCCACGGTCCACTGATGCGGATATCCAGTTTTCCCTGGTGATTGCGCACACGCACCTGAGTCGGGTCGTAGCGGAAGGTCCGTAACCAGTTAAGATAATCAGCGGTGAAAAAAGGCAGACCAGAGAGATAGGTGAACTCGTCTTCTGTCAGTGCCAGTGCGGCCATCATGTCGATTTGTTGCTGTATTTCCTCGACATAAATGCCCAGCATGTCATCTCCACGGCAGCGAAACTCAGCCGCAACCGTGACATCGTTATAACGATGAAACACCGCCTGCTGCATATGGAGCTTGTAGGCATCGGTATCGAGGATCGTAGTCAAAATCGGGGAAGCGTGTCGTGTCATGGTGCGTTTCAGCATCCTCTGGCGAAGAGCGTTATCCCTGGTTCAAATGAAGAAAAAGTCGCAGGAGTATAACCCGAATACGGTTTTATTGAACCCGATCACAGCACAATTAAGACGAAGGGGTCGAGGACAATCTGTGCGTTTGTTAATGAAATGTACCATTTCTCAACAAACACCCTGATTGACAGTGATTCAACGTGGCAACCTGGTGATAACAGGAATAGACTTGAAAAGGTTAACTAATTATCGACGTGAGAAGGACTTATGACGCAACTGCCACAAGCCAAAAATCGCCATGATTATCGTGCGCCTGATTACACCATTACCGATATCGATCTGACCTTTAACCTTGATGCCAGTACCACGCAGGTTACCGCCATCAGCCAGATTAAGCGGCTGGGGGCCAGTGGTGCTGAACTGCGTCTGGACGGCGAAGATTTGACGCTGATCTCGCTGCATGTGAACGACCAGCCGTGGCCACATTACCGGCAGGAGGAGGGGGCGCTGGTGCTGCAACAGCTGCCTGATGCCTTCACGCTAAAAATTGTCAATGATATCCACCCGGACCAGAACACCGCGCTGGACGGTCTGTACAAATCCGGTGAAGCGCTCTGCACCCAGTGTGAAGCAGAAGGCTTCCGCCATATCACCTGGTATCTTGACCGCCCGGACGTGCTGGCACGGTTTACCACCACCATTATTGCTGAACAGACGCTGTACCCTTATCTGCTCTCTAATGGCAACCGCGTTGATGGCGGGCAGATGGAAGATGGGCGCCACTGGATGAAGTGGCACGATCCCTTCCCGAAACCGTGTTATCTGTTTGCCGTCGTCGCCGGTGATTTCGACGTGCTGCGTGACAGCTTTAAAACCCGCTCAGGCCGTGACGTCGCTCTGGAAATCTTTGTTGACCGTGGCAATCTCGACCGCGCTGACTGGGCGATGACATCGCTGAAAAACAGCATGAAGTGGGATGAAGATCGCTTCGGGCTGGAGTATGACCTCGACATCTTTATGATTGTCGCCGTCGACTTCTTCAATATGGGGGCGATGGAGAATAAAGGGCTGAACGTCTTTAACTCCAAATATGTGCTGGCCAAGGCGGAAACCGCGACCGATAAAGATTACCTCGGCATTGAAGCTGTGATCGGTCACGAATATTTCCATAACTGGACCGGTAACCGTGTCACCTGCCGCGACTGGTTCCAGCTCAGCCTTAAAGAGGGGCTGACGGTGTTCCGCGATCAGGAATTCAGCTCCGATCTCGGTTCGCGTGCGGTTAACCGCATCGACAACGTGCGCGTGATGCGCGGTTCGCAGTTCGCCGAAGACGCCAGCCCGATGGCGCACCCGATTCGCCCGGAGCAGGTGATCGAGATGAACAACTTCTACACCCTGACGGTGTACGAGAAGGGTTCAGAGGTGATCCGTATGCTTCACACCCTGCTGGGAGAGGAAAACTTCCAGAAGGGCATACAGCTTTACTTCGAACGTCACGATGGCAGCGCCGCGACCTGTGATGACTTCGTTCAGGCCATGGAGGATGCGTCTAACGTTGATCTGTCGCAGTTCCGTCGCTGGTACAGCCAGTCCGGCACGCCGGTCGTATCAATCCGCGACGACTACAACCCGGAACTGCAGCAGTACACCCTGCATGTTACCCAGATGACGCCGCCAACGGCCGACCAGAAAGAGAAGCTGCCGCTGCATATTCCGTTGGATATTGAACTGTACGACAGCGAAGGCAACGTTATCCCGCTACAGCACGATGGTCACCCGGTGCATCATGTGCTGAACGTCACCGAAGCATTCCAGACCTTTGTGTTTGATAACGTGCATTCCCAGCCGGTGCCTTCTCTGCTGCGTGAATTCTCCGCGCCGGTCAAACTGGACTATAACTGGAGCGATGCGCAGTTAACCTTCCTGATGCGCTACGCGCGCAATGATTTTGCCCGCTGGGATGCGGCGCAAAGTCTGATGGCGAACTACATCAAGATCAACGTGGCCCGCCAGCAGCAGGGGCAGCCGCTGTCACTGCCGTTACACGTTGCGGATGCCTTCCGTGCGGTACTGCTGTCGGAGTCCATCGATCCGGCGCTGATGGCCCTGATCCTGTCGCTGCCGGGTGAGAATGAGATCGCCGAGCTGTTCGATATCATTGATCCGCAGGCCAATGCAACGGTGCGTGAAGCGCTGGTGCGTACGCTGGCGAAGGAACTGGAAGATGAGCTGCTGGCGGTCTACTACGCCAGCCAGACGCCGGAGTACCGCATTGAACACGCGGATATTGGCAAGCGTTCGCTGAAAAATGTCTGCCTGAGCTATCTGGCCTTTACTGACGAAGCCCAGGCCGACAAGCTGGTCAGTGCGCAGTATCATCATGCCAACAACATGACCGATACTGTGGCCGCGCTGTCCGCTGCGATTGCTGCACAGTTGCCGTGTCGTGCAGCGCTGTTTGCCGATTTTGACGTGCGCTGGCACAAAGATGGTCTGGTGATGGATAAGTGGTTTACCCTGCAGGCGACCAGCCCGGCCGCAGACGTGCTGGCTCAGGTCCGTGCGCTGCTCAGTCACCGTTCCTTTACCCTGAGCAACCCGAACCGCATCCGATCGCTGATTGGCGCTTTTGCTGCGGCAAATCCAGCGGCATTCCACGCGCCTGACGGCAGTGGCTACCAGTTCCTGGTGGAAATCCTCAGCGATCTGAACACCCGCAATCCGCAGGTAGCGGCGCGGATGATTGAGCCGCTGATCCGCCTGAAACGCTATGACGCCGGCCGTCAGGCGCTGATGCGTAACGCGCTGGAACAGTTAAAAGGGCTGGATAAACTGTCCAGCGATCTGTTCGAGAAGATTAGCAAAGCGCTGAACGCCTGATAACGGCCGTCAGTGATGACAATAAAAAATGGGCGATTTTTCGCCCATTTTTTTATCCGTGAGCATACTGTTGTCTGTGCTGCACGGGGGAACGCTTCATCACCCGGTCCAGCACTTCCGCTTCCAGCTCTGCCAGCTTCACCGAGCCTTTACGGCGCGGGCGCGGCAGGTCGACCAGCAGGTCCAGCCCGATATTCCCTTCTTCGATCAGCAGTACGCGGTCGGCCATGGCCACGGCTTCGCTGACGTCATGCGTCACCAGCAGCACGGTAAAGTGATGCTGCTGCCACAGCGACGCAATAAGGTCCTGCATCTCGATACGGGTTAAGGCATCCAGCGCACCGAGCGGTTCATCCAGCAGAAGTAGTCCGGGACGGTGAATGAGCGCCCGCGCCAGCGCCACGCGCTGCTTCTGGCCGCCGGACAGGGCGGCCGGCCATTCATGCGCGCGGTCCGCCAGGCCAACCGCGTCGAGGGCAGCCAGTGCCCGATCTTTCCAGGCTTTGCCTTTCAGTCCGAGGCCAACGTTATCGATGACGCTCTTCCACGGCAGCAGGCGGGCATCCTGAAACATCAGACGAATATCCTCCCTGACCTCACTGAGCGGCGCGCTTCCGGCCAGCAGTTCACCGCTGCTGCTTTTCTCCAGCCCGGCCAGCAGGCGCAGCAGGGTACTTTTACCACAGCCGCTGCGCCCGACCACCGCGACAAACTGACCGGAAGGAATATGCAGTTCGATATTATTCAGCACCGTGCGCTGGTGGTACTGCTTGCTGACGCCGTTGATCGACAGCGGCGTACCGGCATTAAGACGCGCCGGAGATGTGCTTAACTCGCTCATGCGTTTTCCCCTTTTAATTGATACGCCGGGTGCCAGCGCAGCCATACGCGTTCGAGCAGCAGTGCGCTGACGTCAGCCAGTTTGCCGAGCAGGGCGTAGAGAATAATTGCCACCACCACCACATCGGTTTGCAGGAACTCCCTGGCGTTCATCGCCAGATAGCCGATGCCTGAATTGGCCGAAATGGTTTCGGCTACGATCAGCGTCAGCCACATCAGGCCCAGCGCAAAGCGCACGCCGACCATAATGGAGGGCAGGGCGCCGGGCAGCACCACCTGTATAAACAGGCTCCAGCCGGAGAGGCCGTAGCTGCGCGCCATCTCCACCAGACCACGGTCAATATTGCGGATACCGTGATAGGTATTCAGGTAGACCGGAAACAGCGTTCCCAACGCCACCAGGAAAATCTTGGCCGATTCATCAATCCCGAACCACAGGATCACCAGTGGGATCAGCGCCAGGTGCGGCACGTTACGTAACATCTGCACTGAGGTATCCAGCAGGCGCTCACCCAGTTTCGACATGCCGGTGATCAGACCCAGTAGCAGGCCAATCGAGCCGCCGATGCTGAAACCTATCGCCGCACGCCAGCTGCTGATCGCCAGGTGTTGCCAGAGCTCACCGCTGGCCGACAGCTTCCAGAAGGTGACAACAACCGATTCGGGCGAGGGCAGAATGCGCGTTGACAGCCAGCCCGCCTGTGAGGCGAGCTGCCACAGGGCGACCAGCAGAACCGGGAGTGCCCACGGCAGCAGTCTGTTACCGATAAGATTCAGCGTTTTACTCATTTCTCACCTCTAACTCTGAGAGACTTTTTGCGGGGCAAAATCATGGGCTACGGCTTCACCATGCGCCTTGATCACCCTTGGCTGCGGTACTTCCGGCACGTTGAGGTCAAGGTGCGGGAACAGCAGCTCGCCCACGCGATACGCCTCTTCCAGGTGCGGATAACCGGAAAGGATAAAGGTTTCGATACCCAGATCGGCATACTCCTGCATGCGGGCGGCCACCGTCGGGCCATCGCCCACTAACGCCGTCCCCGCACCGCCGCGCACCAGACCGACACCGGCCCACAGATTCGGGCTGATCTCTAACTGGTCGCGTTTACCGCCGTGCAGTGCCGCCATGCGCTGCTGGCCTACAGAGTCTGTCTTCGCCAGCGCGGCCTGCGCTTTGGCAATGGTGGCATCATCCAGGTGTGAGATCAGACGGTCGGCGGCCTGCCAGGCCTCTTCGTTGGTTTCGCGCACAATCACATGCAGGCGAATGCCGAAACGAACCTGACGCCCCAGTGCGGCGGCTTTCGCCCTTACCTGCGCAATCTTCTCTTTCACCTGTTCAGGCGGTTCACCCCACGTCAGATAGACATCCACCTGCTCGGCAGCCAGGTCCTGCGCCACCTCCGAAGAGCCGCCAAACCACAGCGGCGGGCGCGGCTGCTGCACCGGCTTAAACATCAGTCGTGCGCCGCGTACGTGAATATGTTTGCCTTCATAATCAACCGTCTCGCCTTCCAGTACGCGCCGCCAGACGCGGGTGAACTCGGCAGATTCGGCATAGCGCTCGCGATGGTCGAGGAATACGCCATCTCCGGCCAGCTCTTCCGCGTCACCGCCGGTGACCAGATTAAACAGGGCGCGGCCGTTAGACAGGCGATCGAGCGTGGCGGCCTGGCGTGCGGCCTGCGTCGGAGAAATAACGCCGGGACGCAGCGCGACCAGGAAGCGCAGACGCTGGGTCACCGGGATCAGCGATGCGGCGACCAGCCAGGCGTCTTCACAGGAACGACCGGTCGGGATCAGCACACCGCCAAATCCCAGACGGTCGGCAGCCTGAGCGATCTGTTGCAGATAGGCGTGATCCACCGGGCGTGCGCCCTCGTCGGTGCCTAAATATTTTCCATCACCGTGAGTGGGAAGAAACCAGAATACGGAAAGGCTCATTGTATAACTCCTCAATCAATGGGGGGTCGGGCCGTGCCAGATGCGGCTGGAAATATCGACTTTCACCGGCATCAGGTGGCTGTTGTAAAACAGGTCAGCCGTTTGCTGCTGCGCATGCGCCGTTTTCTCACTCACCAGGCTGATGGACGTTGGCGGACGGTGATCGAAATAGGTGGCGATCACCTGTTTTGGCAGCCCCATCGCCTGAGCGAGCAGGTCCACGCTCTCTTCACGATGGCTGCGCGTCAGGGCATCGGCCTGGCTGAAGGTATCCAGTACCTGTTGCAGAAACGCGCCGTTTTTCTCAGTGAACGGTCGGGTGGCGAGATAGAACGAACCGGTCAGATTGAGCGTGTCGCCATTCTTCAGTACGCGCACGCCACCCTGCTGCAGCGCGGCAGAGTAATACGGGTCCCAGATTGCCCAGGCATCGACATCACCCTGCTGAAAAGCTGCGCGGGCATCGGCTGGGGTCAGAAATGCAGGCTGGATGTCTTTAAAGCTGAGACCGGCTTCCTGTAATGCACGTAACAGCAGGTTGTGGGAGCTGGAGCCCTTCTGGAAGGCCACCTTATGGCCTCTGAGGTCGGCCACGGTTTTCAGCGGGCTGTCTTCACGCACCAGAATGACTTCCGCCTCAGGTTTTGGCGGCTCCGAACCGACATACAGCAGATCGGCTCCGGCAGCCTGAGCAAAAATCGGCGGGATATCGCCGGTGCTGCCAAGGTCAATGCTGTTGACGTTTAACGCCTCCAGCATCTGTGGGCCGGCAGGAAACTCAACCCATTTAATGGTGGTGTGAGGAAAGCGTTTCTCCAGCAGCTGGTGGGATTTCGCCAGAACCATACTGACCGAACCTTTCTGATAGCCAATGCGCACCTGCGCCGGGGCATCCTGAGACTCTGCTGCTGTCGCCTGACCGGCCAGCAGGCCAGTGACGAACAGCGTGGTGATTAAGCGGGAAAACAATTGCATCATTGATTACCTGTTCAGACGGCGGTTGCCAGAGGTTGGTGGCGGCGGGCCAGTGCGTGCCAGAAGGTGTCGATCGACTCCGCCAGGCGCTCAGCCAGAATCGGAGACAGTTCGGGGGTACGGTCATAGTGGCTGATCTGCGTATCGTCAGCGAAGACACCGTGCAGCACTTCCTGCGCTTTCAGCGCGTTCAGCACCGGCTTCAGGGCATAATCTACCGCCAGCAGATGCGCGACGGTGCCGCCAGTGGCCAGCGGTAGCACCACCTTATGTTCCAGCGCGCGCTCAGGCAGCAGGTCCAGCAGGGTTTTCAACGCCCCGGCAAAAGAGGCCTTATAGACCGGGGTAGCGACAATCAGCCCGTCGGCGGAGGCGAGGTCTTCTTTTAATGCCAGAAGGGCAGGGGAATCGAAGCGGGCATAGAGCAGATCTTCAGGATTGAAATTATGCAGATTCCACGGAATAACCTCGACGCCCCGTTTTTCCAGAGCGTGCTGGCAGATTGTCAGCAGCGCGGTGGAGCGGGAGGGGAAACGGGGGCTTCCCGCCAGAGTAATAACGCGCATATTCTCTCCTTATAACTAAAAGTTATTGATAGGCTGAATTCAAGAACCGATGTGTCATCCTGACAGAGCGCGTTTGGACGCTTAAATGATTTATCCGGCATATTTTTGCCGTTTTGGACATATGGAGCGTCACCGGTGTCCTGCTGAGGTAAAAAAACTGCCCGTTCAGGCCCGCTTTTGCGCCAGGTCATTTCCCTTTAAGCTCTGAAACCCGGATAATACGACCCCGATTTTCCATCGGGACCTCAGGAGTGACCATGTATTACCCTTTCGTTCGTAAGGCGCTGTTTCAGCTCGATCCTGAGCGCGCGCATGACCTGACTTTGCAGCAGTTAAAGCGCCTTTCCGGCACCCCACTGATCGGCCTGATCCGCCAGTCACTTCCGTTTAAGCCAGTCACCTGTATGGGGCTGACCTTCAAGAACCCGCTGGGTCTGGCTGCCGGGCTGGACAAAAATGGTGAATGCATCGATGCGTTCGGGGCGATGGGGTTTGGATCGATTGAAATTGGCACGGTGACGCCGCGTCCACAGCCCGGTAATGATAAGCCGCGTATGTTCCGCATAGTGGCTGCGGAGGGGATCATCAACCGCATGGGCTTCAACAATCTGGGGGTGGATAACCTGGTGGAGAATGTGAAGAAAGCCCACTTCGACGGAATTCTCGGCATTAATATCGGCAAGAATAAAGACACGCCCGTTGAGCTGGGGAAAGAAGATTATTTAACCTGCATGGATAAAATTTATGCCTATGCCGGTTACATCGCCATCAATATCTCTTCGCCGAACACGCCAGGTTTACGATCTTTACAATACGGTGAGGCGCTGGATGATTTGCTGGCAGCGATTAAAATTCGTCAGAACGATCTTCAACAGATCCACCACAAATATGTCCCTGTGGCGGTGAAGATCGCGCCAGATCTTTCTGAAGAAGAATTGATCCAGGTGGCCGACAGTTTAGTGCGTCACAATATCGATGGCGTGATTGCTACCAATACCACGCTCGATCGCGATCTGGTCAAAGGATTAAAACATGCGGAAGAAGCGGGTGGATTAAGTGGCCGTCCGGTGCAGCTGCGCAGTACTGAAATTGTTCGCCGCCTGTCTCAGGAATTACAGGGACGCATCCCGATTATTGGTGTGGGCGGTATTGATTCACTGGTTTCGGCGCGTGAAAAAATCGCGGCAGGAGCCTCGCTGGTGCAAATATATTCCGGTTTTATTTACAAAGGCCCGCCTTTGATAAAAGAAATTGTGAGTCACATCTAGGTTAAATCTTAGTTAAATATGCCAGGGGCTTTATTTTCGCCTCTGGCTCGTTTATATTTTGTTCTGGTCAGACAATATTCAAATTTTACAGAGGGTGCTGAAAGCATAACGTTAGCCTCTGATTTCCGGAAAAAGTTAATTAAATTTCCGGCTACTTGTAACTAAGTATTAATACAGGAACCATCATGAGGATAAAACCAGACGATAACTGGCGTTGGTTTTTCGACGCAGAACATGACCGGATGATGCTCGACCTGGCTGATGGTATGTTGTTCCGTTCGCGTTTTCCGCGCAAAATGTTAACGCCTGACGCCTTTGATGTTTCCGGTTTCTGTGTTGATGATGCCGCGCTGTTCTTCACCTTTGATGAGCGCTGCCGTGATGCACAGCTCAATGTCGATCAGCGTGCAGAACTGGTGCTGAATGCGCTGGTGGCAACCCGTTTTCTGAAGCCGCTGATGCCGAAAAGCTGGCACTTCAACAGTCATCACCAGGCTGACTGGCGTCCGTCTGATGGTGAGCTGGTTAACGTTACCGTGTCAGAAAGCGGGGAAACGGCCGTGTTGCTGGTGGTGGAGTCCGGTGAGAGTGCCGCACTGTGCCTGCTGGCGCAGCCGCAGCTGAATGTGGCAGGGCGCGGTATGGTGCTGGGTGATGCGATAAAAATTATGCATGACCGTCTGAAGCCACAGGCCAGCGCCGAAATTCATGGTTTTGCCCGCGCGGTGTAAGCCACCGCGCTTCAGTCAGCGCAGAACCAGATCGCCCGCCGGAATACAGCTACAGCTCAGTAGCGTACCGTCTTCACGTACCGCCCCTTTTTTCATTTCCGTGACCTCTCCGCTGACCCGCGTCACTTTGCAGCTGCCGCAAATCCCCGAACGGCAGGAATAGGGCACTTTAATTCCCTGAAGCTCCAGCTGTTCCAGTAAAACCTGCTGATTATTGCCGGTAAAATGCTGCCCCTGCCAGTTAATCGCCACTTCACGTTCTGCCACAGTCGCAACATCCAGCGTTTCCGTGACCCGCCCTGCACCGTACTCGCGTGGCGCATGAGTGGTTAACACTCTGAGTTCATCACCTGCCCGCAGTACGCCGCTGTTACGTGCCACCAGGTTAAGACCAAAGTCGACATCACCGGAAGAGTCCTGAGCGCTGCGGAAACCCTGCAACGTGTTGAGCGGTTCTCCGGCCGGGTGTTTGCGCCCGCGTTGGGGGCTGACCGTCGTCAATACGCAGCGGCTACAGGGTTTTGGCACATCGAAAATAATCTCACCAATACTGAAGGACGACCAGCTATCTTCCTCCCATGCGCTGGCACCGCTGACGACCAGATTGGGACGGAACTGCTCCACCCTTACGCCTGCCGGACAGCGCTGCTGCAGGTCACGCAGTGAAGCGTCGTTAATTAGCAGGAACGGATAGCCATCGGCAAAGCCGAGCGGCACCTGATCAAAGTGTTTGACCCGGCGAGTCATCGCTTCGCCTACCCAGCGCAGCTCTACCCTGCGGGGAAAGAACCCGCTCAGCCACTGATTAATGCTCTCCGGTGCGATGAGCGCCGTAAACTGACTGCCCCAGACTTCGGTGGGGGCCGGGGTCTGCTGGAAATCGGCAAAACGCACGGTGGCGCTGCTGCCGTCGGGGGCACTGAGATGCAGTCCGTCGACGATAAGCGCCGGGGTAAACAGCACCATTTCGGGATACTGCCGTGCGGTAATAAACGTGCCATCGGGTTCGGTCAGCATAAAAATACGGTCGAATGCCAGTCCGCTGCTCAGCGCCTGCGCATGGGAAACCTGCATGCCACGCATTGATTTAACGGGATGAACATATAAACGGGACAGACTGATCATGGCATTCTCCTTAGCGCCGTAGTGCTCACCCCGGTTCTTTACAGGGTTTTTGCAGTTATCAGCGCTAACTTTATGACATGCCGCCATGATTAGCTATAATGCGCAGCAATTTCTGATGACGATAAGTGACGCTATGAATTCTCTGTTTGCCAGTACGGCGCGTGGGCTCGAAGAGCTGTTAAAAAGTGAGCTGGAGGCGCTGGGGGCCCAGGGCTGTCAGGTAGTCCAGGGTGGCGTGCATTTCCAGGGCGATGATCGTCTGATGTATCAGAGTCTGATGTGGAGCCGCCTGGCTTCACGTATTTTGCTGCCGTTAACCGAATGTGGCGTTTACAGCGACCTCGACCTCTATCTTGGCGTTCAGGCTATCGACTGGCCGGCCATGTTTGGCAGTGACAAAACGTTTGTGGTGCATTTCAGCGGCCTGAATGAGGTTATCCGCAACAGCCAGTACGGCGCGCTGAAAGTGAAAGACGCTATCGTCGATAGTTTTACCCGTAAAAATCTGCCGCGTCCGAATGTTGACCGTGAAGAGGCCGATATTCGCGTGAACGTCTGGCTGAATAAAGACACGGCGAGCATTGCGCTGGATCTGAGCGGTGACGGCCTGCACCAGCGTGGCTATCGCCAGCAGACCGGGCAGGCGCCGCTTAAAGAGACGCTGGCTGCCGCTATCGTGCTGCGTTCCGGCTGGAAGGTCGGTTCTCCACTGGTCGATCCAATGTGTGGTTCCGGAACCCTGCTGATTGAAGCGGCGATGATCGCCTGCGATCGCGCGCCGGGTTTACAGCGTAAACACTGGGGTTTTACCGGCTGGAGTCAGTTTAATCAGTCGATCTGGAGTGATGTCACGCGTGACGCGCACGAACGCGCGGCGAAGGGCGTGTCCGGGACCACCTCACGTTTCTACGGTTACGATAATGATTCGCGAGTGATTGAGCGCGCACGCGCTAACGCCCGTAATGCCGGGCTGGCTGATCTCATCGCCTTCACGACTCAGGATGTGCTGAAGCTGACTAATCCGCTGGAACAGGGGGTGACCGGAACGGTGCTGAGTAATCCTCCCTACGGTGAACGTCTGGATAGTGAACCTGCGCTGATTGCGCTGCACGGCCAGTTGGGCCGTATCATGAAAACGCACTTTGGCGGCTGGAACCTCTCTCTGTTCAGCGCGTCGCCGGAGCTGTTAAGCTGCCTGCAGCTGCGAGCGGATCGCCAGTTTAAAGCGAAAAACGGCCCGCTGGACTGCGTGCAGAAAAACTACCAGCTGGCCGAAAACCCGACAGGTGCGGCAGCGGGGCAGCTGGCAGAGGACTACGCTAACCGCCTGCGTAAAAATACTAAAAAGCTGGATAAATGGGCGCGTCAGGAAGGGATTGAGTGTTACCGCGTTTACGATGCTGACCTGCCTGACTACAACGTGGCGGTTGACCGCTACGGTGACTGGGTCGTGGTGCAGGAGTATGCGGCACCGAAAACCATTGAGCCCGCCAAAGCGCGTCAGCGTCTGTTTGATGTGATCGCGGCCACCCTGAGCGTGCTGGAACTGCCTGCAAATCGCCTGGTGCTGAAGACACGTGAAAAGCAGAAAGGAAAAAACCAGTATCAGAAACTGGGTGAAAAGGGCGATTTCTTTGAGGTCGGTGAGTTTAACGCCAGATTATGGGTTAATCTGACGGACTATCTGGATACCGGTCTGTTCCTCGATCACCGTGTTGCCCGTAAAATGCTGGGGCAGATGAGTAAAGGGAAAGATTTCCTGAACCTGTTTGCCTACACCGGCAGCGCCAGCGTACATGCCGGACTCGGCGGTGCACGCAGCACCACCACCATTGATATGTCCCGCACCTACCTGGAGTGGGCCGAGCGTAATATGCGTCTCAATGGTCTGTCCGGCCGTCAGCATCGCCTGATGCAGGCCGACTGCCTGAGCTGGCTGCGCGATGCCGATGAACAGTTTGATCTGATCTTTATCGATCCGCCAACGTTCTCCAACTCCAAGCGCATGGAAGAGAGTTTTGATGTGCAGCGCGATCATCTCGATCTGATGAAAGACCTCAAGCGTATTCTGCGCAAAGGCGGCACCGTGATGTTCTCTAACAACAAACGCGGCTTCAAAATGGATCTCGCCGGGCTGGAAGCACTGGGGCTGGCCGCTCAGGAAATCACCGCGAAAACCCAGTCACAGGATTTCGCCCGTAACCGTCAAATTCACAACTGCTGGCTGATTACTCACGCCGGTAAGGAATAAGTTTTTATGTCACTAATCAGTATTCATGGCGCTTACCTCTCATTCAGCGACGCGCCGCTGTTGGATAACACGGAACTGCACATCGAAGAAAACGAGCGCGTCTGTCTGGTAGGCCGTAACGGGGCGGGTAAATCCACCCTGATGAAGATCATTAACCGCGAGCAGCCGCTGGACGACGGGCGCATTATTTATGAGCAGGATCTGGTGGTGGCACGCCTCCAGCAGGATCCTCCGCGTAACGTGCAGGGGTCGGTGTATGACTTCGTCGCAGAAGGCGTGGAAGAGCAGGCTGAGCATCTTAAGGCTTATCACGCTATCTCTCATAAAGTGATGGAAGATCCGAGTGATAAAAACCTGAACGAGATGGCACGTTTACAGGGCATTCTTGACCACCAGAATCTGTGGCAGCTGGAAAGCCGTATTCATGATGTACTGCAACAAATCGGTCTGGATGGCGAAGCGGATCTCTCCTCGCTATCCGGTGGCTGGCTGCGTAAAGCCGCGCTCGGACGTGCGCTGGTCAGCAACCCGAAAGTGCTGATGCTGGATGAGCCAACGAACCACCTGGATATTGAAACCATCGACTGGCTGGAAACGTTCCTGAAAACGTTCCAGGGCAGCATTATCTTCATTTCGCATGACCGTTCGTTTATTCGCAATATGGCAACGCGCATTGTAGATCTTGACCGCGGTAAGCTGGTTTCCTGGCCGGGTGACTACGATCTGTATCTGACCAGTAAAGAAGAAGCGCTGCGCGTGGAAGAGATGCAGAACGCCGAATTTGACCGTAAACTGGCGCAGGAAGAAGTGTGGATCCGTCAGGGCATCAAGGCCCGTCGTACGCGTAACGAAGGGCGCGTGCGTGCGCTGAAAGCGCTGCGTCGCGAGCGTTCTGACCGCCGTGAAGTGATGGGCAAAGCCAACATGCAGGTGGAAGAGGCTTCGCGCTCCGGCAAGATTGTCTTTGAGCTGGAAAACGTCAACTATTCAGTAGGCGGCAGACAGCTGGTGCGAGATTTCTCGCGCCAGGTGCAGCGCGGTGACAAAATCGCCCTGATCGGCTCGAACGGCTGTGGCAAAACGACCATGCTGAAGCTGATGCTTGACCAGCTTAAGGCGGACAGCGGCCGCGTGCATATCGGGACCAAACTGGAAGTGGCGTACTTTGACCAGCACCGCGCCGATCTGGATCCGGACCGCACGGTCATGGACAACCTGGCTGAAGGTAAGCAGGAAGTCATGGTCAACGGTAAGCCGCGCCACGTGCTGGGCTACCTGCAGGAATTCCTGTTCCACCCCAAACGTGCCATGACCCCGGTACGCGCGCTGTCCGGTGGGGAGCGAAACCGCCTGCTGCTGGCACGCCTGTTCCTTAAACCGAGCAATCTGTTAATCCTCGATGAACCGACCAACGACCTCGACGTGGAAACGCTGGAGCTGTTAGAAGAGCTGGTGGATGGCTATCAGGGAACGGTACTGCTGGTGAGCCACGATCGTCAGTTCGTCGATAATACGGTGACCGAGTGCTGGATCTTTGAAGGTAACGGCGATATCGGTGCCTTTGTTGGCGGCTACCACGATGCGCAGCTGCAGCGCAGCGCATTTAAGCAGAATCGTGCGAATGCAAAAGCCAGCAGTTCGCAACCGCGTCAGGAAAGCGCTAAAAGTGAAGTTGTGAAAAAATCAGCCGCTAAGCTGAGCTACAATTTGCAACGAGAGTTGGAACAGCTGCCGAAAAAAATGGAGGAGCTGGAAGCCCGTCTGGGAGCCTACCAGGCTCAGGTTGCCGATGCGAATTTCTTCAATCAGCCTCATGAGGTGACCCAGCCAGTGCTGGACGCTCTCGCCGGGGCTGAGCAGGAGCTGGAAGTCGCTTTCGAACGTTGGGAATATCTGGAATCGTTAAGCAACGGCGCCTGATACGACTGTTCTGATATTACTGAGGGTAAGGTATGTGTTCGTCGCACCATGCGCATCAATGGATGCTTTGTCCGCAGTGTGATCTGATGACACAGTTGCCAGATATCCGTCCGGGCAGCAAGGCAAGCTGCCCGCGATGTCATACAACACTACAGTCTAACTGGGTTGAGCCGCAGAAGCGGCCAACTGCCTACGCCATTGCCGCGCTGTTTATGCTGCTACTGGCGAATTTATTTCCTTTCATCAATATGCACGTTGCCGGGCTGAGTAGTGAAATTACCCTGACGAAGATCCCTCAGGTGATGATTTCTGATGACTACAGCAGCCTGGCAACCTTTTTCCTGCTGTTCGTTCAGGGCGTTCCTGCATTCTGTATGCTGGTGATCCTGCTATTGATGAACGATGTTCCTTTGCCCACAGGGCTGAAACGCATTATGGCTCGGGTGCTGTTTCAGCTCAAAGCCTGGGGCATGGCAGAAATCTTTCTGGCGGGCGTTCTGGTCAGTTTTGTGAAGCTGATGGCTTACGGTGATATTGGCATCGGCACCAGTTTTATCCCCTGGTGCCTGTTCTGCATGCTGCAGCTCAGGGCTTTCCAGTGCATCGACCGTCGTGCGCTGTGGCTGCGGATCGCACCCTTGCCGGCCCTGCCTAAGGCACCCCAGCCTGCGGTCAGTGGCCTGCGTCAGGGGCTGCGTTCCTGCGCCTGCTGCACTGCCGTTCTGCCCGGTGATACTCTCGAATGCCCCCGCTGTGGCACGCACGGGCATGCCCGGCGTAAACACAGCCTGCAATGGACGATGGCCTTACTGATTACCTCAATACTGCTCTATATTCCTGCCAACCTGATGCCGATTATGATTACCGAGGCGCTGGGTAACAAAATCACCTCAACGATCATGGCGGGCGTGATTTTGCTCTGGAGCGATGGTTCCTTCCCGGTGGCGCTGGTGATATTTATTGCCAGCATCATGGTGCCAACGCTAAAAATGATGGCCATTGGCTGGCTGTGCTGGCATGCCAAAGCACATGACAGCCAGAGGCAGGACAGTGAAAGGATGCACAAAATTTATGAAGTCGTAGAGTTCGTTGGGCGCTGGTCAATGATTGATGTCTTTGTTATTGCCGTGCTGTCAGCGCTGGTTCGTATGGGCCAACTGATGAATATTTATCCTGCCAACGGGGCACTACTGTTTGCCCTGGTGGTGATCCTGACAATGTTTGCCGCAATGACATTTGATCCCCGTCTCACCTGGGACCGGATAAAAGAAAAGAGCACTGAGGAGCCTGCAAGTGACGGACAATAACCACGGCACAGCCACGGTAGATAAGATCAAACGCTGGTCACCGGTGTGGATTATTCCCATCGTGACCATTTTGATCGGAGCATGGATTTTGTTTTACCACTTCAGCCACCAGGGGCCGGTCGTCACGCTGATCACGACCAACGCGGAGGGAATCGAAGGGGGAAAAACCACCATTAAAAGCCGCAGCGTTGACGTGGGGGTAGTGGAAAGCGCTGTCCTGACGGATGACCTGCATCACGTGGAAATCAAAGCACGGCTTAACTCCGGTATGGAAAAATTGCTGCGCCAGGACAGCGCGTTCTGGGTGGTGAAACCGGCCATTGGCCGTGAAGGGATCACCGGGCTGGGGACGTTACTTTCTGGTGCCTATATCGAGCTGCAGCCGGGCTCTAAAGGTGAAACAGCGGCACAGTATCAGCTGCTGGATGCGCCACCGCTGGCTCCGCTGGATGCGAAAGGCATCCGTATCACACTGGACAGTGAAAAGGCCGGGCAGCTCAATGCTGGCGACCCGGTGCTGTTTCGTGGCTATCGCGTGGGTTCCGTTGAGACCAGCGCCTTTGACGCCGATAAACGCATGATGACTTACCAGCTGTTTATCACCGCACCTTACGATCGGCTGGTCACCAATAATGTTCGCTTCTGGAAGGACAGCGGTATTGCTGTTGATATGTCAGCCTCCGGGATGCGTGTGGAAATGGGATCGCTGACTACGCTGTTTAGCGGTGGGGTCAGCTTTGACGTTCCGGAAGGATGGGAGCGCGGCCAGCAGGCTGAAAACAAAGCTGAATACCGCCTGTTCAACGATCAGCGCAGTATCCAGGATTCGCTCTACAGCGAACACAAAGACTTCCTGCTGTTCTTTAATGATTCTATTCGTGGTCTGCAAAAAGGAGCACCGGTTGAGTTCCGCGGGATTCGTCTCGGAACGGTGGCTGAAGTGCCGTTCATGATGCCGGGCATTGCCCAGAGTCTGAACAATGATTACCGCATTCCGGTGTTAATCCGTATTGAGCCAGATCGTTTCCAGAAACAGCTTGGGAAGGATTTTGATTTCGAGCAGCATCTGAAAGATGGCATCAGTCACGGGCTTCGGGCTTCACTGAAGTCGGCTAACCTGCTGACCGGCTCCCTGTATGTTGACCTCGATTTCTACAACAATGTCAAACCGGCGACCGGGCCGGTGACCTTCGCCAGCTATGAACTGATCCCAACCGTGAGCGGTGGCCTGGCGCAGATCCAGCAGAAACTGATGGACTCACTGGATAAGATTAATAGTCTGCCGCTGAATCCCCTGCTGAACGAAGCAACGGGAACCCTGAAAGAGAGCCAGCGGACACTGCGCGAAATGCAGAAAACGCTCGACAGTCTGAATCAGATTACCTCAAGCCAGTCGATGCAGGAGCTGCCTGCTGATATGCAGAGTACGCTGCGTGAACTCAATCGCAGCATGAAAGGCTTCCAGCCGGGTTCACCTGCTTACAACAAGATGGTGGGCGATATGCAGCGTCTCGACCAGGTGCTGCGCGAGCTGCAGCCGGTGCTGAAAACGCTGAACACCAAAAGTAATGCGCTGGTATTTGAAGCAAAACCCGGCCAGGACCCACAGCCGAAGAGGGCGAAATAATGATGAAATGGATCCCCGTAGCGCTGGCATTAGCGCTCACCGCCTGTAGCGGCAGCTCGCAACCGGCTTATTACCAGTTACCGACGGCAGGAGGCTCGTCGGTTGTCACCAGCCGCACGGTGACGACACCGGTTTGGGTAGAGCGCGTCTCTGTACCGGATTATCTGGCCGGAAACGGCGTGGTGTATCAGAGCAGTGATGTGCAGTTTGTGATTGCTGCACAAAATCAGTGGGCCAGCCCGTTAGATCAGCAGCTACAGCAGACGCTGGTCTCAAATCTCAGTGCGACGCTGCCAGCGGCTCTCATCTCGTCAACCCCTCTTGGGCAGCAGCATGACACGCTGAATGTCACTGTCACCGGTTTCCATGGTCGTTATGACGGCCATGCTGTCATCAGCGGTGAGTGGGTGCTGGAGCATAATGGCAAGCTGCAAAAGCAGGCATTTTTGCTGACACTTCCGCAGGATGAAGACGGTTATGATGGGCTGGTCAGAACGCTGGCTAAAGGATGGCAGCAGATTGCGGGGCAGGTCGCTAATGCGATAATCCGTGAACAATAAGACAATTTAAACTAACGCGCTAAGCCTTTGATTGTTGCAGATGTATATTTCTGCACCTTCAAAGGCTTTTTTTTTAGTAATCAGCCGGATAGTCATCCTTTTTTAGCCATTTTGGTGAGTGACAACTGATTAACCCGGCGCAAAATTATGACAATGGTGTGAAATTTTTGCGTTGATCTTTATTCCCGGTCGCGGTAGAACTTATGAGTGGTTGCACGAAACGTAACCACTGTTTTCTTTCCACCAGATTCCACCAGACTAAATGAGGGAAACGCGGCATGAAGAGACAGAAACGAGATCGCCTTGATCGGGCACAATCACGAGGGTATCACGCAGGCATTACAGGACGCTCAAAAGAGATGTGTCCGTATCAGATGCTGGATGCCCGATCTCACTGGTTGGGAGGTTGGCGACAAGCCATGGAGGACAGGTCGGTTACCGCGTAACGCCTGTTATTGAAAGGGAAAGACCTCCGCCTGATTAAGCGGAGGTCTTCGTTTCTAACGTCTGATCACCGAAAACTCAGAAAGCAGTCGTATCTTTAAACAGACCTACTTTCAGGTCGGTCGCGGTATAAATCACGTGACCATCGACCAGCACTTCGCCATCTGCCACGCCCATCACCAGTTTACGGTTGATAACACGTTTGAAGTGAATACGGTATGACACTTTTTTCGCGCTTGGCAGAACCTGCCCGGTGAATTTCACTTCGCCTACGCCCAGTGCACGGCCTTTACCTTCTGCGCCTAACCAGCCGAGGTAGAAACCAACCAGCTGCCACATTGCATCCAGGCCAAGACAGCCAGGCATAACCGGGTCATTGATAAAGTGACAGCCGAAGAACCACAGGTCTGGATTGATATCCAGTTCAGCTTCAACGAAGCCTTTGCCGTAGTTACCGCCGTCTTCGGTCATCTTAACCACGCGGTCCATCATCAACATATTGCCTGCTGGCAATGGCGGGCCTTCTGCGCCAAATAATTCACCGCGACCGGAGGCAATCAGGTCTTCTTTTGTATAGGATTCGCGTTTATCTACCATATTCTCAATAAGCCTTATTTTAATGAAGAACGGAGTTTAGCTTACACGTGTACGCCGGACAAGTCCGATCAGCCTGGACTGAACCAGTTTAACCAGCGCAGCGGCCAGGGACGATGGCGCGGATCCGGATGCATCATCTGCGCAATACGTTCCTGAATGGAGCGCATCAGACAGGAGCCTGTTTCTTTGTCCCATTCCATGCCGGTTAACAGCGGTAACGCTTCCTCGACGCTGGAGACGGCCCAGAGGTGGAATTTTCCATCCCGGACGGCGTCTACCACGTCCTGCTGCAATGAAAGGTGACGTACATTAGCGGCAGGGATAATCACACCCTGGCTCCCGCTTAGCGTGCGCTGATTGCAGATATTGAAGAAGCCTTCGATTTTTTCATTTAAGCCGCCCACCGGCTGTACACGGCCAAACTGATCGACAGAACCGGTTACGGCTATCTGCTGATTGATCGGCTGCGAAGCCAGCGCACTAATCAAAGCACAAAGTTCTGCCAGCGAGGCGCTGTCGCCGTCCACTTCGGAATAGGACTGTTCAAACACCAGCGAGGCGGAAAAAGGCAGCTGCTGTTCAAGCTCTAACTCAGCGATCAGCCAGGCCTGCATAATCATCATGCCTTTTGCATGAATATTTCCGCCCAGCTCCGCTTTACGCTCAACATCGGTAAATTCGCCGTCACCCACGTGAACCACACAGCTGATACGGGAAGGTTCGCCGAATGCACGAGGATGGCCGGGGAACTCCATTACGGAAAGCGCATTGATCTGGCCAATCATTTCGCCTTCGGTTTCAATCAGGATCTGATCAAGCAGGATCTCATCACGAATACGTTCAGGCAGGAAACCTTCGCGCCACTCGCGGGTGCTCAGCGCGTCCTGCAGATTTTGAGCGGATAGCCGATCGTCTTCACTATAAAGTGCGGCGTCCTGAAGCTGACGGCCAAGCCACTGTGGGTCCAGCGGCAGGGTATCCTGATCGCCGGTGTAGCGGGCAGCTTCACGGATCAGTACCGGCCAGAAATCGGGGGATGGCAAAGGGTAGCCCAGGCTGGTAGAGACATTCTGTACCCACTGCAGCCAGTGCGTGAACTCTTCCTCATCCACCAGTTGGATATTGTCTTCAAACTCGCTGTACAGTGACAGGGCGGCCAGTTCGGGCTCCATATCCTGGAAATCCGCCAGCACATCACGTTCACCAATCAATACCAGGCGAAACGCCATCGGCATAGAAGGGATCGCCAGTGGAAGAGGGCGGGTTTCATCCTGGGAGTACCAGTCAAAACGCTGATTAACCATAATCTGTTTAAGACGCAGCCACAGTAAAGGCTGTGCCATCAGCGCACGAAGGGAAAGAATTAACACGCCACCGTTGGCGCGGTGTACCAGGCCCGGTGACAGAGTGATTCTGGACTGATGGATGCGCACACAGCCAAAAAGCTGCTCTGCCTCAATCCACTCGGCCTGATGTATGCCACCTTCACTGGCGAAATTATCTGCAGCACTGTGTGCCGGACGCCAGTTAACCGCATGTTCGCTGATGTCATACTGACCACCGTAAAGCGTCGGCGATTCTTCATTCTCGTCAGCGATGGTCGCGAGAATATTTTGCAACAAAGCGAGATATTCAGCGCTCTCAGGACTTTTAACCAGCATGAGCGGCACTTTGGCCGGAGTTTGCAGTAACAGGCTCAGGCCATTGAACAGACGAGCCTGCACGGAGGCAAAGCATTCTGTTTCAGCAGCAAGTTCCTGCGAGAGAAGGTGCTGGAAGCGTTCGGTATCGGGCTGTAGGGCGCGCCACTCTAATCGGTTGTTGGTCAAAGTTATCGTATTTTTTCTGAGAGGAATAAAAGCGGCATTATACAATATTTCAGCCTGTTAAGCACAGCAGACATGCACATCCCTACGGCTTGCGTTAACATTGCGACACTTGTCCCTGTTTTGTTTGCAGCCTGAAGAAAAAAAGCTGTTATTCTTAACCTGTTATGTAGTCAGCATGAGATTCCGATGAAATATCAGCAGCTGGAAAATCTTGAAAGCGGATGGAAATGGAAATACCTGGTCAAAAAACACCGGGAAGGTGAACCGATCACGCGTTATATCGAGTTGAGCGCAGCGCAGGCCGCCGTCGATGAACTCTTAGTGATGGAAAACCGGCCAGTTGAGGTATTGAAATGGATTAGTCTGCATATCAATCCGGCGCTGGAAAACCGTATGAAGCAGACCATTCGCGCGCGTCGTAAACGGCACTTTAACGCCGAACATCAGCACACGCGTAAGAAGTCAATCGACCTCGAATATCTGGTATGGCAGCGTCTTGCCGGTCTGGCACTGCGTCGTAACAGTACGCTTTCCGAGACCATCGTGCAGTTAATCGAAGATGCAGAGCGAAAAGAGCAGTACGCCAGCCAGATGTCTTCCCTGAAGCAGGATCTGAAAGCCATACTGGGCAAACCAGAATAAATTGACGCGAAGTGGCCGCCGGTCTGCTCTCTCAGGAAAATATTCAGCCAATAAAAAACCCCGCCGAAGCGGGGTTTTTTTTAACGAGATAACTTAAGCCTGTGGCTGAGTTACAACGTCTTTGATGCCTTTAACTTCGATTTCTACGCGACGGTCTGGCGCCAGGCAGTCGATCAGGGCATTACGGCCTTTCACGCTGTCACAGGTGCTGCCGGTAACTGGGTTAGATTCACCCTGGCCACGTGCAGAAACTTTGTTAGAAGGGATGCCTTTAGAAACGAGGTAGTCTACAACAGACTGAGCACGTTTCTCAGACAGTTTCTGGTTGTACTGGTCTGAACCGATACGGTCAGAGAAGCCCAGAACTACAACAGAACCATCTTTAGGATCCAGATTGCTCAGCTGGGTGTACAGCTGATCCAGAGCCTGCTGACCTTCTGGTTTCAGAGTCGCTTTGTTGAAGTTGAACAGCACGTCTGACTTCAGAGTGAAACGCTTGGTTTCAACAACTGGAGCTGGAGCTGGTGCTGGAGCAACAACTGGCGCTACTGCATCATCCTGACCGAAGCGGTAAGAAACACCGACGCTCAGCATGGAGTTATCAGGACGCGCACCAACGGTGTTTGCGTCGCCGATGTTGTTAACCCACTGGTAGTCCAGACGGGTTGCCCAGTTTTTGGTCACTGCATATTCAACACCAACAGCAGCCAGTGGAGAAACACCGGTGTCGTGGTCGCTGATGCGGTTGCCGTTAGCATTCTGGGTGGAGTCTGCACGCCATACCATGCCGCCCAGACGGGTGTAAACGTCCAGATCGTCCATTACTGGGTAGCTTAATTTAGCTGCCAGCTGAACGCCCTGTGCTTTGAAAGCACCGTTTACGTTGTTGCCTTTGTTAGGCATACGGCCTAACCAGTCGTAACCCAGCTCGAAGCCCAGGTACTGGTTAGCCTGGTAACCACCGAACGCACCAGCACCAAGCTGGCTTTCGTGCGATGGACCATCGTTATCTTGGTAACCGTTACCGTAGTAACCTTTGTCGTGGTACTGAGACCAGCCCAGTTTAGCACCGGTATACCAGGTGTCATCTTTAGGAGCGGCCTGCGCTACGGTAGCGAAGCCAGCCAGTGCCACTGCAATTGCGATAGCTGTCTTTTTCATTTTTGCGCCTCGTTATCATCCAAATAGGCAATGAGCTTTAAGTTAGCTCTTTGGTTTAATCCTTCGCCGGGTAAGAAGCTCGATTATGACTCTTCCAAAAAATGGAGGTTATTGAGCACCCTGGCGAGCTAAAGTCTACAACGTACCAGCAAACTTACAAGTATGATGTGACGATGGTCAGCAAAAAAACAGGGTTTCATACACATTTTTTAACATTTAAGGGTGAATTCTTTGCTCGAAAAGGGGTCTGAGAATGCTGCTAACCCATTGTCCCGCCGCGTCATAACATAATCAGACGGTTAAGTTGCCTCGTGCAGAGAAAAAGCCTGAGATAATTCTTATTTTTACTTAATGATACAAAGAAGGATGAATTCTCAGACGATTAAGTGGTCGTGTTGAGGAATAAACTGAGCTTTCTGAGCGCATAATCAGCCCCAAAGCCTGGCCTGAAGATGCCGCTTCCTGCAAACGCAGACGATCATTTTCTGATACATCTTCTGAAATCCACCCCAGAACCACACTATAATTTCCTGTCTGAAGCGCTTTGATCATTGCCTCAACGGTGGTGATGGCACTCGACCAGGGAGACTGCATAATCTTATCCAGAGGAAGTCCGGATCGTTGCAGCCAGTCGCGGCTGAGTTTTTGTTGCGGAGCGAGCCATAGCTGCCAGCGGGACTGCGTCCCCAGTTGCTGCAGCAAAGGCAACAGCAGCAACTGAGTCATGCCGGGTTGATTCTCACTGTAAACCAGTTCGCTGATCAGGCCATTAGCACAAGCAGGCACCGAAGATGCTGGCTTAGTGACGAGCAGATTACGATGAACAGATTGAGATTTCAGGGAATGTGTACGCATAGTGTCTTCGCTCACAGTTGACTGTATGGATATACAGTATATCTGTGGTGAACAAAGATCAACCTTAATCTTATCGGTTAAAAAGCGTCTGCAGAGACTGCACCAACACCCCGTCTTCCCGCTGGAACTCATTTAACTGGCTGAAGTGGTCATCATCGCCAATCTCCTGATAAAGCACATCAGTATCGACGTGATGCATGCGTGCATACAGATCTTTTGAATGCCTGATTAACTCACTGAGTTCCCCGCCCCCGACGTGGATGTGAGCGGGAACGCCTGCGCGGTGGATGTGGTTCGCCGGACTGAACTGCTCTATCTCCTGCGGACTTAACGATAGCTTGTCATTCAGCCAGCAGAGACTGATGGGTAATAAATCAACCAGAGCACTGATCGGCATTGCGTGAGAAACGACAGGATGCTGGAGATGCATGGCCGTTAAATGCCCCCCGGCGGAATGCCCCCCAAGACAGATTTTGCCTGGGACCAGGTTAAATTCCGCAGCATGCAGCTGCAGAAAATCGAGCAGTAAACCGATTTCCTGCACGATACGGGTCATCGAGGCTTCGGGCGCCAAGGTATATTCCGCAAGGATCACATTTATCCCGGCATCCAGAATGCCGCTGGCAATAAAAGCAAAATCCTCCTTCTTACAGTTTTGCCAGTACCCGCCGTGGATAAAAATAAAAGTTGGGCTGTTTTCACTGCCTGAAGGGAAATAGTCAAATTTAGTCGCTGGCATCGTATGATAAGCAAGATCCTGCAACACTTTGCGTTTCGCATAAACAGCTTTGCTTTTTGTCTGAAAATCCTGCATTACGGCAGGAAAGTCAGCCACAGCCTGGGTGTTATTGTATGCCGCGTCTAACTGGACACGGTTCATTCCGCGGTAAATGACGTTCATGTTTATCCTTATTTTTTTAATCTCAGTCAGGATAGGGTGTTGTCTTAACGCGCCTTAGGCAAATGATGGTATCAGTATCGTCTGTGGCGCAAAACACATCGGAATGTAGCTGTCTGAGAAGTGTCAGTCGGTGACATGATGCTTTTTATGAAAAGGATCATCTCTCCGCTCATCTGGCATTTCCGCCGTATCTGCAATTGTGCCATGAGGATTAAGATTACGATGATGTAATGTAGAGGCTAACGGATTGGCAGGTTGACTTCCTTGTGCTAATGCCACCGCCGAAATTAACAGAAAGAAAACGGCCACCAGGGTTTCACTTATTTTCATTTTTACACTCTATGCAGTCAGGGTTTCAGGTAAGGCTACTCTGGTCTTTTTATTGTCATGAACTGTCATGCAAATATAAATGTTTTTAGTGACTTGTGTGAAATCACATCGGGCTTCATGTGGCAAAACTTTATCGCAGCAGAGCGTTAAATTGTGGAATGAAATATCACAATATTTTTATTAATATTTAGCATTTCATCAAAAAAAATAAAAATAGCAGAGAGCAACAAAGTTTATGACTAGTGGAACTAATAACATGAATCAATGATGAAGACTCAGTTATTAAAAATGTAAAACTCCGGTTGTCCCGGCTGGACTTAACATGTCTTAGCCGGCTACCCCTGAGAAAGGCCAGCCGGTTCCGTTGGTGTTGTATTTTTGATTTTTTAATATAAATCAATTTTTGTTGTTCCCGACAGCAGTCGATTTATCGTAACGTCTCGCAAAAAAATAATGTAAAGCTGTTTTACGTGATTTATTCATTGTGCTTGTAATACGAATTGCCTATTTTATTTTTCTTTAGTCAGCATGGCTAAGTTGCACACGTCGCGTAAAACAGGGAGTCGTTATATGAATAAATCAAAGAGAATGATTGAAGAAGCCAAACAGCGTTTAATTCCACTGGGTGAGGTAAAGTCGCGTACACAGTTCGGTGGCTATTGCCTGGCAGTGGAAAAAACGGTATTCGCCGTCGTGGCGGAAGGTGAGTTGTACCTTCGGGCCTGCGAGCAGGTACAGCCCTATATTGCTGAACGTAAAATGAAGCCGCTGAGTATGAAAAAACGTGGCATACCGGTCGAGCTTAACTATTTCCAGGTGGATGGGGCTCTGTGGTCAGACGGTGAGCAACTGCTGGCTCTGTCACAACTTTGCCTGCAGGGAGCAAGGCGACAGCAGCAGGAGCGAAAGAAAAACCGACGCCTGAAAGATCTGCCAAATTTAGGGATACGAATGGAAACGCTACTGCGGCAGGTCGGGATTAACACTGTCGAGATGCTGATTCAGAAAGGGGCCAAACGCAGCTGGCTGCTGTTGCATGACTGTAATGAGAATCTGGGGTTAAGCGTATTGTTTGCCTTGCAGGGGGCGATTGACGGGCGGCATTACGCCGCTCTGCCGTCAGAGGTGAAAGAAGACCTGCGGATCTGGTTCCAGTACAACGCGCTGCGCGATCGAAAAAAGCGCAGCGATCGCGACTAGCCGCGTAAGGAAATTTGTTTTTTCAGAAGAGTAATTTCCGGCAAAAGAGCCACCAATAAACCCACCTGTTGCAGTACCAGTGGCTCTTTTGTGTCTGCATCTGCATCATAATTTTGAATACGCACGGCAAGGCTGTCCATCATGCGCTGCGCTTTGGCTTCATCAACAATTTCAATATGCAGCACGTCGTCAACATAGCAGACGGCATCATCGAGGAGTTGCAGCATCGCATCATTGTCTAATTTCTCCCGATGCGCGCCCAGAGCTGAAACATAGCTGAGGAACGAATGATTAAGACATAAAAGCCTGAAGGCCGCGTCGCGCAGTGCCTGGTCCGACTTATTTTCTACGGAAAGACTGGATACCACCGAGGCCAGTTCAGCATCACCGTTGTGAGCATCACGACGGGCAATACGATAATCGAGGCGGTTATCTTTTCCCTGGTGATACTGCACCAGAATGGCGTCCAGATAGCGACAGTTGGCATTGAGCGTCCGCTCTGCCACGGCAGAAAGCCGACGAAAACGCCAGTCAGGCCAGATAAACACGACGGCCAGCCAGGCAATACCACAGCCAATCAGCGTATCAATAATCCGCGGTAGCGCGACTTCGAACCCTTCGCCCAGCAGGTTAAAGCAGAGCAGCACCAGCAGCGTGATAAACATCGTGGCATGAGCATACTGGACGTTACGAAAGGCAAAGAACAGAACGCCGGTGACGACCATCAGTATTAACTGCCCTTCGATGGAAGGAACCAGCCACAGCAGCGGTAGCCCGAGAATAATACCGGCCAGCGTACCAATAATGCGCAGTGCAAGCCGCCGACGCGTAGCGCTGTAGTTCGGCTGACAGACAAACAGGCTGGTCAGTAAGATCCAGTAGCCGTGTTGCAGGCCGGTAACCTGAATAAAGGCATAGCCCGTACACAGCAACAGCGACATCCTGACCGCATGACGAAACAGCGGGGACTCCGGGCTGAGGTGGCGACTGAGACGCAGGCGAATATCGCTCCACCCCGTTAACCCTTCACTGGATAGCGTCTGGTCGTGCTGGGATTCTCTCTCAGCCAGCACCTGCTCAGACTCGATAGTCGCCAGCTGCGCATCAATAGCTTTCAGATTGTTCAGCAGATAAGTCATCGCCTTTATTTCAGCGCTGTCAGGCTGCTCGGTTTCAATGCGGTGCAGGGCGGCGTGCAGATTAGCAAAGGCACGTTCAAAACGGGCGTCGTGTTGATAGGACTCGCGCAGCAATATGGCGCGCGACAGCCGCTGGCAGGCCTGTGCCTGGAGCGACAGCAGGCGCTGAAAGCGGAACAAAATATCGCTTGAACCCCAGGCTTTACGCAGCGCGTGATACTGAACGTGTGACGAACTGGCCCGTTCATGGATATCCTGGGCAACAAAATAGTAGTGCAGGGTGCGTTGTGTTCCGCGCTGGCCACGGTCGCCGCGCAGGCGCGTCTGTATCGAGGCTTTAGCCTGGTTGAGCAACGTTACCAGTTGGCTGTTGGCCATCGCCACATCGATTAGCGTTTGATGGTCATCGCCTTCGATATCGGGGTCGAACAGATTAGCCTTAGCGTCCAGGTAGCGTGCCAGCTGCGCGAAGCAGCGGGAGAGGCTCTCCTGCAGCGGGCGTATAGGGAATAGCAGGTGACCTGCCAGCGTCAGCAGGTTGTACCAGACGGCACCCAGCAACAGCAGCGCTGGCTGCAGATACCACTGCGGAAATAAATTAATTCCCAGCATGGTATAGATAGCGATCAGCAGTGCCCCGAAAGCGATAGTGGCATAGCGAGGCCCCAGCGCGCCCAGCAGGATAAAACCCCAGCTGGAGATTGCCAGCCCGGCAACAAACAGCCAGGGGTGAGGGAACAGTAGCTCAACGGAGACCGAGGCAATACAGAAACAGACCAGCGTGATGAGCAGGTTACGAAGACGTCCGGCCAGTCGGTCATCCAGGTCAGCCAGCGCGGCTGCCACCACACCCAGCGTCAGCGGTATCGTCCAGGTGATCTGGTGCAGCCACCAGGGGACGGCAGCCGTGCCAGCCAACGCCAGGGTAATGCGAATATTGTACAGCCAGGCACTGTTGAAGGCGTAACGACGCAGACTGCCGATCATTCTTTTACTCATAATGGTGAATCAGCGAAAGCGTGCGCGCGCGTTGGCTTCGCGAGCCGCCTGCGCCACTTCAACGGAAACCACACGGCGGCCTACCGGCCAGAGCGCAATCGCAGCAATTTTAAAGTTAGCAATCCCGACGGGGATGCCAATCACGGTAATGCACTGCGTAATGCCAGCCATGATATGCATCACGCACAGCCACCAGCCAAACAGCACCAGCCAGAAAATATTGAGCAATGTACCGCCAGAATTAAGCAGCACACTTTTACCTGCGGGATTCAGCTCATCAACGTGAATGGCCTCGTTACCGTAGGGGAACAGCGACAGTCTGGTGATCTCCCAGCAGGATCGGGTCAGCGGCAGCGTGAAGATAAAGACAATACTCAGCACAGTCGCGACCAGCCATGAAAACGTGGTCAGGAATCCACCCAGCACAAAATTAAGAATATTTAATACGGTGCGCATAAACGCGTTTTCCTTCGGCAGATAACGGTGATTAACCGACAATTCCTTGATTGTAACGTGTTTTAGCGCTGGAGCGGTACACGACAGCCAGTTAAACTGTCTGATGATGAAAATAACCGCAGCCAGGGTCACCGTAAATGGAACTGAAAGCCACATCGCTGGGTAAACATCTGGCACAACATCCTTACAACCGGGTACGGTTACTCACTGCGGGTGTCGAGGTCAGCGGTGAAAAGCACGAGTATCTGATCCCCTTCAATCAGCTGCTGGCGATCAGGTGTAAGCGCGGCCTGGTGTGGGGAGAGCTGGAGTTTTCACTGCCCGACGAAAAAGTCGTGCGTCTGCACGGGACAGAGTGGGGCGAAACGCAGCGCTTCTTCCATTACCTCAGCCAGGAGTGGGAGCGCTGGAGTACGGAAATGAGTGAGGTCGCTTCCAGCGTGCTGGTGGCTCAGCAGCAGCAGATCCGAGACGCCGAACAGCAGGATAAATGGTTAAAGCGCAGTGATATCGCCGTCTGGCAGCAGGCAATCCGCAAAGCCTTTGCTGCCATACCGCTTCCGGTGGCACGGCTGGCTGAGTTCGACAACTGCCGTGACCCTTACCTGTTTTGTCTGCAGTGGTTGAACAACAGTGACGATCGCCGCGTAAAACGCAACAACGAATGGACATCGCGCATGCTTGAACAGCATGCGGCGTTCTTCAACCAGGTGGAAACTTCGCCGCTGAATACCTCACAGGCACGATCGGTGGTGAATGGTGAAGATGCAGTGCTGGTCCTGGCCGGAGCGGGCAGTGGTAAAACCTCGGTGCTGGTGGCGCGAGCAGGATGGCTGATGATGCGCAGGCAGGCCAGCGCCAGTCAGATCCTGCTGCTGGCCTTTGGCCGCAAGGCTGCCGAAGAGATGAACGATCGCATCCGGCAACGTCTGCATACCGACGAGATTCAGGCGCGTACTTTCCACTCGCTTGCTCTGCACATTATTCAGCAGGGGAGCAATAAAGCCCCGACTATCAGTAAACTGGAAACCGACAGCGACGCCCGTCAGGCCCTGTTGATTGCAGTCTGGCGGCAGCAGTGTAATGAGAAAAAAGCGCAGGCGAACGGCTGGCGGCAATGGCTGACAGATGAGCTTGCGTGGGAACTTGATGAGGGCAGCTTCTGGCAGGACGATCGCCTGGCGCGACGGCTGGCCAGCCGCCTTGAGCGCTGGCTGGGGCTGATGCGTATGCATGGTGGCGCGCAGGCAGCGATGATCGAAAGCGCCCCTGATGAGGTCCGCGACCTGTTTGGCAAACGGGTAAAACTGATGGCGCCGTTGATGAAAGCCTGGAAGAGCGCGCTGAAGGAAGAGGGCGCTGTCGATTTTGCCGGGCTGATTCACCAGGCGGTTAATATCCTTGATAAAGGACGTTTTATCAGCCCGTGGAAGCATATCCTGGTGGATGAATTCCAGGATATCTCACCGCAGCGCGCGGCGTTGTTATCCGCGCTTCGCCGTCAGAATACGCAAACCACACTGTTCGCAGTCGGGGATGACTGGCAGGCGATCTACCGGTTTAGCGGTGCAGAAATGTCCTTAACCACTGCTTTCCATCACCATTTTGGTGAGGGCGATCGCTGCGTGCTGGATACCACCTATCGTTTCAATCAGCGCATTGGCGAAATTGCTAATACCTTTGTGCAGAGTAACCCCCATCAGCTTAAAAAACCGCTGAACAGCCTGATTAAAGGAAATAAAAAAGCGATATCGCTCCTGCCGGAAGAGCAGTTAGAGCCGCTGATGAATAAGCTGAGCGGCTATGCAGGCAGCGGTGAGCGCATTCTGGTGCTGGCACGTTATCACCATCTGCGCCCGGAGCTGCTGGATAAAGCCGCGACGCGCTGGCCCAACCTCAGTATCGATTTTATGACCATCCACGCCAGCAAAGGTCAGCAGGCGGATTATGTCATTTTACTGGGGCTGGCAGAGGGTAAAGAGGGCTTCCCGGCAGCGGCCAGAGAGTCGGTGATGGAGGAGGCGCTGCTACCGGCTCCTGAAGACTTCCCCGATGCCGAAGAGCGCAGGCTGGCCTATGTTGCGATCACGCGCGCGAAGCAGCAGGTATGGCTGCTGTACGATCGCGAAAATCCTTCCGTGTTTGTTGACGAGTTCCGCCGTCAGGGCGTGCCGGTATTACGCAAACCCTGACAGCGGTGGCCTGAAATTATTTCAGACGCTGTTGCAGGTAACGCTCATAATCGGGGATCTGGATCTCGACCTGTTGGGCAAACAGCGGTGACTGGATAATAAAATCTGCGGTTGCGCGGTTAGTGGCCACCGGAATATTCCACACGGTCGCCAGCCGCAGCAGCGCTTTAACATCAGGATCGTGCGGCACCGCGTTCAGCGGGTCCCAGAAGAAGATCAGCACATCAATCCTGCCTTCCGATATCAGCGCACCTACCTGCTGATCTCCGCCCATCGGTCCGCTCAGCATAGCCGTAACCGGCAGGCCGGTCGCGCGCTGCACCAGATTACCGGTGGTGCCGGTGGCGTAGAGCGTGTGGTGCTGTAACTGTTCTTTGTGGATGTCCACCCACTGCATCAGTGCATTTTTGCAGTGGTCGTGCGCCACCAGCGCAATATGTTTCTGCGGTTGTATCGTACGGGTTGTCTGATCCATTCAGTATCCTGGTCGGGTAGGGTGGGCAAAATGAACAAGCAAACAGAGGGTTGAGTGTAGCGCCGGGTATCCGCTGATATCAACTGGTATGCAGGGCATTCATTAACATCACAAAGCGCTGGCGGGTAGCAGAGTCAACCTGCAGATACCACAGGCGCAGCATACGTTCTGCCGGGTGCTGGGTGGCCGTGACATCCGCCGCAGGGGTTGCAGCCTGTGTCGTCCGACGCAGAGGTTGCGCAAAGCGCGCCACCGAGGCGACTTTATTATCACGGTTATAGCGCACCATCGCCTGTTCAAGATCTTCCTGCGGCTGAGGATGCAGGGTGTCACGTCGGCTGACGACTTCAACGCCGTGCTCGTCCAGCAGCGAAAACTGCGGGTTCTTATCGAAGTGTTTGCCGTCGCGCAATGTCTGTAAGGCCGGTAGCTGAATGACGACCGACTGAGTGCGGCTGGTGAACGTGACAATCAGCGGTTCTGAGACCCAGTTGACAGACGTTTGCGTATTGCGGCTGACGGTGCGTTCTACGCGAAACAGCAGCTGATGCTCGCCGCGTTCCAGCTCAAGGCCATCGGCACCTTTCAGCAGAGACCCTGAAATTTTATGCCCATCCAGTACCAGCAGGTCAATGTCGGGAGAAAGCTTGAGCGTCGTTGCCTGCAAAGTCGTGGCAATGAGCATCGCTATCAATCCGGTGATGACCATACGCAGCTTCATTATTTCTCCAGCAAGGTAAAGGATAGAAAGGGTATGAATGTATCAAAGTCTTTCAGTATGGCAGCATATTAACATTTAAAAATACTTAATCGTGCTATATATCGATAATCGCACAGGCAGCAATTTTCTTCTGCTGTACAGACACTGCTTAACGGCAACAGAGCCAGTAAGGCCAAGGAGGTAACAATGAGTGATCAAACCATCGCGAATGTACTGACTACCACAAAAAGCATTGCCCTGGTCGGGGCCAGCGATAACCCGGCGCGCCCCAGCTATGGCGTGATGGCCTATTTGCTGTCACAGGGCTATCAGGTGACGCCTGTCAGTCCGAAACTGGCAGGGAAAACGCTACAGGGACAAACGGTTTATGCCCGGCTGGGTGACATCCCGCACAGTATCGATATGGTGGATGTTTTTCGCAACGCGGAGGCTGCATGGGAGGTGGCGCAGGAAGCGATCGCCATCGGTGCGAAATCGCTGTGGCTACAGATTGGCGTTATCAACGAGCAGGCTGCCGTGCTGGCCGCAGAAGCCGGACTGCAGGTAGTGATGGACCGCTGCCCGAAAATCGAAATCCCGCGTCTGGGTCTGGAAACCTGAAAAAAAACCCCGCGAGAGCGGGGTTTTCTTAATGTCTCAGGCGCGGTGCCTGAAGCTGCCGCTGAATCGACGCGGCCAGTTCATCCAGCGAAGGCTGTTCAGGATGCTCGCCGGGTAATTCCCATGCGATCTGAGCCTCAGCCAGATAGGTCTGTACAGTATGGCCGTCTTCATCTTCCATCACCACGTGATACCACGGCGCAGCGCGCAGCGATTCAGCACCATCAATTTCATCGATAGCCGGTTCGGTTAAAGAGTATTCCGGGTCCACATCCACGATAACGCCAAGAAAACCGAGTAGCTGGTGGCGTACCTGTTGTCCAATACCATATTTGCTGGCAATCATCGTAACCTCCTGAGAAACTTTGCACTTCCCTCTATATGGAGGCAGGTGCGGCGTTTTCAAGTCACAGTACGCGGCAGGCAAACCCTTTCAGATACATTCCTTCCGGGTAGGTGGCGATCACCGGGTGATCGGCCGCCTGACGGAACTGCTCAATAAACTGCACGTCACGCTGCGCATCCAGTGCGGCATCGGCAATAATTTTCTGGAACAGGTCGGTTGCCATCAGGCCAGAGCAGGAGAAGGTCATCAGCATCCCACCCGGATTCAGCAACTGCATCGCCAGCATATTAATGTCTTTATAGCCACGGCAGGCACCCATCAGCTGATTTTTATTCTCAACAAATTTCGGCGGATCCATGACGATCAGATCGAACTTCTCGCCTTCTTCGCGATAGCGACGCAGCAGTTTGAACACGTCGTCGCGCAGGAATGTTGCCTTACTGACATCCAGACCGTTAAGTTCGACGTTCTGACGGGCGACATCCAGCGCGGCCTGTGAGGTATCCACGCTGATCACTTCAGTACAGTTACCCATTAACGCAGAGACGGCAAAGCCCCCGGTATAGGAGAAGCAGTTCAGCACGCGACGGCCTTCCGCATAGCGACGGGTCGCCAGACGGCTGTCACGCTGGTCAAGGTAGTAACCGGTTTTATGTCCGGTCTGAATGTCAACCAGCAGCTTCATACCGTGTTCGGTAATCGGCAGCAGCTCAGGCGGAGTATCACCCAGCACCACGCCCTGGGTCAGTTCCAGACCCTCTTTCTTGCGAACGCTGACATCCGAACGATCGTAGATCGCACAGTCAGGGTAGCAGGCCTGCAACGCGGTAATCAGCGGTGCGCGCTGATACTCAGCACCGGCAGATAACAGCTGCAATACCAGGAAGTTACCGAAGCGGTCAATGGTGATACCCGGCAGTCCGTCAGACTCACCGGCAATCAGCCGATAGCTGTCGAGGTTGTCACGCTGTGCCAGCCAGTCACGCAGCTGTTGTGCGGCATGCAGGCGACGGATGAAGAAGTCGATATCAATCGACTCATCCTGCTGCCAGCTCCAGACGCGGGCGCGGATCTGCGACTCGGGCGACCAGGCGGCGCGCGCCAGCCATTTACCGTGGCTGTCACAGACATCAATCGTTTCGCCGGGCTGGGCTTTACCTTCCATGCGGGCAACAGCCCCGGAAAACACCCACGGATGGCGACGAAGTAAGGACTTTTCACGTCCTTTGGCAAGAATCAATCGAACTGTCATGTTTTGCTATGCTTACATTTAGAGAATCAGGCGATATTGTCCGGTGCGGACTGCGAAAATGCAAACGGTGTTAGTCTCAGGAGGAATAATGGCAATCATCTGTATCCGCGTATGGGTTCACGGTATGGTGCAGGGCGTCGGGTTTCGTTACAACACCCAGCGAGAGGCAAGAGAGTTGGGCGTCAGGGGCTATGCAAAAAATCTGGATGATGGCAGCGTGGAAGTGCTGGCCTGCGGGGAGGCCCGGCACGTTGAGACGCTGCTGGCGTGGTTAAAAGCGGGAGGGCCGCGCAGCGCCAGGGTCGATAAAGTGCTGGCAGAGCCGCACCATCCCACCCATATGCCGCACGGATTTACCACGGTATAACCCTTACAGGCACCTGGCCGGTTTCGGCAGCCCGGCAATTTTCGTCGCCTGTTTGGCCGGGCCTTTCGGAAACAGCCGGAAAAGATACCGGCTGTTTCCTTTCTCTTCACCGTATTTTTGCGCCATTGCTTTCACCAGCATCCGCACGGCGGGTGAGGTGTTGAACTCCAGGTAGAAATCGCGCACAAAATGCACGACTTCCCAGTGAGCCTCACTCAGCTCAATGCCTTCTTCTTCCGCCAGCAGCGGGGCCAGACCTTCGCTCCACGCCGCGGTGGATTTCAGATAGCCCTGCGCGTCGCGCTCAATTTCTATGCCGTCAAACTGCACGCTGTTGCCTCGTTCTGTAAACCGGCGCTCAGTTTAGCAAACTTTTCCATCAGCCAAAAATAAAGCCCCGCAGTGCGGGGCTTTATTCACGTCATCAGTATGCCTTAGTTACTGCGGGACATTCCCAGCAGGCTCAACAGGCTGACGAAGATATTGTAGATAGAGACATACAGGCTGACGGTCGCACGGATGTAGTTGGTTTCACCGCCGTGAATAATGTTACTGGTTTCCCACAGGATCGCTCCGGTAGAGAACAGCACAAACAGCACGCTGATTGCCATGTGCAGGGCAGGGATGTTGAGGAAGATATTCGCCACAACGGCAATCAGCAGCACCACGAAACCGGCCATCATCATGCCGGACAGGAATGACATATCCTTACGCGTGGTCAGCACATAGGCCGAGCAGCAGAAGAACACCAGTGCCGTTCCGCCCAACGCCAGACCAATCACATCACCCATCCCAGCAGACAGGAAGCTGTTCAGGATCGGACCCAGGCAGTAACCCAGGAAACCGGTAAAGGCGAACGCAGCCAGGATACCCGTCGGGCTGTTAGCCAGGCGGTAGGTCAGAAACATCAGACCGTAAAAACCCACCAGCATCAGAATTAACCCAGGTGCCGGCAGGGCAAAAACCGTGCTCAGTGTCGCGGTCAGCGCAGAAAACGCTAAGGTCAGGCCAAGCAGGAAATAGGTATTACGCAGAACTCTGTGTGTACTGAGTAACGAGCTTTCGCGCGTGGAGGAAACAATGCGATCCATAAATCACCTCTTAGGGTCACTAAAATAATAAGCAGTCTGTCAGGCAGAATAGGCAGCGCGGCATTGGGGGGGAAGGCGTTTTACCCTTCTTTACTCGCTAACAGGGTGAATCGCTGAACAGTCTGGCGATATTATCAGCAATCGAATGTTTTCAGGCTCTTTTTTGCGTGTCTGGTGCAAAACCCACTTTACAAGCCGAACAGGGATGTTTATAGTGCGCCCCACTGTGGAAGCGTGGCCGAGTGGCTGAAGGCACCGGTCTTGAAAACCGGCGACGGGAAACCGTTCTAGAGTTCGAATCTCTACGCTTCCACCATCAAATCCAACGGGTCAGCTTATAGCTGGCCCGTTTTGCTATGGGCGTGATAAAACAAATTTCTCTCCTGGTTGCTGCTGTAACTTACCCGTTTCAACGTCTGCTGCTGGTTTTTACAGCAAACAATCACAAATGCTCACAAAATCAACAAAGTAGCCAAAATTAGTGTTGGCAAACTGCAAAACATCTCCTATACTGCGCTCCATCAGTTAGCGAGAGACTTCTCATTAGCTGGTGCGTGTGGAAGCGTGGCCGAGTGGCTGAAGGCACCGGTCTTGAAAACCGGCGACGGGAAACCGTTCTAGAGTTCGAATCTCTACGCTTCCACCATCCATTCTGACCCCGTGCTTGAAAAAGCGCGGGGTTTTTTGTTTTCCGCTGTGGATTCCCGGCTTCCGGGCAACAGTAAACATGTCGGGAATACGCTAACATCCTTCAGTTTTCCCTGGCTTCCTGCTATTTTCGTTGCATGCACGCGATTAGATCATTCTTAAAAACATCTTGTTTCTTTTCAAACTCCTGAAGCCACTAAACCGTCTGGGGCAGAGTCTGCTATATTCTCATTATGACAAGTCTGCATGCCACGGCTCTTTTTACTCTGGAGAGCGGTTGTGGTAAGTGAGTGTTGATGCACTGTTTTCTGCGCTGCATGGGATGCCGGCCAGCACGTTCACCCTTTGAATCAATGGAATACACACATGATCAAAAAGTTTAGCCTCTGTGCGTTAGCCGTTTGCTCCGCACTTTCCACCGTGCCTGTCTGGGCTGCTGACAGCGATTATCAGCTTGAGCAAGTCCTGATGATGAGCCGCCACAACCTTCGTGCGCCGTTAGCCGATAACGGCAGCGTACTGGCGCAGGCCACTAAAAAAGCCTGGCCTAAGTGGGATGTACCGGGCGGGCAGTTGACCACCAAAGGGGGCGTGCTGGAAGTGTACATGGGGCGCTACACCCGTGAATGGCTGGCACAGCAGGGGCTGGTGAAAGACGGTGAGTGCCCAACGCCAGATGACGTTTACGCCTACGCCAACAGCCTGCAACGGACCGTTGCGACGGCGCAGTTCTTTATCACCGGTGCGTTCCCTGGCTGTGATATTGCCGTGTCTCACCAGGATGAAATGGGATCGATGGATCCAGTATTTAACCCAGTGATCACCAACGATAGCGAAGATTTCAATAAGCAGGCGCTGACCGCCATCAACAGCGAAGGCGAAAAGCTGGCGTTGAAACCGGCATTCCAGCGTCTGGAAAAAATTATCGACTACAAAAATTCACCGGCCTGTAGCGGTAAAAAACAGTGCGACCTTTCCAGTACCAATCAGAACAAATTCAGTGCTGACAATGGTAAAGAACCGAATGTCTCCGGCCCGCTGAAAGTCGGAAACTCGCTGGTTGATGCCTTCACCCTGCAATACTATGAAGGTTTCCCAATGGAGCAGGTTGCCTGGGGGCAGATTAAAACGCCTGAGCAGTGGAAAGAGCTGGCCGCCATTAAAAATGGCTATCAGGACACGCTGTTCACTTCACCGGTCGTCGCCCGCGAGGTTGCAGCCCCGCTGGTGGATTATATCCGCAGTATGCTGGTCGACCAGGATAAAGCCACTGCGCCAAAAGTGACGCTGATGGTCGGGCACGACTCGAATATTGCCTCGCTGCTGACGGCACTGGACTTTAAACCTTATGACCTGCCGGGACAAAATGAACAAACGCCTATTGGCGGCATGGTTCAGTTCCAGCGCTGGCATGACAAGAAAAACGATCGTGAGCTGGTTAAGGTCGAGTACGTTTACCAGTCGGTCAGCCAGCTGCGCGATGCGGAGCCACTGTCTCTGGATAATCCACCGAAGCGCGTTACGCTGCAAATGGCGGGCTGCCCGACCGATGCGAATGGGTTCTGTTCATGGGATCAGTTCACCCAGGTACTGAATAAATCACTGCAGGGTACACCGCTCCAGGTCGCTGAACCAACACCCGCGCCAGCGGCAGCAGCAGCTCCGGTAGCTAAACCGGCGGACGAAAAAGCCGTCGTCAATAAGACACTGGCCGACAAAGCGGCAGCCGATCAGGCTGCCGCAGACAAAGCCGCTGAGGCAAAAGCCTCTGCGGAAAAAGCGGCCGCTGATAAGGCTGCTGCCGACAAGGCGGTGAAAGACAAAGCGGCTGCTGATAAAGCGGCGGCGGAACAGGCGGCAAAAGATAAAGCCGCCGCAGAGAAAGCCACGGCCGATAAAGCGGCAGCGGATAAAGCAGCCGCTGAAAAAGCGAAAGCGGATAAGGCTGAAGCGGCAAAACCTGCGGCTAACTGATCGAATGGGGCAGAATTGCCCCGTAAGATATAAAGAAGAGGGGCGACCGGTTAACCGGTCGCCCCTTTTTATTGCCAGTATTCACGGCAGCGGCTGAGCCTTGTTCAGGATCTTCCGCCTTAGTCTTTGCTGACCACCACCAGCTTCTGGTTCACAAACTCTTTGATGCCAAGATCGGAAAGTTCGCGGCCATAGCCTGAGCGTTTGACGCCACCAAACGGCAGTTCTGCCGCCGTATTTGTCGCCGAGTTAATGTAGACCATCCCGGTTTCAATACGTGATGCCAGCGCTTTACCTCGGGCGATGTCGTTGGTAAATACCGAACCCCCCAGGCCGTAGTGCGAATCGTTGGCCAGTTTTACCACTTCATCGTCACTTTTCACAACGTAGACCTGCGCCACCGGGCCGAAAAACTCCTCGAACCAGGCCGGGTTATCGCGCGTGATGCCCGTCAGGATAGTTGGCTGATAGAAACAGCCTTCCCCCGGCACCGGTGCGCCACCCAGCAGCACTTTCGCCCCTTTAGCTTTTGCCTGCTCAACCTGCTTGTGCAGGCTGTCGCGCGCGGTGGCAGAAGAGAGCGGGCCGAGAGTGGTGCTGGCATCCAGCGGATCGCCAATTTTGACTGCGCTGAAGGCTTCCTTCATTTTTTCAATAAAACGATCGGCCACTTTCTCATGCACCAGGAAACGTTTCGCTGCGGTACAAACCTGGCCGCAGTTGCTGAGACGGGCACCGACACCGGCCTTCACGGCTTTGTCGAGGTCGCAGTCATCCAGCACCACAAAGACATCGTTACCGCCCAGTTCGAGGGTGGTCTTTTTCAGATATTTCCCCGCCTGCTGCGCTACCGCACTACCGGCACGTTCCGAACCGGTCAGGGCTGCGCCCTGAACGCGGTCGTCGGCAATCAGCGTGGCGACCTGCTCATTGCTGGCAAAGATATTGGTCCAGGCACCTGCTGGCGCACCGGCTTCCGTCACCAGAGACTCAAACAGTGAGGCACAGTGCGGAACGTTCTGCGCATGTTTTGCCAGCACCGGGTTACCGGCGGCAAGATTAGGGGCCAGCACGCGCATTAACTGGTAGAACGGGAAGTTCCAGGGCTCAACGGCCACCAGTACGCCTATCGGGTGGTTCTCAACCCAGGCGTCACCCAGTTCAGTGGGATAGGGGGTCGGAGCAAGAAAACGCTCAGCGTTTTCAGCATAGTAGCGGGCGATCTGTGCGCACAGCTGCACTTCGCCGCGACTTTGCTCAATCAGTTTACCCATTTCAACGCTGGCGGCTTCTGCCAGCTCATCAACGCGGCCATCAATCAGATCGGCCATTTTCTTCAGCACCTGCACGCGCGGCTGAATCGGGCCTTTTGACCAGTCAGAGTGATACAGTGCGTCCGCCGTGGCCAGCGCCTGTTCAATCTGGCTGTCGCTGTGGTCGGGCCAGGATTTGATCAGCTTATTACTTGCGGGATTAATCGTCTGGTACGGCATTTAGCCTCCTTTGGATAGTGTCAGTAATCAGCCGGGTTCTGGCTGTGTTAATTCAACCCGATGTAAAGCATAGTCGACAGTACGGCAGAGGGGAGAGTTCTCGGACGAGTCTCATTAAGGGGGAACGATGGGAAGAGCAGGGCGGGCAACTTGACCCGCCGTCGCGTTAAACGTTTTTACGTTCAACCACCTTGTTATCCCAGGTCAGGACGTCGGCATCGGTTTTATCAAAGGCACGTATCAGCACTTCATCGCTGCCCTGTTGTGCCCAGATCCCTTCCGCCAGTCGCTCATCATAGTCAGCGACCTCAAAGATGGCTTCCGCGATTTCGGGTGACGTTCCGCGCAGGCTGGCCCACTCGCCAACGTGATGTGCTTTGGATTGTTGTGTTGCCATGATGCTCTCCTGTCGTTTTCATTGTCGGATTAATCAGTATAGAAGACAGGTCGTTAGCTGCCCGTTATCAGATCAATGTTTGTTTAAAAACTCAGCCGGCCCACATTTATTGTCCTGATGAATTAAAAAAAATTAATGGGATAAATCAGCCTGTTTCCCCACGAGGACGGCTGGTAAAGCGGTTGCTGAGGCACATTCCTGCCTGAATACACTATGCTTACTAACGCAGCAGACAACGGCGTCTGTCGCCATTGCTGGCGGTCAGCTCAGGCTGAACTGGCACAATGCAGTATGATGTCTTAACTATTCGGAGGTAAGAAATGGCAGAACATCGTGGTGGGTCTGGAAATTTCGCTGAAGACCGTCAAAGAGCATCAGAAGCAGGACGTAAAGGTGGCCAGGTGAGTGGGGGAAATTTTAAAAATGACCCGAAGCGCGCCTCTCTGGCAGGAGAAAAAGGCGGCCGCAATAGTCGCGGCAGTAAAAATAAAACGGACGACGCTGACTGAGCAGGAATGCCGCCCGCCGTCGGGTTCTCCGGCGGCGAAGAATCAACCCCATTCTCAGCGCTTGACCCCTCGCAGCGAACCCAGCACACTGACGCCAAATTTTTTGCAGAGTACGCTGATGTCCGGTTTTTTATCCCGTTATAAATTTGCAGTGAATCCCCAGGAGGGGGTGCTGATCCTCATTACTATGGTCTGGGGAGGTACTTTCCTGGCAGTGCATCATGCGATGACGGTCAGTGGTCCCTTCTGGTTTATCGGCGTACGCTTTGCCACGGCGGCGCTGCTGCTGGGGGCGGTCTCCTGGCGCGTGCTGCGC
Source organism: Erwinia sp. Eh17-17 (assembly GCF_039675725.1). Lineage (NCBI taxonomy): Bacteria > Pseudomonadati > Pseudomonadota > Gammaproteobacteria > Enterobacterales > Erwiniaceae > Erwinia > Erwinia sp. Eh17-17. The sequence goes on along the minus strand of NZ_JBDFQT010000002.1, from coordinate 283,205 downwards.
GGGGTCACCTGGTATGAAGTGAAAGCAGGCGCGTTGATAGGCCTGGCGATTGGTCTGGGCTATGGGCTGCAAACCTACGGTATGCAGACGATTTCCAGCAGCAAATCGGCATTTATCACCGCGCTTTATGTGCCGCTCGTCCCTCTGTTGCAGTGGCTGTTTCTCGGCCGTTTACCGGGTCTGATGTCATGGGTTGGCATTGTGCTGGCTTTTGCCGGGCTGCTGCTGCTCGCCGGGCCTGACGGTGGCGAGATGGCCTTTAATGCAGGAGAGATTGCCACGCTGCTCAGTACGCTGGCTATCGCGGCGGAAATCATCCTGATCGGTGCCAGCGCAGGCAAAGTGAATGTGCAGCGCGTCACGGTGATCCAGCTGGCGGCGGCGTCGCTGTTTGGTTTTATCATGATGGTGCCTAACGGCGAGTCGGTGCCTCCGTTCAGTCCCTATCTGTTGTACAGTGCCGTGGGGTTGGGGATGGCCAGCGCGCTGATTCAGGTGACAATGAACTGGGCGCAGCGCAGCGTGTCACCCACGCGGGCAACGGTCATTTACGCGGGTGAACCGGTGTGGGCAGGAATTGTCGGGCGCATTGCCGGGGAGAGAATGCCCGCCATTGCGCTGCTGGGTGGGGCGCTGATCGTGCTGGGCGTGCTGGTCAGCGAACTGAAGCTGAAACGCAGAAAACAGCCTTCAGACCGGCCGGTGTAGAACGGTCGGGGCATGCCCCGACCTGCATAAGGTTAACTATCCTGACGCACCACGCTACCGCCGCTCAGCGCCGCGGCACGTTTATGGCTGAGAAGGGCATTAAGTAAAATGGCGCCGAAGGTCGCTGTTCCAATGCCGCCCAGCGTAAAGCTGCCGATCCTGAGCGCGAAGTCTCCCGCCCCCAGTACCAGCGTTACGGCCACCATAATCAGATTGCCGTTCTGGCTGAGGTCAACATGATTCTGCACCCAGATACGTGCCCCGGCCACGGCGATCAGGCCGAAGACCACAATCGAAGCACCGCCAATGACCGGGCCGGGAATGGTGTGGATTAATGCGCCAAACTTCGGTGAGAAGCCGAGTACCAGGGCAATCAGCGCCGCCGCCACAAACACCAGCGTGGAGTAAACCTTGGTCACCGCCATCACGCCGATATTCTCCGCGTAGGTGGTGACACCGCTGCCGCCCACGCTACCGGAGAGCATGGTCGCTACGCCGTCACCGACAAACGCCCGGCCCATATACGGGTCGAGATTGCGTCCGGTCATTCCGGCCACCGCCTTGATGTGACCGAGGTTCTCTGCCACCAGAATCACTGCCACCGGGGCAATCATCACCATCGCCTGGGTGCTGAACGTCGGGCTGGTGATCAGCGGCATACCAAACCACGGCGCATTCGCCAGCAGGCTGAAGTCCACGGGCTTGCCGAGGCCTAAACCATTGGTCAGCAGCGCGTAGATGGCCCAGGCGACAATTAGCCCGACAAGGATCAGCAGGCGCTGTACCATGCCGCGGGTGAAGACTGCCACCACGCCAATACACAGCACGGTCATTACCGCCATCCAGCTGTCGAACATCGAAGCCGAAACGCCGCGTACTGCAATCGGGGCCAGATTCAGGCCAATCGCCATCACCACCGCACCGGTAACCACCGGCGGCATCATTTTTTCAATCCAGCGCGTACCGGCTTTCATCACCACAAAGCCGATCAGCGTATAGACCAGTCCGCAGACAATGATTCCGCCCAGCGCCACGCTGAGGTTGGGGTTCAGCCCCTGACCGCTGAAGCCGGTCACCGCGATCACCACGCCGACAAATGCCGCGCTGGAGCCAAGATAGCTGGGAACGCGCCCGCCGGTGATCAGGAAGAACAGCAGCGTACCCACTCCTGACATCAGGATCGACAGATTCGGGTCCAGCCCCATCAGTAAAGGCATCAGCACCGTGGCACCAAACATCGCCACCGCATGCTGCAGGCCCATCACTACCGTCTGCCCGAGGGGCAGTGTTTCATCAGGCGCGACAATACCGGTTGTCGCCGCCGTCGTTTTCGACCATTGAGGGAACCAGGAACCTGCCATCGTTATCTCCAGAGTGTGAGCACTACATTGACCGGTGTGAGAGCGCCGGGATCAGAAACACTTTTGTGGCAGCGGATGATAGCCACGGTCGAACCAGATGAGGCCGTGGCTGCTGTCGCTGAATACCAGCGCCTGGGCCTCGCATACCAGGATGTCGTGGGTGCCGACGCTCATTACCTGGGTCACCACACAGTCAAATGAGGCCAGCGCCCCGCTGAGGATGGGAGAACCGGTGGCCAGCGTTGACCAGTCGGCGGCGATGAAGCGTTCGTCCATCGGGGTTTTCCCCCCGAACAGCGTTGATAAATCCTCATGTCCTGCCGCCAGCGTATTCACGCAGAGCTTTCTGTTCTCCCTGAAGGTGTCATACACCGAGGCGGAACGGTTCAGGCACACCAGCAGGGTGGGGGGCGTATCGGTGACGCTACACACCGCCGAGGCAGTAAACCCGGCACGTCCGGCGGGGCCGTCAGTGGTGATGATATTGACGGCAGCGCCGAGGCGCGCCATGGCGTTACGGAACTGCAGCTTCTCTACGCTGCTGACCGGGGTCGCAGATGGGGTGGAAAGTGTCATTCGGGCTCCTTACTCAATCACGCAGGCGGTGGAAAAATCGAGACGTGGCAGGCGGGTATAGACTTTGCTGGTGTCGCCGTAGCCGATGTTAATCAACAGGTTACTTTTCCAGCCGCTGTCGGCAAAAAACGCAGCATCAACGAGCCCGCGGTCAAAGCCGGACATCGGGCCGGTATCCAGCCCGAGGGCGCGACAGGCGGTGATCAGGTACGCGGCCTGCAGGGAACTGTTGCGAAAGGCGGTTTCTTCCGCCAGCGCCGGGCTGCTGGTAAACCAGGCACGGGCGTCGGCATGGGGGAACAGTTCTGGCAGCCGGTCGTAAAACTTCGGATCCCAGGCGACGATCGCCGTGACCGGGGCCGTCATTGTTTTCTCCAGGTTACCGCTGGAAAGCGTGGGCTTCAGGCGGGCTTTGGCCTCCGCGCTGCGCACAAAAAAGAACCGGGCCGGGCAGCAGTTTGCCGACGTGGGGCCCAGACGTACCCGCTGGTAAACATCCTCCAGCTGGGCGTCGGTCACCGGCCGATCCTGCCAGCCGTTAAAGGTGCGGGCCTTGTCGAACAGGGTGTCAAGGGCGAGAGTATTCAGGGCGTCTGCCATAGGGGCTCCAGATCGGGGGTATTGGCGGCCAGGCTGTCATTTTGCAGCCAGCTCATCAGCAGGTGATTAAATGTACTACTGTCGGTGACGCTCATCGCATGCCCCCCCCAGTTCATCCGTTGCAGGGTGGCGTTCGGCAGTGCGGCCAGCAGCTGTTCAGAGCAGGTCCAGGGCACCAGCAGATCGTCGCGAGAGCAGAGCAGCAGCACCGGTTGGGTTATCTGTGCAGCCTGCTCACTGTAATCGCAGGCCATCAGGGCATGCAGGCGCTTGAGCAGATTTTCCGTGCCCTGGAAATGGGTGATATGCAGGGCATCTTCCGCTTCAATGCGTGCCTGGTGCTCCGACAGCCAGTCAGCGGGGTAAAGAAACAGCGGCTGGGCGCGGACAAACGCCTCGACCCCGACATTCAGCAGCAGATCCTGACGCACGCGGAAACAGCGGCGGGTATGGGCATCCAGTTGCAGCCAGCCGTTAACCAGCACCAGACGCGATACGCGCCCGGGGTAATCGAGCGCCAGCTGCAGAGCGACCATGCCCCCGAGCGCATGGCCGACAATATCGAACTGCCGGATATCGTGCTGTTCCAGCAGGGTCGCCAGCTCAGCGGCCATCTGCTGCATACTGTAGCCTTCAGGCAGGCTGTCGGGGCTGCGCCCGGTGCCGCGCTGGTCATAGACCACCACGCGAAACGCCTTACGCAGCAGGTTCATCTGCGGTAGCCAGAAGCTTCCCAGTCCGCCCAGCCCGGCAGATAACACCACGGTTCTGGCTCCCGGATCCTCGCGGCCTGACAGCTCAATATGCATAGTGAACTCCTTATTTACCGATATGGGCGATGCTGGCAATTTCAATCAGCGCATCGGGTTTCACCAGCCCACACTGAATGCAGAAGCGGGCCGGTTTTTCCCCCGGAAAATAGTCGGCATACACGGCATTGACCGCCGCATAATTGCTCCAGTCGGTAATGAAAATGGAGTTGAAGGTCACGTCGTCCATCGTGCCACCTGCCGTTTCGATCACGCTTTTGATCGTTTCCAGCACGTGGCGGGTCTGGGCGGCCGCATCGCCAACGTGCACCACATTGTTGTCTTTATCGAACGGCAGCGTGCCGGACACATACACCACGCCGTCAGCCAGCGTGCCCGGTACAAAAGGAGCAATAGGAACGCTGGTGCCCGGTGGGGTGATAATCGTTTTTGGCATGAGAGGTCTCCGTCAGTGCGTCAGGGTCAGGCGGTCTGGGCGGCGTTAGCCGGTTCGGTTTGCAGCGCACGACAGAAGCTGCCAACGTCAGAGACCCAGCCGAAGAACGTTTCAATATTGAAGATCGCTGCCTGCTGGGCAAACAGCGGACCGGCCTGATAGGTGGCGTCTTCCAGCACGATACCGAAATACTCCAGGAAGAAACCATCGCGCAGCGTGGACTCCACGCAGACGTTGGTGGCAATGCCGGTAAACACCAGATGGCGGATCCCCCGGCTGCGCAGCATGCTGTCCAGAGCAGTATTAAAGAAGCCGCTGTAGCGCGGTTTTGGCAATACGATGTCGCCTGCCTGCGGCGTCAGCTGATCGACCAGTTCATAATCCCAGCCGCCCTTTGCCAGCAGGGTGCCCTGCAGTTCCGGGTTCTGACGCATGGTTTTCAGCGCGTTAGATTTATGCCAGTTGGGTGAGCCGGGGCCGCCGGCTTCGACGTACTGATCGTCCCAGCCATTCTGGAACCAGATAATCTGGATACCGGCCTCGCGTGCGGCTTTCACCGCCACGTTAATCTGGTCGATGACCGGGCGGGTGGCCGAGACGTCAAACCCGGCGAGGTCGAGGTAGCCGCCGGTGGTGGCGTAGGCATTCTGCATATCGACGACGATCAGGGCCGTCTGCTCCGGCGGGAAAACAATCGCTTCCGGGCGCGCGGGCAGGGTGATTGCATTTTGCATCGATGCGGTGGTGCAGACCACGGCAGGTTTATTCTTCATTACGCGACCTCCTGTGCGGCATCAATTACGTCAAGACGGCACTGCATCAGCGGCTGAATGCGCTCGCCAAAGTTTTCAATTCCCTGCAGGAAGTCATCAAAGGTCAGCAGTACGCCCTGGGTCCCGTCTACGCTGGCGACATCATCCAGCATGCGGGCGACGTTAGCGTAAGATCCAACGAGCGTTCCCATATTGATGTTCACGGCGGAGGTCGGGTCTGCCATCTGGCGCACGTTGGTGTCACTGCCGGAGCGCTTATCCTGCTGGCTCTGGGTGGTCAGCCATGACAGTGCCTCTTCATCCGCCCCTTCTTTATAGTGTTCCCATTTAGCGCGGGCGGCCTCGTCGGTTTCATCGGCGATGATCATGAACAGCACATAGGAGCCGACGTCACGCCCTTCGGCATCCGCAGCGGTTTTCATCCGTGCTGCCGTAGGGGCGAATGCGGTGGGGGTATTCACACCCTTGCCGAAGCAGAAGTTATAGTCAGCATGTTTTGCCGAAAACGCCATGCCGGCATCGCTCTGACCGGCGCAGATCACCTTCATCGGTTTCTGCGGCTGCGGGCTGAGGCGGCAGTCATTCATGGTAAAGAATTCCCCCTTGAGGTCGGATTTACCGCTGCCCCAGAGGTCGCGCAGCACGCTGACGTATTCAGTGAGATAGTCATAGCGGCGTGAGAAATACTCATCGCCCGGCCACAGCCCCATCTGATCGTATTCAGGTTTCTGCCAGCCGGTGACCAGGTTAACGCCGAAGCGGCCACCGGAGATAGAGTCGATGGTGGAGGCCATGCGCGCCACAATGGCCGGGGGCAGAGTCAGGGTGGCGGCAGTGGCATAGATTTCAATGCGCGACGTGACGGCTGCCAGACCGGCCATCAGGGTGAAAGACTCCAGGTTATGGTCCCAGAACTCCGTTTTCCCCCCAAAACCACGCAGTTTGATCATCGACAGGGCGAAGTCGAAATGATAATGCTCGGCCTTCTGCACGATGGCTTTGTTCAGTTCAAAGGTCGGCATGTACTGCGGCGCGTTGTTGGAGATCAGCCAGCCGTTATTACCGATCGGGATAAAAACACCAATTTTCATGAGACATCCTCTGCGTAAGTGAAAGATTGAATCCCGGCGCTGCGGTGCCTCCTGCACTGTCCTTTGAAGCGGCGCTGTATTCAGGATTGCAAAGGCTGTGCCACTTTGAGAAATGTCATTTAAAACAGATATTTGCTTTTCTTTGTGTAACATGCGGCTGGAGTAGATGGTCCGTTTCAGACCATTTGGTCAAAAAGCCTGCACGGAAAGCAGGCAGCGATGGTCAATAAAAGTGCAGAACGGTGAGTAGGTATGCGTGGGCGCTTTTGCTATTATCCCCGCAACCCACATGGATCATGGAGTCACGGTGAATTCTACAGACAAGTTACCGGCAAAAGCCCCGACGCGACGCTCGCGCGCGGTGGCAGCAAAGCGTTCCGCTATTCTTGCCGCGGCACTGGAGTTTTTCTCGCAGTTTGGTATTCACGGCACCAGCCTGGATAAAGTCGCTGAACGTGCCGATGTCTCTAAAACCAATCTGCTTTACTACTTTCCCTCGAAAGAAGAACTCTATATTGCCGTGCTGAAAGATCTGCTTGATGTCTGGCTGGCACCGCTGCGCGCCTTACGTCACGACCAGCATCCGCTCGAAGCCATCCGTGATTACATTCGCCTGAAACTGGAAGTATCCCGCGACCATCCCCAGGCTTCGCGCCTGTTCTGCATGGAAATGTTGCAGGGTGCTCCGCTGTTAAAAGCCGAACTGGCCGGGGACCTGCGTCATCTGGTAGAGGATAAAGCGACAGTGATTGAAACCTGGGTCCTGCAGGGAAAACTGGCTGCCGTGCAGCCTAATCATCTGATCTTTATGCTGTGGGCCACCACTCAGCACTACGCGGATTTTGCCACTCAGGTGGAGGCGATTACCGGGCAGACGCTGAGCGATGAGAGCTTCTTTAACCAGACAGTCGAAAACGTGCAGCGCATGGTGATTGAAGGCATCCGCGTACGCTAACTCACAGTAGTGGCAAACAGGGAGCGAAGATGGATTCCGTTTCACAGCTGGTTCTTGGGGCATCGGTCGCGGTTGCCGTCATGGGCCGAAAAGTTCCGGTGTGGCAGGCGGCTGCCGTGGGGGGCATCTGCGGCACGCTACCTGACCTGGATGTGCTCATCGATCACGGTGACGCCATCCGCAATATGACGCTGCACCGCACCGAAAGTCATGCGCTGTTCTGGCTGACGCTGGTGTCACCGCTGCTGGCCTGGCTGATCTCCCGCCTGTATCGCCCGCCGCAGACCTTTGCCCGCTGGTGGATGGCCGTGTGGCTGGCGCTGATTACCCACCCGTTGCTTGACCTGACCACCGTGTACGGTACGCAGCTGGCACTGCCTTTCACCGACCGCCCCTTCGCCATTGGCAGTATGTTTATTATTGACCCGCTGTACACGCTACCGCTGCTGGTGGGGCTGGCCGGCGCACTGGCGTGGCGACAGGCGCGTGGCCTGCGCTGGAACCGGGTGGGTTTAACCCTGAGCTGCCTCTATCTGGTGTGGAGCATGGCAGCTCAGGCGTGGGTGACTCATCAGGTGAAACAGCAGCTGGTACAGCAGAGTGATGATGTGCAGCAGATACTGGTGACCCCGACGGCATTTAATACGCTGCAGTGGCGGGTGGTGGCCATGACGGCAGACAGCTATCAGGAAGGGTTTTATTCGCTACTGAATGCGGACAAACCGCTGGCGTTGACCACGCATGCCAATGGCAGGGCGCTGTATCAGCAGTTCAACAGCAACTGGTACGTGCAGCGTGTCGCCTGGTTTAGTCGTGGTTTTTACGCCATGAAACGGGTGGGGGAACATATCACCATTACCGACCTGCGGATGGGGGAGGAGCCTCACTACAGCTTCACCTTTGACCTCGGGCCTGAGCCGCTGAAAGACGGGCCGTTCAAACCAGAGCGGTTAGCCGTTCAGCGCCCGCCGCTGGGGCAGGCGCTGCATAAACTGTGGTCGCGCTTTTAACTGAGCGGGTCAGAGGTGACTGACCCGTTTTTCATTACGCAGTTTTGCGTTTGCGCAGGAACCAGCCTGCTGCCAGCAGAATAAACCACAGCGGCGTCACCATCAGTGCCTGACGCGTGTCTTCTTCCAGAGTTAGCAGCACCAGAACAAACGCGAAGAAGGCCATACACACCCAGCACATGAACTTGCCCAGCGGCATCTTGTAAGTCGATTCAGCGTGGCGTTCAGGGTACTTCCTGCGATAAGCCAGGTAGGAACAGAGGATAATCGTCCAGACAAACATAAACAGAATGGCCGACACCGTGGTAACCAGCGTGAACACCGTCATCACATTCGGGATCAGGTAGATCAGCGCCACACCGCCCAGCAGACACAGGCAGGAGAAGAACAGCCCGGTCGTCGGTACCGCACGACGGGAAAGCCGGCCAAAGCTGCGGTGCGCCACGCCCTGCTGCGCCAGGCCGAACAGCATACGGCTGGTAGAAAAGATACCGCTGTTCGCCGACGATGCCGCCGAGGTCAGCACCACAAAGTTGACGATACTGGCCGCAGCCGGTAACCCAATCAGCACAAACATTTCAACGAACGGACTGCGATCGGCGACCACCTGATCCCACGGAGTGACCGCCATAATCACCATCAGCGACAGCACGTAGAACATGATAATACGCAGCGGAATCGCGTTAATGGCACGGGGCAGCACGGTTCTTGGGTTATGCGTCTCGGCCGCTGCCGTCCCTACCAGTTCGATGCCGACAAAGGCAAAAACAGCAATCTGGAAACCGGCAAAGAAGCCGCTCAGCCCTTTCGGGAACATACCGCCGTGACCCCAGATATTATTCAGAGAGGCCGTCCCGCCGCCCGGCGATGGATAGTGCATGGCGACCAGTACAATCCCGGTAGCAATCAGCGCCACAATGGCGACGATCTTAATAATCGCGAACCAGAATTCCATCTCACCAAACAGCTTTACCGTGGCAATATTCAGCGCCAGGAACACCACAATACACAGCAGGGCGCTCATCCATATCGAGAAGCCCGGGAACCAGAGCTGAAAATAGGAACTGATAGCCACCACGTCAGCGATGCCGGTCACCACCCAGCAGAACCAGTAGGTCCAGCCGGTGAAATAACCTGCCCACGGCCCCAGCAGGTCGGCGGCAAAATCGCTGAACGATTTATATTCAAGATTGGAAAGCAGCAGTTCGCCCATGGCACGCATCACGAAGAACAGCATAAACCCGATGATCATATAAACGAAGATGATCGATGGGCCGGCGAGGCTGATGGTTTTTCCCGATCCCATAAACAGACCAGTACCGATAGCTCCGCCAATAGCGATGAGCTGAATATGACGATTATGCAAATTCCGCTGGAGCGTGACCGGCTCTTCGGCGCGGGCGATAACCTCTTTAGATTGATCAACCATTACGGGTTTCCTGTCCTGTGGTGATGATGTGAAAGCTCTGTTGGCTTTTGATGTCAGTGATGTTGTCCGGTGTAATGCGATCAAGAGCTTAACGCAAAATTCCGGCGGATAAAGCAAAATTGCAGCTAAACTGCGTTAAGTGTGCATCACTTGCTTAAAAACCCGGCGTCAATTTTGTCGCTTAAACTGACAGGAGAGAGATGAGACGATTAATCCTGCTGATGGCAGCGGTGGCGGTGTGCTGGGGAGTGTGGAAGGTCTTACTGCCCAAATTACCCGCACAGTGGAATCCCTTCACGCCGCTGTCGGTGACGGATGCACCGACCGTGGTCACCCGTTACAAGCTGAAGCGCCTGAATGCTGACCCCGAAGCCTGTCTTGCGGTACTGCAGCAGGCGCAGACAGCCGGTTATATCAGCTTTACCCGACCCGGTAACCAGCAGGGCCGCTGCCCGCTGGTGGATCCGGTACGCATTACGCGGTTTGGTGATGTTTCACTCAGCAGCTCTTTTCTCAGCAGCTGCGCGCTGGCGGTCAGCAGCACGATGCTGGTTACACAGACGCTTAAACCTCTGGCTGCCAGTGAACTGGGGTCACCGCTGACCCGTATCGATCACTTTGGCAGCTACGCCTGCCGCAATATTTACCATCGTGCAGAAGGCCGTTTAAGCGAACACGCCACGGCTGAAGCCTGGGATCTGAGTGGTTTCCGTTTGCAAAACGGAATGCGCATCAGCGTGCTGAATCACTGGAAGGGGGACGATGCGCGTGCCCGCTGGCTACAGGCTGTTTTTGCCCGTAGCTGTAGGCTGTTTGGAACGGCGCTGGGGCCGGAATATAATGCGGCGCATGCTAACCATTTTCACTTTGGCATGCGCAGTTTCGGAATTTGCCGTTAAAAAATCGGGTATCAGGACATTCCACTCAATTATCTCCGGCCCGGAAAGCTATTCCGGTCCCTCATTACGAAATATCTGTTCCGCTTTATTCAACGGCGACAGGATTATCTCCGTCCTGACCTGCGGTGAAGCAGAAGCGCCCATTTTAACCGCGGCGGTCAATAATCATGGAAACATCTGAAAGTGCCGCCATTTAGTCCTCCTGTTCATTACCCAATCCCATGTTATCCCCTGCTGCCCACCGTGCTGAAGCGCGGTGCTGGTATGTAGATGAAAAGATTGGGGGACTGACCGACCACAGTGCTGACAATCCCTTTCCTTTAATGTGGACTTATCTGATGTTCATAAATCAGGATTAATATATTGTAAGAAACTCAAATGACGCTTCAGGCGTAATAATGTTCTTTAATATCATACTGTTGTTTTTTCATGGAGTGCGCAGGGACGGGCAGGCCATGAGAGAGAAGAAGAGTGACACTGTAAAACTATTGTGCATAAACCCGTAAACTAATGGGTCAAAATTATTGAATGTTTATAGGAAAAATCCTATTCTAAGCCGGTGTGGTGAGGGAAGTGTTAAATCGTTGTATCTTGTTAACGGCGTGTAAAGCGAATGATTGTGATGAATATTAAAGGCAGATGATGGTTTTCATGCTTATTTTTCTGGCTCTTTTTAATGATTTATCACGCAGGTGTCTGAGCAGAAAAACGCTTTCTGACACTTAAAGATGACGCCGGGGAATTAGATTTTTTGCTGCCGTATTCACCAGCACAATTATAATCAGGCAGGGTATTTGCCCCTTGCCCGGCAGAGGCGTTAATGACATCTGAGAACTATTTCAGTTGGCGAACCAGGATTCAATTAGCTTTTGGTCAGGGAAGCGAAGTGGCACATATTACCAGAGTGATTGAGCAGCAGGCTAAAGAGCTGGAATTCGATTTTTATGCTTTGTTTATTCGACATCCAGTACCGTTCACCCGACCGAAGACTTTTTTTTACTGTAATTACCCCAAAAAATGGGTTGAATATTATTTGCAGGAAGACTTTACGCTGAGTGACCCGGTTTTGAAAAAATGCTGTTCGCCGGGAGTCGTGTGGCAGTGGCGCGATGAGCCCGGTTGCAGCGGTCAGCGGGTTCTTAACGCGGCCAGAGAACACGGCATCTTTGATGGCGTCTCCTGCTCGGTGATGGCGAAAAACAGGTCCGTAGGAATATTATCGCTGTCAGTCGCGGATCCGAAAAAAATTATAGTGTTAACGACGGAAATTGAACTTAAACTCCAGTATATTTCGGAACTGGCTCTTGCCGCGCTGATCGAGATGGATGATATTTCGATGACTGCGACCAGACTGGAATTAAGTGAACGAGAGCTGGAGATTCTCAAATGGACGGCGGAGGGAAAGACATCCGCTGAAATATCACTGATTCTCACAATTTCTGAAAATACCGTTAATTTCCACCAAAAAAACATGCAAAAACGATTTAACGCACCAAATAAAACGCAAATTGCCTCTTATGCAGCAGCAATCGGTTTAATCTGAAAGAGGATGCAACTACCAGATTTGGTAGTTTCGAATTATTAACGGGTTGTCTACCCTGCGCCCAGGGTAACAACACTGCCCGAACCGGCAGGAGCGGCGCTCACGAGGGAATGCGACAGGGGATCACAAATGAAGATTATTCAGACCAAGCTGAAGGACATGCCATCCTCGTTACTGGCAGAGTTGGGGAGTTACCGTTACAGCGTCTTCGCCAGGGGCGAAGGATGGTCGATTCCGTCACGTCTCAGTACGCCGGGCCAGGAGTATGACCGCTACGATCGTTCGGATGTTATCTGGCTGATAGCCTGGACCGCTAAGTTCGGTATCTGCGGCTGTGCGCGCCTGATGGCCTGGCACGACCCTGACAACAGTCGTGCGGCCTCCGGCGGCGACAACGGCCGTATCGAGGGTCACGCAGTCTGGGAAATGTCGCGCTTTTCTGCCCGACTGGAAATTGACGCGGAACTGCCGCTCAATATCTTATGGCATGCGGTGCAACTGGCCGAACAGTCCGGCATACAGTATCTGTACAGCGCGGCAACCCCAATGCTGGAACAGATGTTTGAACAGCATCAGGTCTATTACGATCCGCTTACGCCAGGGATCATCCAGTCAGAAGACAATCTGTTTGCCGTTAAGATACCGGTCAGGCAGGAGAACCTGGCGGAAAAGTTCCACGGTGCGCGTCGCTTCCGGCCGGAAGAAGTGCTGCCTACCCTGGGGGTGTCTGGCACCTGGGGGCCACGTTAACGGCAGGTCACTGCCCGTGCCACTTTGACCACAGCGCGATCAGCACCCATGCTGCCGCGCTCCAGCATAAAACGGCTGCCAGCAACGCCAGCGGCAGCCGCATTATCGTAATAAAATACCAAAGCCCCAGCAGATAGATGAAGTAAGGCACGATTGCCCACATCCCGAAAATGATGGTGGTGCGTAATGCGTCGATGCCACGCTCGCTGGCGACAATATAGTGGGCTATCAGGGCGAAAGTAGGGAACAGCGGGATTAACCCGGCGAGATAGTAATGCCGTGTTTTCGACAGGATGCCAATCAGCACCACGACGATTGCCCCGAGTAGTGCTTTGAAAAGTAAGGCCATTGCTTTGTTCAGTGAGTGAAAACACTACGTTGTAATAAAACGACTGAAAAAGCAATCGACCTTAACGTTGAGGCAGCAGGGGGGTTACTGGCGGTACGCGTATTTGATCTGCTTCACCGTATTGCTGAAAACGTCTGCCTGCTTCTGGTCTTCCAGATCGGCGATGTAACGCTCCATCTTGATGATCACTTTACCGGCATCGGCCTGACCCATCCCTTTCAGCATCAGTGTCACCAGAGCCTTCATACAGGTCACTTCATTGGCCAGTGCCTGCGCTTCTTCGCTGGTTGAAAAGTCAATTTCGCTCATGATCTCTCCCGATAGTATTTGAAAATAGTGCTCATCGTGGTTGCTGCGAACACTAGAAAGTGATTGAAAGTATAACATATAACACTGTGAAGAAATCACCACGCGCGCTAACCGGTTACCGGGTACAATCCCCCTGGTTTCTGCATCGTGTTTTAACGGTCAGTGGGTCTGCTAAATGCGGCTGATAACAGGCGAAGCGGCCAAAATCTGGTTATTATTTATGTTCTAACCGTCAGTGAAAAGTAGTAACATAAGCGGCCTGCTATTGTCACTTTCGTCACCTGCCTTAGCCACTTAGGGAGCTTCGTTTGATAAGCGTTTTTCTAGTTGATGATCACGAGCTGGTACGCGCAGGTATTCGTCGCATCCTGGAGGATATCAAAGGTATTCAGGTTGTTGGTGAAGCGAACTGCGGGGAGGATGCCGTTAAGTGGTGTCGTACTCACAGTGCCGACGTGGTGCTGATGGATATGAACATGCCGGGAATTGGCGGGCTTGAGGCCACGCGCAAAATCATTCGCTATACCCCGGACTGTAAAATCATCATGCTGACGATTCACACTGAAAACCCACTGCCGGCGAAAGTCATGCAGGCAGGGGCATCCGGCTACCTCAGTAAAGGGGCTGCACCTCAGGAAGTGGTCAGCGCGATTCGTTGCGTTAATGCAGGCCAGCGCTATATTGCGTCTGATATTGCCCAGCAGATGGCGCTAAGCCAGATTGAGCCGCAAAAGGCCGAATCACCGTTCAGCTGTTTGTCGGAACGCGAATTGCAGATTATGCTGATGATCACCAAAGGTCAGAAAGTGACGGAAATTTCCGAACAGCTCAATCTGAGTCCTAAAACCGTTAACAGCTATCGCTACCGTATGTTCAGCAAGCTGAACATCAGCGGTGACGTAGAATTAACGCATCTGGCCATTCGTCATGGCCTGTACAGTGCGGAGCCGTTGATCAGTAGTGAATGAACCGTTTGATGCAAAAAGTTTCCTGAAAACTGTTACCAGCCAGCCCGGTGTTTATCGGATGTATGATGCGGGCGGAACGGTAATCTACGTCGGCAAAGCAAAAGATCTTAAAAAACGTCTTTCCAGCTATTTCCGCGGTAATCTGGCCAGCCGTAAAACGGAAGCGCTGGTGGCGCTGATCTGTCAGATTGATGTGACGGTTACCCATACGGAAACCGAAGCACTGCTGCTGGAACACAACTACATCAAACTCTACCAGCCGCGCTACAACGTGCTGCTGCGTGACGATAAATCCTACCCTTACATCTTTCTCAGCGCAGATACTCATCCGCGCCTGGCCAGCCATCGCGGTGCGAAACATGCCAAAGGGGAGTATTTCGGCCCTTTCCCCAATGGTTACGCGGTACGCGAAACGTTGTCGCTGCTGCAAAAAGTGTTTCCGGTGCGTCAGTGTGAAAACAGCGTCTACCGCAATCGCTCGCGCCCGTGTCTGCAATACCAGATTGGCCGCTGCCTCGGTCCCTGTGTAGAAGGCCTGGTTTCAGAAGAGGAATATGCGCGCCAGATCGATTACGTGCGGCTATTTCTTTCCGGGAAAGACGATCAGGTACTCAACCAGCTGGTTGCCCGTATGGAGCAGGCCAGCCAGGATTTACGCTTTGAAGAGGCCGCGCGTCTGCGCGATCAAATTCAGGCCGTACGCCGTGTGACGGAAAAACAGTTTGTCTCCAATCAGGGCGATGATCTTGACGTAATCGGCGTGGCATTTGAGTCCGGCATGGCCTGCCTGCACGTATTGTTTATCCGCCAGGGCAAAGTGCTTGGCAGCCGCAGTTACTTCCCTAAGGTGCCGAGCGATACGGAGCTTGCTGAAGTCGTGCAGACCTTCGTCGGTCAGTTCTATCTGCAGGGCAGCCAGGCGCGCACGTTGCCCACCGATATCCTGTTGGACTTTACGCTGCCGGAAAAAGATCTGCTGGCGGAGTCGCTGACGGAGCTGGCCGGACGACGTGTTGCCATACAGAGTAAGCCACGCGGAGATCGCGCCCGTTACCTGAAGCTGGCACGCACCAATGCCGCAACGGCGCTAGTGACCCGGCGGGCACAGCACTCGACCATCCATCAGCGGCTGACCGCGCTGGCCGGGACGCTGAAGCTGCCCGCAATCCGCCGTATGGAATGTTTTGATATCAGCCATACCATGGGTGAGCAGACGGTGGCCTCCTGCGTGGTGTTTGATGCCAACGGGCCGCTGCGCAGCGAATACCGGCGTTACAATATCACCGGCATTACGCCCGGCGATGACTATGCGGCAATGAACCAGGTGCTGCGTCGCCGTTACGGTAAGGCCCTGGAAGAGGGTAAAGTTCCCGATGTGATCCTGATTGACGGGGGTAAAGGTCAGCTTTCGCAGGCGAAAGAGGTCTTTGCGGAGCTGGATGTCCCCTGGGACAAACATCACCCCTTACTGTTAGGCGTGGCGAAAGGCAGCGATCGTAAAGCTGGCCTGGAGACGCTGTTCCTTGAACCGGAAGGGGAGGGATTCTCCCTGCCGCCCGATTCTCCAGCGCTGCATGTTATCCAGCATATTCGTGATGACTCTCACAATCATGCGATAACGGGTCACCGCAATAAACGGGCAAAAGTGAAGAACACCAGCGCGCTGGAAACCATCGAAGGCATCGGCCCCAAGCGCCGCCAGATGTTGCTCAAATACATGGGGGGCCTGCAACCGCTGATGAATGCCTCCGTTGACGAAATCGCCAGTGTCCCTGGGATCTCGCATGGGCTGGCCGAAAAAATCTTCCATGCGCTGAAACACTAAGCATTGCAACACCCGTAGCAATGTAGGAACATAGGGACAAATCCTACTCTGTCCAAACAGTTAGCGTGATTATGCCATTTAATATTCCGACCTTACTTACCCTGTTTCGTGTAGTATTAATCCCGTTCTTTGTGCTGGCTTTTTACCTGCCATTTCAATGGGCTCCACTGGCCTGCGCGCTGATTTTCATCTTCGCCGCGGTTACAGACTGGTTCGATGGCTACCTTGCCCGTCGCTGGAAACAGACCACCCAGTTCGGGGCGTTCCTTGATCCTGTCGCTGATAAAGTGATGGTTGCCATGGCGCTGGTGCTGGTGGCTGAGTATTTTCACGCCTGGTGGATCACTCTGCCTGCCGCCACGATGATTGCCCGCGAGATTATTATTTCCGCTCTGCGCGAGTGGATGGCAGAAATTGGTAAACGCAACAGTGTCGCCGTCTCGTGGATTGGTAAAGTGAAAACCACCGCCCAGATGCTGGCGCTGTTCGCGCTGTTGTGGCACCCGAACACTATCGTGGAAGGCATTGGCGTGGCGGCTTTGTACATTGCAGCCGTGCTGACATTCTGGTCAATGTTCCAGTATCTTAGCTCCGCGCGCGGCGATCTGCTCGAACGGTGATCGAAGCGACTTAAAAAGCAGCAAACGGATGCGTTGTGAGGATAATTTGGTTGACTCATTCCTCCAGAACAGTAGAATGCAACGCATCGAAAGGCAGCTCAGGCAGCCAGAAGATAAAGCAAATCAGCAAGTTCTGTCAGAGTGTGACAAAACAGAGTGAGTGCTGATGGCAATGCGGGAATAGCTCAGTTGGTAGAGCACGACCTTGCCAAGGTCGGGGTCGCGAGTTCGAGTCTCGTTTCCCGCTCCAGATTACGTTAGCAGGGATGTACTCTCTGGTGACAAAAAGAATAAAAGGCGCGTTGGCAGAGTGGCCATGCTACGGATTGCAAATCCGTCTACCTCGGTTCGACTCCGGGACGCGCCTCCAATTAACACCCAAGCCCGGGTGGTGAAATCGGTAGACACAAGGGATTTAAAATCCCTCGGCTTATGGCTGTGTGGGTTCAAGTCCCACCCCGGGCACCATATTATCAGTACCGATTAAAACGAATAAAAACAAGCAGTAAGCAATGTCGTAACCGCCCCGAAAGGCGGTTTTTTTGTGCCTGAATTTTCTCTTCCTAATATACCTTCCTAATATTCACCTCTACTTCTGCCCACCAACAACCGGAACTATCGCTATTTTTCGGTCGTATCTTGCCGTCTGCTCAAAATTTTTATGGCCGGAAATCGCCTGTTTATTGTAAATGTTGCCTGACAGGCCAGAGATACCTTTTGCTTTATAAATTCCAGCACCACGCCGTGGTCTTCAGCCCACTGGGCCAGAGCCAGTGATATCAGTTCCGGTCCGTTATCCATACACTTCTTAAGCGGATATCCACGGTTTGCTTCTATTCTGTCCGGAACCCGCACAACGCGCTGCACCGGAATATTCAGGTCAATAGAGCCTCACGGTTAAAATCATCCACGACGTTGAACGTCCAAATACGTCGGCCATATTGTAAGTATCATGGCTTTAGTTCCAGGCAATTTTTGATACTTCCTGTTTCTCAGCCATCAGCCGGGTTATAAGAACGTTTCCTATCTGCTTATCAACATGGGCTACACGATGTAAATGCTGAACAGGAGCTAAGAGCAGATACTCTGGCACCTGTCCGGCTTTCTCACTGCCCAGTGTTACATTGTTAATTCAACCTGCTTCCCATCGGGTAAATTGATGGTGACATTGAGTGTGCCGCCGACGGCTTCGACGTAGCGCTTCAGGGTAGAGACCTTAATTTCGGCACCACGCTGTTCCATCGCTGCGAGCGTTGGTTGAGCGATACCCATCGCTTTTGCCAAACTGGTCTGTGATGTGGCCACCGCCTCTCTAATCTGCTCAAGGCGGGTAGCCAGCAGGAGATCGGCTGTTTTCTCTTTGATGCGCTGCTGGCTGGCCGGAGATCGTTTCTCCATCATATCTTTCAATGTCGCCATTTTTATTTCTCCAGGCTATCGAGATGTTTTTGAAATTCTTGATCAGCTTGTTTGATCATATCAGAGTAAAATTTTCCTTCGTTAATCCCGGTCTTGTCGCCAGCGCATAAAACTATGGCTGTTCGCTGAGTATCGAATGCAAAAAATGCTCTGATAGGATCGCCTTTATGCTGAATTCGTAATTCTTTCATATTTTTAAACTTCGAAGCACGGACGGTATCGACAAAAGGCCGTCCCAGATTGGGACCATCAATCGCGATAAGGCCCATTCCTGCCAACAAATCTTCCTGCAAATCTTCCGTCTGATCCTCAAACCAGCAATCAAACAATTCTGAAGTCTGAACTTCCCACATCCTGTGATTACCTCATAGCCTATAAGCTATAGTTCATGCTATAGCCTGTAGGCTATTATATCAAGATAAATGTCTATTCGTGCCGTTACATCAGGCGTTGGTTATGTTGGTAAATATATTAAATCAGTGATTTAAATGCATTTCTATTCAATCTATCAGTACCGATTAAAACGAATAAAAACAAGCAAGTAAGCAATGTCGTAACCGCCCCGAAAGGCGGTTTTTTGTGCCTGAAATAACCCCCGCCTGACGCCTGCACATCGTGAAATATCCAGCCAAATTTCAGTACAGGGAAATGTTCAGTCCTTTTTATGAGTCATGCTGATAAACCACAGCTGATATCATGGCCGCGGTCTGTCAACGCGCTGAAAGCTCCGGATGGGGCAAATCAGATCATAAAGGAGGATGTATGAAAAAGGATTTCAGTCTTAACCTGGGAGCGAAGTTTTTATGCTTCTGTCTGGCTGTTGGAGGCATTCTGGTATTAATCAGTATCTACAGATTGTTAAAATACCTTGTCATTTGGTGAGTTGAACGTCAGCCACAGGCATCGTTGTGGATGCTATGGCTTGAGAAAAATAAACTGTTACGTCAGGGCATCCCCTGCGGTTGCCTTTTTTCATGTGATTGAAATTCAGGGCGTTGACGTGCAAAATTCATCACTGGATAAAGGGGACTGCATTGAAAATCATAAATATAACTATTTTAATCCTCATCATCGTTACGGCAACTGGCTGTACATCCAGAAAAAAATTACCGTTTATACCGATCGACTTCCCCGGATATGAGTGGTCTTCCAATCAGGATGGCGTGATATTCGGGCGAGCAGTGGGTGAGACTGAGGTTCGTTATGATGTCAACGCCGATGGACGGGTAGAGAACGTCAGATTTAGTCATGGAATGTCTGACTTACCGTTCAATCATTATCTGAAGGAAAAAATGCTGGATGACTGGCGATTTGAAGAAAACCATCCTCAGCAAGATGCTTCTCTGACAGTGACGTCCAGACAATAATTTTACGATGATCACCACCCGGCTACCGTGTCGGTTTTTTATTACCCGGAGCACTAAACGCCCGTAATTGGTGCCGGATCACCCCCTCCGGACTCATTTCTGCGATAATCACGCCCCACCAATGCATCCTTGTTTAGTCGACCGTTACCAGCCCCTCATGTCTTTCCACTCTTCATCCAATTTTATTAATCTTGCCCCTCAAGCCCGACTCAGGTCTGCCGATAACCATTTGACTTAAAGGGTGTCCGGAGTGTGAAGCTGAAGCATTCACATTTGCAACGTCGGTAATGCTCCCTGGAACGCCTGTCAATAATGACTTACGGGGAAGGATCACCGATGACAGATTTGCCTCACCAGAACGCCCCTCAACGACCTTACACTACCGCGCCTGCCCGCACAGAAGAAAATGCTGCTCTGATTGCCCGCACGCCGCGCTTCACCCTGGAGCAGGATGTCATTCTTTCTGATGTCACGCGTACGGCATTAAACGAATGTCTTGCCCGCCTGCGCTTTCATCACACCATCTATCAGCAGTGGGATTTTGCCCGCGTCGATCCGATGGGTATGACCGCTATCCTCAACTTTTATGGTGCCCCCGGTACAGGAAAAACGCTGTGTGCCGAAGCGCTGGCCGGCCAGTTGGGAATGCCATTCCTCTCACTCGGTATTGCTGAATTAGAAAGTAAATTTATGGGTGAGACAGCAAAAAATATTCAGGCAGCCTTTGCTCAGGCGAAGCAGAGCGGCGCACTGCTTTTCTTTGATGAAGCCGACACGCTGTTGGGCAAACGCCTGAGTAGCGTCACTCAGGGAGTTGATAATGAAGTGAATGCCATGCGCTCTACGCTGTTGATTGAGCTGGAGCGTTATGAAGGGATAGTGGTTTTTGCCACCAATTTTGCGCGTAACTATGACGAAGCCTTCCGCAGCCGTATTGGCTATCACGTTGAATTCACGCTGCCTGACAGCGCAGCCCGTCGTCAGCTCTGGGAAAAATTTCTGGTAGAGAAAATCCCACTGGCTGATGCGCGTGACGTCCTGCTTGATGGCGCCAGCGAGCTCTCTGAAGGGCTGGCCGGACGTGAAATACGCACCTGTATGCGGCTTGCGCTACCCAAAGCCCTGCTGGCAGCCGGCTACCCGGCGGGTGAACCCGCCCTCAGTCTGGATCACCTGCGACAGGCCATTGCCCAGGTGCAGGCCACGCATCACACCATTGCCTCACGTCCGGATTTTCCGACGGCAGAGGCCCACACCGCTAAAAAATTACTCGGCATTCAATAACCCTCAAGGAGATAAAAAAATGGGATTATGGTCATCAATTTGCAGTGCAGCCAGCAGCGCCTGGAGTACGGTAAAAGAGGTTGGTTCCGGCATCTGGAACGCCGCCAGAGAGACGGCCGCCCGAGCGGTGGAGTGGATGGCAGAAAAAGCCGAGGTGTTTGTCGGCAGCGTCAAATCGGTGTGGAACAGGGTAAAGCCGTTTATTAATAAGGTCATCCGCCCCGTGATTCAGAAAGCCGCCGATCTGGCGGCAAAAACATTACCGAATTTCCCCTGGATTGGCTCGGCGCTGAAAGCGCTGGATAAAGCCCTGGGGCTGCTGGTGGAGTGGGATAAAAGCGACCTGGCAAAACGCATCAGTAAAGCCATTGCGTGGGCGATTGCACAGGCCAAAAAACTAAAAGACATCTTCCTTGAGCCGAAAGAGATGGAAGAGGCCGCCATGCATGAAGAGATACTGCGTCAGGCGCGGGAACAGATGCGCGGCGAAGCCGCACAGGCCATCGATTTAGCCACCCTGATTACCCACTACGCGCAGCTCTCGACGCGCATTCGCGATATTCTTGAAACCATCCAGATTGCTAACTTTGAGCACTATCTGCGCCTGCGCGCCGCACAAAAACTGCTGGCGGATACTGAAACGCGCCTGACGGGTGCGCAGGACATCAATGCTATCAATGATGACGACCTGTTCCTGATCGACGTGGGCAGCGAGCTGCTGAAGCCAACGCCGCAGTTAAGTGATGCCAGCGTCGGCCGCCTGAATGAGGTGATCGTGGCTCGCTTCGGTAAAAAACTGATTCCGTTTGTCTTTGAAGAGATGATCATGGCCTGGGGCTTCAGCCTGGAAGAGATGGAAAACGAGTGGAAAACCCTGAGTGAGGCGCTGGCGAAAGAAGAGGTGCTGCTGCGCCGTCTGAATATCGGTAAGCGACTGGGAGACCTGCAGCCGATCGATGCGGCACTCCTCAGTGAGCTGGAAGCCCGTCTGCCCGCCCAGCAGTCAGAGATGCAACAGAAGCGCAAGCGCACCAATGAAATGCGCAACTATGTTTTTGCCGCAGAAGGTTTCCTGCAAATGCTGGAAAAAGAGCCCGAAGAATTTGCCGGGGAAGAGTATCTTGCCGCTGACAGCCGTGAGGTCGGGATGCTGATTATTGAATGTGCCCAGTTCGGTAAAAGCTGGGAGCAGCTGGACATTGACCAGCAAAGCCTGATTATCGACTTTGCCAATATGTTCGAGCAGGCCAGTCGCGAGCGTGCAGGCCTGCTGGTTGAGGTTGCGGCATGACACCACATGAGTTTTTTCTCTTCCTGCTGCCTGAGTTCGACTTTATTCAGCTGGTTTTTGGCGCGGTGATGCTGCTGCTGGTCGGGTTTACAATAATACAGCTGATACGTCAGGCAAACCCTGAACACTGGGAGCAAAAATGGCAGGGCGACATTGCCGCTAACGGTGCCGGGCGGCACGACGTTCGTCACGGTTCGGTGAACGAGATTAGCCAGTCTGTCGCCAGCGCGGCGGAACAAAGAGCCGACGTGATGCCCGGCATTCTGCTGATCATCGGGCTGCTGGGAACCTTTCTCGGGCTGGGGATCGCCCTGAATAAAGCGTCCAGTATTCTGATTGATGCCAATTCCGCTGGCATGGATAGCGCCATGGCCAACCTGATGGGCATGATGGAGGGATTAGGCACTAAGTTTAAGACCTCCACCTGGGGGATTTCTGCCTTTCTGTTGCTGAAAGGCTGGACGGCGATAAAAGGTTATGACGAAAAACGGCTGAACTGGTGCGTGCAGAAAGTGAATGCGGGGCTGGCGGAAGAGCAGCAGCTTCAGACGCAGCAACGCCTGGAGGTGCAGCAGCGTTTTCTGACGGCGTTGCTGCGTCTGGAAGAGGGGATCACCCGTCAGGGAGAGGCCACGCGGGCGACCCTGCAAAAACTGCACGACGGTGAACAGCTGTTCCGCGAGAACCTGACGCGCCAGGGAGACAGCGCCCTGAGCCAGCAGCAAGCCCTGCAGGGGCGAATAGGGGAACTGCATGCGGCGACCCTGACTATCGCTGACACGCTGACCCATCATCACGAGCATCAGCAGCAGCACGACCGCCAGCGGCAGACGGCCGTGGAGGCAATCCGCGATGCCGTGCGTGAAGTGGTTGAATCGAACAGCAGTAATCTGGGTGCCATCCAGCGCTCAGCGCAGGGCATGTCCGACGCGGCGCAAACCATGGGGCTTTCGGCCAGCCAGCTACAGGAGGGCATCGGTGACTTCCGTTCGGGCGTGACTGAGGTTCTCGGCACGATCAAAACCGACCTCGGTGGCACCATCAGCCAGATGGAGCAGAGTTTTGGCAGCAATATGGAGAAGATTGCCGGAAATATGAAACAGGCGACGGACGGCATTTCGTCGGCGGTGGGTACGATGTCGGAGAGGGTGGACAGCACCATGCAGCAGGTGCGCACCTCTATTGAAAGCTCGATTGACGCACAGCGTGCCTCCATCCAGGCACAGAGTCAGGCACAGAAAGAGTTTATTGTTACCAGTGAAACCCTTAACACCAAAGTGCTGGCGATGACCGCGCTGGTGGAAGACCTGCGCGACCGCATCCTTAGCGGCCTGTCCGCCGTGTCGAAGAGTTCACGTGAGGTGGCGCACCTCAATGGCCGCTATGAAACGCTGGCCGGTGCCGGGGAGAAAAGCGCCGAAGCGATTGAAAAGCTGGTACAGCAGCTGGCGTTACAGCAGCAGATCAGCCCGCTGCAACCGCAGTTTGAGCAGCTCAATAGCGGCATGGGTCAACTGCTGGATAGCGTCGGGGCGCTCCATTCCGACCTCAAAAGCAGCGCGTTAACGCCAAAAATTGATGAACTTAATGGCGCGCTGGAGCCGCTGTTGCAGGGCGTACAGGCGCTGCGAAGCGACGTGCAGCACGGCGGAAGTGAAACCAGCAATATGGGCACCTCGCTGCGATCGGTGCTGGAAGTTCAGGCTGAGAAGATGTCAGCGTTGCTGAATGTGCTGGCAGAGATCCGCTCCGTTCTGCAACGGACCGACAGCGTTGCCACTGTCGCCTGAGGAGGTCACGCATGAAAGATAAACCCAATGAGTGGGTCTCTGTCTCGGACCTGATGTCCGGGGTGATGGCCGTGGTGATGCTACTGCTGGTGATGTCGGTATTGCAAAAAACCTGGTCTGATGTTCGCCACAAACAGGAGATGGAGCAGGGAGCCAGCGCACAGCGGGCAAAAGTCGCTGAGATGCTCAGCAATATCAAAGCCTCGCTGAACGGGACAGCGAATGAAGGATTAGTGATGCTGGACACCAATGCGCAAAAGATCACGCTGCGCGACGGCGTTTTTAACCGGGGAAGCGCCTGCATAGCCGGGCAGGCGAATCAGGCGTTTGCCACTATTGAAGAGAACGTTTTAAAGTTTCTCAACGAGTTCAGCGCGGGCCAGGTGTTTATCGAAGGCTATACCGATAACCTCCCGGTGCTGCGACCGGTGACCAACTTTGCCGCCTTCTGCACCGTCTATGACGATAACTTCACGCTTTCCGCCGCCCGCGCGCGTGAAGCGCGGAAGTTCATCGTGGGTGAACTTCCGCCAGCAATGGCGCGTCGGGTGATTGTGGCAGGCTACGGTGATTCGCAGCCTATCCCCGGTGTTCCCCCGGAAGATGCCCGCCAGCGCAGAATCGAAGTGCGCTTTGTCCTGCCCACGCGGTGAGGGTCTGGTGACTGAGCGCATCAGTCACCGGATGTTTGTCTTAACCGGCCAGACCGCCAGCGCGCATTACGGCGACGGCTCCTCACTTTCCCTGGCTGGCGCTTTTTCTGCCTGCGTCAGCCTCAGCACCATCACGGTGACCGACTCACCGCAAACGGTGCGCTGTTCCACATCCTGCCAGCCGAGGCGACGATACAGCGCCTGCTGATCCGGCGTATACAGCCACAGCGCCTCTATCCGCTGCTCGCCAGCGCGAGCGATGCAGGCGTTGACCAGCGCCGATCCCACCCCCTGGCCGCGCCATTCACGTGGTGTAAACACTTCGCCCAGCCAGTAGCGGCGTTCCGGGCGGTCATCCAGTTCGTACTCAATCACGCTGGCGGTGCCGGTCAGCGTGCCGTCTGCGTGACAGGCTATCAGCGTAAAGCTGTCTTTTTCCTCGCAGTTTCGCTGCTGCAGGCGCTGGCTGATGGCCGAAAGGGAGGACCATGCCGGCAGTGCTGACCACTCACTGTGCAGCAGGCGGGCAATCTCATGGTGACGTTCGGGCTGCTCGCGCAGGGTAAAAATGGGCATTGATCGTTTCCTGTACTGATAATCGTGGCGACCGCCTGGCGGGGCGGATAAGAATTATCTACACTCTTTTGCAGGTGTCTTCCCTTCTTTATACAAGCGCGGCTATAATTGCCACCATTATTAGTTAGAACTCTAATTATCAGGCATCTTACCTATTGAATACTCAGGAACTTAACTTCTCACGTTTGCTGCATCTCACTGCCCACGCCTGGCGTCAGGCGATTGACCGACGCATGAAAGACAACGGTCTGAGTATGAGCAGCTGGATGGCGGTAGCGACCATCGCCATTCAGGATGCGCCGATGAGTCAGAAAGAGCTGGCGCAGGCGCTGGGCCTGGAAGATGCCAGCGTGGTGCCACTCATCGATCGTCTGGTAAAGCAGAAGCTGGTTGAGCGGGTTCAGCCTCCGGAGGATCGCCGTAAACGACTGTTACACGTCACCCCTAAAGGGGAGCTGCTGTATCAGCGCCTGAAAACGGAAGCCGATGCGTTGCGCAATGAACTTCTGTCCGGGGTGAATGCCAGTGAACTGGCGATCACCCAGCGTGTACTACAGCAGCTGCTGGCGGCGACAGAGGTGAAGTAAGGTGCCGCACGAAAAAGCCAATCCCTATGCTCCGCGTGAGTGGGCACCGGGTGAAAAACCGATGCTGCCCGGATCGCCGTCCACGCCGCAGCATCCGACTCATAAACGCATTGCCTTTGGCATCGTTGGCCTGCTGATTTGTATCACCGGGGCGCTGAGTAACGCCCTGGTGACCGCCAATCTGACCAATCTGCAGGGCGTGTTTGGCGCTTACACCAATGAAATCGCCTGGCTCCCGGCGGTGTACGTCATGGGCAATATCTCGATTAACCTGCTGCTGGTAAAGTTCCGCCAGCAGTTTGGACTGCGGGTATTTACTGAAGCGTTCCTGGTGCTGTACGTGCTGGTGGCGTTCTTCCATCTGCTGGTCAATGACCTCAGTTCGGCGATTATCGTTCGTGCCGCACACGGTATGGTCGGGGCGGCGCTCAGTTCGCTCGGCATCTACTATCAGGTGCAGGCGTGGCCGGCGAAGCACCGCCTGAAGGCGCTGGCGATCGGTCTTGGTGCGTCGCAGCTGGCGATCCCGCTGGCACGTCTGTTCTCGACGGAGCTGTTGCAGCTCGATGAATGGCGCGGGCTGTATCTGTTCGAACTGGGGCTGGCGCTGATGGCGCTCGGCGCGGTGCTGATCCTCAAGCTTCCCCCCGGCGAACGAACCAAAGTCTTCGAGAAAAAAGATTTTCTGACCTTCTTCCTGATGGCCCCCGGTATGGCGCTGTTCTGCGGCGTGCTGTCGCTGGGGCGCATTGAATGGTGGACCAGCACGCCGTGGCTCGGTATCTGTCTGGCGCTGGGTCTGGTGCTGGTCACGGCGGCAGTGCTGGTGGAGCACAACCGCAGTAACCCGCTGATTAACACCCGCTGGCTCGGCAGCGGAGCCATATTCCGTCTCGGCATCGTGATGGTCCTGCTGCGCATCATGCTGGCCGAGCAGAACACCGGAGCCATTGGCTACCTGCAACAGCTTGGATTGCAGAACGATCAAATGCAGGGGCTGGCGCTGGCGATCCTTGCCGGGGTGGCGGCGGGCATTATCTGCAGCGCGCTGACCATCAACCCGAAACACCTGAGCTGGCCGATTGTACTGTCGCTGATTATCGTGATGGTCGCCTCGCTGATGGATGCCCAGTCCAGCCCGCTGACGCGCGGCAATAATATGTATTTCAGCCAGTTCCTGCTTGGCTTCAGCACCTCGTTCTTTATCGCCCCGGCGATGTTATTAGGCGTGGGCAGCGTGGTGACACAGCCGAAGAACCTGGTCAGCTTTGTCGTGCTGTTTGGTATGAGCCAGAACCTCGGCGGCCTGATGGGATCGGCACTGCTTGGCACCTTCCAGACCTGGCGTGAAAAGTATCACTCCAGCCTGCTGGGTGACCAGCTGTCGCTGCTGGATCCGAATGTGACCGAACGTCTGGCCCAGTACAATAGCCTGTTTGCCAGCCTGATCGGTGACGGTACGCTACAGAGTGCTCAGGGCACGGCGCAGCTGCAAACGGTGGCGACGCTACAGGCCAACGTGCTGGCTTACAACGATGTTTATCTGCTCACGGCCTGTATGGCCGGGGTCACTTTACTCTGGGTGCTGTGGCGTTTGTCGCGTCTGCGCTACCTCAACTGGCAGCAGGCAAAACGCGAAGCGGAAGCGGAACAGCGCGCCATGCAAAATATTAACAAGACGATGAACCAGTAAGCGTCAGCGCATGGGGGCTTGCCGCCGGGCGCTGAACGACGACGGAAATACGGGGAAACCATGAGTCAACAGGAACAGCAGCAGCTCTCTGAGCGTCTGAGAAATAATAAGCTGCGTATTTTATCGATAGCCCTGGGGTCGGGCATTGCGCTGGTTGGCGTGCTGGTGATCCTCTATGCCTGGCAGCTGCCGCCGTTTACCAGCCAGACACAGTCAACGGAAAACGCCTACGTGCGCGGCCAGGTGACCTTTATCAGTCCACAGGTCAGCGGCTATATCACTCAGGTCAACGTGCTGGACTTCCAGCCGGTCCGTCAGGGCGAACTGATGATGACCATTGACGACCGCATCTATCGCCAGCGCGTTCACCAGGCGATGGCGCAGCTGGAGATGAAAAAAGCCACGCTGGCTAACAATATTCAGCAGCGCCGCAGCGCAGAGGCGGTGATCAAACGCAATGAGGCCGCGCTGCAGAATGCGAAGGCTCAGGCGGTGAAGGGCGGGCTGGATCTGAAACGCGTGGAAAATCTGGTCTCTGACGGCTCGCTGTCGCTGCGTGAGCGCGATGCATCACGCGCCAGCAACAGCCAGACGCAGGCAGATGTCCAGCAGGCGCAGGCCACGCTGGAGGTCTCGCGTCAGGACCTGCAGACAGCGATCGTGAACCGCGCCTCGCTGGAGGCAGATGTAGCCAGCGCCCAGGCGGCGCTGGAGCTGGCACAGATCGATCTGGATAACACCAAAATTATCGCTCCGCGCGACGGGCAGCTGGGGCAGATATCCGTGCGTCAGGGCGCCTGGGTCACGGCGGGAACGCGCCTGACCTCGCTGGTGCCGCAGCAGAAGTGGGTCGTCGCCAACATGAAAGAGACCCAGATGGCGCATATCCGTCCGGGTCTGCCGGTGACCTTCCGCGTGGATGCCCTGAACGGCGAACGCTTCAGCGGCGAAGTGGAATATATCTCCCCGGCGGCAGGATCGGAGTTCAGCGCGATTTCACCGGATAACGCTACGGGTAACTTCGTAAAAATTGCCCAGCGCATTCCGGTGCGCATTAAGATCACCAGCGACAATATTAACCACCTGCGTCCGGGGATGTCGGTTGAGGTCAATATCGACACTGCCGCCGCGCAGAATGGGGAGAAACCATGATGTGCGCGCCAAAAACGCTGCTGGCGATGCTGCTGGCGGCCACGCTGGCAGGCTGTGCTACTCAGGTGGAGCAGGCGCCATCGGCGCTGCCGATACCGGCGCAGTGGCGCAATCAGGTGGGCCCTGGATCGACCGTCGAAGCGAACTGGTGGCGTGCCTTTAACGATCCGGCGCTGAACCAGCTGGTGGAGCAGGCGCTGCGCAATAATCCGGATATCCTGATTGCCCGTTCCCGCGTGGAGCAGTACCGCGCACAGCTGCGCGGGGCACAGGGCGATAATTTCCCGACGCTGGATGCGGGCGTGGCGGCCAGCAGGGCGCGAGCGGTATCGGCAGCGACCGGTCAGCCGGCTCAGTCGTCGGTGTTCCAGGGGCTGTTGCAGGCCAACTATAACGTCGATTTATGGGGCGAGCGCAGCAGCAGTATCGATGCGGCAAAAGCGAGCCTGGCGGCCCAGCAGGCCGCAGCCAGCGCCGCAGAGCTGACGATCGCCAGCTCGGTCGCCTCAGGGTATATGACATTGGTGTCACTCGACGAGCAGCTGCGGGTGACCAACGCCACGCTGGACAGCCGTGCAGATTCGCTGAAGCTGGCGCAGCGCCAGTTTGAAAGCGGCTATACCTCGCGGCTGGAATGGGTACAGTCCCGCTCGGAATATCAGACGGCGAAAGCACAGATCCCGCTGTTACGACATCAGATTGCTCAGCAGGAAAACGCCCTGAGTATCCTGGTGGGCATGAACCCGCGTCAGATTGCACGTCAGAATCACTTTGACCATGTTGTCCCGCAGACCTTGCCTGGCGTCATGCCGTCTCAGCTGTTGCAGCGTCGCCCGGATATCGTGCAGGCCGAGCGCCAGCTGCTGGCGGCCGATGCTTCGTTACAGTCTTCACGCGCCAGCCTGCTGCCATCGCTCAATCTGACCGCCACCGGTACCCTGCAAAGTTCGGTGCTGCATGAGCTGGTGGAGAACCCGTTCCGCCTGTGGAGCATCGGCGGCAGCGTGCTGGCACCGCTGCTTAACCGCGAAGCGCTGACAGCACAGGTGGATGTCTCCATGGCGACGCGCAATCAGGCGCTGTACAGCTATGAAAAAGTGGTGCGCAGCGCGTTCAGTGAAGTGAATGACGATCTGGACGCCATCGCGCGCTATCAGGAGCAGCTCAGCGAACTGCAGGCGCAGGAGAAAGTGGTGCAGGAAGCGCTGCGCATCGCGCGCAACCGCTATCAGAACGGCTATGCCTCGTATCTGGATGAACTGGATGCCCAGCGCACGCTGTTCAGCATCCAGCTCAGTGTGGTGCAGGCCAAAAACAATCTGCTGTTGGCGCAGATTGATCTCTACCGCGCCCTCGGCGGCGGCTGGCAGGTCTGATCCCTGGTGTCTGCGTTTACCCTCTGCTGAGCCTCCTTTTTTGTCAGGCCGCCATGCGTACTTCACCGCGTGGCGGCCACATCTCTCCCTACCATTTAGCCGTTCTGCGATATAACGGCAGGTGTCACCTCAGAAAATAGCGTGAAATTGAACGAATTTTCTGAGTTCATTTATGCTTCTCAATACTTAGCAGCGAGTGCTACCATGCAAATCTTTACAATCGGCAGTTGTAATGATTAAAGAACCCGTCAGCGATGCCGACAACCCTTTAAACACTGAGATGTGTTATAAAGCGTTTTATGTCGCAAATGCGGGTTATTCCGAGTGTCAGCAGCAGATGCTAAACGTTATGCTCTACCTGTAACGAGCGGTCAGTCTGGCGGTTAACTGCCGGTGACCGGCAGCGGCGATCCTGTCTTTGGGCATCATTAAATTAATCGAATACAGGGTGCGGAACTGTCTCGTGCCGCAAGAAGAATCAGCATGAATTTAGCTTTTACACTCCTCGACTGGCAGGCGAATGCGCCCGGACTGCATGAGCTTGCGCACTGGCAGCAATGGTCAGCGCATCCTCCTGTCATCGACGATACCCAGCCGCTGGCGAAATGCAGCCAGCTGCCGATGATGACTGCGCGCCGTCTGAACAGCGGCAGTCGGGCGGCGGTCGACTGCGGGCTGTCGCTGATGCGTCGTCACCCCGTAGATGCCCTGGTGTTTACCAGCCGTCACGGGGAGCTGGAGCGTAATCTTCGTATTCTTACCGCGCTGTCGCAACAGCAGAATCTGTCGCCAACTGACTTTGCTATGTCGGTACACAATGCTGCCGTCGGCAGTTTAACCATCGCAGCGGCGGCCCCGCTGGTATCGACCTCGCTGTCGGCGGGGGCAGACTCTTTCCAGCAGGGGCTGGTGGAAGTGGCCGCGCTGCACGCAGCGGGATACCGTCAGGTGCTGCTGGTCGATTTCGAAGGTGTGATACCGGAAATTTATCATCCCCATATTCCTGACCAGACGCTGTTTTCTGCCTACGCGGTGGCGCTGCTGTTGGCACCGGGTGAGGCCTGTCAGTGCCGGGGCGGAATGAAGGGCGCTGCCCCGGCGCCGGTTCTGCCGCAGAGCCTGCTGTTTCTGCATGCCTGGCTGGCGCGTCAGACGCGGTTCAGCCTGAGCGGTGAACGTCTGCACTGGCAGTGGGAGTGCCGCTATGAGTGAGCGCCCTTATCGCTACCTGAACCGCTGCTGGCGCATCCTGATGACCGGCTGCTGCTTTACGCTGTTTGGACTGGGCGGGCTGATGCTGTCGCTGGTGTGGTTCAACCTGCTGCTGCTGTTGCGTAACCCTGAGCAGCGTCGTCGTCTGGCCCGGCGCAGCATCTCGCGCAGTTTTCGTCTGTTCCTGCGCTGCTGCCGTGCGGTGGGGGTGCTCGACTACCGCATCGAAGGCGCCGGGCTGTTACAGCAGGATCGCCGCTGCCTGGTGGTCGCGAACCATCCGTCGCTGGTGGACTATGTGTTTCTGGCCTCGGTGATGCCGGAAGCCGACTGCCTGGTAAAAGCCGGGCTACAGAAAAATCCCTTTCTCTCCGGGGTGATCCGCGCCGCTGATTATCTGGTTAACAGCCAGGGCGAAACGCTGTTACCGGACAGTCAGCGCCGCCTCGACCAGGGGGATGCGATTATTCTGTTCCCGGAAGGCACGCGTACCCGCTACGGTGAACCGCTCAAATTACAGCGGGGTGCCGCCAATATCGCGGTGCGCTGCCGCTGTGACCTGCGTCTGGTCCACATTGTCTGTACACAGCGTATGCTCGACAAACAGAGCCGCTGGTATCAGGTCCCACGAGAGAAACCGCAGTTCACTATTCGGGTGCGGGAACGCATTGACGGCAGACTATTTTGGGCAGGGGAGGGAGAGGCTGAATCACGCGCCGCCCGCCGCCTTACTCACTATTTGCAAGACGCACTCATACCAGAACATCAATAATTATTCGGAATCAGTATGGAAGAGTTATCGCTCGAAATTAAACAGATGATCATCGACACGCTTAATCTGGAAGAGGTCAGCGTGATGGATATTGACACCGACGCGCCGCTGTTTGGCGACGGCCTGGGTCTTGACTCAATCGACGCCCTGGAACTGGGCCTGGCGGTGAAAACCCGTTACGGCGTGGTGCTCTCCGCTGAGAGTGACGAGATGCGCCAGCACTTTTTCTCCGTTGCCACCCTGGCGGCGTTTATCCATGCCCGGCGCTCTGCGCTGACGGCCTGATCGAATCCAGGAGAGACCGTAATGGATAAGAAAGAAATTTATCAGGAAATCACCGGCCTGCTGGTCAAGCTGTTTGAACTGGATGCCGACGACATCAAACCCGAGTCGCGACTGTATGAAGACCTTGAGCTGGACAGTATTGATGCCATCGATATGGTGGTCCATCTGCAAAAACGCATCGGTCGCAAAATCAAACCTGAGATCTTCAAGTCGGTACGCACCGTGCAGGACGTGGTGGACGCGGTTGAACAACTGCTGCGTGAGGAATGATCGTTAACGGCGGCAGGGAAGAGTAGCTATGCTGCGCATTGTCACCGGCCTGCTGCTGGTGCTGTGGCCTTTTCTGGTGTGGTTCAGTCTCACGCACCCTCAGTATCACTGGCTGCTGCCGCTGATGGCGCTGCTGTTTGTGCTGCGCTGGATCGGGCTGCGCCGTCAGGCCGGGGCCTTTGCTGCCGCAGGGAAATGGCTGGCGGTAGCCGGTGGCGGACTGTGTGCTGCCAGCATGCTGCTGCGCGACCATCATCTGCTGCTGTGGTACCCGGTAGCGGTCAACGGCATCCTGCTGGCGCTGTTTGCCAGCTCCCTGTTCAGCGCGATGCCGCTGGTGGAGCGTCTGGCGCGCCTGCGGGAAGCCGGGTTGCCGCCGCGCGCGGTGGCCTATACCCGGCGCGTGACGCAGGTATGGTGCCTGTTCTTTCTGTTTAACGGTGGTGTGGCGCTGGTCACCTGCCTGCAGACGTCTCTCACCTGGTGGACATGGTGGAACGGACTCATCAGTTATCTGTTGATCGGGCTGTTAATGGCGGGCGAATGGTGCGTACGCCAGCGCATGAAGGCGGCGCTGTGAAGTCCGGGGCGTTGCCGATGGGCCAGTGGCTGACCACCACCGCGCCGGGCGTGGTGGCGCGCAGCGGCACTCGCCAATGGAGCCGTCATCAGTGGCAGCAGCAGGTAACGGCGCTCGGCACACGGCTGCTGGCGCATCCGGGGCAGCGCTGGGCGCTGTGCTTTGAAGACTGCTATCTGTTCAGCGTGGCGCTGCTGGCGGCGCTGCATGCCGGTAAAACACCGCTGATCCCCGGTCACTGCCGTCCGTCGCTGCTGGCCGAGCAGGCTGCGGAGTTCGACGGCGTACTCAGCGACCAAACGTTTCTTCTCGACTGCCCGGTCTGGCCGGTCGGGGAGGGGCAAGACGCAGCATGCGGGGAGCTGCCGCCTATTCCTCAGGATGCCGCCGTGGTGCTGTTCACTTCCGGCTCCACCGGCACCCCGCGCCAGGTGAGTAAACCGGTCGCCAGTCTGGATGAAGAGGCACGCTGGCTGCATGCGCTGTGGGGCGAACGGCTGCAGGGCTGCACCCTGATAGCCTCCGTCACCCATCAGCATCTTTACGGGCTCAGTTTTCGCCTGGTGCTGCCGATGGCGCTGGGCCTGCCGTTCGACAGCCGTCAGGTTTACTACAGTGAGCAGCTGGTGTCCCGGCCTGCCGGACGCTATGTCTTTATCAGCAGCCCGGCCTTCCTGCGGCGCATTGATTTTTCGCTGGAGGCTCCCGGCTGCTGCCTGACGGTATCAGCCGGAGGGCCACTGTCGTGGCGTGACGCGCAGAGCGTGGCGCAGTGGACGGGGTCTCCGGTTGAAGAGATCTACGGCAGCACTGAAACCAGTGCAATCGCCAGCCGGACCCGCAGCGCGGAGGGGGCGCCGTGGCGGCCGTTCAGTGGCGTACAGTTTCATCAGGATGCTGAGCATCACTGGTGGGTGCGTTCGCCGCTGATCCCGCAGGCGCAGGGCCTGATGCTGGATGACAAACTGGCGTTCAGCGCGCAGGGTTTCCAGCTCTGTGGCCGCTACGACCGCATTGTGAAAATTGAAGATAAACGCGTGTCGCTCAGTGAAATTGAGCGGCGACTGCTGGCGCTGCCGGAGGTGGCCGACGCCGTGGCGCTGCCCGTCGTGCGCGGCGACCGCAGCGGCATCGGCGTGGTGCTGGTACTGCATCAGAACGGCGGTGACCTCTCCGCGCTGAAGCGCCAGTGGCGTTATGAATTGCAACGCTGGCTGGAACCGGTCGCGATGCCGCGCTTCTGGCGCGTGGTTGACACCATTCCGCATAACAGTCAGAGCAAACGCGCCTGGCCGCAAATACAGGAGTTATTTTATGTTGCCCGTTGAGCTTGCGCTACACCAGCAGGGGGATGAAGCCGAACTGCTGCTGCGCGTCGATCCTGACCTGTTCTGGTTTCAGGGGCATTTCCCCGGTCAGCCCCTGCTGCCCGGCGTGGCGCAGCTCGACTGGGTGATCCACTACGGCACCGCGCTGCTGGCGCCCGGTAAGCAATTTGCCTGCGTGGATAACATCAAATTTCAGCAGCCGATCCTGCCCGGTGCGACGCTGAAACTGACGCTGACCTGGCAGGCCGAAAAGGGGCTCAGCTTCCGGTATCAGCTGGTGGGAGAGGGCGATCTTCACCCGGCCAGCAGTGGGAAAATCCGCCTGTGTTAAGCGCTACGTTCCACCCGTGCGTGGTGATCCCCTGCTATAACCATGGCAGGATGATGGCCTCTGTGCTGGCACGGCTGGCGCCGTTTAACCTGCCGGTGCTGATTGTCGATGACGGCAGCGATGCCGCCACGGCCAGCCAGCTTGACGCGCTGGTGGGGCCGGGCGTTCAGCTTCACCGCCTGGCGTCGAATCAGGGCAAGGGGGCGGCAGTGCTGGCGGGGCTGAAAGAAATGGCCCGCCAGGGCTTTACGCATGCGATGCAGGTGGATGCCGACGGCCAGCATCACATTGAGGATGGCCCGCGCATGCTGGCCGCCGCCCGCGCCGCACCCGATGCGCTGATCTCCGGCCAGCCGCAGTATGACGACTCGATACCCAGGGCGCGACTGTATGGCCGCTATATCACCCATTTCTGGGTGTGGGTGGAAACCCTGTCATTCTCGCTGAAGGACAGCATGTGTGGTTTTCGCGTTTATCCGCTGGCCCCGACGCTGGCGCTGGCGCAGCGCCATGCCATCGGCCAGCGCATGGACTTTGACACGGAAATCATGGTGCGGCTCTACTGGGCAGGTACGCCCTCGCACTTTGTCGCTACCCGTGTGACCTATCCCCTGGACGGGGTGTCGCACTTTGATGCGCTGCGCGATAACCTGCGCATCTCCTGGATGCACACCCGGCTGTTTTTCGGTATGTTGCCGCGCATTCCCTCTCTGCTGCGTCGGCGTCCGGCGGCACACTGGTCTGCCACCCCGGAACGCAAAGGGCTGTGGGGGATCCGCTTGATGCTGGCCGTCTATCGCTGTTTTGGCCGCCGGGCATTTACCCTGCTGCTGTGGCCGGTGACCGCAGTCTACTGGCTGACCGGCGGCGAACAGCGCCGCGCCTCGCAGCAGTGGCTGAACGCCATCAGCGATCACGCTGAGCGGCATCAGAGGCCGCTGCCCCTGCCGCTTAACAGCTTCCGCCACTTCCTGCGCTTTGGCGATGCCATGCTGGATAAAATTGCCAGCTGGCGCGGCGACCTGCGCTGGGGCAAAGCCATCGATTTTGCCCCCGGCGCGCAGGCAATTATCCATCACGGTCCGGCAGGGGGACGGTTGATCCTCGCCTCGCACCTGGGGGACATCGAAGCCTGCCGTGCGCTGGCACAGCAGGTAAGCGGGCTGGTGATCAACGCGCTGGTGTTTACCGATCACGCGCAGCGCTTTAAGCAGGTGCTGGACGAGATTGCCCCTGACGCCAGCCTTAATGTGATCCCGGTGACGACGATCGGCCCGGAAACCGCCATTCTGCTGCGGCAGAAGCTCGACGCCGGTGAATGGGTTGCCATCGTCGGCGATCGCACTGCCGTCAACCGCCAGCGCGGCGGCAGCCGTCGCGTGATATGGAGCGAGTTTCTCGGAAAACCGGCACCGTTCCCACAGGGACCTTTTGTGCTGGCGGCGGCGCTGCGCTGCCCGGTGATGCTGATGTTCGCTCTGCGCCAGGGCAAGACTTTACGCCTGCACTGTGAGCCTTTTGCTGACCCGCTGGAGCTGCCGCGGGCAACTCGCCAGCAGGCTTTGCAGCAGGCGGTAGACCGCTATGCGCAGCGGCTGGAATATCACGCGCTGCTGTCGCCGCTCGACTGGTTTAACTTTTTTGATTTCTGGCAGCTGCCGGAAACTCCCCCGACCGAAGATGAAGAGAAGGAATCCCGGTGTTAAACGATGCGCGTTTCTCTGTTGAGGTTGAACTGACCGTTCCGTTCCACGATGTCGATGCGATGGGCGTCGTCTGGCACGGCAACTATTTCCGCTATTTCGAAATTGCCCGCGAAGCGCTGCTGGCGAAATTTAACTACGGCTACCGCGAAATGAAAGCCTCAGGCTATGTCTGGCCGGTGGTTGATACCAGAGTGAAATATCGCGCGACCCTGACCTTTGAGCAGCGTATCCGCGTGCGTGCCACCATTGAAGAGGTGGAGAACCGTCTGCGCATCGGCTACCAGATTTTTGACGCAGAGAGCGGGCAGCGCACCACCACCGGCTACACCATTCAGGTAGCAGTGGCTGAAGGGGAGAGCGGCATCAGCTTTGTCTCGCCACAAATCCTGTTTGACCGCCTGGGAGTCACGCCATGAAAACAATCTTCTTCACGCTGCTGATGCTGTGCAGCCTCAGCACGCAGGCTGTCACGCTGGAAGAGCTGCAACAGCGCTTTGCCAGCCAGCCGGTGGTGCGCGCCGACTTCAGCCAGCTGCGCGTGATTAAAGGAATGGCGCAGCCGCTGAAATCCAGCGGTCAGCTGCTGATAGCCCAGGATAAGGGGCTGTGGTGGCAGCAGGCGAAACCGTTTCCGCTGACGCTGGTACTGGATGAAAAACGGATGGTGCAGGTGATGAACGGCCAGCCGCCTGAAATCGTTACCGCTGACAGTAACCCGCAGATGTTCCAGTTTAATCACCTGCTGCGCGCGCTGTTCCAGGCAGATCGCAGGGTGCTGGAGCAGAATTTTACGCTGGATTTTCACGATCTCGGCCAGCATCGCTGGCGTCTGGTGCTGACGCCTGTCACCTCACCGCTGGATAAACTTTTTAATAACATCACCTTACAGGGCGCAGTTTATCTCGACAGCATTCAGCTTAACGATCGCCAGGGGGACCGGACCGATATCACCCTCAGCAACCAGCGGCTGACGCCGAAGAGCCTGACCAATGAAGAGCAGCAGCGTTTTGTTTTCTGACTGGCCGCGCCAGCTGGCTGCTGGCTGGCTGATCGTTTGCCTGCTGCTGCTGACCGGGCTGGCGCTGCTGCTGCCCCAGGCGCGGATTAACAGCAGCGTGCTGGCACTGCTGCCCGCACAGTCAATGGGCGCGATGCCTGCCGACCTGCAACAGGGTTTTATGCAGCGCCTTGACCGTCAGATGGTATGGCTGGTCAGCGCAGGCAAACAGGATAATCCCGCCGTGGCGCAGGCGCTGCTGGGGCGGCTGCAACACCTCGACGGTCTCAGGCAGGTCAACGGTCCGCTGGGGAAAGAACAGCAGCAGGCCTGGGGGCAGTTTGCCTGGCAGCACCGTAACAGCATGATCGATCCGGTGACCCGCGCCCGCCTGGAGAACGGCGGTGCCGCACAGGCGGACTGGGTGCTGGCGCAGCTCTATTCTGCTTTTGCCGGGGTGAGCGGGCAGGAGATCAACCACGATCCGCTGATGCTGGTGCGCGGCGCCCAGCTGGCGATGCAGCAGAATGCCAGCCAGCTGGGCCTGAGCAACGGCTGGCTGACTACCCGCGATAAGCAGGGACAGCGCTGGTACTTTATCCACGGAGAACTGGCCAGCAGCTCGTTTGATATGCAGCAGAGTCATGCCATCGTCGGCCAGCTGCGCGATATTGAACAGCAGCTGCGCCAGCAATACCCGCAGATGCAACTGCTGTCACGCGGCACGGTGTGGTTCAGCGATTACGCCAGCCAGCAGGCGCAACACGATGTCTCTACCCTCGGCGTCGCCACCATCGCCGGCGTATTACTGCTGGTGTTTGCGGTGTTTCGCTCTCCGCGCCCGCTGCTGCTGTGCGCGCTGTCGGTCGGTATCGGCGCGCTGGCGGGGACGGTGATCACCCTGCTGTGCTTTGGCGAGCTGCACCTGATGACGCTGGTGATGAGCCTGAGCATTGTCGGTATTTCGGCAGATTACACCCTCTACTATCTGACCGAGCGTATGGTTCACGGGGCTGATGTGACACCACAGCAGAGCCTGCACAAAGTGCTGCGCGCGCTGCTGCTGGCGCTGGGCACCACCGCGATTGCCTGGCTGATCATGGTGCTGGCCCCGTTCCCCGGCATTCGTCAGCTGGCCGTGTTTGCCGCCGCCGGACTGACGGCCTCCTGCCTGACGGTGATCTGCTGGTATCCGCTGCTGGTAAAAGGGCTGCCGGTACGTCCAATCCCGCTGCTGGCTCTGCTGGGGCGCTGGCTGGCGGCATGGCGGCGCAGTCATCGCCTGCGCACAGGCCTGCCGCTGCTGGTGGCGGCGATCTCGCTGATCGGGCTGAGCCAGCTGCGTGTTGATGACGATATTTCCCAGCTGCAGGCGCTGCCGAAACACCTGCTGGCCCAGGAGCGTCAGCTGACCACGCTGACCGGACAGAGCGCCGATCAGACCTGGCTGGCGGTGTCCGGTGACAGCCCGCAGCAGACGCTACAGCGCCTGGAGGCGCTGGCACCCCGTCTGGCCGAGGCGCGCCGTCAGCAGTGGCTGAAAACCTATCGTCTGCTGCCGCTCTCCTCGCTGGCACAGCAGCAGCAGGATTTACAGCGGCTGAAACAGGCTGCCCCGACGGTGATCGCCCGCCTGCAGGAGTCCGGTGTCACGGTAAACGCCCCCGACCTCAGCGCCATGCCGCTGACGCCGCAGGCCTGGCTCGACAGTCCGAACAGTGAGGGCTGGCGCCTGCTGTGGCTGACGCTGTCTGACGGACGCAGCGGCGTGCTGGTCCCGCTGAGCGGCGTGGCGAACCGCACCGCGCTGGCGGAGCTGGCCGCCAGTCTGCCCGGTGTCAGCTGGATCGACCGCAAACAGACCTTTGATACGCTGTTCGCCTTTTATCGCACCCTGCTGGGCTGGCTGCTGACGGCGGCACTGGCGGGGATTGCATTAAGTTACGTGCTGCGTCTGGGCTGGCGGCAGGGGACGCTGACGGTGATCCCTTCCGTACTGTCACTGGGCGCTGGCCTGGCGGCACTGGCGTTCTCCGGCCATTCGCTCAATCTGTTCTCGCTGCTGGCCCTGGTGCTGGTGCTGGGCATTGGTATTAATTACACCCTGTTCTTCAGTAATCCACGCGGTACGCCGATAACCTCTCTGCTGGCGGTCATGCTGGCGATGGCCACCACGCTGCTGACGCTGGGAATGCTGGTCTTCAGCAGCACCCAGGCGATCGCCAGTTTTGGCATCGTGCTGTGCAGCGGCATTTTTACCGCCTTTTTACTGTCCCCGCTGGCGCTGCCGGTGAAACGGAGAAAAAAATGAAAAGCCTCCTGGCACTGTGCTGTGTCGTGCTGCTGTTAACGGGCTGCGCCGCAAAACCCGATCAAACGCGACCGCAGGCGTGGCTGAAACCGGGCGTGCGCGTGATGTTACCGCCGCCTGTTATTGATCCGGCCTTCAGCCAGCAGCAGCTGCTGACCGGCCGCTTCAAAGGGAAACAGCAGTCGCTGCTGGTATTGCTGAGTGCCGATGGTCAGCAGCTGACGCTGGCCGGGCTCTCTTCGCTGGGTATCCGCCTGTTTCGCGTGACCTATGATGCCAGCGGCATCCACACCGAGCAGTCGCTGGCGTTACCGGAAATGCCGCCCGCCAGCCAGGTGCTGGCCGACATTATGCTCAGCCACTGGCCGGTGAGCGCGTGGCAGCCCCGTCTGCCTGCGGGCTGGACGCTGGTGGACCAGGGCGATCGCCGTCAGCTGCGCGATAACAGCGGGACGCTGATCGCCGAGATCCGCTACCTGCAGCGTGGCGCGCAGCGGCTGCCGGTCAGCGTTCAGCAGTTTGCCTTTGGTTACCATATCTTGATTCAGAACCTGGACGGATGATGATGTTTATTTCTGCGGTGGGCATGCTCAGTGCGCTGGGCGCCACGCCCGATGAGATTGCCGCTAACCTGCAACGCGGCGCGGCACCGGGTATGCGCGCTGACAGCGGCTGGCTGATCGGTGATAAACCCTGCTGGACAGGACAGGTGGATGCGGCACTGCCAGCCGTCCCGGCACGGCTGGCGGCGCACAACAGCCGTAACAACCAGTTGCTGCTGGCCGCGCTGGCGCAGATTGATGCGCCCGTACAGGCGGCGATAGCGCGCTACGGCGCAGACCGCGTGGCGGTAGTGCTGGGCACCAGCACTTCGGGTCTGGATGAGGGTGACCGCTTTATCAGCGGTGACCGTGAAAACTACCACTATTTCCAGCAGGAGCTGGGGGACCCGTCGCGTTTCCTCGCCGACTTTCTGCAGCTGAGTGGTCCGGCCTATACGCTCTCTACCGCCTGTTCTTCCAGCGCCCGTGCGCTGATTAGCGGCCAGCGTCTGATTGCTGCCGGGCTGGCGGATGTGGCGATTGTCGGCGGTGCCGATACGCTCAGCCGTATGCCGCTGAACGGGTTTGACAGTCTGGAGTCACTGTCGGCATTGCGCTGCGCGCCGTTCAGCCAGCAGCGTGACGGCATCACCATCGGCGAAGGTGCGGCGCTGATGCTGCTGACCCGTGAGCCGCAGCCGGTCGCTATTCTGGGGTGCGGGGAGTCTTCCGATGCCTGGCATATGTCAGCACCGCATCCGGAGGGCGAAGGCGCCAGGCGTGCCATTCACATGGCGCTGCAACAGGCGGGGCTGACGCCAGATCGGGTGGGCTATATCAATCTGCACGGCACCGCCACCCGTCTGAATGACAAGATTGAAGCCGGGGTGGTCAGCGCGCTGTTTGGCAACCAGGTGCCGTGCAGCTCCACCAAGCATCTGACCGGCCATACGCTCGGTGCCGCAGGCATCGTTGAGGCGGCCCTGTGCTGGCTGATCCTCACCCGCGATCTGCCGCTGCCGCCGCAGGACTTCAGTAGCACCACGCCGGACAGCGGACTGCCGGACTGTGGCCTGCTCACGGCTCCGGCACCGCTGGCCCGCCCGGTGGTGATGAGT
Source organism: Erwinia sp. Eh17-17 (assembly GCF_039675725.1). Classification (NCBI taxonomy): domain Bacteria; kingdom Pseudomonadati; phylum Pseudomonadota; class Gammaproteobacteria; order Enterobacterales; family Erwiniaceae; genus Erwinia; species Erwinia sp. Eh17-17. The sequence goes on along the minus strand of NZ_JBDFQT010000002.1, from coordinate 241,593 downwards.
AACTCTTTTGCTTTTGGCGGCAATAACGCCTGCCTGATTTTAGGAACGCTGTGATGTCAGACTTTCAACCCGCCGCTTATTACCTGCCACACGCTGCGCCAATGGTGCTGGTTGATGAGGTGATTGCGGTCAGTGACGAACAGGCCCGCTGCCGGGTGAAAGTCAGCGCCGACAGCGTGCTGGCTCCTTTTCTCACCCCGGAGGGTGCGCTGCCTGCCTGGTTTGGCATTGAGATCATTGCGCAGACCATCGGCGTCTGGTCCGGCTGGCACGGCCACCGGCAGCATCAGCAGGCACCGCGTCCCGGCATGTTGCTGGGCGGGCGGGGTTATCGCTGCCAGCAGCCGGTATTTCCAGCCGACAGCGTGCTGGATATCAGTATTACTCTGCTGATGCGCGATGAAAAAATTGGCAGCTTCGAAGGTGTTATCTCCCTCGAAGGCGACATCTGGGCCAGCGGGCGACTGAACACCTATCAGCCCGATGACCAGGAACTTCAACATCTTCTGCAACAGGATATTCAGGCATGATGCGTTCTGTTTTAGTGACCGGCGCCAGTAAGGGCATTGGCCGCGCCATTGCGCTGCGCCTGGCCGCCGATGGGTTTACCGTGGTGGTCCATTTTCACCGTGATGAGGCCGGTGCGCAGGACACGCTGCGCCAGATTGAAAGCGCCGGTGGCGCGGGGCGTCTGCTGGGCTTCGATATTGCTGACCGTGAGCAGTGCCGTACGCGTCTGGAGGACGATATCGGGCAGTCCGGTGCCTACTATGGCGTGGTCAGCAATGCCGGGATCGCCCGCGACGGGGCGTTTCCCGCCCTGACGGACGACGACTGGGACCAGGTGATCCACACCAACCTCGACAGTTTTTACAATGTGATCCAACCCTGCGTGATGCCGATGATCGGTCTGCGCAGGGGAGGCCGCATTATCACGCTCTCCTCGGTATCCGGCCTGATGGGCAACCGTGGACAGGTCAATTACAGCGCGGCGAAAGCGGGCATCATCGGGGCCAGCAAAGCGCTGGCGATTGAGCTAGCGAAACGCAAAATTACCGTCAACTGCATTGCGCCCGGTCTGATTGATACCGGCATGATCCAGATGGAACCGGCAGCCGTAGACGAAGCGCTGAAGATGATCCCGATGAAGCGCATGGGCGCTGCTGACGAAGTGGCCGGGCTGGCGAGCTATCTGATGTCGGATATTGCCGGTTACGTTACCCGCCAGGTGATTTCCATCAACGGGGGAATGCTGTGATGCGCCGTGTCGTGGTGACAGGAATGGCCGGTGTGACCGCCTTTGGTGAAAACTGGCAGGCCGTGTCTGAGCGCCTGCGTGCAGGCGGTAACGCCGTGCGTAAAATGCCGGAGTGGCAGATCTATGACGGGCTGAATACTCTGCTGGCGGCCCCGGTGGATGATTTCACGCTGCCCGCACACTACACCCGAAAACGCATTCGTTCGATGGGGCGGGTATCCCTGATGGCCACCCGTGCCACGGAACTGGCGCTGGAGCAGGCGGGGCTGCTGGGCCATCCGGTACTGACCCAGGGCGATACCGGCATCGCCTATGGATCGTCTACCGGCAGTACCGGCCCGGTCAGCGAATTCGCCACCATGCTGACGGAAAAGCACACCAACAATATTACCGGCACTACCTACGTACAGATGATGCCGCACACAACGGCGGTTAACGCCGGACTGTTCTTTGGTCTGCGCGGCCGGGTGATCCCGACCTCCAGCGCCTGCACCTCCGGCAGCCAGGCCATCGGTTACGCGTGGGAAGCGATTCGCCACGGCTATCAGACGGTGATGGTGGCCGGTGGGGCGGAAGAGCTCTGTCCGTCAGAAGCGGCAGTCTTTGACACGCTGTTTGCCACCAGCCAGCGTAACGACCGGCCCGAAAGCACCCCCTCTCCGTTTGATACGCAGCGTGACGGTCTGGTGATTGGCGAAGGCGCCGGGACGCTGATCCTGGAAGATCTGGAGCATGCCGAAGCGCGCGGTGCCACCATCTATGCTGAAATCGTCGGCTTTTACACCAACTGCGATGCGGCCCATATTACTCAGCCGCAGCGTGAAACCATGCAGATTTGTATCGAAAGGGCGCTGCGTTCAGCGGGGCTGGCGGCAGGCGATATTGGCTATATCAGCGCACACGGCACCGCGACCGATCGCGGCGATGTGGCAGAAAGCCACGCCACGGCGGCCGTGTTTGGCAACGCTACGCCGATTTCGTCATTAAAAAGTTACTTTGGCCACACGCTGGGCGCGTGCGGTGCGCTGGAAGCATGGATGAGCATTGAGATGATGCGGGAAGGCTGGTTTGCGCCAACGCTGAATCTGACACAGCCCGCAGAAGACTGCGCCGAACTGGATTACATTATGCATCAGCCGCGTGCGGTGCAGACCGACTATATCCAGTCGAACAACTTTGCTTTTGGTGGTATTAACACATCGCTGATTTTTCGCCGCTGGCCCTGAATCCCGAAGGGGGAATGTGGCCAGCCAGCGCAGATGGAAAAAGTAAAAATATTAGTTAAGGTTGATAATCATTTTTGCTGACTGTTCAACTTGTGAAGTACTGCGCTGCGCTGGTTTTTAATAACAATTATATCTTATGCCGTTTTCAACGGCTTTAAATCGATTTACTTCGTTAGTTTAAGGGGGAGTCATGTTATTCTCTGGCGCGATAATTCGACAGAAATTGACGTCTTTGGGAGTGCAGGTCTGACTGAGACAGGCTGAGCTTTCGTTAGCGATTCTTATTCTATTAGTGAAACGGACGTCTTTCATTTTTACTGGCACTCAACAGGAACGTTTTGCCGGTACGCTGTGGCTGACCATGAATAACAGTTCCAAACCTGAGCCTGAAAAAGAACCACGAGTGCCGTTAGATGATGCGCAATTCGCCATAGTGGTGCTTGCCGTCACCTCATTCACGCTGATTATCTTTGTGCTTGCTATCACGCTGTGGATGTCCTGACCGGCTGCTGTTTGCGTTTAATTTGCTGACTGCGTAGCGTCAGCGCTATCGATTCGTTAACCGTACGGTTGCCGTTAGCATCGGGTAAACCAAACAGACCTGCGGGATAGCGTCGGTCATCATCCCACGCCGGATAATCGACCAGCGGATAGATCGACACTCCCTCTATCTGGACTCCTGCATCCAGCGCCAGGCTGACCTCCTGGCAGACCTGGGCGATCCACTGAGCACACCGGTCGGCTTCGGCTCCGGTTTCGGCAATCATCAGCGGCCGCTGATAGCGCTGCCCGATCTCCTGCAATAGCAGGTTGAGTGGGCGATAGTCGGGATGATGTGGTTCGAGCGGATCGCCGTTGTGGAACCACTGGTTATCGGGATACCAGGTGAGGCCAATAATATCCAGCAGATCTTCCGAACCGCCCAGTTCAGGTTCACTTCTTCCTGCCAGCCAGTCCCAGACTTCAAACTGAGCCTGATGCAGCAGCTGCGCCTCCTGCCGGGCTGCGGTCGAATAACCGGAGGCCGCCACGTTGACCAGCGGGTCCGTCAGAACAAAGCGTACGCCGGGCAGCACTTCGCGCATGGCGCGCATCGCGGCGATGCTGGCGCGGGTCAGCTGTCGTTTAAGCTCGCGCCCGCGTCCGGTGACAAAGGGGTTAAACCAGGCAATTTCCGCCCCGGCCCAGGACCAGAACGAGATCTGATTCATCGGGGTGATAAACGGACGGGTATAACCCTCGTCCCGCATCAGACAGGCAAAGGCACGTGCCCAGGCGCTGAAGCGTTCAACAAATTCCTCCCCCCAGATATCCAGCCCGTCCGGCCAGCCGAAATGGGCCAGTTCCCAGATCATTTCAATCCCGTGGGCTTTTGCTGCTTTAAGCTGCGGCAAAAAGCTTTCCCAGTGGTATTCTCCCGGTTGCTTCTCAATTAAATACCAGCGCGCACCGTCGCGTGCCGTCAGGATCTGGTGGCTGGCCAGCAGGGCATAATCTTTATCAAGCAGCGTGTCGTGGCCGCTGCTGATGGTTAAATCAGCCCGTTTGCCCGGGGTGCGGCAGGCGGTAGAACAGGCAAAACTTCCCTGGAAAAAGCTGGAAAACAGGCCTGGCTGGTGACGATACGGAGCCGTTGAGTTGCCATGTTGCATGATGCTCTCCTGGGCAAAAAAAACGCATGATGATGGGCTAAGTCTAGACTATATGTCTGAGTGTCTTACCCAGGGGTAAAAGATGCCGGAAGTGAGCCGGATCAATTACAGTATTATCGCTAAGGATCGTCGATGACCGACACGCTTCACCCACCGCAGACCGACACGTCGGCGACCGCTACACGCCTGGCGCAGGCGATAACGCCGCTGGTGGCGAGTCACCCGGATTACAGCGGTGTCTATCCGCTTGCTGAGGGGCTGGATGCCTTCGCCGCGCGCTATCAGCTGATCTCGATGGCGGAAAGCACACTGGATATTCAGTATTACATCTGGCAGAACGATATGTCCGGCAGGCTACTGTTTAGCGCAGTGCTGGCGGCGGCAGATCGCGGCGTGAGGGTGCGTTTGCTGCTGGATGATAACAATACTCAGGGCCTGGACCAGACGCTCAGCGAGTTGAACCGTCATCCGCTGATCGACATCCGGCTGTTTAACCCGTTTACCTTTCGCAGCCTGCGGGCGCTCGGCTACCTGACCGACTTTGCCCGCCTTAACCGGCGCATGCACAATAAAAGTTTCACCGCTGACGGTGCCGCCACCATTGTGGGTGGGCGCAATGTGGGTGACGAGTATTTTGGCGCGGGCGATGAGCCGCTGTTTTCCGATCTCGACGTGCTGGCCATTGGTCCGGTAGTGTCGGAAGTATCGCAGGACTTTGAGCGCTACTGGCGCAGCCGTCCCGTTGCGCCACTGCGCCGCGTGGTGGAAGAAAAAGCAGGGGACAGTTCTGCCGTCACGCTGCCCGAAGCCTGGCGTGAAGATCCCCAGGTGCTGTGCTATCTGCGTGAAGTCGATGAGTCAACGTTTGTTACCCAGTTGGAAAGCCGGACACTGCCCTTCACCTGGGCGAAAACGCGTCTGCTGAGTGACGACCCGCGTAAAGGGCTGGGCCGGGCCAGGACCAGTACGCTGCTGCCGCAGCGCCTGCTGGAGGTGATCGGTCAACCGCAGCAGCAGCTGGATATTATCTCTGCCTACTTTGTGCCGACGCGCACCGGGGTTGCCCTGCTGCTGGCGCTGGTGCGAAAAGGGGTGAAAATCTCAATCCTCACCAACTCGCTGGCGGCGAATGACGTCTCCATCGTTCATGCCGGCTATGCCAAATGGCGCAAGAAGCTGCTGCGCCACGGCATTCGCCTGTATGAACTCAAGCCCAACACGGCAGCGCGTGAGCCAAGCCACGATCGCGGGCTGACGGGGAACTCCGGTTCAAGCCTGCATGCCAAGACGTTCAGCGTGGACAACCAGACGGTGTTTATCGGATCGTTTAATTTCGACCCGCGATCTGCGGTGCTGAACACCGAGATGGGGCTGGTGATTGAAAATGACGTACTGGCCACGCGCATTCACCAGCGCTTTATCAGCAGCATGCGCGACCGCGCCTGGACGCTGCGCCTGGATAAGTGGGGGCGGGTCAACTGGGTGGAGTATCCGGGGGAGGGGGCGAACGAGGTCGTACACAAACGCGAGCCGCGTACCCGGCTGATGCAGCGCCTGCTGGTGCGCCTGGTATGGCGTCTTCCCATCGAATGGTTGCTGTAGGGGCGACCATTTGTTCCGGTCGACCCGGTCCGCGATTGATGCACTGGCCTGCCTGATAATTCGTAGGGGTCGACCTTTTTTTCCGGTCGACCCGGTCCGCGATTGATGCAGTGGCCTGCCTGATAATTCGTAGGGGTCGACCTTTTTTTCCGGTCGACCCGGTCCGCGATTGATGCAGTGGCCTGCCTGATAATTCGTAGGGGTCGACCTTTTTTTCCGGTCGACCCGGTTCACAATTGATGCAGTGGCCTGCCTGATAATTCGTAGGGGTCGACCTTTTCTTCCGGTCGACCCGGTCCGCGATTGATGCAGTGGCCTGCCTGATAATTCGTAGGGGTCGACCTTTTTTTCCGGTCGACCCGGTCCACAATTGATGCAGTGGCCTGCCTGATAATTCGTAGGGGTCGACCTTTTCTTCCGGTCGACCCGGTCCGCGATTGATGCAGTGGCCTGCCGGAAATTCGTAGGGGTCGACCTTTTTTTCCGGTCGACCCGGTCTGCTATTTACGCTGTGGTTTGCCGGAAAACAGGAAGCGCAGCAGCGGAATACGCAGATGGATCTCATACAGCAGAAACGCGATGCCAAAGACAAACACCAGCCCGGCAAAGAAGCCCAGGGTATTGTTGTCGATGGTTTTCACAAACAGAATGCCATAGAGAATGGTCAGCGGATGATGGACCAGGTAAATAAACAGCGAGGCATTGACCAGATAGGTCACTCGCGGCGAATGCGAGTTAAGCAGACGGTGGCCAAAAGTAAACACCACGTTGACCATCCACAGACCCATCAGCATCGACACCACGGCGTCAATCTCATACAGCCAGCCTTCGCCCTTGCTCCAGGTCTGGTTTGCCACATAAGCGGCAAAGGCCAGCGCGGAACCGACAAACGTCCAGGGCACCGGGCGAACAAATAACGCTTTAATCGCCGGATATTTCCATGCCATTGCGCCGAGCATAAAGAACGGCAGATACATCAGCGTCTGCATCACGGCCATATTAAACAGCGCATCGCCGAGCACCTGAGGGGCGAAAATGAACATCAGACGGCGGAAGCCCCCCCAGACCAGGCTGCAAAGCAGGATAAAGACGGTTAAACGCGTCCAGGTCAGCTCGGAATAGTCTGTTTTTTCCCGCCCGGCGTCGCGCAGAAAACGGAACAGCCAGTAGCCCGCCACCGTCAGGACAATCAGGACCAGCAGGAACCACAGATGGGAGATCAAATCCCACACCAGCGTATTGTATTTTTCATACAGCGTTTTGCTGCTCCAGTCACCAATCTTACTGGTCCACTCTTTCAGCAGATAAAACTGCGGCAGCGTGATGAGTGGGATCGCCGTCAACATCGGGATGCCAACCCGCTCCACGCGCAGCTTGAGCCAGTCCGACGGGGTGTAGCGCAGGAACAGCATATAGGAGAAATAACCTGAAATGACGAAGAACACCTGCATGCGGAAAGCATGGATGAAGTCATTCAGTATGGTCAGCCATTCTGACGGTGCCAGGCTGTTCACGGACCAGGTTTGTGTCGAATAAATCAAAGAGACATGAAAAGGTACCCCTAATAACATCAGCCAGGCGCGAATCGAATCCAGAAAATATTCTCGTTGTGGTTTTTTCGTAGTCATAAATATCCAATATTCAACACGTTATTAATCTGGTTCGCCCTGAACCAGCCTAAAGCTAGCGCTTACTTTAATCGCATAAACACAGGTATACTATCAGCCGAATCTGTTTCCGCTAAACGCTTGAGAATCGGGCTCTTAGCGAGTCAGATTAGTGGAACAAAAACGTGGTCAGGCTGTCGGAATGCTGAATTATCCTTTAAGATGGATCCATTGATTTAAGCACCCGAAAGGGGGGGAAGTGCGGATTAAAATGAACAATAAACCAGAACTGATGAAATTGCGCTGGGTTGGCGCAGCAGTTTTGCTTTCAATGTATGCCAACACCAGTTGGGCTTTCAACATTGATGATGTGGCAAAGCAGGCGAAAGAATTAGCAGGTAAAGGCTTTGAAGCACCGAAAAGCAACCTGCCGTCACAGCTGCGTGATATGAAGTACGCCGACTATCAGCAGATCCAGTTCAATCATGAGAAAGCGTACTGGAACAAGCTGAAGACCCCTTTCAAACTTGAGTTCTACCATCAGGGGATGTATTTCGATACCCCGGTACGTCTCAATGAAGTGACCGCGAACAGCGTGCGTGAGATTAAATACTCACCGGAATATTTTAATTTCGGCAACGTTAAGCATGACCCGGACACGGTGAAAAACCTCGGTTTTGCCGGGTTTAAAGTGCTGTACCCGCTGAACAGCAAAGACAAGAAAGACGAGATCAGCAGCTTCCTTGGTGCCAGCTATTTCCGCGTGATTGGTCAGGGCCAGGTCTACGGTCTGTCTGCCCGTGGTCTGGCGATTGATACCGCGCTGCCGTCGGGTGAAGAGTTCCCGCGCTTTAAACAGTTCTGGATCGAACGTCCTAAACCACAGGATAAACACCTGGTGATCTACGCGCTGCTCGACTCGCCGCGTGCGACCGGAGCGTATCGTTTCCTGATCACCCCAGGCAAAGACAGCACCGTTGACGTGCAGTCTAAAGTCTACCTGCGCGACAAAGTGGGCAAACTGGGCGTTGCCCCGTTAACCAGCATGTATCTGTTTGGTGCGAATCAGCCATCTTCAGTGGCGAACTTCCGCCCGGCGCTGCATGACTCCAACGGTCTGTCGATTCACGCCGGCAACGGTGAGTGGATTTGGCGTCCGCTGAACAATCCGAAACACCTGGCGGTCAGCACCTTCACCGTGGAAAACCCGCGTGGATTTGGTCTGCTGCAGCGTGGCCGTGATTTTGATAAGTATCAGGATCTGGACGACCGTTACGATCTGCGCCCGAGCGGCTGGATCGAGCCGAAAGGTGACTGGGGTAAAGGCCGCGTAGAGCTGGTTGAAATCCCAACCACCGATGAGACCAACGATAATATCGTAGCATTCTGGACGCCGGAAAGCCTGCCAGAGCCGGGTAAAGAGATGAAGTTTGACTATCGTCTGCACTTCACCCGCGACGAAAGCCAGCTGCATACCCCGGATACGGCCTACGTGAAAAGTACGCTGCGTTCTACCGGCGACGTGAAACAGTCTAACCTGGTGCGCCAGCCGGACGGCACCATCGCGTTTATCGTCGATTTTGTTGGCCCGGATATGAGCAAGCTGCCGGAAAATACCCCGGTTACGCCGCAGGTCAGCATCGGTAATAACGGTGAGCTGGTAGAAAACAGCGTACGTTACAACCCGGTCACCAAAGGCTGGCGTCTGGTGTTACGTATTCGTGTTAAAGACAATAAACAGCCGACCGAGATGCGTGCTGCACTGGTTAACGGTGACAAAACGCTGACGGAAACCTGGAGCAATCAGTTGCCTGCCAATGAATAAGTCAACCGTAATCCCCGATGAATATATCGACACGCTGCCCCTTTCCCCCGAGCGGAAAGGGGCGCTGCGTGATGCGCTGCCAGAACAGCCGGAAGAGGTCTTCAGTCAGCTGCACTATCAGCTGGCCGAAGACGGTCCGGTCGAAACGCGACCCGATGATGCTCCGCAGGAGTCGGTAAAAGCGCGTGTCGAAATGAGCTGGCCTGATGCTGTCGATGGCGGTCGTCAGTTTGATAAAGACGCGCTGGATCGCACCACGCTGAAAGCGATGCCGAAACACACCCGTTCTTCCATGTATCCGGAAGAGTGGCGCACTAACCCGGTGGCTCGCGCATGGGACTCTCTGCGCGGGCGGAAAAGTACGCCGCGCTATGACAGCCGCGAAGAGCAGAAAAATGAAGATAAATGGCGCCATGTTGGCTCCATTCGTCGTTACATCCTGCTGTTCCTGTCTGTCTTCCAGACCGTGGTCGCCACCTGGTATATGAAAACCATCCTGCCGTATCAGGGCTGGGCGCTGATCGATCCTATGGAGATGATCAACCAGAACTGGCAGCAGTCGGTATTGCAGATCCTGCCTTACGTGTTGCAGACAGGGATCCTGTTCCTGTTCGCTATCCTGTTCCTCTGGGTCTCTGCCGGGTTCTGGACAGCGCTGATGGGCTTCCTGCAACTGATGATCGGCAAGGACAAATACAGTATTTCGTATCTGACCAACGGCGACGAACCGATTAACCCGGAGCACCGCACCGCGCTGATCATGCCCATCTGTAATGAAGATGTTGAGCGTGTATTTGCCGGTCTGCGTGCCACCTGGGAGTCAGTGGTGCGTACCGGTGAGCAGGCGAACTACGATGTCTATATCCTGAGCGACAGCTACAACCCGGATATCGCCATGGCTGAACAGAAGGCCTGGATGGAGCTGGTGCGTGACGTCGGTGGGGAAGGGCGTATTTTCTATCGCCGTCGTCGTCGTCGTGTGAAACGCAAATCCGGTAACATCGATGACTTCTGCCGCCGCTGGGGCAGCCAGTACAGCTACATGGTGGTACTGGACGCCGACAGCGTGATGAGCGGTGACTGTCTGAACGGCCTGGTGCGTATGATGGAAGCTAACCCGAAAGCGGGTATCATCCAGTCATCACCGAAAGCCTCTGGAATGGACACCCTGTACGCGCGCTGTCAGCAGTTTGCCACCCGCGTTTACGGCCCGCTGTTTACCGCCGGTCTGCACTTCTGGCAACTGGGCGAGTCGCACTACTGGGGCCACAATGCGATTATCCGCGTTCAGCCGTTTATTGAACACTGCGCGCTGGCACCATTGCCGGGCGAAGGTTCGTTTGCCGGTTCTATTCTGTCGCATGACTTTGTGGAAGCCGCGCTGATGCGTCGTGCAGGCTGGGGCGTGTGGATCGCATACGATCTGCCTGGGTCTTATGAAGAGCTGCCGCCTAACCTGCTGGACGAGCTGAAGCGTGACCGCCGCTGGTGTCACGGTAACCTGATGAACTTCCGTCTGTTCCTGGTGAAAGGCATGCACCCGGTTCACCGTGCGGTGTTCCTGACGGGGGTGATGTCCTACCTGTCGGCCCCGCTGTGGTTTATGTTCCTGGCGCTGTCTACCGCCCTTCAGGTGGTGCATACGCTTATGGAGCCTCAGTACTTCCTGCAACCGCGCCAGCTGTTCCCGGTGTGGCCGCAGTGGCGTCCTGAGCTGGCGATTGCGCTGTTCTCCACCACGCTGGTGCTGCTGTTCCTGCCGAAGCTGCTGAGTATCGTGCTGGTGTGGTGCAAGGGCGCGAAGCCATACGGCGGTGCGTTACGTGTGCTGGCGTCGCTGTTCCTGGAGATGCTGTTCTCCGTGCTGCTGGCGCCGGTGCGCATGCTGTTCCACACCGTGTTCGTGGTCAGTGCGTTCCTCGGCTGGGAAGTGGTATGGAACTCGCCGCAGCGTGACGATGATGCCACGCCGTGGAGTGAAGCCTTTAAGCGTCACGGTTCACAGATGCTGCTCGGCCTGGTCTGGGCGGGCGGTATGGGTTGGCTGGATCTGAACTTCCTCTGGTGGCTGTCGCCGATTGTCTTCTCGCTGATCCTGTCACCGTTTGTCTCGGTGTGGTCCAGCCGTCGTACCCTCGGGCAGGCCTCGAAGCGCGGCAAGCTGTTCCTGATACCGGAAGAGTTCAGCCCGCCGCAGGAGCTGCTGGATACCGACCGTTACGTGGAGCTGAACCGCGAGCGCGCGCTGGATGATGGCTTTATGCACGCTATGTTCCATCCGTCGTTTAACGCGCTGGCCAGCGCAATGGCGACCTCGCGTCACCTGAAGAGCGATATTCTCGACTTCGCCCGTGACCGCCGCGTAGAGCAGGCGCTCAGTGAGTCGCCAGCGAAGCTGGACCGCGATCAGCGCCTGGCGCTGCTCAGTGACCCGGTGACGCTGTCGCGTATGCACTATCGTCTGTGGCAGAATGCGGATAAGTATCACGACTGGTTAGATCACTACCATACGTTGAAGCTGAACCCGCTGGCGTTGAACAACGCGAAATAGTCCCTGGGGCGACCGAAAAAAAAGGTCGCCCCCTACAGAACATGACAACCCGATTTATCGCTGCTGACCCTGTTTTCCGGTCACCCAGCAGGATATGAAATCCGTTTGTAGGGGCTGACCTTCTTTTCCGGTCAGCCCGCAGGATATGATATTCGTTTGTAGGGCTGACCTTCTTTTCCGGTCAGCCCGCAGGATATGAAATCCGTTTGTAGGGGCTGACCCTGTTTTCCGGTCACCCAGCAGGATATGAAATTCGTTTGTAGGGGCTGACCTTCTTTTCCGGTCAGCCCGCAGGATATGAAATTCGTTTGTAGGGGCTGACCTTCTTTTCCGGTCACCCTGCAGGATATGAAATCCGTTTGTAGGGGCTGACCTTCTTTTCCGGTCAGCCCGTCAGGCAGGACGATAAAAAGCCGGAACGTTGTGTTCCGGTTTTTTTTTGGATTTTTTGCATTCAGTGCTATGTTGCTGCAACGTGCGCAACATAAAATAGTGCGTTTTTTATTCGGGATTAACGTAGTGATGATGTTATTACGCGGTACGATCGTAGCGATAAGCGTGCTGGCCCTGAGCGGCTGCGGCAGTATTATCAGCAGAACCGTGCCCGGACAGGGGCACGGGAATCAGTACTATCCTGGCGTACAGTGGGATGTACGCGACACGGCGTGGCGCTTTATCACCATTATCGATCTGCCGCTGTCGCTGGTTCTCGATACGCTGCTGTTGCCGGTTGATGCCAGCCACGGCCCGTACGAATAATTTCCCGCACTGAGCGTCAGGCGCGGTTATCCGCATCGGTATTATTGTCTTCCCACTCTTCCGCTGCGGCCTCTGCCTCCTCGCTGTCGGCGGCAGGTTCAAGCTGAAACTCTCCTTCATCCCACTCATGCAGGGTGTTTTCCGGCAGCCACTCGTTTCTCAGTTCAATCTCATCGAAGTCACCGTCAAAAATCGCCTGAGCGGCTTCTCCGCTGCGTGCTGGGAGGATCTCACTTTCCTCATCTTCATCAGTGAGAAACTCCGCCTGCCACATGATGTCCCCGTCCTGCATCACATATTTTTGCAGGTTAAACTGGCTGACAGAGGCATCGTCCTCATCAACCTCCGGGTTAGCGGCAAGGTACTCTTCTTTAGCCGTATCAATGGCTTCTTCCAGCGTGGCATACAGTGTCATCTTTATCTTCCTGGTTATTTCGCTAAAGGTTAATTGTTGACGCTATGCGCCAGGATGCAAGGGCAGAACGGAGAAATTTTGTCTGGGCAGGCAGCGCTATGCAGAAAAGCGGAAACAGGTGAGTTCACTGGATAATAAAATTGCAGGCAACCGCCTTCGTCAGCCAGACCCTACTATCAGCCTGATAGAATCTCACCCCCTGTTCAGTCATTGAGCGGGCATCAATTTTCAATACAACCGGTTTACCATGTGTCGATATCAGCCCAGCCTTCGCTGTCCAGGGTCAGACCAATGGATTCTGGCTGGTGACGTAAAGCATAGGCGATGGACGGAGATAAAAGACGTCAGTAATGCCATCGGGTGGTCGTTAAGCGCACCACCCGATATGCATCAACCCTGCGGCACCTCTGCCAGATCGTGATAAATCGTCAGGCCCAGCTCGCGTGCGATGCGCACGTCATTATCGGCCCCGCGTGATTCCCCCGGCAGGCGCAGGATGCCATCGCAGTGGCCGATCAAACGGTGTGCGACCGGATATAAAAAGGCTTCGCTGATGGCGTCACCAATCTTTTCCGACCCGGCGATGCGCGCCAGTGGGAAGGCCAGCCATTCGCCAATCAGCGGAATATGCCCTTTCTGATACAGGCCCAGGGCTGCCTGCTCCATGCGTGCAAGGTTGGCGTGGATTAACTCTTCACGGTCGCCGGTGCCGCTACGTACCGGTCCTGCGACTAAAATTTGTAATGATTTCATAGGGTCTCCTGAAAAACAGGGCTGAGCGCCAGGTACTGGATCAGCATGATAGTTTTGGCATCCATAATTTCACCGTTGCGTACCGCTTCCAGTGCGCGGGTAAACGGCCACTCCAGTACCTCAATATCCTCGCCTTCCTCCGCCACGCCACCGCCCGAACCCTGACGATCGTCGTCCGAATATTCCGCGATAAAGAAAAAGAGTTTCTCTGTGACGGAACCGGGGCTCATATACGATTCAAAGACTTTCTCAATCTTTGTAATACGAAAGCCGGTTTCTTCCTCCGCCTCTGCGATGATACGCGCCTCCGGTGACGCGTTATCCAGCAGCCCTGCAGTCGCTTCGATCAGGAAGCCGCTGTGGCCGTTAACGTAGATGGGAAAGCGAAACTGCCGGGTCAGTACCACGGTTTTCCGCGCTTTGTGGTACAACAGCACCACCGCACCGTTGCCGCGATCGTAGGACTCGCGGTTCTGCTCCTGCCAGCTTCCGTCGCGGCGCAGCAGTTCGAAGGTGTATTTTTTCAACGTAAACCAGTTATCCGACAGCAGCTGCTCGCGGATATTGCGTACACGATTATGCGTGTTTTGCATGTTTGTGCCTCTTTGGTGATGACAGATCACACGCTAACATGCATAATCGTGCAAGATCAAGATCGCTCGTTAAGGAACCCAACATGCTTTCCAGCCAGAGAAAACAGCAAATACTGACAATGCTTGCCCGTGAAAAACAGGTGCTTTCGCGTGAACTGAGCCAGCATTTTGCGGTATCAGAAGACTCTATTCGTCGCGATTTGAGAGAGTTAGCGGCTGACGGGCTGCTGCAGCGGGTTCACGGCGGGGCGCTGCCGGTTTCTGCCGCTATCGCACCGTTTGAAACGCGCAAAAGCGTGCAAATGGACTCAAAACAGCGCGTGGCGGAAAAAGCGGTCGGGCTGATCCAGCCAGGGCAGGTGGTGTTGATTGACGGGGGAACCACCACGGCAGAGATGATCCGGCGGCTGCCGACCGATTTTGCGTTTACCGTAGTGACACACAGTCCGGGCGTGGCGGTCGGGCTGGTCGATTACCCGCTGATCGACGTGATCATCATTGGCGGGCAGCTGTATAAGCACTCCGTCGTCACCACCGGGGCCGCGATGATGGAGGGCATCCGCCGGATCAATGCCGATCTTTTTTTTATGGGGGTGACCGGGGTACACCGGCGTGCCGGGCTGACGACGGGCAACTACGAAGAAGCCTGCGTCAAGCGGGCGCTGGCGGAGCGCGCAGCGGAAACCGTGGTGCTGGTGTCACAGGAAAAGCTTAACTCGGCCTCGGCCTTCGCCATTGGCGATTTGTCACTGGCCAGCACGCTGGTGGTGGACGAGTGGCCCGATGAAGAGATGTGCCAGCTGCTGGAGCGGTTGCAGATAGGGCTGGTGTGACGGTGCGCTATTCCCCGCGTACGACCATGCGTTCCGTGCGGCGATGCAGCGTGACCCAGGTATACAGCACGTTGAACAGCACGATGCAGGCGGTGACGACAAACACCGTGCGGAAGCCAAAGTGTGCCGAGACCGTGGCCCCCATCAGCGGGCCGGTGACATTGCCAATATCGCGGAACGACTGGTTGTAGCTGAACACCCGCCCGGCGACCTGGTTGCTGGCGTTATAAATCAGCAGCGACTGTACCGCAGGCAGCAGCGCACCGTCGGCTGCGCCGAGCAGGAAGCGCAGAATACCGAGCTGCCAGACGTTTTGCACAAACGCCATCGGGATCAGCAGCAGCACGGAAAGCATCAGCATGGCGATAAGAATGCGCTCCGGCCCTATACGATCCCCGAGTTTGCCCAGGCGCGGCGCACTCATCAGCGCGGCCACGCCCGGCACCGAGGCGATCATCCCGCTGATGAACGCCAGATTTGACACGTTACCCGCCAGTTCACGCACGTACAGCGTCAGGATCGGTGCAATCGAACCGGTGGCAACCTGAATAATCAGCGTGGTGACAAAAAGCGCCAGCACCAGACGCGGGTTTTTCAGCGAAGTCAGCACCTGACGCACGTGCAGCATGTCTTTTTTCTGCACCGGGATAAAACTTTCGCGCACGCAGAACAGCGTCATCAGAAAACAGATAAACAATACCCCGGCGGTGATAAAGAACACCGGGCGCAGGCCGAAGCTGTCGGCCAGCAGGCCGCCGATCAGCGGACCAATTAACGCGCCGCTGACCGCTCCGGTAGAAAGCCAGCCCAGCGCCCAGCCCGTTTTACCGCGCGGCACCTGGGTGGCGATCAGGGCATTAGCATTTGGTACAAAGCCACCCAGCAGCCCAAGCAGGGCGCGCAGCGCCAGAAACTGCCAGATAGAGGTCGCCATGCCCATCAGCATCATCACAACCGCCATGCCCAGCGCCGAGCGCAGCAGCATGATTTTGCGCCCTTTGCGATCGGCAAGACCGCCCCAGAAAGGGGAGGCGATAGCCGAGAACAGGAAAGTAATGCTGAACACCAGCCCCGACCACAGATTCAGCGCCTGCGGGTCAGTAATACCGAGCTGCTCGACGTAGAGAGGCAGAAAGGGCATTACCAGACTGAACCCGGCTCCGGTAAGAAAACAACCTATCCAGGTGACAAACAGATTTTTCTGCCAGTTGATGGTGACGGCGGGAAGATCGGGCGTGGACATAGAATAAACGTAACCTTATCAGCGATGAGCTGATCAAGTATACGCCGATATCGCGCAACCCAACGGTGTGCAATCAAAAAAAATGAAAAACGGTTTCAAATAATGGAACAGGCCGGAAAACCGGCCTGTCAGGGAGGTCAGTACAGCGAGGGTTGACCCTCTGGCCGGGTCTTGAAGCGGCGGTGCAGCCACATATACTGGTCGGGAGCCATCAGCACCCCGTTCTCGATAATCTTATTCATGTGCGCCGCCGTGGCGATCTCGCTGTCCAGAGGAATCGACGTCTGCTCTGGAAGGATCACCATCTCGTAACCTTTACCTGAAGGCAGGCGGCGTGGCACAAACGGGATCACCGCAGGATTACCACTGCGGACCAGTAGATAGCTGCCCTTAGTAGTTGCCGCCTGCTCAACGGCAAACAGCGGCACGAAAACGCTGCTTTTCGGGCCGTAATCGTGGTCGGGGGCATACCAGATAATGTCGCCATTTCTCAGGGCGCGGATCATCCCTTTCAGGTCTTTACGGTCCAGCATACTTTTATTGGAACGCATCCGCCCCCAGGTCTGTAACCAGTCGAGCAGGGCGTTATCGTTAGGCCGGTAGACGCCGACGCCGGGATTGTGAATGCCAAAAATACGTGCGCCCAGCTCAAGGGTGAGAAAATGTATCCCGATCAGCAGCACGCCTTTGCCGTCGGCTTTCGCCTTACTGATGTGCTCCAGGCCGCTGACGCTAAACCACTTTTTGATGCGCCAGTCTGGCCAGAACCACGCCATGCCGGTTTCAATCAGGCCCATGCCCAGTGATTCGAAGTTACGGTTTAGCAGTGCTTCACGTTCCGCCGGAGGCATCTGCGGGAAGCACAGTTCCAGGTTCCGTCGGGCAACCGCCACGCGGCTGCGCAGAAAACGCATTGATAATCTTCCCAGACCGCAGCCGATGTAATAGAGCAGCGGGTAAGGTAATAACACCAGCAGGTAAAGCAGGATAATACCCAACCAGGTAAACCAATAACGGGGGTGCAGCAATGCGCGCTTGAATTGAGGCAGCTGGGTCATGAGTTTCCAGATCGTAAAAAAAGGGGACTATTATGATGAAGTGAAAAGTTTATTTATGGCCTATTGTGCCATTTTTCATAGTGTAGTCGAAGTTTTCGGCGGCATGCCAGGAGAGAAAAAATTTATCGGCTAAGGACAAGGCGCGACAGCTCGGGTATCATAGCGCCGAAATTTTTCCTCTCTTTGAATACAGGAACGTACACCATGCCAGTGTTACATAACCTTGTCTCCAATGAAGAGCTGAAAGCACGCATGCTGGCCGAAACCGAGCCGCGTACTACAGTCTCTTTTTATAAGTACTTCACCATCGACGATCCGCGCGCGTTCCGTGACGCCCTGTACGTCACGCTGACTCAGCTGAAAGTGTTTGGTCGCGTCTATGTGGCGGCAGAAGGAATCAACGCCCAGGTCAGCGTCCCGGCCAGCCAGTATGAGCAGATGAAAGCCGCGCTGTATGGTTTCCACCCGGCATTGAATAATCTGCGCATGAACATCGCGCTGGATGATGACGGTAAATCATTCTGGGTGCTGCGCCTGAAAGTGCGCGAGCGCATTGTCGCTGATGGCATCACCGATGACAGTTTCGACGCCAGCGATGTTGGAGCCTATCTCAAGGCGGCTGAAGTGAACGCCATGCTGGACGACCCGCAGGCGGTGTTTGTCGATATGCGTAACCATTACGAATATGAAGTGGGGCATTTTGACAACGCGCTGGAGATCCCGGCAGATACTTTCCGCGACCAGCTGCCGATGGCGGTGGATATGTTGCAGCAGGATAAAGACAAAAAAATCGTCATGTACTGTACCGGGGGAATTCGCTGTGAAAAGGCCAGCGCCTGGATGCGTCATAACGGCTATGAAAATGTCTATCACATTGAAGGCGGGATTATTGAATATGCCCGTCGCGCCCGTGAGCAGGGTCTGCCGGTGCGCTTTAAAGGCAAAAACTTTGTCTTTGATGAGCGGATGGGGGAGCGTATTTCCGACGATGTGATCGCCAGCTGTCACCAGTGTGGTGAACCGTGTGATACCCACGTGAACTGCCTGAATGACGGCTGCCACCTGCTGTTTATTCAGTGTCCGAGCTGCGCCAGCAAATTTAACCACTGCTGTAGTCCAATCTGCATGGAAGAGCTGGCATTACCGCCGGAGGAGCAGCGCGCCCGCCGGGCGGGACGTGAAAATGGTAATAAAATTTTCAACAAGTCGCGTGGTCTGTTAAGCACCACCATGCACATCCCTTCACCGGAAGAGTAAGCTGTGCAGGCGTCATCCTGGCGGAAGGAACTCCGCGAAGATGACGCCACAGGATGTTACTGGCGCACACCTTCAACAGAAATCATCAGTTCGACTTCCTGCGAGGCCGGACCTAAATCTGATTTAATATTAAAGTCTTTCAGCGCGATGTTACCGGTGGCTTCAAAGCCTGCGCGGTAGCCGCCCCACGGATCTTTCCCTTCGCCCGTCAGCTTAGCAGCCAGTTTCACCGGTTTAGTCACGCCATTCAGCGTCAGGTTACCGTTTACCGCCAGTCCGTCACCCTGTTTTTCTACGCCAGTCGAGACGAAGGTAGCCTGCGGGAATTTGCTGGCGTTAAGGAAGTCTGCGCTGCGCAGATGCTTGTCACGCTCGGCGTGGTTAGTGTCCACGCTGCCGGTTTTGATGGTGACATTCACTTTATCTTTAGCCGGGTCGGCTTTGTCAAAGGTGAATGCGCCATCGAAATCTTTAAACGTACCGTACAGCCAGCTGTAGCCCAGGTGTTTGATACGGAACTGGACAAACGCGTGCTGACCTTCCTTATCAATTTTATAATCAGCGGCGGAAGCCGTGCCCGCAGTCATGAGCAGTGCGGCAGTAGTTAAACCCAGAATACTTTTCTTCAGCATGGTGTTCTCCATTTCTTTGATTAATCGATGCGGTGACCCAGCATCCTTTTCAACGTGATATCGCGATCGATAAAGTGGTGTTTCAGTGCGGCCAGCGCATGCAGGGCGGAAAGGATCACCACGCTCCATGCCAGCCAGAGATGGATATCGCCAGCGAGATCGGCCTGCTCACCCAGCCCGGCAAACAGTGCGGGAACGGGCAGTACGCCAAAGACGTCAATCGGCTTGCCTTCAGCGGTCGAGATCAGATAGCCGCTGATTAAAATGGCGAACAGGATGCCGTAAAGCAGAAGGTGAGCAACAACCGCACTGTAGCGAACCAGTGGGGTATAGCTGCTAAGCGGTTTCGGCGGAGGCGAAACAAAGCGCCACACGACGCGCACCAGCATGACGGCAAACAGCACCATACCAATGCTTTTATGCAGCTCCGGGGCTTTGTGATACCAGGTATCATAATAGCCCTGGGTTACCATCCACAGGCCAAGCGCAAACATGCCATAAACGGTACCTGCTACCAGCCAGTGCATGAAGATGCTCAGTGAGCCATAACGAGAGGCGCTATTTTTCAACTGCATAGTGAGATCCGCTTGTCAGAATTTTCAGTAAGACTGACCGGGTGGCAGGGCAAAATCAACCAATAATTTTACTGTTTCAGAAAAACATTAACATGGTGAAATATTCTGAATAAGAAATTGGCTTATGCCCAGTAAATCAGAAAACTGGCAGCGTGGGGCGAGGAGGTGGAGCGAGTGAGCGCCATTTTTATGACGTTTTGATGAAAAAAAAGGATGTTCTGATTTTTTGCTCCTTATTAAAGGTAATGTCAGATTTTTGTCACGTTGTGTCAATATCACGTAGCTGATAATTGTTATCAATATTAATCAATAGGGCAGGGGGCATTGGCAAATTCAGCGATCTGTCCTGCACTCAATCGTAATGCCGGAGTCGGGTATTAAAAAACAGCATACAGGCAGCGAATTCGGCGAGAAACTTGAAATTTTGCGGAGTATTGTCTAACGTAAAGGAGCGTCAACAACGCAAACTATAAGATTTACCGTTAATTACCATTCTCAATTCGCTGCGTTATAGCTTTCTTTCCCTTTGCTGTTTTCCTTTATCTGTCTGGCGACGAAAGCTATGAGGCTGCTCACTGACGTAACACCGGGAGCACTCAATGGGTAAGACATCTGAGGGGCAACAGCCCCCTAAAAAACATTTCTGGCACAAAGATAAGCCGGCGAAACCCGCGCTGAGCGTTGACGATATTACTATCGTCGACAAAGCGATGCTGAAGCGCGCAGTGGGCGCGGCCGCCCTCGGTAATGCCATGGAGTGGTTCGACTTCGGGGTGTACAGCTTTCTGGCGGTGACCATCGGTAAAGTCTTCTTCCCCGGCGGCAGTCCGGCAGCCCAGCTTTTGGCGACGTTTGGTGCCTTTGCGGCGGCCTTCCTCGTGCGCCCTCTCGGTGGCCTGGTGTTTGGCCCGCTCGGTGACCGCATTGGTCGCCAGAAGGTGCTGGCCCTGACGATGATCATGATGTCGATCGGGACCTTCTGTATCGGTCTGATCCCCGCTTATTCCACTATTGGTATTATGGCACCGGTGCTGCTGCTGCTGGCGCGCCTGTTGCAGGGGTTCTCAACCGGGGGGGAATATGGCGGGGCGGCGACGTTTATCGCCGAATATTCTACCGATGAACGTCGTGGGTTCATGGGCAGCTGGCTTGAGTTCGGTACGCTTGGTGGCTATCTGCTGGGCGCGGGGCTGGTAACCGGGCTGACGGCGGCGATGCCGGAGCAGGCGCTGCTCGACTGGGGCTGGCGTATCCCGTTCTTCATTGCCGCCCCGCTGGGGCTGTTTGGCCTCTATATTCGTCTGAAGCTGGAAGAGACTCCGGCCTTCCAGAAGCATATGGAAAAACAGGAGGCGCTGGAGCACAGCAAGCCGCGTCTTGGCCTGTGGCAGATGCTGAAAAAGTATCGCGCCGCGATGCTCAAATGTATCGGTCTGGTGCTGCTGTTTAACGTTTCCAACTATATGATGACCTCTTATATGCCGAGCTACCTGACCGGTATTCTGGGGCTGAGCGAGCTGAGTTCGCTGCTGCTGATTATGGTGGTGATGTTCGTGATGATGCCGCTGACCCTGTTCTGGGGGCACTGGAACGATCGTCTGGGGCGTCGTCCGGTGATCTGGGGCGGAGCGGTGGCGCTAATCCTGCTGGCGGTGCCCTGCATGATGCTGATCGGCACTGGTAACCTGCTGCTGGTGTTCCTGGGGCTGATTATTCTGGGCGCTATCCACACCTGTTTCAGCGGTTCAATGCCTGCCACCTTACCGGCGCTGTTTTCTACCGATATTCGTTACAGTGCGCTGGCAATTGGTTTTAACCTGTCTGTCTCGCTGTTTGGCGGTACCACACCGCTGATTACCACCTGGCTGGTAGAGAAAACCGGCAATCTGCTGATGCCGGCCTACTATCTGATGGGGGCCGGAGCGATCGGGGTGATCACCGTATTTACCCTGCGGGAAACGGCCCGTAAGCCGCTGCGCGGTTCGGCTCCCTCGGTAGGCAGCCGGGCGGAAGCACACCGCCTGGTGAATAAGCTGCGCCTGCGCGGTAAGAAAACCGCGCCGGAGGCGAAGCGTTAATCCGGCCCTGCGGCAATAAAAAAGGCTCACAGTGTGAGCCTTTTTTGATCGCCAGCGCCTGTTTACTGAAAGCGGTTCAGAGAGAAAGGCGTCAAATCAAATTCGCTGTTTTTCCCCTGGGCGAACAGCGCGGCAATTTCACCCAGCACGCTGGCAAACTTAAAGCCATGGCCGCTCAGGCCGGTGATCAGCAGGCGGTCCGGTTCACCGGGGAAGGTATCAATAATAAAGTCCTCGTCCGGTGAGTTGTCATAGGTACAGGCTTCCCCGCGCAGGCAGACGCCGACGCCCGGCAGGAAGGTTCGCATGAAGTTAAACAGCTCGCTGCCGTCTTCCGCCACGCTGCCGAAAGGTTTACGCCCGTCCGGCGAGTCAATCGGTTGACCCCCTTCATGTTTGCCTATTTTGATAGCGTTGTTATCCGCCGGGAAACCGTAATAGTGGATGCCGTCAGCCATCTCGACGGTAAACGCCGGGAACTTGTTATCTTCGCTGTAGCGGCCGTCTGCCTGATGCCACGCAAACACCTTGCGCACCGGGGTGACCGGAAGTGCAGGGTAGAGGGTTTTCACCCAGGTGCCGGCGCTAATCAGCAGCTTGCGGGCGCGGTAAACGCCGTCTGCGGTGGTGACCACCTGTAGCCCGTCCTCCGACGCGATCTGCGACACCTCACAGTTAAACAGCTGTGCGCATCCGGCTTCTTTTGCCATACGGATCCAGCTTTTGACGGCCACCTCTGATTTCAGATAACCGGACTGCGGTTCAAACACGCCGATGTAGCCGTCCGGTACGCTGATTTGCGGCCAGCGCTGGCTGATTTCTGCTTCGTTGAGGATTTGTACATTCAGCGCGAACTGTTCTGCACTCTGCATCACGTTCTGGATAAACTCCGAATGGTGCGGAGCAAGGTTGAGTACGCCGCTGCGCTGCATGACGCGCTCGCCGCTCTGCTGCTCCAGCTGATCCCACAGCGCCTGGGCACGCAGCACCATCGGCACATAGCGCGCCCCTTCGCCATAGGCATGGCGGATCAAACGGCTCTCGCCATGATGGCTGCCTTCGCGGTGCGGCGGGTGATGGCGGTCGATCATCAGCACCTTCAGACCGGCCTGGGTCGCGTACCACCCGGCTGCGGCACCGACTGAGCCACTGCCAACCACTATTAAATCGTAAACCATCGCTATCAGCCTCTGTTAATCCAGCAATTACAGCAGAATAGCAAATTATTGCAGGCATGAAAAAGGCACCCTGTGGGGTGCCTCTGAGAAACATTATTTCAGTCGCAGATTAGTGCTTCTTGTAGTCACGGTCCTGGTATTCGGTCGCTTCTATCTTGGCAATGCCAGCTTCAAGAATGGAAATAAACTGCCTGGCCACGTCTGTTGTCAGCCAGTAAGTCTGACCAACTTCGGCATCTTCTGCGGGTTGCTGATCAGAAGAGAGCGAGTGTAAGCGGATCATCATGGCATCATAGCTGTCTACGGTACTGATATCCCACCCGATGAGGGGATGTGTCTGGATGACCTCTTTGTTTCTGTCCATTATAACCCCCTTATTACTCGTGAAAGATGACAACGAAGTGATTTATCGAGGTTCAATGCGATTTTTTTTCTTAGAGCTTGGTAATTATAACAGCAGTTTTTTTGTTCGCAGATTTAAATTTTACTCTGCGTAAAACCAGGGGCTATTCACGCACTAATTAAACATCAGCAGGACAAAAAATAATCACCCTGCTGATGGATGATAGTCTTATTTTGCGCGTGACAATCTACTCATATTTCAGGCGTGGAGATTGCAGCCGGAGATGACGGCAGCACACCCGAGCGTTTTTCCAGTTCCCCGGCCAGACGGATGAAATGCTGTTGCAGCTGTTCATCGCGATTCTGGTTCTGTCCTTCAAGCTTTAAACTGTGAATTAACAGCTGATTAGCTTTGTCATCAAGGCAGAAAGAGAGGGTGGAAAAGGCATTTTCTAATACTGTCAGACGGCGCTGTTGCTCGCCAATCATGGTCAGTAGCTCACCAAACGTCATTGCCTCTTCTGGATTATCGGCAGCCATAAGAAAAACCTCAGTAATTAATGTCAGCCTCAGAATAAGATATTCTACCCGCTGCGTCTATCAGCGTTCAGCGGTAAAAAAGGACGTAAAAAAGCCGGATGGCGTATCCGGCGAAAACGGCACAATCGTTATTTACTCCACCTGCCTTCGCGAGGCAGGAGGGGAGCTGCACTGGCAGCGAACAGGGGGACGATTCAGGATATAAACCAGTCGTCAGCGCTTTCCCAGGTTTCCTGCAAAATATCACTAATCCGATCTTTGGCTTCTTTTCCGCCGCCCATCACCGTCAGATTATTGGCACCGGCGTAGCGCACCGAAATGGTGTTGCTGCCGTCAGGGAACTGTTTGTCGATGCGTTTGCTGAGCTCCTGCGTGAGCGCGTCAATAGCGCCCGCAGGAAGTGATGTGGTTTTTGCTACAGTGACTTCAATACGCATGATAGCCTCCGGTTGAATTACTGTGAATATATACAGTAATTCAGCGGTGTGCAATCATTATTACTCTGCGCCAGGGGCGACCTGCCTTTTGGTCGCCCCGACGCACGGATTAAACTACAACCTGCCAGTTGAGGGTTTCACCCGCCAGGAAAGGTACCAGGGTATGCCCGTCACTGCCAACGCTCACCGATTCATCTACGGTCCACGGCTGGCGCACCAGCGTAACGGTGCCTTCATTCAGCGGCAGGCCGTAGAAGCGCGGTCCGTTCTCAGAGCAGAATGCTTCAAAGTGCGCCAGTGCGCCGATCTCCTCAAATACCGTGGCATACGCTGCCAGCATTGAAGGGGCATTAAATACCCCGGCACAGCCGCAGCTGGTCTCTTTACGATCGCGGGTATGCGGCGCGGTATCGGTGCCGAGGAAGAAACGCTCGTGGCCGCTGGCAACGGCATCACGCAGCGCCTGCTGGTGAATGTTGCGCTTGAGGATCGGCAGGCAGTAAAGGTGCGGGCGAATACCGCCGACCAGCATATGATTACGGTTGAACATCAGGTGCTGCGGTGTAATGGTCGCGCCGAGGAAACGATTGCCTTCCAGCACGTAAGCGGCCGCCTCTTTGGTGGTGATATGCTCACACACCACTTTCAGCTCCGGGAACTGCAGGCGCAGCGGATGCAGCACGCTGTCAATAAAGCGGGCTTCACGGTCGAAAATATCAATATGTGCATCGGTCACTTCGCCGTGGATCAGTAGCGGCATGCCGATTTTCTGCATACGTTCCAGCACCGGGGCGATGGACGCCACGCTCGTCACCCCGTGGGCGGAGTTAGTGGTGGCGTGGGCCGGGTAAAGTTTCGCGGCGGTGAACACGCCCTGGGTGAAGCCGGCTTCAATTTCGTCCGGGTCCAGACCGTCCGTCAGATAGCAGGTCATCAGAGGCGTAAACGGATGGCCGGCCGGTACGGCGGCAAGAATGCGGTCGCGATAGGCGCGGGCGGCGGCAACGCTGCTCACCGGGGGCACCAGATTTGGCATCACGATGGCCCGGCCGCACACCTCACTGGTAAACGGCACGACCGCCCCCAGCATCTCACCATCACGCAGATGGATGTGCCAGTCGTCAGGGCGGCGAATAATTAATTGCTGAGGTTGTGAGGTCATGCGATGTGCTCCGGCTGATAGGGAAAAGACAGGTTTTGGCCGGGTACTAAGGATAGGGATAAAGCGCAGGGAATGCACCCGGTTTATGCAGGGGAGACAAAAAACGGTACGGGTTGCCCCGTACCTGATGGCATCTTCAGTCAGTAAAGGGGATCACCAGTTCACCCGGCTTCACTTCCAGCCCTTTGGCAAAACGTTTTGCCAGCGACTCTGCTTTGCTGCGATCGGTACTTAACACGTAGGCGGGTTTCTGATTGAAGTAACTTTTCAGCGATTCGTTCAGATAGGGCGACAGGGATTTCAGTATCCCCTCCATTTTTTCCGGTTTGACCGTCACATCGACCAGTTCCATGTCTTTCAGATAGACCGCCCCTTCCTGCTGATTAAATACCGGCTGGGCTTTCATTTTTAGCGTCATCTCTGCCTGCTGCGGACCGAACAGTGAACTGATATTCACGTTGGCTTTACCGTTGAGCGTGACTTTATTGGGTTCTTCACGGCCAATCTGGCTGCTGAGATCGGTAAGCGTAATGTGCGCATCAGCCAGCCCGGCAACGCCGATATTCTTCTCATAATTATTATGTTTGGCGAGTGCCTGATTAATTTCCTGCTCGCTGATGCTGTACTGAGCAATCTGATTACATCCGGTGACCAGGACCGCTAACAGTAAAGCGCCAAGGCCAAAAAGTGTTTTTTTCATGATAGTCCTCTGTTGAATTCACCGGTACATCCCACCGGCGCAGGAGGATAGCATGCACCACTGGCGGCGGTTCGTCACCAGGACAACGCCGATTGGCGCCTGAGGGAATCACAACGGAATGTGTCGGGCCGCAGGGAGCGGCCCGACGACGGTCAGGAGGCAGAGGAGGAGAGCAGGGTAACCTGAGTCTGTTTAGCCATATTGTCGCGGTAGTCCGCCACGCGGCTCGGATACTCCACTCCCGCAACCAGCGTCAGTGAACGCAGCAGCGGGAACAGATGAATATCGTCCAGCGACAGTTCACCGTTCACCGCGTTCGGTTTCACGATCAGCTTATCCAGCTTGCGCAGGTCGTCATTAATGTTTTTTATCCAGCCTGCTGAGTGTTCTCTCAGCTCGTCAAAGTCACCGGCAACCGCCTGCTTTTTGTTCCTGAAATAGGTTCGGGCTTCCGGGGTGGAAAATTCGGCAAACGGGGCCTCCGCTACGCGCGGGTAGAGCAGCTTATTAACATAACCGTGCACATGGCGCAGCCAGTCGCTGATAGCCGGGTTCGTTGTCCCCGTGAGCAGCGGCTCACGATCCAGATTGTCGATGTACTGCACGATATCGAGACTTTCCGGCATACAGCTTCCGTCATCTTTCATCAGGATGGGGGCCATTTTCTGACCAATCAGACGATTTGGCGTGGCTTCGTCATCATTCATCATGACGATCAGCTCAACAGGAAGGTTTTTCAGGCCGAAGATCATACGTGCTTTGACGCAGAACGGGCAGTGGTCATAGATATAAAGTTTCAATCTGTTCCCCTTTAATCGTGATAACTGACCAGGCATGCATCAATTATCTGAATGTACTAAAGAAGTATGGAAGATAACGGGCCATAGGGCAAATTCACGCGAGGTATTTGCTCTGTTTTTGAGCATTTTGCGATTTTTTATTCGGCAAGATGTTACCCGCCCTGGCGATGGCGGTTATAGTGAAGCAACGGGAATATCGTGCGCTTTCTCAGCCGGTGGATCCCTGCAAATAATGAAAGATTTGGCCAGAGATTTCAGGAGATAAGATGTTTGGCTATCGAACTGCCGTGCCGAAAGTGCACCTGACTACCGACCGTCTGGTGGTGCGTCTGGTCAATGAGCGTGACGCCTGGAGACTGGCCGACTACTATGCAGAAAACCGTGCTTTCCTGAAGCCCTGGGAACCGGTTCGTGATGAAAGCCACTGCTACCCCTCCGGCTGGCAGGCGCGTCTGGGGCTGATTATGGAAATGCAAAAACAGGGCGGTGCGTACTATTTCGCCATCCTGGATCCGGATGAAAACGAGGTGCGCGGAGTGGCGAACTTCAGCAATGTGCTGCGCGGGTCCTTTCACGCCTGCTATCTCGGTTACTCTCTGGGTGAGAAATGGCAGGGGCAGGGGATGATGTTTGAAGCGCTGCAAAGTGCCATTCGTTACATGCAGCGCCAGCAGCGAATGCACCGCATTATGGCTAACTATATGCCCCATAACCAGCGCAGCGGTGACCTGCTGGCACGCCTCGGTTTCGAAAAAGAGGGCTACGCCAAAGATTATCTGTTAATTAACGGGCGCTGGCAGGATCATGTCCTGACGGCGCTGACCTGCCATGAATGGACGCCTGACCGGCGCGGAGTGTAACCCTGATGAGCAAGACCCCTTTTACCGCCACTGAAGCGCGGGTGATCGGCTGCCTGCTGGAAAAGCAGGTCACCACCCCCGACCAGTATCCGATGTCGCTTAACGGCGTGGTCACCGCCTGTAACCAGAAGTCGAACCGCGAACCCGTGATGTCGCTGACGGAAAGTGAGGTGCAGAACACGCTCGATCTGCTGGTGAAAAAACATCAGCTGACGGCGTTAAACGGTTTCGGCAGCCGGGTTGTGAAATATGAACAGCGGTTTTGCAATTCTGAATTTGGTCAGCTGAAATTTACCCCGGCCCAGGTGGCGGTCATTGCCACGCTGCTGCTGCGTGGGCCACAGACGCCGGGTGAACTGCGCACCCGCAGTACGCGTATGCATGATTTTGCTGATGTGGGCGAAGTGGAGCAGGTGCTGGAGCATCTGCTGCAGCGTGAAGGCGGGCCACTGGTCGTCCGCCTGGCGCGCGAGCCGGGCAAACGCGAAAGCCGCTATATGCATCTGTTCAGCGGCGAAGTCGATGAAAGCGCGCTGGCGGCCAGCCCCGATGCAGAAACTCACCGCGGGCTGGAAGCGCGTGTGGAATCCCTTGAGCAGCAGGTTGCGGCCTTACAGCAGCAGATCGCTCAACTGCTGAATGCTCAGGTGACAGAATGAGCGCGTTAAAAATAGGTATTGTCGGGTTGGGGGGCATTGCGCAGAAAGCCTGGCTGCCGGTGCTGACTCACACCGACGGCTGGCAGATTGCCGGGGCCTTTTCACCCAATCAGGAAAAGGCGCGTCCGATCTGCGACAGCTACCGCATTCCTCTGCTCTCCACGCTGGACGAACTGGCCGCCGCCAGCGATGCGGTGTTTGTGCACAGCTCAACGGCCAGCCACTTTGCGATTGTCGATCGTCTGCTGCGTGCCGGTGTGGACGTTTGCGTGGATAAACCTCTGGCGGCTACCCTGGCAGAAGCCGAAAAGCTGGTGGATCTGGCCGACAGGCGCGGGCGTAAGCTGATGGTGGCATTTAACCGACGATTTGCACCGCGCTATTTGCAGTTAAAGGAAGCGCTGTCGCAGCCTGCCTCCATTCGCATGGACAAACACCGCAGCGACAGCGTCGGCCCGCAGGATCTTTTTTTCACGCTGCTGGATGACTATCTTCATGTGGTCGACAGCGCGCTGTGGCTGGGCGGCGGTGGAGGCAAACTGCTGAGCGGCACGCTGCAAACTAATGACAGCGGGCAGATGTTGTATGCCGAACATCACTTTAACCTCGCCGGGATTCAGATCACCACCAGTATGCACCGTCGTGCCGGAAGTCAGATGGAGCGGGTGATGGCGGTAGACGAGGGCGCGGTCTATCAGGTGACGGATATGCGTGACTGGCAGCAGGAAAAAGCCGGACAGGTCAGCGTTGATCCGATCCCCGGCTGGCAAAGCACCCTGGAGCAGCGCGGTTTTGTCGGCGTGGCGCACCATTTTATCCGCTGCGTGCAAAATCAGACAATGCCGCAAACCAGCGGTGAGCAGGCGTTAGTCGCCCAGCGGATGGTGGAAAAACTGTGGCGTGACGCCGAGCGGGAATAGGCGGCGTCAGCCGCCCTGTAGGGGCCGACCTTCTTTTCCGGTCGGCCCACGCGAAAATGGGATAAAACCGGTAACAATCCACAGTGGTTATTTGCTTTTACTTCAGTAGACTATCCGCACCTTAAACGGGCCGGACTTCACCGGACGTTGTTGTTACCAGCCGGTCTTCCCGGATACCAGTCAGGAAATACATGAACCTGTTGAAATCACTGGCAGCGGTCAGTTCTATGACCCTGTTTTCACGCGTGCTCGGCTTTGTGCGCGATGCCATCGTGGCGCGCGTATTCGGCGCGGGCATGGCGACAGATGCCTTCTTTATCGCGTTTAAACTGCCCAACCTGCTGCGCCGCATTTTCGCGGAAGGCGCCTTTTCTCAGGCTTTTGTACCGATCCTCGCGGAGTACAAAAGCAAGCAGGGGGAAGAAGCAACGAAGGTGTTTATCGCCTACGTATCCGGGCTGTTGACGCTGGCGCTGGCAATTGTCACCGTGCTGGGGATGTTTGCCGCCCCCTGGGTGATTATGATCACCGCACCGGGCTTTGCCGACACGCCGGACAAGTTTGCGCTGACCTCCTCGCTGCTGCGCGTCACTTTTCCCTATATTCTCCTGATTTCACTGGCATCGCTGGCCGGGGCGATCCTCAACACCTGGAACCGTTTCTCAGTACCGGCCTTTGCCCCGACGCTGCTCAACGTCAGTATGATCGGCTTTGCGCTGTTTGCTGCCCCACATTTCCATCCGCCGGTGATGGCGCTGGCGTGGGCAGTGGTCGCAGGGGGCGTACTGCAACTGGGTTATCAGCTGCCACATCTGAAAAAGATTGGCATGCTGGTGCTGCCGCGTCTGAACCTGAAGGATGCGGGCGTATGGCGGGTGATGCGTCAGATGGGGCCGGCCATTCTCGGGGTGTCGGTCAGTCAGATCTCTCTGATCATCAACACCATTTTTGCCTCTTTCCTCGTTTCCGGTTCCGTTTCCTGGATGTATTACGCCGACCGTCTGATGGAGTTTCCCTCCGGCGTTCTCGGCGTGGCGCTGGGGACGATTCTGCTGCCGTCGCTGGCGAAAAGTTTTGCCAGCGGCAACCAGGTTGAGTATTCACGCCTGATGGACTGGGGCCTGCGCCTCTGCTTCCTGCTGGCGCTGCCAAGTGCCGTGGCGCTGGGTATCCTGGCAAAACCGCTGACGGTTTCGCTGTTCCAGTACGGCAAATTTACCGCCTTTGATGCGGCAATGACCCAGCGGGCGCTGGTGGCCTACTCGGTAGGGCTGATGGGGTTGATCGTGGTGAAAGTGCTGGCACCCGGATTCTACTCGCGTCAGAACATCAAAACCCCGGTGAAGATTGCGCTGTTCACACTGCTGGCCACTCAGGTGATGAACCTGGCATTTATCGGGCCGCTGAAACACGCCGGGCTGTCGCTGTCGATCGGACTGGCGGCCTGCCTGAACGCAGGGCTGCTTTACTGGCAGCTGCGTAAGCAGGATATCTTCCAGCCGCAGCCGGGCTGGTTCAGCTTCCTGGTGCGCCTGTTTATTGCCGTGGTGGTGATGGCGGCGGCACTGCTGGGCATGATGTATGTCATGCCTGACTGGGCAAGCGGTAATATGCTGTCACGCCTGCTGCGGCTGGCGGCAGTCTGTGCCGTCGGTGGGGCGGTCTATTTTGCCGTGCTGGGCGTACTGGGTTTCCGCCCGCGGGACTTCGCCCGTCGTACCGTCGCGTAAACAGAAAAACCCCGCAGCGCGCGAGCGCTGCAGGGTAAAGTCTGACAATGGATGACGGTGCTTACGCTTTGCGGCTCACCGGAGCCGTCGTGATAGCATGTCCGTCAGGACCATAAAATTTTTGTGACTGGTAAGGCTTCAGTACCTGCAGCGCATGCTCGTTATGACTGATTTGATGATTGAGCAGCATACCGTTATGGAGATTGGTATCACGCAGTTTTACCGTCTGATCCTGGATGGCTGACCAGCGACGCGCCAGTTCGGGGTGCCGACTGTATGGCACATGTGTCCCGCTGGCTTTTTCCGCGTCACGGCGCATCTCTTCCAGGAAGTTGAGGGTAGCCAGTAAAGAGCTTTTATCCTCGGTAATTCGCTGTAATAAGCTGCTGTTGACCTGACCTGCTGAGAGCTGTTGTTGCTCTGCATTCATGACATCGGCCAGCGACGAAAGAACTTCAAGCATTTTATCAAGTGCGTTTTGCAGCTTATCCATGGATTAATTACCTTGCAGTGAGTCTTTAGCTTCCTGAATCAGCGCGTCAGCAATTTTGCCGCTGTCCATCTTCAGTTCGCCGTTGCGAATCGCATTCTTCAGCTCTTCCACGCGAACGGTATTAATGTCCTGGGAGCTGGCTTTAGTCAGCTGTGACTGTGCACCGCTCAGGACAACCTGAGTGCCGGTGGCGGTTTCTGCCGTTTTGCTTTCTGCTGCACGCGCTTTAGGCTGTGCAACATCATTGGTGTCACGTTGCTGAACGGTGCTTGCCGGTTTCAATGGCTGGGTTCTGTCGATGCTCATTATCGCGCTCCTGTTAACTCAGGTGGTCACACCTGGTATCTGATATTCTCATAGTACAATCGCCGTTATAAACACTATCGGCAGAACTGAGGCCTTCTTTAGTGGTTTATAGCGATATCAGAATATTCCCATTAGCGTCGACTTTGCCCATCACAATCTGTCCTGAATTCATCCGCACTCTGACCGTTTGCAGGGCGGCGGCATTGTTCATTGCTTTGCCCTCACTGCTGATATTAAACCCATCTCCGCTGGCGGTGATGGTCACCGTCTGACCGGCTTTCACCCGCCACGGCTGGCGCATCATCATCATGGTCACCGGCTGGCCCGGAATGATATCGCGCAGAGCGATAGCTCCTTCCGCCTGGTCGGCTGCTATCAGCGTACGTGCGGGCAGGGTATCCAGACGGCCCTGCTCCAGGCGCATGTCGCTGGCGGTGATGGTGGCTCCCCGTAATACCTGGCGGGTGGCCACCAGATAGCTGCCGCTGACCTGAACCTGCACCTGAATATAACGGCGGTTCTGATCGCAGTTGGCGGCAACGCTGATATTACCCCACATGCGGCTGTTGCCCGGCAGGGAGAACTGCGGCTGCTCACAGGCGGGCCACATTTTCTCCGGCGTTTTTATCACTACGGTCAGGTTATCGGCAGTCTGATGACTTTGCCCATAACGATTTTTGAAAAATTGACTGAGCTGTGCATTCAGGTCGGCGGCACTGGCGGAGACGCTGATCAGAGCCAGTAAAGCGGCCAGCAGTGTTGTCATTCCTCGCATCAGAGTCCCCTCACATTTCAATATGCCACCAATTCTATACCGGCGCGCATATTGTCAAGGCGCAAATTAGCGACGCTTTTTAGCGCTATTCAAACGATAGCCCTTTACCCCCCGAGATTATGCTGTCAGCTCTAAATTCTCACTTACGGAGGACGCATGCTCGACAAACTGGACGCAGCACTACGGTTTAATACCGAAGCCCTGAACCTGCGTGCACAGCGACAGGAAATCCTGGCATCCAACATCGCCAATGCTGACACGCCGGGCTATCAGGCACGCGATATCGATTTCGCCAGCCAGATGAATAAGGTGCTGGAACAGGGGCGGGCGCAGGGTTCCGGGCTGTCGCTGGCGGTGACGTCGGCACGCCATATTCCTGCGGAAAATCTTCAACCTCCTTCGATGGACCTGATGTACCGCGTTCCTGACCAGCCTGCGCTGGACGGTAACACGGTCGATATGGACCGCGAACGCACAGAATTTGCCGATAACAGTCTGAAATATCAGACGGATTTGATGTCTATCAGCAGTCAGATTAAGGGCATGATGTCTGTGCTACAGGGGCAATAACGTATGGCACTTTTGAACATTTTTAATATTGCCGGTTCGGCAATGGCTGCACAGTCACAGCGTCTTAACGTCAGCGCCAGTAACCTGGCCAACGCCGACAGCGTTACCGGGCCGGATGGTCAGCCCTATGTGGCGAAGCAGGTGGTATTCCAGACCGACGCGGCTCCGGGGTCCCCGACCGGCGGCGTGAAAGTGGCGCAGGTGATCGACGATCCTGCGCCGGCACGTCTGGTGTATGAACCGGGTAACCCGATGGCAGATGCCAAAGGGTACGTGAAAATGCCCAATGTGGATGTAGTCGGTGAAACGGTAAACACCATGTCGGCCTCGCGCAGTTACCAGGCCAATGTTGAGGTTTTAAACACCGTTAAACAGATGATGTTGAAAACCTTAACCATGGGCCAATAAGGAGCTTCCCGATGAGTATTGCTGTTGGTGTAAATGAAAAGCAGGCTACCACCACGCTGCAGTCTTCCTCGTCTTCTACTGATACATCAGCAGCGGACTTACAGAGTAACTTCCTGACGCTGCTGGTCACCCAGTTGCAGAACCAGGACCCGACCAACCCGATGGACAACAGCCAGTTGACCTCGCAGCTGGCGCAGATCAACACCCTGAGCGGCATTGAGAAACTCAATACTACCCTCGGTTCGATTTCCGGGCAGATCACCTCCGGCCAGTCTTTACAGGCCTCAACGCTGATCGGCCACGGTGTGATGGTGGACGGTTCGCAGATTCTGGTCGGTACCAGCACCACCACACCGTTTGGCGTGGAGCTGGGGCAGGCGTCAACCACAACCACTGCCACCATTAAAGATGCCAACGGTGCGGTGATTCAAACTATTGAACTGGGTGCGCAGACCGCCGGTGTTCATACCTTCCAGTGGGATGGCAAAGCGGCCGATGGCACCACCGCCGCCGACGGCAAATATACCGTTTCCATCAGCGCCAGCAATGCCACCGGCCAACTGGTCGCGCAGCCGCTGAACTATGCCTACGTGAGCGGCGTCAGTAACAGCTCAAAAGGCGCAGTACTTGACCTTGGCACCATGGGTACTACCACCCTGGATAACGTACGTCAGATTATTTAATCCACTAATTTATGCTTCAGGAGTGACAACATGGGCTTTTCACAGGCAGTCAGCGGCTTAAACGCGGCATCGAGCAACCTCGACGTTATTGGTAACAACATTTCCAACTCCGCGACAGCGGGCTTTAAATCCAGCACCATCGCGTTTGCTGATATGTTTGCCGGTTCTAAAGTCGGTCTGGGTACCAAGGTCGCGGCCGTGGTACAGGACTTTAACGACGGTACCACCACCACCACCAGCCGTGGCCTTGACGTGGCGATCAGCCAGCAGGGCTTCTTCCGTATGGAAGATACTAACGGTGCGGTGTTCTACAGCCGTAACGGCCAGTTCACGCTGGATGCTAACCGTAACATCGTCAACATGCAGGGACTGCAACTGACGGGTTATCCGGCAACCGGCACCCCGCCAACCGTCCAGACCGGCGCTAACCCGGTTGCACTGAGTGTGCCGACGACCGCGATGACGGCTAAAGCCACCACCGGCGTGACGATGACGGCGAACCTCAATTCCACCGATCCTGTGAAAGCGGTAGCGGATTTAGACATTACTGACCCGACGAGCTACAACGCCAAGTCGGCAATGACGACCTATGATGGGCTGGGTAACGAGCACACCGTTAACCTGTACTTCAACAAGACAGCGAATAACGCATGGACGGTGACTCCGGTAGATGGCACCACGGGCACCACGGGCACCACCACCAATCTGACCTTCAGCCCGACAGGGGTTCTGACTAATCCGGCTTCGGGTCTGGTTACCTTCGATATGGGCGCGCTGAACGGGGCTAATGCGATCACCGGGCTGAATGTCAACATTACCGGCAGCCTGCAGCAGAACAACGGCACCAGTACCTTTGGTAACCCGGTTCAGGACGGCTATAAGCCAGGTGAACTGACCAGCTACCAGATCAACGATGACGGCACCCTGGTGGGGACCTATTCCAACTATCAGACTCAGGTACTGGGTCAGATCGTTCTGGCTAACTTCGCTAACCCTGAAGGCCTGAAGTCTGAAGGTGACAACGTCTGGTCTGCAACCGGCTCTTCAGGCCAGGCCCTGACCGGCATCGCCGGAACCGGTAACCTCGGTACGCTGACCGCTGGCGCGCTGGAGTCTTCAAACGTCGATCTGAGTAAAGAGCTGGTCAACATGATCGTCGCGCAGCGTAACTATCAGTCGAATGCGCAGACCATCAAAACCCAGGACCAGATTCTTAACACGCTGGTCAACCTGCGTTAATACGGTTAACAGGGGAGTCCAATGGATCACGCAATCTATACCGCAATGGGGGCTGCCAGTCAGACCCTCGATCAGCAGGCAGTGACAGCGGCCAACCTGGCCAACGCCGCCACACCGGGCTTCCGTGCGCAGCTCAGTGCGGCGCGTGCGGTTCCGGTGGAGGGCCTGTCGCTGCCAACCCGTACGCTGGTCACGGCATCAACGCCGGGAGCAGATATGACGCAGGGCGCGCTGGACTATACCGAGCGTGCGCTGGACGTGGCGATGCAGGGTGACGGCTGGCTGGCAGTGCAGACTGCCGACGGTACTGAAGCCTACACCCGCAACGGTAATATGGAAGTCAGCCCGGCCGGGCAGCTTACCGTACAGGGCAACGTGGTGATGGGCGACGGTGGGCCGATTGCGGTGCCGCAGGGCGCTGAACTCACCATCGCGGCTGACGGTTCGATTACCGCGCTGAATCCGGGCGATGCCCCGAACGCGACGGTGCAACTGGGCAGGCTCAAGCTGGTGCAGGCGACCGGCAGCGAGTTGACGCGCGGCGATGACGGCATGTTCCGCGTCTCCGCCAGCGCAGTGGCACAGCGTGGTGCCACCCTGGCCAATGACCCGACCATGAAAGTGATGCCGGGCGTGCTGGAAGGCAGCAACGTCAGCACCACGCAGACCATGGTCGATATGATCGCCAACGCCCGTCGTTTCGAGATGCAGATGAAAGTCATTTCCAGCGTCGATGAAAACGAACAAAGAGCCAACCAGCTGCTGTCAATGAGCTGACCAGAGGAATAACACATGATTCGTTCTTTATGGATTGCGAAAACCGGCCTTGATGCCCAGCAGACCAACATGGACGTTATTGCCAACAACCTGGCAAACGTGAGCACCAACGGTTTTAAACGTCAGCGCGCAGTTTTTGAAGATCTGATGTACCAGACTCTTCGTCAGCCAGGGGCTCAGTCCTCTGAGCAGACCACGCTGCCGTCCGGTCTGCAGATCGGTACCGGTGTGCGTCCGGTGGCAACAG
Organism: Erwinia sp. Eh17-17; assembly: GCF_039675725.1. Lineage (NCBI taxonomy): Bacteria > Pseudomonadati > Pseudomonadota > Gammaproteobacteria > Enterobacterales > Erwiniaceae > Erwinia > Erwinia sp. Eh17-17. The sequence goes on along the minus strand of NZ_JBDFQT010000002.1, from coordinate 204,850 downwards.
AGCGCCTGCATAACCAGGGCAACCTGTCACAGACCGACTCATCGAAAGATGTGGCGATCAGCGGCCAGGGTTTCTTCTCGGTACAGATGCCGGACGGCACGACTGCCTACACCCGTGACGGGTCTTTCCAGACTGACCAGAACGGCCAGCTGGTCACCAACGGCGGTTTCCCGGTACAGCCCGCCATCACCATTCCCCCGAACGCCCTGAGCATGACGGTCAGCCGTGACGGTGTGGTGAGCGTGACTCAGCAGGGGCAGACCAACCCGGTTCAGGTAGGTCAGCTGACGCTGAGTACCTTCATCAATGATGCCGGTCTGGAAAGCATGGGTGAGAACCTCTACCAGGAAACTCAGGCCTCTGGCGCGCCGACGGAAAGTAACCCAGGCAACAACGGCGCAGGCACGTTGTATCAGGGCTACGTGGAAACATCGAACGTTAACGTCGCCGAAGAGCTGGTCAGCATGATCCAGACTCAGCGCGCGTACGAGATTAACAGTAAGGCCGTGAGCACTTCCGATCAGATGCTGGCGAAACTGACTCAGCTGTAATTGTAAGACGGACAGATTGACCGTTACAGGTGCCGGGCTTGCCCGGCCCGTTAATAAAATATTCACGTAATGAAAGGTTTATTTCCATGGCGCAGCAGATCTCATTGCCTGGACGTTTGTTAGTAGCCACGTTGCTGCTGACGCTTAACGGTTGTGCGTTAGTCCCCCGTAAGCCACTGGTCGAAGGGTCGACAACGGCCCAGCCGATGCCTGCTTCGCCAGCGCTGGTTAACGGCTCTATTTTTCAGGGCGTGATGCCGATGAACTACGGCTATCAGCCGCTGTTCGAGGATCGACGCCCGCGTAACATTGGCGACACATTAACCATCACGCTGCAGGAAAATGTCAGCGCGAGTAAGAGTTCTTCTGCCAATGCCGGACGCGACGGCAGCACCAGCTTTGGGCTGAGTGCGACTCCGCGTGCTCTTGTCGGGCTGCTGGGGGGTGATAAAGCCACCTTTGCCGGAGAAGGTAAAAATGATTTTTCTGGCAAGGGGGGCGCTTCGGCTAACAACACCTTTACCGGAACCATCACCGTTACCGTTAATCAGGTCTTGCCGAACGGCAACCTGAACGTGGTCGGTGAGAAACAGATTGAGATTAATCAGGGAACTGAGTTTATCCGCTTCTCCGGTGTGGTTAACCCACGCACGATTAGCGCCAGCAACAGCGTTGTTTCCACTCAGGTGGCCGATGCGCGCATTGAGTATGTCGGTAACGGCTATATCAATGAAGCGCAAAACATGGGCTGGCTGCAGCGGTTCTTCCTGAACATATCACCGATGTAAGAGGTTTTGATGCGTAATGTACTGATTCGATTTGTCCTGCTGCTGATGGTGGGGTTCAGTGCCCTGGCCCAGGCCGATCGTATTCGCGATCTCACCACCGTGGGGGGCGTTCGTGATAACTCCCTGATCGGTTACGGTCTGGTGGTGGGGCTGGATGGTACCGGTGACCAGACCACACAGACACCGTTTACCACGCAAAGCCTGAGCAACATGCTGTCGCAGCTGGGGATCACCGTTCCTACCGGCACCAACATGCAGTTGAAAAACGTGGCGGCCGTTATGGTGACCGCCAAGCTGCCGGCCTTTGGTCGCCAGGGGCAGGTGCTTGACGTTGTCGTCTCCTCAATGGGTAACGCGAAAAGCCTGCGCGGCGGGACACTGCTGATGACCCCGATGAAAGGGGTGGATAATCAGGTCTACGCGCTGGCGCAGGGTAACATTTTGATCGGCGGCGCGAGTGCGGCCGCCGGAGGCAGCAGCGTACAGGTTAACCAGGTGAACGGCGGTCGTATTACCGGCGGAGCGACCATCGAACGTGAACTGCCGAATAACTTCGGCACCAGCAACGTGGTCAGCCTGTATCTGAATCAGGAAGATTTCAGCATGGCGCAGCGTATCAGCGACGCTATTAACAGCCGGGGTGGTTACGGCATGGCGCAGGCCGTTGATGGCCGCACCGTACAAATCCGCTCTACGGCAAACAGCACCTCTCAGGTACGCCTGCTGGCTGACATTCAGAACATTGATGTCTCCGTGCCGATTCAGGATGCCAAAGTGATCATCAACTCGCGTACCGGGTCGGTAGTCATGAACCGTGAAGTGATGCTGACGCAGTGCGCCATTGCGCAGGGTAGCCTGTCGGTGACTGTCAACCAGACGCAGAATGTCAGCCAGCCGGACACGCCGTTTGGCGGTGGCCAGACGGTGGTGACGCCGCAGACGCAGATTGATATGCGTCAGAGCGGCGGTGCGCTGCAAACGGTAAACGCCAGCGCCAATCTGAACAGCGTGGTGCGGGCACTTAACGCCCTCGGAGCGACACCTATCGACCTGATGTCCATTTTACAGTCGATGGAAAGCGCAGGCTGCCTGCATGCAAAACTGGAAATCATCTGATGAGTGATAACAGCCAGTCTCTGACCAGTGCGGCGTATGACAGCCGTTCGCTAAACAACCTGAAACGCCTGGCCGGTAATGACCCGAAAGCTCATGCGCGTGAAGTGGCCAAACAGGTCGAAGGGATGTTTGTACAGATGATGTTGAAAAGCATGCGTCAGGCGCTGCCTCAGGATGGCCTGATGAGCAGTGAGCAGACGCGGCTGTATACCTCAATGTACGATCAGCAGATTGGCCAGCAGATCGGGGCAAAGGGCCTCGGTCTGGCTGACCTTATCGTGAAGCAGATGGAAGGGCAGAAGCCGCTGGATGAGAAAGCCGGTACGGTGCCAATGCCGCTGGATAAGAGCTTTATCAACACGTTACCTCCGCTGGCGATGGAGCAAATCGTTCGCAAAGCGGTGCCGCGCTTCTCCACGCATGAGATGCCGCTGTCCGGTGATAACGGTGACTTTATCGCCATGCTGTCGAAACCGGCACAGGCGGCAAGTGAACAAAGCGGTATTCCCCATCACCTTATCCTCGCTCAGGCAGCGCTGGAATCCGGCTGGGGTCAGCGCCAGATTCTGACCCGTGACGGTAAGCCGAGTTATAACGTGTTTGGCATTAAGGCCACGGGAAGCTGGCAGGGTAAAACCACCGACATTATGACCACCGAATTCGAGAACGGCGAAGCGAAGAAGGTGAAGCAGAAATTCCGCGTTTACGACTCCTACTTTGATGCCCTGAACGACTACGTGAAGCTGCTGAGCAGCAACCCGCGCTATGCGGCAGTGACGACCGCCTCCACCCCGGAACAGGGCGCACAGGCCTTGCAGGCAGCGGGTTACGCCACCGATCCGAAGTACGCGCAGAAACTGGTCGGCATGATCCAGCAGTTCAAAAGCATGGGCGAAAAAGTCGTTAAAGCCTACAGCCAGGATATCGGCGATCTGTTTTAAAAATTTGGGGAAACGGCTCAAGTTTGCCCCGCTTTAACCGATAACCTTTTCAGGCCGGATTTGCGTTTACCCCTTCCGGCAAATGATTCGTCAATGCTGGCTCTGCAGTTGCCGGTTAACAAGGAACCGAAATGGCTAACCTAATCAATACCGCAATGAGCGGATTAAACGCCGCATCTGCTGCGCTGAATACCACCAGTAATAACATCTCCAACTATGCGGTGACCGGTTATTCGCGCCAGACCACCGTGCTTGCTCAGGCGAACAGTACCCTGAGCGGGAGCAATTACTATGGTAACGGGACGAACGTCTCCACCGTGTACCGTGAGTATGACCAGTTCATTACCAATCAGCTGCGAGCGGCCAGCGCCCAGTCCAGCTCGATTACGACCCAGTACAGCCAGCTCTCCAGTCTTGATGACATGTTTTCCAGCACCACCAACACGCTGTCGACCAACCTGCAGGACTTTTTCAGTTCGCTGCAAACGCTGTCCAGTAATGCCAGTGATTCCTCTTCCCGTCAGGCCGTATTAGGTAAAGCGGAAGGGCTGGTGAATCAGTTCAAGGTAACTGACACCTATTTAACCAATCTCGACAGCAGCGTGAATACCTCGGTAACCGCCACCGTCGACCAGGTCAATAACTACGCGAAACAGATCGCCAACGTTAACCAGCAGATCCTCAAGCTGAAGGGGTCGGGTGGCGGCAACGAGCCTAACGATCTGCTGGATCAGCGTGACCAGCTGGTCAATGAGCTGAATAAGCTGGTGGGTGTTAAGGTCTCGGTGCAGGACGGTGACAGCTATAACATCTCTGTTGGTAACGGCATTTCACTGGTTCAGGGCAGCAGCTACAATCAGCTGGCTGCGGTGCCTTCCAGTGCCGATCCGGCGCGCAACACCATTGCTATCGTTGATCCGGCCACCGGCGCAAAATCACAGATTTCTGAAAAACTGATCACCAACGGTTCACTGGGTGGACTGCTGGCATTCCGCAGCGACCTGGACGGCGTACGCAATCAGGTCAACCAGCTGGCGATGGCGCTGGGCAGCAGTTTTAACGCCCAGCACGAACAGGGTAAAGACGTTGATGGTGATAACGGTACCGCTTTCTTCTCTCTCGGTAGCCCGGCTGTGCTTTCGAACAGCCGAAACACCGGCAGTGCGACACTGACAGCGACCTGGGCTGATACCACAAAAGTGCAGGCGTCTGACTATACCGTTAGCTATGACGGCACAAACTGGACTGCCACCCGACTGTCTGACAACACCAAATCAACTGTGACCGTTGATGCCACCGCCAAAACGCTGTCATTTGACGGTCTCTCTGTGGGCTATGATCAACTGCCTGCGGCTAAAGACAGTTTTACTGTTAAACCTGTAGCCAACGTCATCACCGGCATGAGTGTGCTGGTTACCGAAGAAGCCAAGCTGGCTGCGGCCAGTTCGACCGGCGGTGAAAGTAACAACGAGAACGTTAAGAAGCTGTTGGAATTGCAGACCGCTAACGTGATTAACGGAAAAAGCACCCTGACGCAGGCTTATGCTGGCCTGGTGGCGACGGTGGGTAACAAGACCAACACGCTGGAAACGACCAGTGCGACGCAGAAAGCGGTTGTCACACAGCTGACTAACCAGCAGCAGTCGGTTTCCGGGGTTAACCTGGATGAAGAATATACTAACCTGACGCGCTATCAGCAGTACTACACGGCTAACGCCCAGGTCCTGCAGACGGCGTCTACTATCTTTCAGGCACTGCTTGGTGCAGTCAGCTAATTTTTGGCAGAGGAATTAATACCATGCGACTCAGTACCGGCATGATCTATGACCAGCAGATGCGTGGCATCCAGACCTCGCAGGCAAGCTGGCTGAAAGTAGGCGAACAGCTTGCTACCGGCAACCGCGTTAACCGTCCATCTGATGACCCGGTCGCGTCCGCGCAGGCCGTCGTGGTGTCTCAGGCTCAGGCCGAAACCGCACAGTTTAAAACGGCACGCGTATTCGCCACGCAGAACCAGGCCACCGAAGATACCACGCTGCGCCAGGCTGCCAACATTATCACCAGTGCGCATACCACCGTGGTAGCTGCATCTAACGGCATTTTGTCTGACAATGACCGTGCTTCTTATGCCACACAGTTAGAGGGCATTCGCGCGCAGATGCTTAACCTTGCTAACAGCACTGACGGTAATGGCCGCTATATTTTTGCCGGTTATGAAAGCGATAAGCCACCGTTCGTGACCGATGCGGCGGGTAGCACCACTTATCAGGGGGGACTGACCCCCATTTCGCAGAAAGTGGATGCCAGCCGTACGCTGATCGCGAACCATACCGGTAATCAGATCTTCGATTCTCTGACCAGCAGTGCGGTAAAAGAGCCAGATGGCAGCGCCAGTGAAACGAATATTTTCACTATGCTGGATACGGCGATTAAATCGCTGAAAGTGCCGCTGGAAAATGCCGACCAGGCCACAGTTGATGCCCAGGCGCTCAGCATGGGCAAGGCCAACCGCGGCCTGAATAACGCCCTGGATAATGTGTCCAGCGTGCTTTCAGAGGTGGGTACCAATCTGCAGGAGCTGGAGAATCTGGATTCAAAAGGGGATGACACTACCCTGAATCTGAAAACCCAGATGAGTGGGTTAATCGGTGCTGATACCACTGAAACCATCTCCAGCTATACCATGCAGCAGGCGGCATTACAGGCCTCTTATACTGTTTTCCAGCAGATGTCGAAGCTGTCGCTGTTTACCATGAATTCCTGATCGAACATTAAGATTTGAGCGTGCTTTAACCGGGTACGTTCAGTTTCTCCCGCTGTCGGCAGTTATCTGCTGACAGCGGTTTTTTTTGCCCTCAAAAACCTGCCGGTTCTACTTCCGGAAGATGTGCAAATCAGGGAGGAACTCTCTGAACGCATCATCTGACGGCTGATACCCCAGAACTTCACGGGTCTGGCTCAGGTCAAAGCGTTTGAAGCGGTTATCTGAAATCCCATAGCCAATAAAGAACGTAATATTCTGCGCCTCAACGGCTGCGGCCAGCAGTTTTACGCCGTCTTCCGGGCTGAGCCATGCGCTGTAATCCCGTGCATTATTGAGATTATCCGCCTCTCTGGTTTCAAATGCCCCGATTCTGAGCGCCACGCAGCTCAGACCGTGCTGAGTGGCATAAAACGAGCAGAGCGCTTCGCCATAGCATTTTGTTACCCCGTACAGATTGGCCGGAGAAACGGCCATTCCCGGATGGATCTGCACGTCTACAGGATAGCCTTCGATCGTCTGGGCGCTGCTGGCAAAGATAAAGCGACGGCACGACGTGGTGGCCACGGCTTCCAGCAGGTAAGTCGTGGAGAGAATATTGGCCGGCAGCAGGTTAGTGAACGGGGCATCGGCATCGGGTATTCCGGCCAGGTGGATGACCGCATCAAAGTGTTCCTCAGCCATCAGCTTCGCTAAGGCGCCCGGCAGCGACAGGTCGGCAGGTATAAAGCGGTGTGGGTGATGGATGTCATCATCCGGTGCCGTCAGATCGGTCAGAACAAAGCGGTAAGTGTCCTTCATGGCGGCGAAGAAGGTACGCCCAATACGTCCACTGGCTCCGGTCAGGAGGATGTTTTTAACTTTCAAGCGGTCAGCCTCTGGAGTGAGAAGAAGCGACCACTCTGCCACAGACGGTGGGAAGGATGAACGGTTAACAAAGAGTTTAGTGACGTACGGACATAAAAAAAGCCCTGACCAGAAGGCCAGGGCTTGATTGATGCATTATCAGGTATTAAGGACGGGTTGCCGGAGCCGTCGCCTGATGGGTAGCTGCGTGACCGCCAGCTGAACCCTTACCTTCAAAGTTAAAGTCCGGACGCACCCAGTCGCTCTGACGTGGCGCTTCTGGCTGATAAGCCGGAGCCGGGGCTTTAGTCATCGGTGCCGTTGCGTGAAGCTTGAAGCTGCTCTGAGCCGGTGCCGCGACTGCTGTTTCAGCCGGAGCTGACTCGACGATCGCCGGGGCGCTGACGACAGGTTCAGCGGCTACCGCCGGCTGCGCTTCAGCGACAGGCTCATCACGCGCAGGAACCGGGGAGTGCGGTTCGCTGCTGGCAACAGGCTGCTGCTCAGCCGTCACTTCTGGTGCATGCAGCACTTCAGCGACCTGCTGTTCAACTTCTGCACTGACTTCAACCGGAGCGACACTGGCCATTTCTGCTGCCTGCTGCTGAGGTTCAGCCTGCTGTGCCTCTGCCACAATTTCAGCCACGGCATCAACAGCGACGAAAGCAGGTTCAGGCTGAACTTCTTCTGCCGGAACCGCAGCCGCTGCGGTTTCTTCTGCAACAGTTTCGTCAGCCGCTGCGATAACCGCAGGCTCTTCGTTCACCGGAGCATCAATAGCCGCAGTCTCTTCTGCCATCACCGGAGTGATTTCCGGCAGATTTTCAGGCTGTGGCTCAGCGTGCTGAACGGGTTCTGCCTGTGCGGCTACCGGAGCTTCCGCTGCGGGGCTTGCCTCTGGCTGAACTTCTGTGGTTTCTGCCCTGGCGCTGATGTGCTCAACAGCAGCAGCGGCAGCGGTGCTGGCTGCGACTGCGGGGGCTTCAACGTCAGCGTGACCGTAAGCGGGTACCACGGAATGACCGTGCTCTTCATGCGTTTCGTGATCGCTGCCCTGGGCAACCGGATAAGAAACCCACACTTTACCTGACGCCATTTCTGGTGATGCTGCGGCGTTAGCCAGCGGCATTGGTGACTGTGTTGGGTAACGCTCATCACGGTAACGGCGACGGCGCTGACCGCTCACACGCAGGTGGCGTGGAGAGCGACGTGAACGGCGTGGCATGTTGTTGCCATCGCGCTCGTCACTGTCTGCGGCGTCCGCTACAGGTTCACTGGCCGCAGGTGCTTCAGCCGGGACAGACTCTTCCGTGTCAAACGAACGGGCTGCGGTCTGTTCTGCCGTTTCGATACGTACTTTCTGGCTCAGCTGGCGCGGTTTACGGCGCGGCATAACCTGTACGTTATCTTCCTGCTCTTCCAGATTCTCAGCGCTTTCGATCAGCGGCTCAACAATCTTCTCTTCCTGAACAACCGGGCGTTTTTCTTCCTGGTTCTGGCCTGGACGACGACGCTGGCGTTCCTGACGCGGCTGACGTGGCGGCGTCGGTTCGCTGCGCTCAAACTCATCCGGCACCATGCGCTCACTGCGGGCATCGGTCTGCGAGCCGTTACGCTTGTTGCCATTACGACGGTTGTCGTCACGGCCTTCACGCGCTTCGTTATTGCGTTCACGCGGTGCACGTTCAGTCCGCTCTGTGCTGCGGTCGTTACGTTCACCGTTGCGGTCGTTACGTTCGCCATTACGGTCGTTACGTTCACCATTACGGTCGTTACGTTCGCCGCTGCGGTCATTGCGTTCACCGTTACGGTCTGCATTGCGATCGTTACGATCTCCACGCTCGCCGTTGCGATCGCGACGGTTGTTGTTCTGACGACGATTGTTACGACGCTCACCGCGTGGGGCGGTCGCTTCGGCGGCTTTTTCTTCAACCACTGGCGGCTGAGGCTGTTCGGCAGGTTTCTCTTCCGCGGCAAACAGTTTTTTCAACCCACTGAAGAAGCGGCTTACCAGACCCGGCTGTGCCGGAGCGGTAGCTTTTACGTCAGGCTGAGCCACCGCAGGGGTGACCGTAGCTTCTGCAACTTCTTCCTGCGGTGCCGGTGGCGCATCTGGCATCACGAAAGCGGCAAGAGCAGGCTGCTCAGGGCGCTTGCGCTCGGCGTGTTCTTCTTCTGAAGGCAGCGCCATTTCAGCTTCATGCAGCTTAGGCAGGTGATAGCTGAGAGTCTGAGTCTCTTCACCGCTGCGCACGCGCAGCACCGAATAGTGCGGAGTCTGCATATTATCGTTTGGCACGATAATCGCTTTAACACCACCCTGACGCTTTTCGATGGCGCTGACGGCTTCACGCTTCTCGTTCAGCAGGTAAGAAGCAACCTGGACCGGAACGATGGCATGAACTTCTTTGGTGTTCTCTTTCAGCGCTTCTTCTTCAATCAGGCGCAGAATTGACAGTGCCAGCGATTCGTTATCACGGATGGTGCCGGTGCCGCTACAGCGCGGGCAGACATGATGGCTGGACTCGCCAAGCGACGGGCTGAGGCGCTGACGCGACATTTCCAGCAGGCCGAAGCGTGAAATATGGCTGATCTGGATACGAGCACGATCCTGGCGTACCGCTTCACGCAGGCGGTTTTCTACCGCGCGCTGGTGGCGAACCGGGGTCATATCGATGAAGTCGATAACAATCAGGCCGCCGAGGTCACGCAGGCGCAGCTGGCGGGCAATTTCGTCAGCGGCTTCGAGATTGGTATTAAACGCCGTTTCTTCGATATCACCGCCGCGCGTAGCACGTGCGGAGTTGATGTCGATGGCGGTCAGCGCTTCGGTGGAGTCGATAACAATCGATCCGCCGGAAGGCAGACGGACTTCACGCTGGAAAGCAGATTCAATCTGCGATTCGATCTGGTAATGGCTGAACAGCGGGATTTCACCGGTGTACAGTTTGATTTTGCTGCTGAAATCCGGACGACCCAACGCGGCGATATGCTGGCGAGCCAGCTCCAGCACTTTCGGGTTGTCGATCAGGATTTCGCCGATGTCCTGGCGCAGATAATCACGGAAAGCGCGGACGATAACGTTGCTTTCCTGGTGAATAAGGAATGGAGCAGGGCGGCTGTCAGCGGCTTTTTTAATCGCGTCCCAGTGCTTCATACGGAAGCTGAGGTCCCACTGCAGTGCTTCAGCAGATTTGCCAACGCCCGCAGTACGCACAATCAGACCCATGCCATCAGGCAGTTCCAACGCTGAGAGCGCTTCTTTCAGTTCGGTGCGGTCATCCCCTTCGATTCGGCGAGAAATACCGCCTGCTCGTGGGTTGTTGGGCATCAGAACCAGATAACTTCCAGCCAGGCTGATAAAGGTGGTGAGGGCAGCGCCTTTATTACCACGTTCTTCTTTATCGATCTGAACAATGACTTCCTGACCTTCACGCAGCACATCCTTAATATTTGGACGTCCATGAGCGTTGTAGTTAGCAGGGAAGTATTCGCGGGAAATTTCTTTCAGAGGTAGGAAACCGTGCCGTTCAGCGCCGTAATCAACAAACGCGGCCTCAAGGCTGGGTTCAATGCGGGTGATCTTGCCTTTGTAGATGTTGGCTTTTTTCTGTTCGTGTCCAGGGCTTTCAATATCCAGATCGTACAGACGTTGTCCGTCAACGAGGGCGACACGCAACTCTTCTTGCTGAGTTGCGTTTATCAACATTCTTTTCATCGTAACTTACTCATTATTCTTACATTAGTGACAAAGCTGCGGGCAAAGTAACGCTGGACGTGAGGAACCGATGACCCCGTGTCTCATCGCAAAGCCGTCAACCTCCCGGTTGTCAGTAGCTAAAGGGGCGCAAATACTCGGTAGCCTGTTTTACATATGGAAAAACAGCGCTTTTAGGGGGGAACCGCCAGTAGATTACCAGGTGAACCAATCCCGTTTTATCGTCCAGGCTGCAACCCGCAGCCCGCTAAATGCCTGATTACACAATACGTCTTACGCCATTGCTGCGTGTATGCGCTATCCGGCAAAATTTCCCACCCTTCATCTTTCGAGCCGCAGCCGGTTTGGCTGCTCTCATTCACCCCCAGACGCCAGCTTATGCCAGCTGCCAGGGATTCTTTCGCTTGCCGCCGTGCTGCAACACGAAATCTATTGGGTGTACGCTATTAATTCCCTTGCATTCACAAGTCTTAGCGTTAAAAAACGGAGATATTATTCCATTGCTAAGGCGGAGATCGCAAGGTGACTTTATCCGCGATGAGAAGTTTCTCTCAGCTTTTAGAACGAATCGCAGTGCTTTTCAGCAGATTGTCTAAAAACCGGTCACAACTTCCTGCGGTAACCGTCTCTGTCAGTTAAGCACAGAAAAAGAGGTGGCGCTATCACAGCGCACTATTTAGAATCGCCAACCATGAAAACCAATACTCCAGCCGTACATTTTATTGCCATTTCTGCTGATGAAGCGGGACAGCGCATCGATAACTTTTTACGCACCCAGTTAAAAGGGGTGCCGAAAAGCATGATTTATCGCATTTTGCGTAAGGGTGAAGTGCGTGTGAACAAAAAACGCATCAAACCTGAATACAAGCTGGAAGCCGGGGACGAGGTGCGTATTCCCCCGGTGCGGGTGGCAGAGCGTGAGGATGACAACGTGTCACCCAAGCTGGCGAAAGTGGCCGCGCTGGAACATGCCATCATTTATGAAGACGATCATATTCTGGTGATGAACAAACCGTCCGGCACTGCGGTGCACGGTGGCAGTGGTCTGAGCTTTGGCGTGATTGAGGGGCTGCGCGCGCTGCGCCCTGATGCCCGCTTCCTTGAACTGGTGCATCGTCTGGATCGCGATACGTCCGGTATTTTACTGGTGGCGAAAAAACGCTCCGCGCTGCGCTCGCTGCATGAGCAACTGCGTGAGAAAGGGATGCAGAAGGACTATCTTGCGCTGGTGCGCGGGCAGTGGCCTTCCCACGTCAAAGCGGTGCGGGCCCCGTTGCTGAAGAATATTCTGCAAAGCGGTGAGCGTATCGTGAAGGTCAACAGTGAAGGAAAGCCTTCTGAAACGCTGTTTAAAGTAGAAGAGCGCTATGCGATTGCCACGCTGGTGAAAGCCAGCCCGGTGACCGGTCGCACGCACCAGATCCGTGTGCATACCTTACATGCCGGGCATCCTATCGCTTTCGATGACCGCTACGGCGAGGCAGAATTTGACCAGCAGCTGGCCGGTACGGGTCTCAAACGCCTGTTCCTGCACGCCGCTGCGCTGCGTTTCACCCATCCGAACACCGGTGAAGTGATGCGCGTGGAAGCCCCGCTGGACGATCAGCTGAAGCGCTGTCTGGATCTCCTGCGCAAGCAGCATCCGGCCAGGTAACGGCCAGTGTGGGGGCGAAACTCGCCCCTGCACCTGATGGCGTTACGTTAGTGGGTTGACCCCAGCCTTTCTCAACATCTCGCACAGCGCAATCAATGGCAGCCCGACCAGGGTATTTGGATCGCGGCCTGACAGGCGGTCGAACAGCGTGATGCCCAGGCCTTCGCTTTTAAAACTCCCGGCACAGTTGAGCGGCTGCTCCTTACTGATATAAGCAGCAATTTCATCGTCACTGAGCGTGCGAAAGTCCACGCTAAACGGCTCACACACCACCTGCAGTGAGGCGTCGCGGCTGTCATAGAGCGCCAGACCGGTATAAAACACCACGCTGTGGCCGCTGGCTGCGCGTAACTGCGCACGCGCCCGGGCTTCGGTGTGGGGTTTGCCACAAATTTCCCCGCCGACGACACAGACCTGATCGGAGCCAATAATCAGATGGTCCGGGTAGCGCGGTGCCAGTGCTTGCGCTTTAGCGGTGGCCAGCCGTACGACCAGCCCGGTGGCATCTTCATTATCCAGCGGGGTTTCATCCACCTCCGGCGCCGCAGTAATAAAAGGCAGCTCCAGCTTGGCTAATAAGGCTTTTCGATAGCTCGATGTTGAGGCTAATACCAGGTGGCGCATTATTTTTTCCAGAATAGATAGCGAATAAGTGGCAGGCATTTTAAACTATGCGCCGCACAGGATGCGAATCATGGGTGAAAGATGCCGTATTACGGCCTTTTTCTTTGACTCTATGCCGTTACAAAGTTAATATGCGCGCCCTATGCAAAAGGTAAAATTACCCCTGACTCTCGATGCGGCTCGTACCGCTCAAAAACGCCTGGACTACCAGGGTGTTTACACCCCTGAACAGGTTGAGCGGATTGCCGAGTCGGTTGTGAGTGTGGACAGTGATGTAGAATGTGTTATGTCGTTCGCGATTGACGAACAGCGTCTGGCAGTGCTGAAAGGTACGGCCAAAGTTTCAGTGACGCTGTGCTGCCAACGTTGCAATATGACGTTTCCGCATCATGTCCACGTATCGTACTGTTTCAGCCCGATCGTCACTGACGAGCAGGCCGAAGCACTGCCGGAAGCGTACGAGCCGATCAACGTCAACGAGTTTGGCGAAACCGATCTGCTGGCAATGGTTGAGGATGAAATCATCCTCGCCCTGCCTGTCGTTCCGGTGCATGATTCTGAACACTGTGAAGTGTCCGAGGCGGACATGGTCTTTGGCAAGTTGCCTGCAGAGGCAGAAAAGCCAAACCCATTTGCCGTATTAGCCAGTTTAAAGCGTAAGTAATAGGAGTAAGGTCCATGGCCGTACAACAGAATAAACCAACCCGTTCCAAACGTGGCATGCGTCGTTCACACGATGCGCTGACCACAGCAGCACTTTCCGTAGATAAAGTTTCTGGCGAAACGCATCTGCGTCACCACATCACTGCGGATGGTTACTACCGCGGTCGCAAGGTCATCGTTAAGTAATTCCGCGGTTCGCGGCGCTACTTTGACACGATTGACCCTGGCGATAGATGCCATGGGCGGGGACTTCGGTCCCTGCGTGACAGTGCCTGCATCACTGCAGGCACTGGAATCTAATCCGCATCTGCATCTCCTTCTGGTCGGTGACCCCGACACCATCACGTCATTACTCGCCAAAGCTGATTCTGCTCTCAGAGCGCGTCTGCAAATTATTGCTGCCGAATCGGTTATTGCCAGTGATGCTATGCCCTCACGGGCCATTCGCGCCAGTCGCGGAACCTCCATGCGTATTGCGCTGGAGCTGGTCAAAGAGGGGCAGGCGCAGGCCTGTATCAGCGCGGGTAATACTGGTGCGCTGATGGGGCTGGCTAAATTATTATTGAAACCGCTGGACGGCATTGTTCGCCCGGCGTTGATGACCGTGTTACCGCATCAGCAGCAGGGTAAAACCGTCGTTCTGGATCTGGGCGCTAACGTCGATTCAGACAGTGCTATGCTGGTGCAGTTTGCCGTCATGGGGGCGGTAATGGCGGAAGAAGTGTTAGCCATTAACCGGCCCAGAGTCGCATTACTAAATATTGGTCAGGAAGAGACCAAAGGGTTAAGTTCAATCCGCGAGGCCGCCGCCATACTGCATGCGTCGCCAGAACTTAACTATATTGGATACCTCGAAGGCAACGATCTTCTTACCGGTAAAACGGACGTGCTTGTTTGCGATGGGTTCGTTGGCAACGTCACGCTGAAAACGATGGAAGGCGTGGTAAGACTGTTTCTTTCGCTGTTGAAATCACAGGGCGAAGGTAAGAAAAAGGCCTGGTGGCTGAGAATATTGGGGCGTTGGATTCAAAAGCGTCTGGCGAAGAAATTCGGCCATCTCAACCCCGACCAGTACAATGGCGCCTGCCTGTTAGGATTACGTGGCACCGTGATTAAGAGCCACGGTGCGGCTAATCAACGCGCATTCACTGTGGCGATCCAACAGGCAGAGCAGGCGGTGCGGCGGCAAGTTCCCGAGCGGATTGCTGCCCGCCTTCAAGCTGTATTACCTAAGAGTGACTGACGTAAATGCATACGAAGATTATCGGTACGGGCAGCTATTTGCCCGAACAGGTGCGGACTAACGCCGATCTGGAAAAAATGGTAGATACGTCGGACGAGTGGATTGTCACCCGTACTGGCATTCGCGAGCGTCGTATTGCCGGCCCGGATGAAACCGTGGCAACCATGGGCTTCCATGCGGCCGAGCGTGCGATTGAAATGGCGGGTATCGATAAAAATGATATCGGCCTGATTGTGGTCGCGACCACCTCGTCCAGTCACGCATTCCCCAGTTCTGCCTGCATGATCCAGCAGATGCTGGAAATTGATGATGCCGCTGCCTTTGACCTTGCTGCCGCCTGTGCCGGTTTCACCTATGCACTGAGCGTTGCCGATCAGTACATCAAAAATGGCGCAGTGAAACACGCGCTGGTGATCGGCGCGGATGTCCTTGCCCGCATGCTCGATCCTGAGGATCGTGGCACCATCATCCTGTTTGGTGATGGCGCAGGTGCCGTAGTATTGGGTGCCAGCGAAGAGCAGGGGATCATCTCTACCCACCTGCACGCCGATGGCCGCTACGGCCAGCTGCTGACGCTGCCAAATCAGGATCGCATGAACCAGGACAAGCCCGCCTACGTCACGATGGCAGGTAACGAAGTGTTCAAGGTGGCGGTGACTGAACTGGCACATATTGTTGATGAAACGCTGGAAGCGAATGACCTCGATCGTTCTTCGATTGACTGGCTGGTCCCGCATCAGGCGAACCTGCGCATCATTAGCGCTACTGCCCGTAAACTGGGCATGGACATGGATAAAGTCGTCGTGACGCTCGATCGCCATGGCAACACGTCGGCCGCGTCTGTCCCGACCGCTCTGGATGAAGCGGTACGTGATGGTCGCATTCAGCGTGGTCAGTTGATTCTGCTGGAAGCCTTTGGTGGCGGGTTCACCTGGGGTTCGGCGCTGGTTCGCTTTTAATTGTTCTGAAAATAGCGATAAACAGGAAAAAACAATGACGCAATTTGCAATGGTTTTCCCAGGTCAGGGCTCGCAAACGGTCGGCATGCTGGCCGATCTGGCTGCGGCTCACCCGCAGGTAGAAGCCACCTTCCGTGAAGCCTCGGATGCCCTGGGTTACGATCTCTGGCAGCTGGTGCAACAGGGCCCTGCTGAAGAATTGAACAAAACCTGGCAGACTCAGCCTGCTTTGCTGGCCGCTTCCGTAGCCATTTTCCGTATTTGGCAGGAAAAAGGCGGAAAAGCGCCGTCAATGCTTGCAGGGCACAGCCTTGGTGAGTACAGTGCGCTGGTTTGTGCAGGTGTCATTGCATTTACAGATGCGGTCAAGCTGGTGGAACTGCGCGGGAAACTGATGCAGGAAGCCGTTCCGGAAGGTACGGGTGCCATGCAGGCGATTATCGGCCTGGACGATGCTGCCATAAAAAAAGCCTGTGAAGAGTCTGCACAGGGGCAGGTGGTTTCTCCGGTGAACTTTAACTCACCGGGTCAGGTGGTGATTGCCGGTAACAAAGAAGCCGTTGAGCGCGCTGGTGCAGCCTGTAAGGCCGCCGGTGCCAAACGCGCATTACCGTTACCTGTCAGCGTGCCGTCGCACTGTGCGCTGATGAAGCCTGCGGCGGATAAGCTGGCTGCCGCTCTCGACGCACTGACGTTCAGCGAACCTGCCTTCCCGGTGGTGAATAACGTGGACGTGAAGTGTGAGACGTCGGCCGAGGCTATCCGTAGTGCTCTGGTGCGCCAGCTGTACAATCCGGTGCTCTGGACCGGTTGCGTAGAATTTATGGCCGCGCAGGGCGTGACTGCGCTGCTGGAAGTGGGGCCGGGTAAAGTGCTGACCGGGCTGACTAAACGTATTGTTGACACCCTGACGGCGGCGGCGGTAAACGACCAGGCCAGCCTGTCAGCGGCGCTTGATCAATAACACGGAGATAAACATGAACTTCGAAGGTAAAATTGCGCTGGTAACCGGTGCAAGCCGTGGAATCGGTCGCGCGATTGCAGAAACGCTGGTGGCACGTGGTGCCAAAGTCGTGGGAACGGCGACCAGCCAAAGCGGTGCCGACGCTATCAGCTCTTATCTGGGTGATAGCGGTAAAGGCCTGCTGTTGAATGTGACTGACTCAGCTTCAATTGAAAGCGTGTTAGAAAATATTCGCGCCGAATTTGGCGAAGTGGACATTTTAGTCAATAATGCAGGCATCACGCGTGATAATCTTCTGATGCGCATGAAGGACGATGAGTGGCAGGATATCCTGGATACTAATCTGACTTCCGTATTCCGTCTGTCAAAAGCGGTAATGCGTGCCATGATGAAAAAGCGCGCGGGTCGAATTATTACCATTGGCTCCGTCGTTGGAACAATGGGTAATGCGGGTCAGGCAAACTACGCGGCAGCAAAAGCGGGTTTGATTGGCTTTAGCAAGTCACTGGCGCGTGAAATCGCGTCCCGTGGCATTACTGTTAACGTCGTGGCACCTGGTTTTATTGAAACCGACATGACGCGTGCACTGAGCGAAGATCAGCGTGCGGGCATTCTGGCGGAAGTTCCTGCAGGTCGCCTTGGCGGCGCGCAGGAAATCGCCAATGCCGTTGCATTTTTAGCCTCTGACGAGGCAGCGTACATCACTGGTGAAACGCTGCACGTCAATGGCGGAATGTACATGGTCTGATAATCACGAAAACTATTTGCGTTATTTGGGGGTAAGGCCTCAGAATAGCGTAAAATCGTGGTTGGACCAGCCGGGATTTAGTTGCATCTTTTTCAACATTTTATACACTACGAAAACCATCGCGAAAGCGAGTTTTGATAGGAAATTTAATAGTATGAGCACTATCGAAGAACGCGTTAAGAAAATCATTGGCGAGCAGCTTGGCGTTAAGCAGGAAGAAGTTGTAAATTCTGCCTCTTTTGTAGAAGATCTGGGCGCTGATTCTCTTGATACCGTTGAGCTGGTAATGGCTCTGGAAGAAGAGTTTGACACCGAGATTCCGGACGAAGAAGCTGAGAAAATCACTACCGTTCAGGCAGCTATTGATTACATCAATGGTCACCAGGCATAAGTGAACATCTCCAGGCGGTCATTCGACCGCCTGAGTTTTATCTGAACTTCCCACACAGTGTCAACTTTTCCCTCCCTGGAGGACGAACGTGTCTAAGCGTCGTGTAGTTGTGACTGGTCTTGGCATGTTGTCTCCTGTCGGCAATACCGTAGAGTCTACCTGGAATGCTCTTGTTGCCGGTCAGAGTGGCATCAGCCTCATCGACCATTTTGATACTAGTGCCTACGCAACACGTTTTGCTGGCTTAGTAAAAGATTTTAATTGTGATGATTTTATCTCGCGCAAAGATCAGCGCAAGATGGACGCTTTCATCCAATATGGCATTGTTGCTGGCATTCAGGCCATGCGCGATTCTGGCCTGGAAATCACCGAAGAGAACGCTGACCGTATTGGTGCCGCTATTGGCTCCGGCATTGGTGGTCTTGGACTGATCGAAGAAAACCACTCATCTCTGGTGAATGGTGGCCCGCGTAAAATCAGCCCGTTCTTTGTTCCTTCGACTATTGTGAATATGATTGCAGGTCATCTGACAATCATGTTTGGCATGAAAGGCCCAAGCATCTCTATCGCGACTGCCTGTACTTCTGGCGTGCACAACATCGGCCATGCTGCGCGTATTATCGCGTATAACGATGCTGATGTGATGCTGGCCGGCGGTGCTGAAAAAGCCAGTACCCCGCTTGGCGTGGGTGGCTTTGGCGCTGCGCGTGCCCTTTCAACTCACAACGAGAATCCGCAGGCGGCAAGCCGTCCGTGGGATAAAGATCGTGACGGCTTTGTACTGGGTGACGGTGCAGGACTGGTGGTGCTGGAAGAGTATGAGCACGCGAAAAAACGCGGCGCGAAAATCTACGCAGAAATCGTCGGTTTTGGTATGAGCAGCGATGCTTATCACATGACCTCGCCACCGGAAAACGGTGCGGGCGCGGCGCTGGCGATGGTGAATGCACTGAAAGATGCACAATTGTCTGCGGAGCAAATCGGCTATATCAACGCACACGGCACCTCGACGCCGGCCGGTGATAAAGCAGAAGCTCAGGCCGTCAAGTCTGTGTTTGGTTCTTCAGCGCACAGCGTTATGGTGAGTTCGACTAAATCCATGACCGGTCACCTGTTAGGGGCGGCGGGCGCAGTGGAGTCGATCTTCTCAATCCTCGCGCTGCGTGATCAGGTGATCCCACCAACCATCAACCTGGATAACCCGGATGAAGGTTGTGACCTGGATTTCGTGCCGCACACGGCGCGTCAGACGAAAGGTCTGGAGTACAGTCTGTGTAACTCCTTCGGCTTCGGCGGCACCAACGGGTCGCTGATTTTCCGTAAGATCTGAGTTATAGCTGACTATTGAAAGGCCCGCCCAGTGCGGGCCTTTTTTTATTCTGGCGCTGTCCGGACGACAATCAGATGATTCTGGCGGGATTGGCAGGTAATCTTGGCCGGGGACGACAACGGAGAGTGAGCATCATGTGGGTCAACGGTGAAAAGCAGGACCATATCGACAGCCGCGATCGTGCCGTGCAGTTTGGTGACGGGTGTTTTACCACTGCGCGCATTCAGCAGGGTAGGGTAGAGCGCATGGCTGCGCATCTGGCGCGTTTAAAGCAGGCCTGTGAACGTCTGGCGATTGCCGGGGTAGACTGGCGGTTGCTGGAGGCAGAAATGACCTTTGCGGCCGCAACCCGGCATGACGGCGTGATGAAGGTGATTGTGAGCCGTGGCAGCGGAGGGCGCGGTTACAGCCCGGCAGGCTGCCGCCAGCCAGCGCGAATGGTGTCGCTGTCTGACTACCCGATCCATTATCATACGCTGCGTGAAACCGGTGTCAGGCTGGCGCTCAGCAGCGTGCGGCTGGGGAAAAACCCACATCTCGCCGGTATTAAGCACCTGAACCGTCTTGAACAGGTGCTGATCCGCACAGAGCTTGAACAGACTAACGCCGATGAGGCGCTGGTGCTTGACAGTGACGCTATGCTGGTGGAATGCTGTGCGGCTAATTTATTCTGGCGCAAGGGAAATCAGGTGTTTACCCCCGACCTGAGCGCCTCCGGAGTGAACGGTATTCAGCGCCAGCGGGTGATGCAGCAGGTGGTTCAGCTGGGTTACACGCTACAGGAAGTACGTGTGGAAATCGACGCCCTTGCCGGGGCTGAAGAAGTGCTGATCACCAATGCCCTGATGCCCGTTTTGCCCGTTTATCAGGCCGAAGCGTGGCGTTACTCCTCGCGGCAGCTTTTCACTCTGCTCAACCAACATTTTGAATGACGCGGGATCTTCATGACTAAAATCCGAAAAATTATTGTGGTGCTGCTGGCTGTCGTTCTGGCCGCTGCCGCCTTTGGCTACTGGCAAACGCGTCAGTTCGCTGATTCTAAGCTGACGATTAGCAAAGAAACGATATTTACGCTGCCGCCAGGCTCAGGCCGCGTGGTGCTGGAAGCACAGCTGGAGTCAAAACACATTGTGCGCGCCGGCCCGTGGTTTGGCGTACTGCTGAAGCTGGAACCCGACCTGGCCAATTTTAAGGCCGGGACCTATCGTTTCCTGCCGGACATGACCGTACGTCAGATGCTGGAGCTGCTGGCCAGCGGTAAAGAGGCACAGTTCCCGCTGCGTTTCGTTGAGGGCACCCGTATGCAGGAGTGGCTGAGTCAGCTACGCACCACACCCTACATCAAACATACCCTGAGCGATGACAAGCTGAGCACGCTGGCGGCGGCGCTGAACCTGAAGGATGAGCAGGCGGGAGTGGAAGGGTGGTTCTACCCGGACACCTATCTCTACACGGCGAATACCACGGATGTGGCGCTGCTGAAGCGTGCTCATGAGCGGATGGAGAAGCTGGTGGACAGCGAGTGGCAGGGAAAAATGGACAATCTGCCGTATAAAAACAAAAATGATCTGCTCACTATGGCATCGATTATTGAAAAAGAGACCGCCGTCAGCGCTGAACGTAACCGCGTCGCCTCCGTGTTTATTAACCGCCTGCGCCTGGGCATGCGCCTGCAAACCGATCCGACGGTGATCTACGGGATGGGGGAAAACTACAAAGGCACCCTGACGCGTAAAGATCTGGATACCCCGACGCCGTATAATACCTACACGATTAACGGACTGCCGCCAGGACCGATCGCCATGCCGGGCAAAGCTTCTCTGGCGGCGGCCGCGCATCCCGATAAAACCAACTTCCTCTATTTCGTGGCCGATGGCAAAGGAGGACACACCTTTACCACTAATCTGGCCAGCCATAATAAAGCCGTACAGGTGTATCGCCTGGCGATGAAGGAAAAAAATGAACAGTAAATTTATCGTTATTGAAGGGCTGGAAGGAGCAGGGAAAACCACGGCGCGTGATGCGGTAGTGAGTGAACTCCAGCAGCACGGCATTAACGACATCGTTTTCACCCGCGAACCCGGCGGTACTCCGCTGGCAGAAAAGCTGCGCGAACTGATTAAGCAGGGCATTAATGATGAGCCCATCACCGATCGGGCCGAATTGCTGATGCTGTATGCCGCCCGCGTTCAGCTGGTCGAAAACGTGATTAAACCTGCCCTGGCGCGCGGTGCCTGGGTCGTGGGCGACCGTCATGACCTGTCGTCACAGGCCTATCAGGGCGGTGGACGCGAGATGGACAGCGGCTTAATGCAGAGCCTGAAGCAGGCCGTGCTGGGCGATTTTTCACCGGACCTGACGCTCTATCTGGATGTGACACCGGAGATCGGTCTGCAGCGCGCGCGCGCGCGCGGTGCTCTTGACCGTATTGAGCAGGAGTCACTGAACTTCTTTACCCGAACCCGTGACCGTTATCTGGCGCTGGCTGCGGCAGACAGCCGTATCAAAACGGTGGATGCCACTCAGCCGCTGGAACAGGTCACCGCCTCCCTGCGCCGGACGCTGGCGCAGTGGTTACAGGAACAGCAATGAACTGGTATCCGTGGCTGAATCACAGCTACCGTCAAATTCTTAGCCAGCATCAGCAACAGCGTGGTCACCATGCGCTGCTGATCCAGGCGCTGCCGGGCATGGGGGATGATGCCCTGGCCTGGGGCATCAGTCGCTGGCTGATGTGCAGGCAGCCTGACGGGTTGAAAAGCTGCGGGGAATGCCACTCCTGCCAGCTGATGCTGGCCGGGACGCATCCTGACTGGTATCGGCTGGAAGCGGAAAAAGGCAAGAGTTCACTCGGTGTTGATGCTATCCGCAGCGTGACGGAAAAACTCTATCATCACGCCCAGCAGGGCGGGGCGAAAGTAGTCTGGCTACCGGATGCCGGGCAACTGACAGAGGCGGCTGCCAATGCACTGTTGAAAACGCTGGAAGAGCCACCAAAGAACACCTGGTTCCTGCTCAGCAGCCGGGAACCTTCGCGCCTGCTGCCGACGCTACGCAGCCGCTGCCTGCTCTGGCATCTGGCGCCGCCGGAGGAAAATCAGAGCCTGCAATGGTTACAGAAACAGTGTGCAGCGGGTCTGAATGAGCGTACGGCTGCGCTGCGTCTGTCGTCAGGCGCACCCGCGGCCGCGCTGGCCCTGCTGAATGAAAAAACCTGGCAGCAGCGGCAGCAGGTCTGTCAGGCGCTGCCCGTGGCCCTGCAGGGCGATATGCTCAGTCTGCTGCCCGTGCTGCATCATGATGATGTGGCACAGCGTATTGGCTGGTTCTGTTCGCTGCTGGTGGATGCCGTGAAATGGCAGCAGGGCGGTGGGCAGTTTATCACTAACGTTGATCGCCAGAGCGAGGTGATGCATATCGCCGGGTTGCTCCCCGCCAGCGCTATTGACGCCAGTCTGCGCCAGTGGATGGTCTGCCGCGACCGCCTGCTGAATGTTGTTGCCGTCAACCGCGAGCTGCTGCTGACCGAACAGCTGCTGAGCTGGGAAACGATGATCAAACCGGCGTCAGCCGGTTCACCGCATTAGAGAGTAAATTATGTTTTTAGTTGATTCCCATTGCCATCTTGATGGCCTGAATTATGAAACCCTGCATCAGGACGTGTCAGACGTGCTGGCCAAGGCCGCCGCACGTGATGTGAAGTTTATGCTGGCGGTTGCCACTACCCTGCCGGGCTATAAAGCCATGGTGGATCTGATCGGTGAGCGTGACAGCGTGGCATATTCCTGCGGCGTACATCCGCTGAATCAGGAAGAGGAGTATGACTTTGCTGAGCTGCGCCAGCTGGCTGCCCATCCGCGCGTGGTTGCGATGGGGGAAACCGGGCTGGACTACTTCTACCAGAAAGAGACGATGGTCCGGCAGCAGGCGTCATTTCGTGAGCATATCCGCGTAGGGCGTGACCTGAATAAGCCGGTTATCGTGCATACCCGCGACGCGCGTGAAGATACGCTGGCCATTTTGCAGGAAGAGAAAGCCGAAGAGTGTGGCGGCGTACTGCACTGTTTTACCGAGGATCGTGAAACGGCGGAGAAACTGCTGGATATGGGCTTTTATATCTCTTTCTCCGGCATTGCGACGTTTCGTAACGCAGAGCAGATCCGCGAAGCCGCACGCTATGTGCCACTCGATCGTATGCTGGTGGAAACAGACTCGCCGTATCTGGCTCCGGTACCGCATCGTGGTAAAGAGAATCAGCCTGCCTATACCCGTGATGTGGCGGAATATATGGCCGTGGTAAAAGGCGTCAGTATTGAAGAGATGGCGCAGGCGACCACGGAAAACTTTTCCCGGCTGTTTCATGTGCCCCTGTCACGACTGACCGGCTGATTTGCCGTCAGGATTTCTTTTATAGCTCGTAATTAATAAGCAAAAGTCGTAGAGTGCAGCGCCATGAAAAGAGGGGGCTGCACTTTTTTTGAGCATAAAATTGGCATTTATCGTCAACTTAATCTAAAGAAATGACATGCGTTCAATGAAACGTGATAGCCATCAAACAAATCTGAACGGATTTATTTTACTCTTCGTAATAAATACCGAGGGCATATAAATTGCCCCACCCGCAGGAGGATCCTCCCCCTCTTGCAACGCGCACAGCGCGAAGAAAAGCACTCATACTCAGGAGCTTTACACTATGTTCAAAAATGCATTTGCGAACCTGCAAAAGGTCGGTAAATCGCTGATGTTGCCCGTATCGGTTCTGCCGATCGCGGGGATCCTGCTGGGCGTTGGTTCTGCCAACTTCGACTGGCTGCCGGCGGTCGTTTCACACGTAATGGCGGAAGCCGGTGGTTCGGTGTTTGCCAACATGCCGCTGATCTTCGCTATCGGTGTGGCACTGGGCTTCACCAATAACGACGGTGTGTCGGCGCTGGCCGCTGTGGTCGCCTACGGCATCATGGTGAAAACCATGGCAGTCGTGGCACCGCTGGTGCTGCACCTGCCTGCCGAAGAGATTGCGGCAAAACACCTGGCGGACACCGGGGTACTGGGCGGTATTATTGCCGGTTCCATTGCTGCTTATATGTTTAACCGCTTCTATCGCATCAAGCTGCCAGAATATCTGGGCTTCTTCGCGGGTAAACGTTTCGTTCCGATTA
Source organism: Erwinia sp. Eh17-17 (assembly GCF_039675725.1). Lineage (NCBI taxonomy): Bacteria > Pseudomonadati > Pseudomonadota > Gammaproteobacteria > Enterobacterales > Erwiniaceae > Erwinia > Erwinia sp. Eh17-17. The sequence continues at coordinate 180,394 of NZ_JBDFQT010000002.1, read as the reverse complement.
TTTCCGGTTTTACCGCGATTTTCATCGGCGTGGTGCTCTCTTTCGTCTGGCCTCCAATCGGCACCGCCATCCAGACCTTCTCACAGTGGGCTGCCTATCAGAACCCGGTAGTGGCGTTCGGTATCTACGGTGTGGTTGAGCGTTCTCTGGTGCCGTTCGGTCTGCATCACATCTGGAACGTTCCATTCCAGATGCAGATTGGTGAATACACCAATGCCGCAGGCCAGGTGTTCCATGGCGACATCCCACGCTATATGGCGGGTGACCCAACGGCAGGTAAACTGTCCGGTGGCTTCCTGTTCAAAATGTACGGTCTGCCAGCGGCGGCGATTGCCATCTGGCACTCAGCGAAACCTGAAAACCGTGCCAAAGTCGGCGGCATCATGATCTCCGCGGCACTGACCTCATTCCTGACCGGGATCACCGAGCCAATCGAATTCTCGTTCATGTTCGTCGCGCCAATTCTGTATGCAATCCATGCCATTCTGGCAGGCCTGGCGTTCCCAATCTGTATCCTGCTGGGTATGCGTGATGGCACCAGCTTCTCGCACGGTTTGATCGACTTTATCGTGCTGAGCGGTAACAGCAGCAAAATCTGGCTGTTCCCGATTGTCGGTATCATCTACGGTCTGGTTTATTACACCATCTTCCGCGTGCTGATTGCCAAACTGGATCTGAAAACGCCGGGTCGTGAAGAGACCACCAGCGAGCAGACCAGCGGTAACGCGAACGAAATGGCTGCAAACCTGGTCGCTGCGTTTGGTGGTAAAGAAAACATCACCAACCTGGATGCCTGTATCACCCGTCTGCGCGTTAGCGTGGCGGATGTGGCTAAAGTTGACCAGCCAGGTCTGAAAAAACTTGGTGCGGCCGGTGTGGTCGTGGCAGGTTCCGGCGTTCAGGCTATCTTCGGAACGAAATCCGATAACCTGAAAACCGATATGGATGATTACATGCGCAATTTGTAATTCGTTACGGGTTGAACATCAGAAGAGGGGCGCGTAAGCGCCCCTTTTTTTATGGGTTTTATCGAATCAGAGATACACCCGCAGATATTCCGTCAGGCACAGCAGCGCCATCGCCTGACCATACGGCATCGAGGTCAGCGGTATCTGCCGATAGTAGTCGAGGTCGCTGCCCATCGCGGTGCCGAAAGAGACCTGGGTTAGCTCGCCGTCGTCATTGATGCGTTCAACCACCCCCTTCAGCGCCTTTTCTGCCAGCGGGTAATACTCGCGCGCAATGTAGCGTTTGCGCACTGCTTTCAGAATGCCGTAAGCAAAACCGGCGGTCGCGGAGGCTTCCAGATAGGAATCACGGTCGTCCAGCAGCGTGTGCCACAGGCCGCTGTCATGCTGACAGGCTGCCAGCGCTTTTATCTGTGTTTCCAGCACCTGTAACAGGTAGCGGCGGGTGGCATGCTGTTCCGGCCAGTTCATCAGCTCTATAAAATCGGGGATAGCGATGGTCAGCCAGCTGTTACCGCGCGCCCAGCGGGCATTGGCAAAATTATGATGTCCGTCAAACGTCCAGCCGTGGAACCACAAACCCGTCTGGCGATCCATCAGATACTGGGTGTGCAGCAGGAACTGATAGGTTGCCTCTTCAACAAACTCCGGGCGGTTTAGCAACTGCCCGATTTTAGCCAGCGGCATCACGCTCATCATCAGGGTGTCATCCCACATCTGCTGATGGTTTTCATTGTTGTACACCAGATGCTGGATGCCGTTGTGCTCGGTGCGTGGCATTTCATACATCACCCATTCAGCCCAGCGTTCCAGCACCGGGCGCAGCGCCGGGTCACCGGTTTCCTCATAGCGATAGGCGAGTGTCAGGAACGGACAGACGGTATTCACATTTTTCGTCGGCGTGCCCTCCTGCAGGCGGGCGCTGAACCAGTCGTCAATCCGCTGGAGCGTGAGCCTGTCGCCAGTCTGCTGATAATAATGGTACATGCCATACAGCCCGATGCCGTGCGTCCACTCCCATCCCGCCCAGCCTTTAGTGTCAATCACCCGGCCATCATCCAGGCGCAGCAGAAATTCGCCGCTCTCGTCGGTAATGCCGACCAGATTGTCACTGAGGCGGCTAATCAGCTGCAGTAAGTCGGTGCGTGGCAGCAGAAATTCGGGCTGGCGCAGCAGCGCACTGTGCTTAACCGGGTAAACTGTCATCATGTTGCTCCTGAGGTCGGATAGCGGGGAAGACGGCGCGACTGTCGGAAAGTGCTGCCGCCTGAGGTTTATTGCGGTTGAGGTAGCCAATATTGTTGTTACCCCACAGATTTTCATACGGCATGCCGGTGAGGGTTTCCACTACGGCGCGCGACTGCGGCGTCAACTGCTGTGGCACCACGCCGTCGGCCTCGCGCATTTTGATCGTCTCTTCGCGCAGGGTGTGATGCGTGGCCAGATCGAGCTTAAAGCGCAGGGAAATAATGAAACCGAAGGTCAGCATCGCCAGCGTGCCGAGACTGAGGATCCAGACAATGGTATGCCCGACCTGCGGCAGCTGCTCTGTACGGCCAGAGACAAACCCGGAAAGTTGCAGCACGATACCGACCACCATGACGGCACCCGCCTGGGAAGCCTTTCGCGTCAGGGTCATGATCCCGGCAAAGATCCCCTCACGGCGCTGGCCGGTAATCGCTTCATCCACATCGGCGATATAGGTATAAATATTCCACGGTACATAGTTGATGCCGCCACGTCCCAGACCGGCAACGGCGGAGATCAGTACCAGCAGCGTCAGATTGTTGCTCATCCCGGCATACCACAGCAGCGTGTAGGAGAGGGCGCTGGCGGCAAACAGCACCACCACCAGGCGGTAGGCCGGGGCCGGGCCGATGCGGATGCACAGGGGGATCATGCCGATCACGGCGATAAACTGCAGCACGGCCATGGTTCCCATCAGGTTCGAGGCCAGCTGGGCGCTCTGCATCAGTACGAACACCACATACCAGGTAAACACCGCGTTGAACACGTCCTGAGCGATATAACCGCCGAGGTACATGCCAAGGTGCTGACGGAAAATGCGGATGCGCAGCGTCGATGCCAGTTCGACATACAGGCGCTTCAGGCTCTGACCCAGCGTCAGCTGTTTCTTTTCGGCCTCCGCCCGCTTTGACTCTTCCGACAGCGCATCTGCCGGGCGTTCCCAGGTGAAGAACCACACCAGGGTCAGCACGATGGCGCACAGGGTGGAGAACACCAGGCTGGAATAGAAGAACGACACCGCATTATCCTTTCCGAAAATACCCAGCAGGATACCCGGTAAAAAGGCGGCAAGAATGGCAGACAGCTGGGCGAGCGCGATACGCGCGCCGGAGAAACGGGTCTTCTGTTTGAAGTCGTCGGTCATTTCGGGGACCAGCGTTTCATACGGCACCAGCACCATGGTGTAGACGATATCAAACAGCAGGTAGGTGAGCAGATACCACATATAGCTCATATCACCGACCCACATCAGGCTGTAGCTGAATACGCAGGGGATGCCCAAAAGGATAAAGAACTTACGGCGGCCGAAGCGTTTACCCAGGCGGGTACTGCCGAAATTATCGGTGAGGAAGCCCATCAGTGGGCTGATCGCCGCATCCAGCACGCGCGCCAGGGCGAAGATAAAGGTAGCCTCAATGGGCGTCAGGCCACAGAACGTGGTGTAAAAATAGAGCAGCCAGGCAGCGGTCAGTGCCGTCGTCCCGGCACCGAGAAAATCGCCGGAACCGTAGGCGAAATAATTTGCCAGTCCTATCTTACGCTTATGCATCAGGAAAACTCCTTGTGCTGTGGGGTGGGATTAACCACATGTTCCGGACAACTTGAGCGGATACTGGAAAAATAGAGCGTTCATGACGGGTGAACCTTGTCGTTTTTGCCGCATCGCCGCTCGCGGTGGCAAAATTACCGTCATCGATATGTGCAATATCTAAATTTATAAAACAGTGTTTTATTTTTAAAGGTTGGCGGGTTCATTTTAAGAGGGGCTGCACAAAAAAGCCGCGTGGCCGGGTACCGTGCAGAAAAAATTGCCGCAAACACGGCCAGCTAAAGAAAGAAAAAGCAGTTGCAGGTTGAAAGAAAACGATTTTCTCGCTCATACTGCGTTAACTTCTATTGGCAAAATCATAAGGACAGAGACTATGGCTGAAGAAACCATTTTCAGTAAAATCATCCGGCGTGAAATCCCGTCTGATATCCTTTATCAGGATGAGCTGGTCACGGCTTTTCGTGATATCTCTCCCCAGGCGCCGACGCATATTCTGATTGTGCCGAATCTGTTGATTGCCACCGCCAATGATGTGGTGGCCGGGCATGAGGCCGCACTGGGGCGGATGATCACCGTAGCGGCTAAAATTGCCAGACAGGAAGGGATTGCTGAAGACGGCTACCGTCTGATCATGAACTGTAATCAACACGGCGGGCAGGAGGTTTATCATATCCACCTGCACCTGGTCGGAGGCCGTCCTTTAGGCCCAATGCTGGCATCCTGATGCCAGACTACAGAGAACTGAACTTTATGCGGGCAAGCCTGATCTTAGCGTTGCTGGTGGGGTTAACCGGATGCAGCAGCGATCGCACCACCATTAATACTTCCCAGTCACTGGTGATGGAGTCATCGGTGTTGTCGGCGGGGATCACTACCGATGAACCCACCATTCGTGAGAACGAAGGGCAGCAGCGCGCGGCAACGGTATTATTCAACCAGCAGGAAAAGCCGGTGCAGGTGACCTATCGTTTCTACTGGTATGATGACAAAGGGCTGGAAATTCTCCCTTTTGAACGACCGCGAACTCTGATAGTGCCTGGCAATGGCAAAGCCGACATTTCATCGCAAACCGGTAATCTGACGGCGAGTAAAGTTCGTCTGTATTTGTATCTGTAAGGAGTTATCGCGTGAACAGGAATATCGTAAAGTTCTCAGGCGTGCTGATGCTGGCACTGTTTCTGAGCGGCTGTCTTACCCGGCAGCAGGAAACACAGCCACCGGCACCGGTTGAGCCGGTACAGCCGCCGATCTCCGTACCGGAGCAGCCAAAGCCTGAGCCGGGCCAGAATGTGCCGCAGCCACCAAAGATGCAGACCCTTAACTGGCCTGCCAGCGTGTCGCCGCTGGTGGCACAGATGCTGAAAGCCGATGGCATCACAGCGGGCAGCGTACTGCTGGTCGATAATGTGAAAAACAGCACTAACGGCAGCCTGCAAAGTGCAAAAGCCACCGCGGCGCTGCAGGGCGCGCTGAAGGGCAACAGCCAGTTTACGCTGGTGACGCCGCAGCAGCTGGCCGTGGCAAAGCAGACGCTGGGGCTTTCCGCTGAAGACAGCCTGGTATCGCGCAGTAAAGCTGTCGGACTGGCGCGTTACGTCGGGGCGCAGTATGTGCTGTACAGCAATGCAGAAGGGGATGTGAAATCGCCGACGCTGCAAATGCAGCTGATGCTGGTGCAGACCGGCGAAATCATCTGGTCGGGCAGCGGTGCCGTTCAGCATTGATTCCGATCTGCAACGGCTGATCACGCAACAATTTCCGGCGGCGCAAGCCGCCGTTTCGTTTTCTCCCCTTGCGGGGATGAGTGGTTTCAGCGTTCAGGTCTCTGCTGGCGATACCTCACTGCTGGCACGGCGCGCGGCGGGTCTGCTCGCCATGCCGGGGGTGGATCGTCAGCGTGAGTATCGCCTGCTGCGCAAGCTGGCGGCCAGCGGCCTGGTGCCCCGTGTTTACGGGCGCAGTGCGCGCTGGCTGCTGCTGGCCTGGCTGCCGGGAAACACGCTGGCAGCGGAGCAGTGGGACCGCTGGCAGGACAGGATTGTGGACCAGGTCGTGCGGCTGCACCGACAGCCGCTGACGGGGTATCCTTTACAGATCCTGCCGCTGCTGATGCGCTACTGGCAGCGCAGTTCCCCTGTCCGGCGGCAGATACACTGGCTGCGGGCGCTGCAGCGCTGTCAGCGCCAGGGGGAGCCGAAACCGCTGCGAACGGGCGTGCTGCATATGGATATCCACAGTGGAAACCTGATTGCCGAAGGCGATCGGCTGCGGCTGATTGACTGGGAGTACGCCGGGGATGGCGATGTGGCGCTGGAACTCGCCGCCATAATAAGTGGCAACGGGCTGAATCAGCAGCAGCAACAGCAGCTGCTCGCCCGCTATGCCCGCCAGCAGCAATTCGATTATGACACTCTGCGCCACCAGGTTAAGCGCTGGTCACCGTGGCTCGACCTGCTGGCTACCAGCTGGTACGAACTGCGCTTTCAGCAGAGTGGCGAACACCATTTTCAGACGCTGGCAGCTCAGGGCTGGCAGCGCATGTCATCAGTTTAAGAGGTGAAGTGTGGGACCGGTAATGTTAGATGTTGAAGGCTGCGAGCTGGATGCCGAAGAGCGCGAAATTTTACAGCATCCGCTGGTGGGTGGGCTGATCCTGTTCAGCCGAAATTACCACGACCCGGCGCAGCTGGCCGAACTGGTGCGGCAGATCCGTGCCGCCTCGCGTCATCGTCTGGTGGTCGCAGTTGATCAGGAAGGGGGGCGGGTACAGCGCTTCCGCGACGGATTTACGCGCCTGCCTGCAATGCAGGCGTTTGCCGCGCTGCACAAAGGTGCAGAGGCTGAACCCCTGGCCCGCCAGGCCGGCTGGCTGATGGCCTCAGAAATGATTGCCATGGATATCGATATCAGTTTTGCACCGGTACTGGATATCGGTCACGGCAGTGCGGCCATTGGCGAGCGCTCCTTCCATGAAGACCCGGCGATTGCCCTGCAGATGGCGCGCTGCTTTATTGGCGGGATGCATGATGCCGGGATGAAAACCACCGGTAAGCATTTCCCCGGACACGGCGCAGTCAGTGCGGACTCTCACAAAGAGACGCCGCGTGATACGCGTAGCGAAGCGGAGATTCGTCAGCACGATATGCCCATCTTCCGGCAGCTGATCGACGAACAGGCGCTGGATGCCATCATGCCTGCCCACGTTATCTATACTCAGGTGGACCCACGCCCGGCCAGCGGCTCATCGCACTGGTTGAAAACCGTGCTGCGTCAGGAGCTGGGCTTCAACGGCGTGATTTTCTCTGACGATCTGTCGATGGAAGGTGCCGCGATCATGGGCAGCTATGCTGAACGCGGTCAGGCCGCCCTGGAGGCGGGGTGTGACATGATCCTGGTGTGCAATAATCGTCAGGGTGCGGTGAGCGTGCTGGATAACCTGTCGCCGATCAATGCTGAAAGAGTGACACAGCTTTACCATCAGGGTTCGTTTACCCGTCAGCAACTGCGGGACTCTGCGCGCTGGAAAGAGACGGCAGCCAGGCTGAGTCAGCTGCAGGCGCGCTGGCTGGACCATAAAGCGGCGTCGGGCATCTGACTTCAGGCGGCCTGCGGCGCATCAACGGTGAGGATGAGCATGATTATTTATCTACACGGTTTCGATTCAAACAGCCCAGGCAACCATGAAAAAGTATTGCAGCTGCAGTTTATCGACCCGGATGTCCGGTTGCTCAGTTACAGCACCCGGCATCCGAAACACGATATGCAGCATCTGCTGAAAGAAGCCTACAGGATGTTGCAGCAGAGCGATGACGAGCGCCCGCTGATTTGCGGTGTCGGGCTCGGCGGCTACTGGGCTGAACGTATTGGTTTCCTGTGCGATGTGCGTCAGGTGATGTTCAATCCCAATTTGTGGCCGCAGGAAGTGATGACCGGTAAAATTGACCGCCCTGAAGAGTATGTCGATATTGCCACCAAGTGCGTCAGTAATTTTCGCGAGAAAAACCGTGACCGCTGCCTGACGATCCTCTCCCGCCATGATGATGCGCTCGATAATCAGCGCAGTGCTGAAGAGCTGCGCCACTTTTATGAGCTGGTATGGGATGAAGTGGAAGGGCACAAGTTCAGAAATATTTCTCATCATCTCCCGCGTATCAAAGCCTTCAAATCATTAGGTTAATCCCCGTCTTATTCCCGCAGTAAAAATGACCTGTGCCCGCTAAAAGGCGGGCTGTAAATAGGGTCTTTATTCGTACTATTCTTAGTTTTGCTAATAAATTTGACCTGGATCAATTTTCTTAGAACAGATGAATTCTCACGTGTTATTCTGGCCCCAGCTCGCGAATTAACATCGCCAACCCTATGTTAATTAAGGTTATTTATTTAACTTTTAATTAACGATTGGTTTACTTTTAGAGAGGGTCGTTTGACAACACCTATGAAAAAAATTGTAATCATTGGCGGAGGTGCCGGAGGTCTTGAACTGGCAACTCAGTTGGGGCACAAACTGGGCCGCAAGAAAAAAGCGCAGATTACGCTGGTGGACCGTAACCACAGCCATCTGTGGAAACCGCTGTTACATGAAGTGGCTACCGGATCGCTGGATGAAGGCATTGACGGCCTCAGCTATCTGGCACACGCGCACAAGCACGGGTTCAGCTTCCAGCTGGGGACGCTGACTAACCTCGACCGCGACAACAATCGCCTGCAGCTGGCAGAAATTCGCGGCGCGCAGGGTGAATTGCTGGTGCCGGAGCGCGAACTGGCTTACGACACGCTGGTTATGGCCCTGGGCAGTACCTCTAACGACTTCGGCACGCCGGGCGTGAAAGAGAACTGTATCTTCCTTGATAACCCGCATCAGGCCCGTCGTTTCCACAACGAGATGCTGAACCTGTTCCTGAAATTCTCGGCCAGCGAAGGTACGCAGGATAAAGTGAACATCGCCATTGTCGGCGCGGGTGCAACCGGGGTGGAGCTTTCTGCCGAACTGCATAACGCCGTCAGGCAGCTGCACAGCTACGGCTACAAAGGGCTGGACAACCAGACACTGAACGTGACGCTGGTGGAAGCCGGGGAGCGCATCCTGCCTGCGCTGCCGCCGCGCATCTCCAGCGCGGCCCACAGTGAGCTGACGAAGCTGGGCGTGCGCGTCCTGACGCAGACCATGGTGACCAGCGCCGATAAAAAAGGCCTGAACACCAAAAGCGGCGAATTTATTGATGCTGATCTGATGGTCTGGGCGGCAGGCATCAAAGCACCGGACTTTATGAAAGATCTGGGTGGCCTGGAAACCAACCGCATTAATCAGTTAGTGGTGGAGCCAACCCTGCAAACCACCCGCGACCCGAATATCTACGCCATCGGTGACTGTGCCTCATGCGCACTGCCAGCGGGCGGCTTTGTTCCTCCCCGCGCGCAGTCTGCACACCAGATGGCTTCGCGCGTGCTGGCGAATATCCTTGCAGATATGAAAGGGCAGCCGCAGAAACCTTACGTTTATAAAGACCACGGTTCTCTGGTGTCGCTGTCACGATTCAGTACCGTTGGTAGCCTGATGGGTAACCTGATGCGTGGCTCAATGATGGTGGAAGGGCGCATTGCGCGCTTCGTTTACATCTCGCTGTATCGTATGCACCAGGTTGCGCTGCACGGCTACTTCAAGACCGGGCTGATGATGCTGGTGGGCAGCATTAACCGCGTGATCCGCCCGCGTCTCAAGCTGCACTAACGCGCTGCCGGTAACGGCGTCGCCATCTTAAAACGGCTTATGATACCGGAACGTCCTCCGGTCACTGATAAGCCGTTCTTCTGATCCCCTCCTGATAAGAACACTCTTAAAAGCTTTCTCTTATGATGCTGGATCTAATTTTCGTCCAGTATTCTTATTGTCACATTCCCTTACTCCCCGCAAAATTCTTACTAATTAACACGGCGCGTCGCGCACGCCGGAAATGCCGCACCTGTTACAGGATGTAGCAGCAGGCAAAAATGCGCGGTAACAATGTCAGGAGGTTTCCTGTGAATAAATCAATGTTAGCGGGTATTGGAATCGGTGTGGCTGCCGCCCTGGGTGTGGCTGCAGTTGCCAGTATGAATGTTTTCGATCGCGGCCCTCAGTATGCTCAGGTGCTTTCAGCAACGCCAATTAAAGAGACGTTGAAGAATCCCCGTCAGGAGTGCCGTAACGTAACGCTGACGCACCGTCGCCCGGTGCAGGACGAAAACCGCATTGCCGGTTCGGTGTTGGGTGCCGTGGCAGGCGGCGTGCTGGGTCATCAGTTTGGTGGCGGGCGTGGACGTGACGTGGCAACGGTAGCGGGTGCGCTGGCCGGTGGCTACGGCGGGAATCAGGTACAGGGTGCCATGCAGGATCGCGATACCTATACCACCACGCAGCAGCGCTGCAAAACGGTATACGATAAGCAGGAAAAAATGCTGGGTTATGACGTCACCTATAAGATTGGTGACCAGCAGGGCAAAATCCGTATGGAGAATGACCCCGGCACACGCATTCCGCTGGATAACAATGGCCAGCTGGTGCTGAACGATAAAGCGTAATGACTCTGTTCGCAGGGTCGGGCACCTCAGGTGCCCGACCCCTACGCCTTACTCCAGGTACTGACACTCCTCAATAATCCCCGCCAGCAGTGGACCCAGCGTCACCAGCGTTTCCGGTGACAGGATATCCATATGCTCACACGCGATTTCGTGAACCTGCAACTGCTGCAGATACGGTGCCCAGCCCGCCTGCACATCCATGCCGTCTGGCAGGGTGTTCTTCGCCACAAACAGCGTAGCCTGCCCGGCAAAGTGAGGCGTGGTCGCAGTGCTGAGGCGGCGTACCGCATCCGCGTAGTTTGCCACGATGGTGCTGAACATCGCCGTCTTTTCTGCCTGTAACATGGCATCGTCACTGTCGGTTGCGGCCATAAACTCCGCTTCCTCGCGCGCCACTTCTGCACGCGCATCCTCTTCTGACGATTGGGTCCAGTCCTGGCCTTCCGGCGGGTAAGTATCCAGCAGACCGAGGAAGCTCACCTGCTCTCCCTGCTGTTGCAGACGCGCGGCGATACCGTGGGCGAGTGTGCCTCCCAGCGAGTAACCCAGCAGATGATACGGTCCGTGTGGCTGGATGCTGCGCAGCGTCGCCAGATGACGCTCGCACATCTCATCCACGCTGTCACAGGCGGCAATAACCCCGTCCGGGCGCGGTGACTGTAAACCGACAATCGGGAAGTGGCCCCCCAGGTGGCGCATCATGCCGGAATACTGCCAGGCAAAGCCGGACGCCGGATGGATGCAGAACAGCGTTGGTCCTTTGCCGCTGCGGAACGGCAGGCTCTCACCGTTAGCGCGACTGTCGGTGCTGGCCCCCTGAGTGTCGTTATCCAGCAGGCGCGCCATATTCTCCACGCTGCGCGCAGCCATGATCTGCCCGATAGAGAGCGGTGCCAGACGGCGACGCAGCTCGGCGGCCAGACGCATCGCCAGCAGCGAATGCCCGCCCAGCGCGAAGAAATCATCGTCGGCATACACGGTGTCACGCGCCAGCAGAAGGGAGAACAGCTCTGCCAGCAGCCGCTCATGTCCACTGTGCGGCAGGCGGCCGGCAGACTGCGGCGCCTGCGGTGCGGGCAGGGCTTTACGGTCCAGCTTGCCGTTGGCGCTCAGCGGGAAGCGGTCGGTCAGCACATAGCTGACCGGTAGCATATGCGCCGGTAAGCGCTGCGCCAGCTGCTGATGCACCACGGCGGTATCCAGCGCAATGCCCGGTTGCGCAATCAGCCAGGCGACCAGCTGGCGGGCATCGACTCCGACCGGGGACACGCCGCCCAGCTCGCGCGCGGCGACCACGGCCTGCGCCACCCCGTCGAGGGTTAACAGCGCCTGCTCAATTTCGCCCAGCTCAATGCGCTGACCGCGAATTTTCAGCTGATCGTCACTGCGCCCCAGGTACTCCACGGCACCATTGTCCAGCCAGCGGGCGATGTCACCGGTGCGGTACATCCGCTCACCGTCGGCAAACGGGTCGGCGACAAAGCGCTGTGAGGTCAGGTCGGCACGATAGAGATAACCTTCCGCCAGCTGAACGCCGCACAGATAAAGGTCGCCCGCCACACCGGTAGGGACCGGGCGAAGCAGCGCATCCAGGATACGCAGTTCGGTATTCCACACCGGATAGCCGATCGGCACGCCCGCGCCGCTGCACTGTTTCAGGCTTTCACCGCTGGCCGGATGATAAGTGACATCCACCGCGGCTTCGGTCGGGCCATACAGGTTGTGCAGCGGCGCGGCGATCAGCGCTTCATAGCTGGCAGCCAGATCGCACGACAGCGCTTCACCGCTACAGAACACGCGTTGCAGGCTGTGGCAACCCTTATCGCTGCCGTCGCGGCTGGCCAGCGCCGTGACCCACGCCGCCAGCATCGACGGTACAAAGTGCAGGGTGGTCACAGAATAGTCTTCAATCAGCTGCACCAGCGCATCCGGGTCGCGATGCGCTTCCGGTGGAGCCATCAGCAGCTGCGATCCGACCATCAGCGGCCAGAAGAATTCCCACACTGAAACGTCAAAACTGCACGGCGTTTTCTGCAACACCACGTCGCTGGCGTCCATGGGATATTCGTCCTGCATCCACCACAGGCGGTTAACGATCGCCTGCTGGCCTACCACCACCCCTTTCGGCCGCCCGGTAGAGCCTGAGGTATACAGCACATAGGCCGGACGGGTGCTGTCAGCAGCGGGCAGCGGGTGCCGCGGCTGACGCGCCTCATCGTTCAGCTGGTCAAAGGTCAGAATTGGCCCCATCACTGCAAAACGGGTGGCCAGGGCGCTTTCGCTGATAATCAGGCGCGGACGGGCATCGGCGACCATGTAGCCCAGGCGGTCATCCGGGTAGCCGGTATCCAGCGGCAGCCAGGCGGCACCGGCCTGGAGAATGGCGGTCAGCGCCAGGCTCAGACGCACCGAGCGCGGCAGGGCGACGGCGACGATATCACCCGGTTTTACCCCGGCGTCAATCAGGCGGTCGGCCAGCAGGCGGGCCTGCTGCTGCATCTGCCGATAGGTCAGGCGGTGTTCGCCGTCCAGCAGTGCCAGCGCGTCCGGCGTGCGCCTGACCTGCTGCTCAATGGCACCGTGCAGCGTACCAGCCGCCACCGGGTAAGCCGTGTTGTTCACGCTGGCAATCAGCGCCCGTTCATCTGGCGTCTGGAGCTGCCAGCGCGTCAGCGGCAGGTCGGGCTGTGCCACCAGCTGGGCAATCAGCATCAGCAGGCGGTCGGCAAAGCGCTGCGGATGCGGCACCGCATCGCGGTACTCCATCAGCAGATGCAGACGCTCGCCCGGCAGCACCAGCAGGGTCAGCGGGTAGTGGGTGTAGCCACGGTTGCCGATCCGCTCGCAGCGCAGGCCGTTATGGCCCTGCAGCAGGCTGGCGTTGTCCGGGTAGTTTTCCACCACCAGCAGGGTGTCAAACAGCGTGCCGCTCCCGGCCAGCTGCTGGATCTCGCCCAGGCCGAGGTCGTCATGTTCAATCAGCTGGATCTGCTGCGCCTGATGGTCGGCCAGCTGTGCCAGCAGCGGCCGCTGGCTGTCAAAGCGCACCCGCACCGGCAGGGTGTTGCTGAACAGGCCGACGTGCTGCTCCTGACCGTCAATCTGCCCGAAGCGCCCGGACACCGGGGAACCAAACACCACATCCTGATGGCCACTTTCAATCGCCAGCTGCATACCCCAGATGCCCTGCATCACGCTGTTCAGCGTCAGGCCACGGCTGCGGCACAGCGCCAGCAGGCCGCGTTCCAGCTCAGGATCCAGCACCAGATCGAGGTCGTGAACCGGACCGCTGTGGGCCTGCTCGCCAAACAGCAGCGTCGGGCGCACATCCTGCAAGACCTGCCGCCACAGCTGGCGCGAGGCCTCAGCATCGCGCGCGGCCAGCTGACGAACGATATCCGCGTAGCTGAAGCGGTGTGGCGTCAGCGCCTGCGGTCCGTGATAAAGGGCGGTAAACAGATCGCCGAGGATCACCGGCGTTGACCAGCCGTCGACCACCAGGTGATGGGCGTTCAGCATCAGCGTAGATCGCTCCCTGCTGGCGTGTCGGATCAGCAGCGCGTGCAGCATCACCGGCTGACTGAACAGGTCCCGTGCCAGCTCGCGCTTCTCCAGCGCCAGCAGCGCGGCCTCTTCTTCAGCCGCACTGAACGCAGGTAATGCATGGCTGTCCAGCGTCCAGACGGGCTGTTCCGGCGTCAGCACCGGGATCAGCTGCAACGGCTGTAATGCCTGTTCGCTGTCGAAGCGTGCTGCCAGCTGCGGATGGTGATGCACTACCGCATCCAGCGCCGCCCGCAGGCGATTCTCGTCCAGTTCGCCGCTAAAGGTCAGACGCGTCAGGGAGTTATAGCTGCCGCTGTTATCCGCCGTGGCGGCATGGAACAGCAGTCCTTTCTGTAACGGCAGCAGCGGCAGCACGGCGGCCAGCGGACCGTGACGTTCGCCCAGCGCCACCACATCCTGCTGGCGGATGCCGTCAATCGCCACCTCTGCCGCCACCAGAGTATCAGCCGCCTGCTGCGGATGGCGCTGAGCGAAATCGGTAAGCGCCTCGCAGGCCTGTGCCAGCGCCTGGTGCAGGGCATCAATGTCCTGCTCGCTGAACACCCCGCTGAGCCAGCCCCAGTTAATGGCCAGCTGGGGCTGTAGCGCGCTTTCATCCACAAAAATGTTGACCTCCAGCGCGTGCAGCTGTGGCATTTCCGGTGACTGATACACCGCAAAAGTGTCGCGGAAATGTTTACGCGTGCGCTGCGGGGTCCAGAGGTCCTCTGCCGCGCTGAAGCGTCCGAGGTAGTTAAACAGCACTTCCGGGGCGTGCTGCTGCGCCAGCGTTGCCAGCTGCGGGGCGCGCACGGCATCAAGATAGCGCAGCTGACCGTAGCCTACGCCGCGATCCGGTACGCTACGCAGCACGCTTTTCACCGCACGAACGGCATCGCGCAGGTTGCCGCTATCGCCCTCGTCCAGCGTCACCAGCAGCGGATATTCGGCGGTCAGCCAGCCGACGGTGCGGGCCAGATCGCGATCGCCCGGCAGTTCAGCGCGACCGTGAGACTCCAGCGTGTAGCGCAGCTGGCTGACGGCAAAGTGGTCGATCAGCGCCAGCGACAGGGCGCTGAGCAGGGTCTCTTCCACGCTGGCGCGGAACTGCTGCGGCAGGGTGGAGAGCAGGGCCTGAGTCTGGCTGCCATTCAGCAGGGTGCGTTTCTCTTTCAGCTCGCTGTGGGTATCCTGTTTACACACGGCCCGCTGGCCGAGCCGCGGCACCGGGTGCTGCAACATGCTCTGCCAGAACGGCAGTTCCGGCACGCGCTGCGCCACGTTGCTCAGCAGAGCGGCCGACCAGTCGTGCAGCGACGTCTCTTCCGGCGGCAGGGTCAGCGGCGTACCGTTAATGGCGGCTTCAGCGGCTTCACGCAGCTCCTCCAGCAGCACGCGCCAGGAGACGCCGTCCACCACCAGGTGATGGACGGCCAGCACCAGACCGAAAGTCTGGCCGTTATGCTGCAACAGGGTGGCCTGCATCATCACGCCGTTCGCCGGGTCCAGACGGGTGACGGCGGCATCAAAGGCATCTTCAGCACAGGCTTCCGGGGCATCGTGCAGCGCCTGAGTGTTGACCCAGCGGGTGAAGCCGGCCGGGCGTGCCTCACCAACAACCAGCTGGCCGTCGCGGGTGAAGGCGGAAAGCGCCGGATGCGCCTGGCTGAGGGTGTCCAGCGCCTGCTCCAACTGCGCTGACTGCAGGACAGGGGGAACCTGCAGGAACACGCCGTGGGCAAAACGCTGATTAATGCCGCCGTGTTGGTTAAACCAGTGCAGGATTGGCAGGCCGCTGACAGGCCCGTGCTGCTTCACTTTACTCGCCGTCGTGCGGGTCGTCAGCGGCGGCATGTTCTGTGCCATGCGCGCCGGGGTGCGCTGAGCAAAGATATCGCGCGGCCGCAGCTGATAGCCTGCGCGGCGGGCAGCGGTCCCCAGCCCCATGGCGGAAATACTGTCGCCGCCGAGGGCGAAGAAATCATCGTCAGCGCCGACGCGCTCCATGCCCAGCAGGTCAGCCACCGCCTGACAGATCAGAGTTTCTTCCACTCCCTGCGGCTCGCGGCCCGGTGTAAAGGCCACCTGCTGCGGTTCAGGCAGCGCCTGACGGTCAATTTTACCGTTGACGTTCAGCGGCAGCTCGTCCATCACCACCAGGATGGCCGGAACCATATAGTCGGGCAGGGTGACCGCCAGCTTCGCCAGCAGCTTCGCTGACAGCTGGTCGTCGGCGCGCAGGGCCTCGTCATACACCGAGCAGTAGCCGATCAGGCGGTTAGTGGCGCCGAGAGGCTGAGCGATCACCACGGCGGTGCTGACTTCCTCCAGCGCCACCAGGGCGTTTTCCACTTCTCCCAGCTCGATGCGGAATCCGCGTACCTTGATCTGGTGATCGGAACGGCCAATAAAGGCCAGCTGGCCGTCGCTGCGCCAGCGCATCAGGTCACCGCTGCGGTACATCACTTCGCCCTCCAGGAACGGGTTAGCGACAAAGCGGGCGGCGGTCAGGTCCGGACGGCGCAGATAGCCGCGGGCAATCCCGGTTCCGGAAATATACAGTTCCCCGACGCAGCCCACCGGCACCGGACGCAACTTGCTGTCCAGCAGCCAGACCTGCGTGTTGCCGACCGGGCGGCCGATGACCGGCTGGTCAGAGACCATCACGCTGGCTCCGAGGGTATCAATAGTATATTCAGACGGCCCGTAGTAGTTGTGGATCTCCAGCTCCGGGTGCTGCTGCATCAGTTTCCACAGCGTTGGCGTGGCGGCTTCACCGCCGATCATCACAAACGCCGGACGGTGGCTGTCCGCCTCAAACAGACCGGCATCAATCATCTGTGAGAAGAACGACGGGGTGATATCCAGCAGGTCAACCGGCACCTGTTTCATCTTCTGCAACAGCGCCCAGGCGTCGCGGCGCAGCTCTTCATCAAAGATATTCAACTCACAGCCCATCATCATGCAGAACAGCGGTTCCCATGAGGAGTCAAACGAGAACGAGGCGGTGTGGCCGGTGCGCATGCGGCGCGGCTGGCTGCGGTGGAAGCGTTCAATCGCCGGGCCGAACAGGTTGGCCTGGTGAGACAGGAACAGGTTCAGCAGGCCAGCGTGGGTGCTCATCACCCCTTTCGGACGTCCGGTTGAGCCGGAGGTGTAGATCATATACGCCAGATGCTCGCCGCACTGGGCGACGCGGCGCTCGCTGTCGTTCACCGGGGCGGTGGGGTGAGCGTCGCAGGCGGCGCGCACGGCGGCATCATCGATGCACAGATAAGCGCCCTGCGGCATCCGCTCCACCAGGCTGCTGTGCGTCAGCAGCAGCTGGGGCTGTGCGTCATCACACATCAGCGTCAGGCGCTCGCGCGGATAGTCCAGATCCAGCGGCATGTAGGCGGCGCCGCTGGCCAGTACGCCGAAGATCGCCACCAGCGAGTCCACGGAGCGCGGAATGCCAATTGCCACCACGTCGTCTGCGCCCAGATTGCGGGCAATCAGCTCGCGCGCCAGCTGCATCGCCCTGGCCGAAAGCTGTCGGTAGGTCAGGCTGACGTCGCCACAGGCAACGGCCACCGCATCGGGCTGAGCCTCCACCTGGCGCTGGAGCATGGCCAGGATGGACACCACACCTTCAGGCGGTGTGACGGGGATCCCCTGCGACCAGCCGTCAATCTGCTGCTGCTCATTTTCGCCCGTCAGCGCCAGGCTTGCGAGAGTGCGCTGCGGCTGCTGCGCCAGCTGTCGGGCGAGGAAGGTAATACGTTCACCGTGCCAGGCCAGCGTCTGCGCATCGTATTTTTCGGCACTGGCCACCAGGGTGATCTGCAGCTGACCGAGCCGGAACCCTACTTCAAACTCCAGGTCGTCCACCGGGCCCATCGCCAGGGTGTGGCTGACGGCCTCAATACCGTCAAACGTCAGGCTGTCGTGATAGACCTTGAGGTTAATCACCGGACCGTACAGCCCCTGGCTGCTGCCGACCAGGCCGAGATCGCGGCGCAGCTGCTCGGCTTCATAGCGCTGGTGGCGGCGCACCTGTTTAATTTCGCTCTGCAGCGCCTGGCTGATAGCGGCCAGCGTCATACTGTCATCGACGTCCAGCAGCAGCGGCAGAACGTTAACCACCGGGCCGGTGGCGGCCAGCGCGGCGGAGCCCATACGGCGCATAAACGGGAAGCCGATGCTCAGACGGGGTTCACCGCTGATACGCGCCAGATAGGCGACCAGCAGGGCGCTCGCCACCTCTGCCGGAGCGCTCTCCTGCAGGCCCGGCTGGCGGCTGAGCGTGCTGAGCAGCTCCGGGGGCAGGGCCACCGTCTGTTTCAGGGGCGCACTGCTGCCGCTGGCGGTAAAGGTTTCTCCCGACAGCGAGATCGCCGTCGGGAAATTTTTCCCGCGCTGCTGCCAGAACAGCGCTGCACGTTCGCAGGCGGGCGAATGCTGCCAGGCCTGATACTCGGCGACCACCTCACCAAAGGAAATAAACGGTGAGGCAGACGGCACCTCACCGGCGCGCAGCGCCTGATAGACCGCCGCCACGCGTCGGGTCAGGGCTTCGAAGCTGAAACCATCAAGCATCAGATGGTGATAGCGCTGATACCAGAACCAGCGGTCTGCGCTGACGCGGATCATCAGCTGGCGGTAGAGCGGGCGCTCGCCGTCGGCAGGCAGATCGGCGGCCAGATCGGCCTGCATCAGGTCGTGCGCCGCCTGTAAGCCGTCGCTGCGCTGGCTGAAATCAACCCACTCTACCGGTTGAACCTGCTGCGGTTTGCAGCGGTGCGGCAGGCGCTGAACCGGGTGACCGTCTGCACCGGGGCCGAAAGTGGCCTGCACGGTGTCGGCTTCCGACATCGCCTGACGAATCGCGCGGTCCAGGCAGACGCGGTCAATATCGCCGTGCAGTTCACTGTAGTGGGCGACGGCAAAGCTGTTTCTGCTGCGGGCAATCTGATCGGCGATCCAGATCCCCGGCTGCGCGGCAACCAGAGGATATTCGGTAAAGTCAGCCTGAATTTCAGGCCTGATCTGAGCATCTGACACGATGGTAATTCCTGTCGATTAAATGAAAATCAAAGATAAAAACGCTGGGTGGTGAGAACTGTTTCTCCAGGCAGCGACCGCGCGGTTACCCTGCCGTCTTCAGCGCGGCAGGGCGCATGTCCTGCCAGTGTTCTTCGATATAAGCAATACACGCAGCGCGCGTGGCCGGACCGGCCACGCTCTGCCAGCCAGCAGGCACGTCGGCAAATGCAGGCCACAGGCTGTACTGCTGGCGCGCGTTAAGCAGAACCAGGAAGTCGAGGCTTTCATCGTCGAAGGGATTGTGTTGTTCGGTCATGGTGATTACCTGTTCTTATCAGAGTAGGGAGGAGTGATAAAGTCGGCCAGCAGCCAGCGTAAGCCGTCCAGCAGCCCGCCGCGCCAGCACAGGGCGTCATGCCCGCCGGCGAAAATACGGAAGTTGATCTCATGCCCGGCTGGGATCAGCGCCTGACGCATCTGCTGATTGACCCAGGCCATATCGCCTTCGCGATCGCCCGCTTCCTGGAAGATTTTTAACCGGCCGGGCAGCGCACCGCTGAGCACCTGTTCCGTCAGCCAGCCCCTGTCATGTTCTCCGGCTTCAGAAAAATGGGTGACCAGGCGGACGTGGGGCCACCAGAAAGAGCCTGACTGGCTGAGGATGCGGCCAAACCGGGCAGGCCAGTGCAGCCCGGCATACATCGCCGCCAGCCCGCCGTAACTCTGTCCTGCTACCACCGTACGGTCAGCCTGTTCACTGAAGGCGATGCGGCGGCGGGCCAGCGGCAACAGCTCCTGCTGCACCGCCTGCCAGAATGGGGCACTGCACGGCAGTTCTTTCTCGCGCCATTCAGCATTAATCACGTCAATGAACAGCCAGCAGGCGGCGGGCAGCTGGCCGCTGTCCGTCTCCGCGTGGAGGGCGGAGAACAGGGGCTGACCCTCGACCCAGTTCTGGCCGTCCAGCAGGATCACCAGCGGACGGTCTTCCGGGGTAGCCGTGCTGCCGGTGCTGTACAGCCAGATTCGGCGCTGATTACCTAGCAGGGCGCTGTTCCAGGTAAACTGTTGCAGCCGAAGCGCGTCGGGTTTAACCGGATGGCCGCTGTCAGGCGCATGCCAGGCGGACTGGTCCGGTGCCGCAGGCATATGGGCGGCCGACAGGGCGTACCCGCGACTGTTGATATGGGGGTTACAACAGTTGAGGGGGTCAGCAATGGCTTTCGGAAACAGTGAGATCCACCATTCGCGCTGCTGCTTTCTGCGCGCGTTGTCATCGTCGCTGAAGATCGGTGGCAGTCCTGCCGCGTCTACCGGGATCAGGCTGTAGCTGCCGCGCCAGTGTTGCTCAATGTCCGTGGACCAGTGCCAGACATCGGTCCCCGGCAGGCGCTGAAGGCTTTGCGGCTGCGGGCTGTGATGGTCGGTGACGCAGTTAATGTCGATATACACCTGCCGAATGGCAGAACAGCTTTCATTACCCGCCGGGTCACGCCAGAAATAGTTCATCCTGACTTTACCTTCCGTCGCGCTTTCCACCAGCGGAGTGCCGTGATGCGCAAGCTGCTGCCACCAGGCCTCTGTGCCCACGTTACCGGCCACCAGCAGCTGATCTGCCGTACCGGCTGGCTGACATTGCGGCGTGAGTTTTTGCCGTGTTGTCACGATAATTTCCCTTAATTTACATTTAATGACTTAACTGGTGAGACGTTAATCGCACTTACAGTAAGTGACGCTAATGCAAATAATATTGAGAATAGTTTGCATTTGCAATAAGGGGCATCGCAACTTTCTAATGAGTCTGCAAGTTTTGCGTGTATAGGGGGGTTCTGAAGAAAGCCAGGAGAATCGACGTCAGTCGCGCTAAACGGAGATCCCTGAACGTCGCCCTAGTCAATCAGCGCACCTAATGAATTGACGGGGTTTCACGATTTATTTATCGGCAGGCCGGTTCATACGGCAAAACAGAACATGTTCAAGAAGATTAAAAACACAGGCGTCAGGTGAACTCACAGGGGGGGAGACCGGGTTACAACCGGCGTCTTATCACTCCAGCCTGTACGGGTGATTTGCTGCAACAGGCACGTCGTTTTTCTTTGTTTTACATATTGTTGCTTTTACCGCGGAAGACCAGCGATAACTGAAGTTAGAAAAGCTAATGCAAATGTTATTGAGAGTGATTTACATTTGCATTAATATGCGTGGCAGCTGAGCTCAGGCAGAGTGTAACTCTGCATTTAGTAAGGTTTTTTTAAGCCTGCAGCGCGTGCGTCCGGGCCCTGATGCCCCCCGTCACGCCTGCGGCTCGCCGTGGCTAATCAGAAACCTTAATGGATTGGCAGGCTTTATCGGTTCTTTTCGTAGACAAGGCTGTTTCAGACGAGATAACACAACATGATTAAAAAGATGAAAATCCAGGCCCGCCCTGACGTGGCAATAACCTCCGGGCAGGCCACGTTGCGCCTGTTAATCGCCTGCGCGCTGATGGGCGTTCCTGTCGCCCATGCCGCAACCGATAACACCCTGACCGTCACGGCAGAAACCAGCGAAAGCGTGACCGGACGCAACAGCGGTATTGTGGCAAAAGAGAGTGCATCAGGCACCAAAACGGCCACGCCGCTGCGCAAGACCCCACAGTCAATTTCGGTCGTCACGCGTGAGCAGATGGACGACCAGGCCGCGACCTCGGTATCCGATGCGCTGAACTACACCAGCGGGGTGGTCACCGGCTATCGCGGTAACTCCAACCGCAACGACGAAATTATCAGCCGTGGCTTTCGCTACGCGCCAAAACTGCTGGACGGCCTGCACTATGGACTCTCCAGCTCCAGCGGCGGTGCCGGGCAGATCGACCCGTGGCTGTTAGAGCGTGTGGAGCTGGTCCACGGCCCGGCGGGCGTACTCTACGGCCAGGTCAGCCCTGGCGGGCTGGTGGTGATGACCAGCAAGCGGCCGACGGCTGAAACCGTGCGTGAAGTGCAGCTCAGCACCGGCAACCACCACCAGGGGGAAGCGGCGTTTGACTTCGGCGGCAAGCTGAACGACGACAACACGCTGTTTTACCGCCTGAACGGACTGGCCAGCACCCGGCATGAAGAGGTGAAAAATAATAAACAGGAGCGCGTGGCGATTGCCCCGGCGATCACCTGGCTGCCGAATGCCGACACCAGCTTCACGCTGCTGGCCAGCTACCAGAACGATCCGAAAGCCGGTTCGCGTAACTTCCTGCCGATGGCCGGTACGCTGAAGGAAGCCAGCACCGGCTATATACCGTACGACTTCAACATCAACGACCCCAGCTACTATGGCAACAGGCGCGAACAGGCCTCCATCGGCTACGAATTCGAGCACAGCTTTAATGACGCGCTGTCGTTCACCCAGAACGTGCGCTACAGCCATCGTGATGAAGACTATAAATATATGGTCTATACCACCAGTTCAGCCATTAATGACCACACCATTGAGCGCCGTCCGCAACATGAAAAGGTGATGTCTAACGAATTCGGTGTGGACAACCACCTGAAAGGGGTGTTTGACACCGGTGCTGTAGGCCACACGCTGCTGGGCGGGCTGGATTACCGCTGGAGCCGCGTCGCCAGCACCCTGTCGCGCCACACCTCCAGCCAGTATCAGCTCGACTGGGCGAATCCGACCGGCGTCGATGTCGATGAGAGCGACTTATCACTGGCTACCAGCTCGATGAAGCAGCTGCACCAGGTGGGCGTGTATCTGCAGGACCAGATGGAGTGGAACAACTGGAATCTGGTGCTGTCCGGCCGTAACGACTGGTCACAGATCCGTACTCTCAACCGCCTTTCCGGCAGCGATACTAAACAGAATGACAGTAAACTGACCGGCCGCGCCGGACTGCTGTATGCGTTTGATAACGGCCTGTCGCCGTACGTCAGCTACAGCACCTCGTTTGAGCCTAACCTCAGCACCGGGGCACCGGGAAGCGATCCGTTTAAACCGACCACCGGCGAGCAGACCGAGCTGGGCGTGAAATACCAGCCGCCGGGGTCAAATACGGTGATGACGGTGTCGGTGTTTGATATCACCCAGAAAAACATTACCTCAGTCAATCCGGTCACCAAGTATAACGAGCAGATTGGTAAGGTAAAATCACAGGGCGTGGAGACCGAAATTCACGCGCAGCCGACGCCGGAAGTAAAGCTGATCGCAGCCTATACTTACACCGACGCGGTCACTAAAGAGACGTACACTGCCAGCCAGCTGGGACATACCCCCGCCAGCATTCCGCGTCACGCGGCCTCCGCATGGGGGAGCTACAGCTTCCTTGACGGCGCGCTGAGCGGTCTGACCGTGGGCACCGGTGTTCGTTACACGGGGGATGCCCCGGCCGACAGTACCGGAACCGACGAAGTGCCACACTACACGCTGTTTGACGCGATGGCGAAGTATGAACTGGGCGAGGCGGTTTCCAGCCTGAAAGGCACCACGGTGCAGCTGAACGTGCAGAACCTGACCGATAAGCACTACGTCGCTTCCTGTAGCGGAACCGAAGCCTGTTTCTATGGCACCGGCCGTAACGTGGTAGCATCGGTGAATTACCGCTGGTAACCCCGCGGTTTCTGCAGCGGGTCGATCGCATAACAGGATCGGCCCCTGCAGGGGCTGCCTCTCTCTGTCAGGAGATCTATGCAGGCATTTACGCTAAGGCATTACATCGGCGCAGGCTGCCTGGCGCTGGGCGGCTTACTCTACCTGCTGGCGGAACGTGTCAGCGCGCTGGCCTGGCGTCATCCGGGCTACCGTTACAGCGAAAACTACATCAGCGACCTCGGCATTCCGGGCTGCGGGGCGCATTTCTGCTCGCCGTTGCACAACGTCATGAACGCCGGTTTTGCCACCGAGGGGCTGCTGTTTATCGCGGGCGCTCTGCTGCTGTATCCGTGGGGTAAACTGCGCGTTGCCCTGCTGCTGGCCGCTATTCACGGCATGGGTGGCGTGTTGATTGCGCTGTTCCACAGCGGCGGCACGGCGGATGGCGTTACGCTGCATCAGATCGGCGCGGTGATGGCGATTGGCGGCGGGAATCTGTGCCTGATTGCCGTGGGCTCAGCCTGCGTGTTAAAAATGCAGCGCAGTCACTTCGGCTATTTCAGCCTGTTGTCGGGCGCGTTTGGCCTGGCCTGCATGCTGCTGATCCCCTCCGGGCTGTTTCCTGTTGGCCTTATTGAACGCGCAGCCGTTTACCCCATCACCCTCTGGCAAATCGTCACGGGTATTGCTTTGTTAATAAGTGCCAGAATCCGGCACGACTGATTAACCTGATAACAATATTCAGCAACCTGTTGTCAATAAGCGTATTCTGTTGCCGCCGTAAGTGCCTTGTCATATCCACAGGAGAGTGAGTTGTGAATCAGAGCCAGCGCGAACATATTGCTACCGTAATGGCCAGTCTCGATCCCCGCGCACAAGGGTGGCCTGCACACCACCGTGACCCGACTATTCGTGAATCCTGGCTGCGCTGCGTCGAGTTTCACGGCCTCGATCCCAGCCACATGCAGAAAGTGAATATCCTGCCCTGGAACGAACTGTGCGCACACCGTGACAGCCTGGAAGCGTTTCGCCGCATCGCCCAGCACGGGATTGGCGAGCTGTACCGGCAGATTGCCCCGGCGGGCTATGTGGTGCTGCTGACCGATGCCGACGGGGTCACGGTAGACTACCTGGGGGATAGCGGATCTGAAATCAGCCTGCGCCGCGCCGGGCTGGTTCCCGGTGCGCAGTGGTCAGAAGACCGGGCGGGTACCTGTGCGGTCGGCACTGCGCTTTCGACCGGTAAAGCGCTGACGGTACACCAGGCCGACCACTTCGATGCCACCCACATTCCGCTGACCTGCAGCGCCGTGCCGCTGTTTGATTCTCAGGGGCAGATGAAGGCCATCCTTGATATCTCCGCGCTGACCTCGCCGCAGCCGAAATCCAGCCAGCAGCTGGCGTTACAAATCGCCAGACTCTACGCGCAGCAGATTGAAAACGCCTGGTTTGAGCACTGCCACCGCACCGACTGGGTGCTGAAGCTCAGCCCGTCGTCGTCGTTCGTCGACGTCAGCCCGGATTTTCTGATTGCCTTTGACGCCAGCGGGCGCGTGGCCGGGCACAACCATCGCGCTCAGCGCATGCTGGAACAGGAGCTGGCCATACCTGCACCGTCGCCGCACAGCCGCAGTACGCTGCTGGGTATGTCGATCGAACGGCTGTTTAACACCTCAATTGACAGCCTGCCGGACTGGCTGGCCAGCGCCAGTGGCCGTCAGGGTACGCTGGAGCGGGTTAACAGCGGTGAACGGCTCTACGTGACGGCGGTACAGCCGCTGCGGCGGCCACCGCGCCGGGCGCTGACGACGGCGCTGAACCTGCCTGCACCGCTGGCGGCACTGAGCGGCGGCGACCCGGGATTACAGCAGCAGTTACAGCGTGCTGCCCGCCTGCTGAGTGCGCCGCTGCACCTGGTGGTTCACGGCGAAACCGGCTGCGGCAAAGAGTATTTTGCCCGCGCCTTCCATCAGGCCAGCGACCGCCGGGCGCAGCCGTTTATCGCGGTTAACTGCGCCGCAATTGCGCCAACGCTGATTGAAAGCGAGCTGTTTGGTCACCTGCCGGGCAGTTTCTCCGGCGCGGGCAGCAAGGCAAAGCGCGGACTGATCGTTGAGGCCGACGGCGGCACGCTGTTCCTTGATGAGATCGGCGATATGCCGCTGGAGATGCAGACGCGTCTGCTGCGCGTGCTGGCCGAACAGGAAGTGCTGCCGGTGGGCGCTTCGCGCCCGGTGTCGGTCAATATCCGTGTGATCTCCGCCTCGCACCATGCGCTTGATCAGCTGGTGGAGCAGGGGCGCTTTCGTGCCGACCTGTTCTGGCGCTTGCAGGGGGCGCGTATTACGCTGCCGCCGCTGCGCGCGCGCAGCGATCTCGACTGGCTGATCGCCAGACTGCTGGCGGGTAAAGCTGAACTCTCCGCCACGGCACGTCAGCGCCTGCATCAGCACCGCTGGCCCGGTAATCTGCGCGAGCTGAACAACGCGCTGCAGTACGCTGCCGCCGTCTGTGACGGCGAGCGCATTGAGGTTCAGGATCTGCCAGAGACTCTGACCGGCGGGCATGCCGCAGCAGGGCTGATGCAGCCCGCACCGCTGGCACGATCGGACCTGCCGCCGGAGGCGCAGCTGCTGATGGCGTCCCTGCGCGCCGCGCGCTGGAATCACAGCGCGGTGGCCCGCCAGCTGGGCATCAGCCGTATGACGCTGTACCGGCGGATGCAGCGTTATGGCATAACATCGCCTGTAAATACTTGATTCGCACTAACCGGGTAGCTATTGCTCAACGGACGTTACCCGGACATTCAGGCACACTTTTTTTGAAAATATCCTTCACCGGGACTTTCGTCATCATCATCCCTGGCGTGGTGAAAAAAGGCTCTCAGATTTCCTCTGGTACAATTAAATCTTATCTTCTAAAAACGCAATAAAGGCCCTTACCTTTGAATTAAGGGCCGAACGTTCGTTGACACAGGCATAAATATTCATCGGCGAAGCGTGTGCGAAGTCTCCGTCGCTGTTGTCCGGGCAGAATAACGGCGTGAGTTGGCCCTTAGCGATCAACGGCCGGGCAATAAAACTTGCCAGGCGGGCAATACCCCCTCCGTTTACGGCTATTTTTGCGATGATATCAATATCATCGCTGATAAATTCAGGATTGAGCTTCGCGTTAACAGGTTGCCCGTCAACGATGAAATCCCAGGGAAGAAAACGGCCATCTGTCGGATAGCGGAAAACGAGGCAGGCATGCTGGCTAAGTTCTTCGGGTTTCCGTGGCGTGCCCGCGCGCTCAAGATAAGCCGGGGCCGCGCAGAATATAAACGGTAACGATGCTATTTTTCTGGCAATCAGCTGATCGTTCAGCTGTGCCTCAATGCGGATACTGACGTCGACGCCTTCCAGCCGGTGATCGACATTGCGGTCGGTACTAATCAGTTCGATATCAATATCGGGATAAGACGCTTTGAATGCCGGCATCAGCGGAGCGAGAACGTAGCGGCCAAATGCCGCAGTTGTCGCGATGCAAAGGGGACCCTGCGGTCTGGTTTCCAGCGCAGCAGCCTGCGAGGCGAGTTCGATATCATGAGGAATATGCCGTACTTTCTCGAAATAACGTTTACCGCTTTCCGTTAATGTCATGCTGCGGGTGGTGCGCGACAGCAGACGCACGCCCAGATGTGTCTCAAGCCGGGAAAGGCTCTGGCTGACCGCCGCCGGACTCAACCCTTTAGTCCGTGCCGCCGCTGCAATACTGCCGTTCTCCACCACGCGGATAAAATTGCCGATCAGCCCCAACACGTCCATCTCTTCCCCACGCTTAATTCGTTACTTTTATTTAATAATGATTAAAGCATAGCTGCTCTACCGCCCGGCTGGCTAGCTTGTTAGTTTAGTCGCTGTTTTGCCACCCGTAGACTAACTGGATCACCTGATGACTGATACTACCGCTAAAAATACTGCACGTCTCCGCCTGCCGAAGCATACTTCGCCCTACATCTTTGCGCTATATATGGCGACCATTATGGCGTTTCTGATGAGTCTGGTCATCACGCTGAACGAATCGGGAATGGGGCCGCATTACATGGAAAATGTGATGAATGCTTACCGGGTTGCCATGCCGGCGGCGTTTGTTTGCATACTCGCTGTACGTCCGGTTGTTATCCGGCTGGTCGGACTGACGGTTCACGGTCACTGAGCCGCCGCAATGAAAAGGGGAGAGGGTCAAACAGATCCCTGAGGTTTCCTCACAAAAAGCGATGAGAAGGTTATCGCGGGAACATCCGTAGGGGGCGACCTTCTTCTCCGGTCGACCCGACCGAAACAGAAGGTCGGGTCCTGGAGCCGCATACTATGCCGTGGCGGTTTAAAACCACATCGGGCGCGATGATCGCGGAGATGAGGCCCGCCGCCGCACGTTTAGCGATGGACAATTTGTCGGGATTGCCCCGATCGGCGTGTTATTGCGGTGGGCGCACCAGGATTTTCACCTGGTTTTTTTCTTTCACCAGCGCGTCGAAACCTTCGGTGACCAGGTCATCCAGCTCAATGCGTTTGGTTACCAGCTTATCGGCCTGGAAATAGCCCTGGGTCATCAGCTCCATCACCGCCGGGAAAATATGGCGGTAGGCGATAATCCCTTTTACATTCCGTTCGGCCAGCACGACTTTGTTCGGGTGGAATGACGCTTCCCCTTCCCAGATGGAGACGATAATGGTTTCGCCCTCGTAGCGGGTGGCGTCGATGCACTGTTTCAGCACCACCGGTACGCCGGTCACTTCGAACGACACGTCAACGCCGCCTTTGCTCAGTTCACGGATGGTCGCCACCGCATCCTGCTTGCCGGGGTCAATCACGACGTTAGCACCCAGTTCAAGGGCTTTTGCGCCACGCTGCGGCGACAGCTCGACCACGTAAATTTCAGAGGCACCCGCCGCGCGCAGCGCTTCAATCACCAGCAGGCCAATCGGGCCCGCGCCGAATACCGCCGCTTTATCCCCGGCTTTTAGCTTGCTCATACGCACGGCGTGCAGGGCCACGGCGGCCGGTTCAACCAGTGCGCCCTGCTCGTATGAAAGGCCGTCCGGCATGCGGTGTACCATATGTTCATCGACCATGGTGAAGGAGGAGAAACCGCCGCCGCCGCCGGACAGGCCATGGAAGCCGAGGTCACCACACAGGTTGTACTTACCTTCACGACAGGCTTCACATTCCCGGCAGGCGAGGATCGGCTCGACAACCACGCGGTCACCTGCTTTGAATTTACTGACGCCAGCGCCCACGGCCACCACGTCGCCGGAAAACTCGTGGCCCATGACGATCGGGGCAATATCGTGGCTGATTTTGTGCGGTTTTCCGACCGGTACGAAGATCGGCCCGGCGAGATATTCATGCAGATCGCTGCCGCAGATCCCGGTCCACGCCACTTTGATTTTGACTTTACCGGCGGAAACCTGCGGCTCTTCGATATCGTCGATGCGGATATCATGGGCTTTGTACCAACGTGCTGCTTTCATCTTATTTTCCCTTAAGAGTGGTCAATAACCTGTTCAGTGCCACCGATCGTGACCGGTGCAGGAACTCAGCTCACGTGTTGCGAAAAACATGCCAGAATTAGAAAATGAAATTATAATTATGATTTATATATGTTTTTTTATTTTTTACGGGCGGAGATGGCGAGGGGGGAGATCGTACAATGTGACACCTGTAACAGGAACAGGTGTCACAGATGGGGTTAGCGGAACGGCGGCTCGTTGAAGGTGCGCAGCTTGCGCGAGTGCAGGCGGTCACCCTCGGCGCGCAGCAGATCGATAGCGCGAATACCAATCTGCAGATGCTCAGAAATCGCTCCTTCATAGAAACGATTGGCCTGGCCCGGCAGTTTGATCTCGCCGTGCAGCGGTTTATCGGACACGCACAGCAGAGTGCCGTAAGGCACGCGGAAGCGGTAACCCTGGGCGGCAATGGTGGCGCTTTCCATATCGACCGCGACGGCGCGGCTGAGGTTAAAGCGCAGCGCGGAGGCCGAATAGCGCAGCTCCCAGTTGCGGTCGTCGGTGGTCACTACGGTGCCGGTGCGCAGACGCTCTTTTACCGCTTCGCCCGGCATGCCGCTGACCTGCTTGGTGGCGTCATACAGGGCGCGTTGCACTTCGGCAATGCTCGGAATAGGGATATCCGGCGGCAGCACGGCGTCCAGCACATGGTCGTCGCGCAGATAGGCGTGCGCCAGCACGTAGTCGCCAATCGTCTGACTTTCACGCAGTCCGCCGCAGTGGCCAATCATCAGCCAGGCGTGCGGGCGCAGTACGGCCAGATGGTCACAGATGGTTTTGGCATTCGACGGGCCAACGCCAATATTCACCAGTGTAATCCCCTGGCCATCTTTGGCGATCAGATGCCAGGCGGGCATCTGGTGTTTTTTCCACGCCAGGTCAGAGATAGTCTGTTCCGGGTGTGGCGTGTCGTGGGTGAGGGTGGTGCCGCCGGCGCAGGAAAGGGCCAGATACGGCGACGTGGGGTCGGCGATCTGCGCACAGGCCCAGGTGACGAACTCGTCAACATAGCGCGTGTAGTTGGTAAACAGCACGTAGGGCTGGAAATCTTCTACCGGCGTACCGGTATAGTGACGCAGGCGCGCCAGCGAGAAGTCAGTGCGCAGTGCATCGAAGTGCGACAGCGGGAAGGTTTCCCCCGGTGGCAGCAGCCCGTCGGCGTTTTCATCACCAATCTGCGACAGCTCGGTGGTCGGGAAATGCTGGGCAATGCCCGCGCTCATACTGCGATCCAACGCCAGACCGGAGCCGTCAATCACATAAGGGAAGGGGATCTCCTGCCGGGACGGCAGCACGTCGATCTGCACCTGATATTCACTCGTCAGCATCGACAGCTGTTCGCTGAGGTAGTGACGCAGCAGCGCCGGACGGGTAATGGTGGTGCTGTAGCTTCCGGCGCGGGTAAAGCGGCCAAAGGCACGGGTCAGGCGCTGCGAAGGCGCAACGCCGTCCCAGCTGACGCGCAGCTCAGGGTAGACAAACAGTCCGGCTGCGCGCTGCGTCGGGTCGGGCAGGCTGCCGTCTGCAATAAAGGCGGTAATGGCATCGCGCAGGGCATCAACTGCCGCGTTGTAATGGTTTTCCAGGCTGTCCAGCGCTTCAGCGACGGTCAGGGATCGCGCTACGGGGTACGTCATGGTATCTCCTTGAATCGTTTGCACGTTTGCCTCACAGACTAACTGAAGACAATGTGAAAAGGATAGACCCATTTGACGTAATGCTGGCCTTCAGCAGCTGGCACCGGCCTCCAGATTGAATCTGACCTGCTCTTCCTGCGGCAGCGGGGCATTATCCAGCATCGCCATCAGCTGCTGGCCCACCTGCTGGCCCAGCTTCTCATAGTTCAGCCGCATGGAGGTGAGCGCCGGAAAGGTGTGATCGCAGTTCTCTGACCCGTCAAGGCACGCCACCGCCAGGTCGTAAGGCACTTTCAGCAGGCGGCGCTGGCACTCGGACAGCACGCCAAAGGCGATCTCTTCATGACTGCAAATAATCGCATCCAGATCCGGCTGGCTTTGCAACAGCTGCCCCAGCGCAAAGCGGCCAAACTGTAAGCTCGGCGCATCCGGGACGGTGATCATCAGGTCGGCGTTTTGATAGTGCATCAGCATGGATTTATGCCAGCCGTTGAGCTGCTGCTTGTGCAGGCGGTTGTCCGTGTGGGCACCGATAAAACCAATGCGACGATAGCCTTTATCCAGCAGGTGCGCGGTCAGCCTTTCCGACGCATCGTTGATAGCAATATCCAGCGTGATATCAGCCGAAAAACGCTCCGCGCCGCAGACATTCACCGTCACCAGCTCGGCCGATTCAATCAGATCGCAGGTCTTTTTCGACAGCTGTGCGCCAAACAGAACCAGCGCAGAAGGGCGGTTTTGCAGCAGTTTTTCCACCAGCCGGGTTTCACTGTACTGATGATATTCATGGCAGGCCATAATCAGCTGAAACGGTTGTTTACTCAGGGTCTGCTGGAGTGCCTGGACAAAACGGCTGCTGGCGCGATCGTGCTGGAAAGGGTAGAGCACCGCCACGGTATGCAGCTGGGAAGAGGCCAGCGTTCCGGCAGCCTGATTAGGCACATAGCCAAGGGAGGCGACCGCCTGCTGGATCTTTTTCAGCGACGCGTCTGATACCTGACTCGGGTCGCGCAGCGCACGGGATACGGTCATCGGGCCGACGCCGGCATGGCGGGCGACATCCTGTAACGTCACGCGCGACCCGTTTTGCACGGTCAGTTCGCTGGCTTCCGGGCTGGCTTCATAGCCCAGCGCACGGGCGGCCTGTTCCACTTTGCTACGCACTTTGTCCGAGACTAATTCCGGCGTGCGCATCACGCGCGACACCGTCATCGCCCCCACTCCGACGTAATCGGCCACATCCTGCAACGTCACCCGACCACTACTGCGACGCTTGCGCATCCTGACTTCTCCTTCACAACAATCTGGTTAAGCGGGGGACCAGAAAGAAGGTCCACCGCTGCGCCGGCTGAATTACCGCACTACCGGGACCGATCATTTTCGGTTCGGCCCGCCGATCCCTGTTAATCGTATCTTCGCAGTGTGCCGATACCAACGTCCGGCAACAACTTATTCTCCGGCTGATGATAAGCTGGTCACATTTAATGATAGTTATAACAGTTAGCGTTATCTTTTTAGATATTGGTCACATTATTCCATTCAGGGTCGCACTACTCTGCTCAGGCGATTAGAGAGAGGTGACACTTAATGCTTAAAGAATTACTGACAGCCGACGTTGTTCAGATTATCCCTGCCTGCGCTGACTGGCGTGAGGCTGTCTCACTTTCCTGCCAGCCGCTGCGCGATAACGGCACCATTGAAGCCCGCTATGTCGAGGCCATTTACCGCTCGCATGAGGCGATTGGCCCATATTACGTGGTTGGCCCCGGTATCGCCATGCCTCATGCACGTCCGGAAGACGGGGCGAACAAAATGGGCGTCAGCCTGACCGTGATCCGCGATGGTGTTAACTTCGATTCTGAGGGAAATGACCCGGTGCATCTGCTGATTGTGCTGGCCGCGACCGACAGTAACAGCCATATCGGCATTATTACGGCGCTCGCCCATCTGTTCGATACCCCTGAAGATACGGCGTCGCTGATCGCGGCAACAGAGGTAGAACAGATTTTATCCATTGTTTCACGTTATTAATTTCAACCAGAGGAAGTCAAAATAATGAAAATCACCGTGGTCTGTGGCAATGGTTTAGGTACCAGCCTGATGATGGAAATGAGCATCAAAACAATCGTTAAAGAGCTGGGTGTGAACGCGGAGGTCGATCATGTCGACCTCGGTTCAGCAAAAGGCACCGCCAGCGATATCTTCGTCGGCACCTCCGATATCGCCGAGCAGCTGGTGGCGCAGCAGGTGGGCGGTAAGATTGTCTCCCTGAAAAACATGGTCGACAAAGTGGCAATGAAAGAGCGAATTTCAGCCGCTCTGACAGAGCTCGGCGCGTTATAACAGGGAGCCAAAAATGGAATTTTTCCGTTTTTTAATGAGTGATGTGTTATCAGAGCCGTCGATTCTGGTCGGCCTGATCGCCCTGATAGGCCTGGTCGCGCAGAAGAAACCGGCGACAGAGGTGATCAAGGGTACGGTAAAAACCGTGATGGGTTTCCTGATCCTCGGTGCCGGTGCGGGCCTGATTGTCTCCTCGCTGGGTGACTTTGCGGCTATTTTCCATCATGCCTTCGGTATTCCGGGCGTGGTGCCGAACAATGAAGCTATTGTTGCCGTCGCGCAGAAAAGCTTCGGCACCGAAATGGCGATGATTATGTTCTTCGCCATGGTGATTAACATTGCGATTGCCCGTTTCACGCCGTGGAAATATATTTTCCTGACCGGACATCACACGCTGTTTATGTCGATGATGGTGGCGGTGATCCTGGCAACGGCGGGGATGAAGGGTGTCCCTCTGATTGCCGTCGGTTCGCTGGTGGTGGGGGTGTCGATGGTCTTCTTCCCGGCGATTGTTCATCCTTACATGAAGAAAGTCACCGGCTCTGACGACGTTGCATTTGGTCACTTCTCGGCGATTTCTCAGCTGCTTTCTGCCTGGATTGGCAGCAAGTTCGGCAATAAAGAGAAATCCACCGAAGATATGGAAGTGCCGAAAAGCCTGCTGTTCCTGCGTGATACGCCGGTGGCGATTGCCTTTACCATGTTCTTTATCTTTATCTTCACCTGTCTGGTGGCGGGGCCGTCAACGGTGAAAGAGATGAATGCCGGTGGTAAAAACTGGTTTATGTTCTCGCTGATGCAGTCGATCACCTTTGCGGCCGGTGTGTACATCGTCCTGCAGGGGGTGCGTATGGTGATTGCGGAGATCGTCCCGGCTTTCAAAGGCATCTCTGACAAGCTGGTACCGAATGCTAAACCCGCGCTCGACTGCCCGGTGGTGTTCCCGTATGCCCCTAATGCGGTGCTGGTTGGCTTCCTCAGCAGCTTCGTTGCCGGTGTGCTCGGCATGTTCCTGCTGTATGCGTTGAACATGACGGTGATTATTCCAGGCGTGGTGCCACACTTCTTCGTCGGTGCTGCCGCCGGCGTGTTTGGTAATGCGACCGGTGGCCGCCGTGGTGCGATTCTTGGCGCGTTTACTAACGGCCTGCTGATCACCTTCATTCCGGTGTTCCTGCTGCCGGTGCTGGGCAGCATTGGTCTGGCAAATACCACCTTCAGTGACTCTGACTTCGGTGCCGTCGGCATCCTGTTAGGACTGATTGTGCGTTAATTCCCACCGCTGTCTGCAAGGCCGGTCGTCTGACGATCGGCCTTTTTTATTTCCGTTGCCGCGCATTCACTGTGCACCGCACCACGGACACGTCAGGATAGCGCCGCAGCCATATTTTTTAACTCCGGCAGGCCGCTGAGGTTCTGGCCCAGCACCAGGTCCTGATGAATCAGCAGGATCACCGCTTTCACCACATCTGACGTTTTTGTCATTCCCTGCTGCTGCATCAGCTGGTTGATTGCGGCCATCTGTCGCTCAGAGATTTTCATCGACAGGCGGCGCGAGGCCCTGGCATGTGCAATATCGCTGTTCAGCAGCGACTTCAGTTCCGCCTGCGGGTAGCGTCCGGTGGACAGCGCATGCAGATACCAGAGGATCAGCGTCTTGCTGAAACTGTCGCTGAGTGCGTCATCAATTTTCTGCGTCGCCACATAAAGAATATCCAGGTAGTGCGCGGGAACTCTGACTTCGAGTGAGGCACTGCACTGTTCGAAGGCCTCTTTGATTCGTGCGCCGGACTGTGCCGGGATGGCGGCGACGTCGCCGCAGCGGTCGCAGACGGCGGCGAGAATCCCCTTCACCGTGCCGCGCTTATCGCTGAATTCAACATCACGTATCCGGTAGGTAGCAGTGGTTTGACCACAGTTGTGGCACAGCAGCGTCCTTTTCTCGCCTTCTTTTACTATTCTCATCCTTCACCTCGTCCTTGTTACAGATGTACGCTGATAAAAATCATATCAGGTTCCATAAAATAGAATTTTACGTACCACCAGCCTCCGCATTTCCAGCTGCGGCAGATATGGACATCCACCTCAGGGGCCCGATGATGCGGGCTGCAGTGATAACCGGAGCCGCTGGTTTTTCCGATCAGTTCCGCCACCCAGAATTTATCAACCACCCCGGTGGCAAAAAGATTCTTTACGTCCAGGTCGCGTCTGACCTCATGGTCGTAAGCCTCATTGTTGAGGCAGCGTATTGCTTGCTTTTTCACATCCATGAATTTCATATCACCTCCCTAACCTGTACTTTTTTTTTCGTACTTTCAAGTGTTAAATAAAAACCACCGGCCAGGATTCTACGAGCAGGCAGGGAGAAAAGGGGGGCGTTACTGGTAAACAAGGGAGGAAAAGTTCCACTTTCAGAGCGGACTCGCAGGATAATCGCGCAGCGTGAAAGGATGGAATAACAATAGTTACCGATAACAATTAAAATAAATTTGTTTTTATATCGGATTTTTTTAGTTAAATTAGTGTAAGTAACCTGTAATTATTTGTCAGTTAATAATTACGCGCATTAACACTAAGGGATACCAATGCTTAACAAGATAACCAGTATTGTCATTGCGATCGTCGGGATCGCGCTGCTTTACATGGGTGCAAAACTTATGATGATCGGCGGAACGCCGTTCTATGTGCTGATGGGCGTGGGCCTGTTGGTGACTGCCATCATGCTGTTTATGAATAAAAAAATAGCCCTGACCCTCTACGCTTTGCTGATGTGGGCGGTGCTGGCATGGATGATTTACGAAGTCGGTTTCGACAAATGGCAGTGGATCCCGCGCGGTGACATTATTGGCGTTATCGGGCTGTGGCTGGCGCTTCCCTGGGTGGTTCGCCCGCTGTACAAAAAAGAAGGGCGTCGTTTTCATCCGTTCCTGGGTACCACGGTTATCCTGATCGTGGCGCTGGTGGTGGGGATGATGTTTTACGATCCGCTGCCGCAGGAAGGCACCATCACCACGCAGCGCCAGAGTAGCGAAAGCGAAGTGGCGGGTAATGACTGGACGGCCTACGGCGGCACCAGTAACGGCCTGCGTTTCTCCAGTCTGAAGCAGATCACTAAAGATAACGTCAGCTCACTGGACGTGGCCTGGACCTATCATACCGGTGACGTGCGTGATGCGGACAAAGATGCGACCGAATACACCTTTGAAGCCACGCCGCTGAAGGTGAACAACACAATCTATTTGTGTACTCCCCACAATGAAATCCACGCCCTGAATCCGGAAACGGGCGCGCTGAAGTGGAAATACCAGCCAGCGAAAGAAGCCTCTTACCTGCAACAGCATCAGACCTGCCGTGGCGTCAGCTACTACGACGGCAGCAGCGCGCAGGCGGAAACGACCGCAGCCCAGCCGGCGGTATGCCGCAAGCGTATCTACAACGCCAGCAACGACGCAAAATTGATCGCACTGGATGCGGATACCGGCAAGCTGTGTGCTGATTTCGGCAACAACGGTGTAGTCGACCTGCATGCCAATATGGGCACGGTGCGCCCCCATGCGCTGATGCAGACGGCGGCACCGCTGGTGGCCGGTAACCTGGTGATTGTCGGTGGTTCCGTGATGGACAACGGCTTTAACAAGGGCAACCCGTCCGGCGTGATCCGCGCTTATGATGCGCTGTCAGGCCGCCTGGTGTGGAACTTTGATCCAGCCAACCCGGAAAACACCCAGCCCATCGCCGCTGACCAGAGCTATCCACAGGATACGCCGGTAGCGTGGGGAACGCTGAGCGCCGACCTGAAAAATGGCCTGGTGTACGTGCCGTTCGGCAACGCCTCGCCGGATGAAGTGGGCATCGAACGTGATGCACACAGCAACACCGAAAAATTCCGCGACACGCTGGTGGCGCTGGATCTGCAAACCGGCCGCTTTAAATGGCGTTTCCAGTCATCGAAACATGACCTGTGGGACCGTGACAATCCGTCGCAGCCTTCGCTGCTGGATATCGACTATCAGGGCAAGAAACAGCCGGTAGTGATCCTGCCGACGAAAACCGGCAACCTGTTTGTGCTTAACCGTCTGACCGGCCAGGCCGTTTATCCGGTAAGCCAGGCGAACGTATCGACTCAGGGCATCAGCGGTGAGAAATACTCCCCGACGCAGCCGGTATCGGCGCTGAACTTTATTCCGGCACCGCTGAGCGAAAAAGCGATGTGGGGCCTGACGCCGTTTGACCAGATGGCCTGCCGCATTGACTTTAAGTCACTGCGCTATGACGGTAACCCGTGGACGCCAGCGACCGAAGCCGGGTCGATCATCTTCCCGGGCAATATCGGGGTGTTTAACTGGGGTTCTGTGGCGGTCGATCCTGAGCGTCAGATCCTGATCGCCTCGCCGGTTCGTCTGGCGTACAAATACAACCTGATCAAGCGTACGCCAGCGAATGCTGACCAGCGTCTGTTTACCAAAGACGGTACGCCGTACTGGAACGAGAACTTCGACGGCGATTATGCCATTCATATTCAGCAGCTCTCCTCCAGCCTGGGGATCCCGTGCGTTGCGCCACCGTGGGGCCGTATGGTGGGTGTCGATCTGAAAACCGGTAAAACCGAATGGCTGCGCCGCGTGGGGACCACCAAAAACCTCAACACCAGCTTCCTGCCGGGCCGCTTCCCGATTGGTTTCCCGATGGGGATGGTGGCACACGGTGGGCCGCTGACCACGGCGGGTAATGTGGTATTCCACGGGGCAACGGCAGATAACTTCTTCCGCGCCTACGATGTCAGCACCGGGAAGCTGCTGTGGCAGACCGAGCTGCCAGCGGGTGGCCAGGCCACACCGGCCACTTATATGGGCAGTGATAATAAGCAGTACGTGGTGATTGCGGCGGGCGGGCACGGTTCGCTCGGCACCAAAGCGGGTGATTCCGTGGTTGCGTACCGTCTGAAATAAGCGTTGTTTTAAACGGGCCGACCATTTTTCCGGTCGGCCCTTATCCTGCATTAATTCACGATACAAATCCGGCAGGTATTCGCGCTGCCAACCTGCCCGACGCTGTCGCCCTGTGACAGCACCACCACATCCCCGGAATTTAAGTAACCCGCTTCACGCAACACGGCGATGGCATCCTGTGCCGACTGCACGCCCTCGGCGTGGCCGTTAAACAGCACCGGCGTGACGCCGCGGTAAAGCGTGGTCAGGTTCAGCGTGGACTGATGGCGGGAAAGGGCGAAGATCGGCAGGCGTGAGGTAATGCGCGACATCATACGGGCGGTGCGCCCGGACTCCGTCATGGCAATCACCGCTTTGACACCGCTCAGGTGGTTAGCCGCATACATCGCTGACATCGCCGTCATCTCTTCGATATTGCTGAACTCAACGTCCAGCCGGTGTCTGGATACCGTCACGCTCGGCACCCGCTCAGCGCCCAGACAGACGTTGTGCATCGCCGTGACGACTTCAGCAGGGAAACTTCCGGCAGCGGTTTCCGCCGACAGCATCACCGCATCGGTGCCGTCCAGCACGGCGTTGGCCACATCCATGACTTCCGCACGGGTCGGCATCGGGTTGGTGATCATCGATTCCATCATCTGGGTCGCCGTGATCACCACGCGGTTAAGCTGGCGTGAACGTGCAATCAGGCGTTTTTGCACCGCGACCAGGGCGGCATCCCCAATCTCTACGCCAAGATCGCCACGCGCCACCATAATCACGTCGGAGGCGAGGATCATATCGTCCATGCTCTCCTCGGTCGCCACCACTTCGGCACGTTCCACTTTGGCCACGATCAGCGCCTTACAGCCTGCTTCCCGCGCCAGGCGACGGGTATAGCGCAGGTCTTCACCGCTGCGCGGGAACGATACGGCGAGATAATCAACGTTCATTCTGGCGGCCGTGAGAATATCGGCTTTGTCTTTTTCCGTCAGCGCCTCGGCAGACAGACCGCCGCCCAGTTTATTCACGCCTTTATTATTGGATAATACGCCGCCGACGGTGATTTCAGTATTAATCACCGTGCCTGCCACGCTCACCACGCGCAGCTGAATCCGGCCATCATCCAGCAGCAAAATATCGCCGGGCACCACGTCATCCGGCAGTTTTTTATAGTCGATGCCGACGCGCTGATTATCGCCCTGACCTTTTTCCAGCAGGGCATCAAGAATAAATCGGTCGCCGACCGTCAGCAGGGCTTTTCCCTCTTTAAACGTCGAGATGCGAATTTTTGGCCCCTGCAGATCGCCGAGGATCGCCACCTGGCGACCGAGGCGGCTGGCAACATCACGCACCTGCCGGGCGCGGGCAATGTGATCCTCTGCCGTGCCGTGGGAGAAATTGAGTCGGACCACGTTAGCCCCGGCCTTAATGATTTTTTCTAAGTTATTATCGCGGTCAGTGGCCGGACCCAGAGTGGCAACAATTTTAGTGCGTCTTAACACTTCAGACATGATGACGTCCTTATTAACATTCACGTTGAAAAAGAAGCGGAGTGCAGCGATTGTTTTATTTAATGGTGTGCAGTGTACAGATGCAGATCAATATAGTGGAGAACGATGGCATTTCTTTTACGGGAAGTGCATTAACCCATAAAGCGCTCGCGGCTCAGAGCGCCAGATTAAATAAACGGTTAAAGGCCTGGCGGCCCTCGCCGGTGAGGGTGACTTCACGGTAGCCGGGAACGCGCGTCAGCCATTGCTGATGTTCACACAGGGCAAAGAAGGCCGCGCCGACGTAACCGCCGAGATGAAAACGCCGTTCACTCCAGTCAAGACAGGCACAGCAGGGCTTACGCCGGGTGGTTGCCACGGTGACCATGCCCAGTTTTTGCAGCTGCCTCTCGCCTTCAGCCGTCAGCCTGGCACCGTCCGGGGTTATCCACGCTTTTTGCTGCATCGCGCCATAAATATTCACCGCGACTTCGCCTGCCAGATGGTCGTAGCAGGTGCGGGCATGGCGCATCTGTACCGGCGTTGTCGGGCGGGGGGAGGCGACGCGCGGCCAGGAGATCCCCATCATCGCTTCAATCAGAGCGGCAATATCGCTACCGGCCAGACGGTAATAGCGGTGTCGCCCCTGGGAGAGGCAGGTGACCAGGTGGCTTTTCGTCAGGCGGGCAAGATGGGCGCTGGCCGTGGAGGCGGCGATATCCGCAACGGCACTCAGCTCTGTGGCGGTCCAGGCGCGGCCATCCATCAGCGCGCAGAGCATTTTCACGCGCGAGGGGTCCGCCATAGCCGCTGCGACGGCGGCCATGGTGTGCTCCAGCACATAGTCATCTTCAACGGTGGCAATGGGTTTCAGCATGGTTTATCCGGGCGACACCGCCCATAGTCTGGTGGCCTGGTCTGCGGCGGCAGGATGATCCGTGACCAGAATAAGTTGATTAGCGTGATCGCTGTACTGCGTCAGGATGTTCACCCCTGCGGCTGACAGTGCCGCCGCAATTGCGCCCAGTTCGCCGGGGCGATCCTGCTGTAATTTCCTGATTAACGGCTGGCAGACAGTTTGCACTCTGAATCCTTCTGCCTCAAGCACGATGCGCGCTTTGTCGCCATCCTCCACCAGAAAATGCGCATGACTTTCATTACCCACGGTGAAAACGCCCCCGCCTTCCAGACTGATGCCGTGCCGTTTCAGCAGCGAACCCATCCCGGCAAGCTCTCCGGGGGTGTTACGTAAAATAAGATGAATATCGTACATACGGTTATCCCCGTGTATCTGACGAGTATTCCCGCATTAAACGGGCGATGCGGATGTGGTAATGGGCAAAAACAGACGCCCGTCCTTCGTTTTGTGCCGCCTGATGGTGCAGGTTTTGCTTCCATGCCAGCACGGCGTCTTCATCCCGCCACCAGGAAAGGGACAAAATTTTGCCTTCGCAGGCGAGGCTCTGAAAACGCTCAATGGTGATAAACCCGTCGATATCCGCCAGCAGCGGCTTCAGGTCAGCGGCCAGTTGCAGATAACGGGGCTGCTGTCCGGGGTGGGTTTCGGCTTCAAAGATAACGGCGATCATCGGTACTTTCTCCTGATTAGGGAGCACCAGTGTAAGCCGATGAAAACAGGATACTTCGGCAGGGAACGAACTGTGCCTGAAGCGGTGAAAAGCGCGCCGTCGGGAAAACGGCGCAGCAGAGGGTTAAAGCTGGGCGATTCGCAGCAGATCGGCTTTAGCACCGGGCGCAACCGCCAGCACCGGAGCGCCGCGCAGCAGGCGTTCGCCTTCGGTGTTGAACGCGTGCGTCCAGCCGCCGGCCTCGTTGACCAGGCAGTAACCCGCCAGGCAGTCCCACGCGTGCATATAGGGTTCGTAATAGCCGACCAGACGCCCGGCGGCAACGTAGGCCAGCATCATCGCGCCTGAACCGTTGCGGAAGAAGTTACCGCCCGCGGCGACGATTCCGGCGGCAATCTCTCCCACGCGTTGCGGAGTGACGTAGCTGTTCGCTCCAAAGCCGGTGACGTGGTTCTGCATGGTGCGCGCCGGGTCAACGCGCAGCGTCTTGCCGTTGAGGGTGGCGCCCTGACCGCGGGCAGCAATAAAACACTCCTGCTGGCACGGGGCCATAATCACCCCAATCACCGGCTCGCCTTCGAGGATCACGGCAATG
Organism: Erwinia sp. Eh17-17; assembly: GCF_039675725.1. Classification (NCBI taxonomy): domain Bacteria; kingdom Pseudomonadati; phylum Pseudomonadota; class Gammaproteobacteria; order Enterobacterales; family Erwiniaceae; genus Erwinia; species Erwinia sp. Eh17-17. Next base: position 138,798 of record NZ_JBDFQT010000002.1, on the reverse strand, counting down.
GAGACACACCAGTTCGGCATACCGTTCACAAACGGGCTGGTGCCGTCAATCGGGTCCACCACCCAGGTGAAACCGGATTGACCGGCCTTTAAGCCAAACTCTTCACCGAGAAAACCGTCTTCCGGGAAGGCTTCAGCAATCTGCCCGTTGATCAGCAACTCCACGTCGCGGTCGGCAATCGACACCACGTCCTGCGCATCGCGTTTGGTTTCAATCACCAGCTGGTCGCGGCGGTTAAAGTAGTCCAGCGCTTTAGCTCCGGCCGCGCGTGCAACCTGTTCAGCCAGCGCCAGACGGCGGGAAATATCGTCACTCATATTCAGTCCTTATTAAAAGGGGATGACTGCGCAATCAGCGCCAGCCCCTGAGGTTTGAAATCTACGGCGACAGCGGTGCCCGGTGCCAGCTGGCCTGCCATCTGTACATCGATAATAAACAGCGCGCCCAGCGCGGTCTGGACTTCATATTCAATATGATCCCCCAGCCAGGTGCTGTGGGTGACTTCGCCATTCAGCCCCCCCGTCGGGTCGGTATGCAGCGTAATAAACTGCGGCCGCACCGACAGCTGCGCTGCACCGGGGCGGGCGTGAGCGCCGGGGACGCGATACTCGCGGTCGCCCAGCGCAATGACCGCCTCAGAGCCTTCTACCCGACGGATATCGCAGGGCAGGATGTTGGCCTCGCCCATGAAGTCGGCGATAAACACCGACGCGGGCGACTGGTACAGCTCCTGCGGCGCGCCCTGCTGGGCAATATGCCCCTCTTTCATGACAATTATCTTATCGGAGACGGCCAGCGCCTCTTCCTGATCGTGAGTCACGTACACCGCCGTAAAGCCGAGGCGCTGTTGCAGATCGCGGATTTCGGTACGTACGCGGCGGCGCAGGCGCTCATCCAGGTTGGAGAGTGGCTCATCCAGCAGCAGCACCTGCGGTTCCAGCACCAGCGCACGCGCCACGGCAATACGCTGCTGCTGACCGCCCGACAGCTCTGCCGGTAAGCGCTGCCCCATACTTTCCAGCCCGACCAGCTTCATCCCCTCGCGCGCGCGGTCCTGCGCCTCCTTCTTCGACAGCCCGCCGGACAGCAGGCCGTACATCACGTTATCCAGCGCGCTCATATGCGGGAACAGGGCGTAGGACTGAAATACCATCGCCACGTCGCGCTCGTTGGCGGGAAGATGGGTCACATCCTTGCCGCCGATCAGAATCCGCCCGGAGGTCGGGTGCTCCAGCCCGGCCAGCAGGCGCAGGGTGGTGGTTTTTCCGCAGCCGCTGGGGCCGAGCAGTGTCACCAGAGTGCCTGGCTCCACGGTCAGCGACAGGCCGGGCAGGGCGTTGAAATCAGCAAACTGTTTGGTGACGTTGTCAAACACCACTGAGCCTGAACGAATGGTCGTCATACGGCACTCTCCTGATGTAATCCCGGTGGCGTAGCCGCCGGGACGGTAGCAATGCGGGTGGCGCGGCGCAGGCGGCGTTCACCGACCAGCAGCTGGAAGGTGACGATCACCGTCAGCATCACCACAATAAGTACGGAGGAGTAGGCGATAGCCACGCCGTATTCCCCGTTTTCAACCAGGCCGACAATATACGAGGTGGCCATGTTGTACTGCGCGCTGACGAGGAAAATCACCGCGCTGATCGAGGTAATCGCCCGCACGAAGGCATACACCAGCGCGGCGCTGATCGCCGGTTTCAGCAGCGGCAGGATCACTTTGCGCAGCGTGCGGAAGCTGCTGGCCCCCAGCGTCAGCGAGGCTTCATCCAGGCTGCGGTCCAGCTGGCTCATGGCGGCAATCCCGCCGCGTACGCCGACCGGCATATTACGGAAGACAAAGCAGGCGACGAGGATCAGCGCGGTGCCGGTGATCTCCAGCGGCGGCAGGTTGTACGCCATGATGTAGCTGACGCCAATCACCGTGCCGGGGATGGCAAAGCTGAGCATCAGCATAAACTCGAAGGTCTGACGTCCGGCAAACTTCTGGCGCACGATCAGCCAGGCGGTCAGCAGCCCAACGATGGCGGTGAGCGGTGCGGCAATCAGCGCGATTTCCATCGTGGTCCAGAACGAGTTCCAGGCGACGCCGGTCCACACCATCTGGCCTTCACTCCAGTGGAAGCCGAAGGCGCGGGCGTAGTGCGCCAGCGTCAGGCTGCTGTCCAGCCCCCACGACTGCACAAAGCCGCCAATCAGGATCATGCCGTAGATCACCAGGGTGAACAGACCCCACGGGATCACCAGCGCATACACGCCATAGCGCAGGGCGCGCGGCAGCCCACAGTGCTGGCCGGAGTCGCCTTTACCGGTGACGGTGGCAAAGTTTTTACCCGCCAGCCACAGGCGCTGGAGGATAAAGGCGCTGAGGGTGAAGCACAGCAGGATAATCGCCAGCACCGCCGCACGGCTCGGGTCGTTCTGTGCCCCGACCACGGAGAAGAAGATCTCGGTAGACAGCACGCCGTGGCTGCCGCCCAGCACCATCGGGTTACCGAAGTCCGCCATGCTCTCGATAAAGCTTATCAGGAACGCATTGGCCAGCCCCGGCGCCATCAGCGGCAGCGAGACGTAGCGGAAGGTGCGCCAGCGGTTAGCGCGCAGGGTCTGAGAGGCTTCTTCCAGCGACGGGCTGACGCCCTCGACCACGCCGATCAACACTAGGAAGGCGATTGGCGTAAACGACAGCACCTGAGCGATCCAGATGCCGGTCAGGCCGTACAGCCAGCGGCCAGGCTCAATGCCAAACAGGGTGGCCAGCAGTTCGGTAACCACACCAGCGCGACCAAACAGCAGCATCAGCGCCAGGCCAATCACAAACGGTGGGGTGATAATCGGCAGCACGGTCAGCAGGCGCAGCCCTTTCTTAAACGGCAGCGGCGTGCGGGTGGCCGCCAGCGCAAACGCCAGGCCGAGCAGGGTGGAGCCGCTGGCGGTCATCAGCGCCAGCCACAGCGTGCGCCATGCGGTGCCGCAACCCCCGCCGCCGGTCAGACAGCCGAGGCTCCAGATCGCCGGGTCCTGAATATTGGCGATCATGCCGTCCGGTTTAAAGGAGCCGTCCACGTCCTGCACTGAGGCAACAAACATGCTCAGCACCGGATAGAGCACAAAGGTGGTGACCAGCGCCACCAGCAGCACAATGGCGGCGACCACGAAGGCATCACCGCGCAGCACGCCGCGCTCTGCCAGCGCAAAAGAGAACAGCAGCAGGAAGGTGGTCAGCAGCAGGATGGCACCGGCGCCGAACGCGGGCTGGCCGTCGCTCAGGGTGCCAAACAGCTGCTCGCTCCACTGCCAGTTCCAGCCGGTATAGCCGATGGCGTGCCCTTCAAACAGCAGGAAAAGTATTCCGGCGCAGCTGGCGCCGATCAGCAGCCAGGAGCGTTTATTGCCAACGGGCAGCAGGCGGCCCAGCCCGGCGATTGACAGCATCAGCACGGCGATGGTCAGCCAGGGGCGCTGGAACAGCGCAATCTGCCACAGCGCGGGGGCGCTGTCGCGATCCTGCCACAGCGTGGTCAGCCAGCCAAAGTCGAAAAACCCGGCTTCCTGGCTGTACCAGGGCAGCAGCAGAATGGCGATTGCGCCCAGCGCTAAAGCCCCGTCCAGGCGGCGGTTTTGAGCATTCATCATAACCTCGATGGTTCGTTACCAGGCCTCCCGCACCGGGCGGGAGGGGAAGGGAGGGGAACTACTGGGCGCTGGCACCGATCTCTTTATCCCAGCGGCTGAGCAGGGCTTTGCGTTTAGCCGAGTCACCGTAGGTTTTAAAGTCGTAGTCGATCAGCTTGATGTTCTCGAAGCGCGGAGCATATTCGGAGATGGCCGCATTTTTGTTCGACGGCAGCTGGAAGGATTTGGCGTCTTTCATATGAGACTGCGCGTCGGCGCTGAGCGCCCAGTCGTACCAGACTTTGGCGGCAGCCAGATTGCGGGCACCTTTAACGATCGACATTGAGCCGATTTCATAGCCGGTACCTTCGCACGGCGCGACCGCTTTAACCGGGAAGCCATCGACCTGCATGGCCACCGCATCGTGCATAAACACAATGCCGACGGTGGTTTCGCCACGCGCAGCGGCTTTCACCGGGGCGGATCCAGACTTGGTGTACTGGGAGATATTGGCGTTCAGTTTTTTCAGATAATCGAAGGCTTTCTCTTCGCCCATAATCTGTACCAGCGTGGCCAGGGTGTTATAGGCGGTGCCGGAGGAATTCGGGTTCGCCATCTGGATTTCCCCCTTCCATGACGGGTCCAGCAGGTCAGCCCAGCAGGCCGGGGCTTTCAGCTTCTTCTGTTCCACCAGTTTGGTGTTATACCCCCAGCCCAGCGCCCCGGCATACACGCCGACGGTGCGGAACTGGGCGCTTTCCGCCTGCTTGCGCGCCCAGTCCTGCTGCTGGTCGAGCAGCGGTGATTTATACGCCTGGGTTAAGCCCTCGTCGGCGGCCTGCATATGCGGATCGCCAGTGCCTGCCCACCAGATATCGGTACGCGGGTTACGTGCTTCGGTACGGATACGCGCATAGGCTTCACCCGCAGAGAGGCGTACCATACTGACCTTGATATCCGGATGCTGTTTCTCAAACAGATTAGTCATTTGCTCACAGACAACCACATCGGCAGAGCAGATCATATTCAGCTTTTCAGCGGCCTGAGCCGGAAGGGCTGAGAGCGCGGAGCCAGCGGCGATGACCGCCATCAGAGTGACGCGATACATGGTGTTCTCCTTGGGTGTAGGGTAGGCGATACGTTGTCGCCAGGTTTTTGTGCATAATTTTTTGCACGTGTGTGCAATTAATTAATGGTTAATAATTACCCTGTCAATCGTGCTGTGATGCAATTCAGCTGCTGCGTCACAAAAATGAAACAATAAAGCAACAAAATTAATTGCACAGCCGTGCAAAGTGCGACAGACTCACGTCAACGCAAACCTGGCGGGTAACGTAATGGAAAAGGCAGTAGTCAGTGCGAAAGATGTCGCGGAGATGGCGGGGGTTTCCCGTTCGGCGGTGTCGCGCACCTTCACACCGGGTGCCAGCGTGTCGGCAGCCACGCGGAAAAGGGTGATGCAGGCGGCAGAAGCGCTGGGTTATCACGTTAATCATCTGGCGCGCGGGCTGGTCAGCAACCGCAGCGGCATTGTCTGTCTGATCGTCTCTGACCTGGCGACGCCGTATCGCGCCAGCCTGGTGCGGCTGGTGACCCAGCATCTGCAGGAGGCCGGGAAAATCGCCATGCTGATCAACACCGATCGCTCTGATGACAGCGTATCGCAGGCGTTACAGCAGGCGATTAACTATCGCGCCGACGCCTCCTTCGTGCTCTCCGGCATGCCGGAGAGCGCCATTGCGCGTCTGTGCCACAAGCACGGCCAGCGGCTGGTGATGATTAACCGTAACGACGTGCTGCCGGGCTCGCTGAGTATTAATCTGGATAATGCCGAGGCTGCCAGCCGGGTGGTGATGGCGTTTGCCCGTGCGGGCTGTCAGCACGTCGCGTTCGCCAACTCGCTGGCGGGTACGCCGAGCCTGATGGCGCGTGAAAGCGGGTTCATTCAGGCCGCAGAAGCCGTCGGAATGAGGGTCAGCGTGGAGCGCTTCGGCACCACGTCCTATGAGAGCGGGCAGATCCTCGCGCACCGCCTGCTGACGCGCCGCGAACGTCCCGATGCGGTATTCTGCGTAACCGACCTGCTGGCCTGTGGCTTTATGGATGAGGCGCGTCACCGCTTTTCCCTGCGTATTCCTGAGGACCTCTGCGTGGCGGGCTACGATGATATTCCGCAGGCGGCCTGGTCATCCTATCATCTGACCACCTTCGTGCAGCCGGTGGAACAGTTTGCCCGTGACGCCGTCGCCTGGCTGGTGGCAGAGGAGCAGCGTGAAGACCCGCTGTCACTCGCGCCGGAGCAGGAGATGCCCGGCGAAACGCGCCTGTACCACGCCGACTTTATCTGGCGCGGGACGATACGCGGTGGGTGAAGGTGAGCACAATAGCGCATAGTGCGTATCTGCCCAGTGACCATCGGGTGTAACCTGTTGCGGTAAATCACTGGCACGTGCCAGACACGTCTTTATCAGGAGAATAAGATGAAAGCAGTCACAATCAGTCATCCGTTCAGTCTGAACAGCATTCAGCTCACCGACGTTAACGACCCCGGTCAGCCCGGCAAAGGGGAAATCAGAGTGGCGATTAAAGCCAGCTCGCTTAACTTCCACGATCTGATGGTGGCCACCGGCGGCATGCCCGTTGAGGATGGACGTATTCTGCTGTCTGACGGAGCCGGCACGGTTGAAGCCGTGGGCGAGGGCGTAACAGAATTCCGCGCCGGTGATGCCGTGGTTTCTACCTTCTTCCCGGTGTGGACGGCAGGCAGGGCAACCCTGGCCGTCGGCGGTTTTTCGCACACGCCGGGGGATGGTGTCGATGGCCTGGCCTGTGAGGTCGTGGTGCGTTCGGCGAATGCCTTCACCCACGCGCCAGCGGGCTGGTCACACACTGAAGCGGCCACCATCACTACCTCTGGCCTGACGGCATGGCGCGCATTAGTGGTCAACGGTCGCTTAAAAGCGGGTGAGACGGTGCTGGTGCAGGGCACTGGCGGCGTGTCGATTGCCGCATTACAGCTGGCGAAAGCCATGGGAGCCAGAGTGATTGCTACCTCTTCCTCGGACGAAAAACTGGCGCTGGTGCGCAAACTGGGTGCCGATGACACCATCAACTACCGCACTACGCCTGCGTGGGGCGATAAAGTGCTGGAGCTGACGCAGGGCGCGGGTGTTGATCATGTGGTTGAAGTCGGCGGGCCTGCCACGCTGAATGAATCGCTGAAAGCCGTCAAGGTTGGCGGTCACATTGCGGCGATCGGCGTGTTATCCGGCACTGACGCCGCGCTGTCTGTTTTCAGCGTGCTGGCAAAACAGGTGCGCATTGAAGGACTGATCGTCGGCAGTCGTCAGGATCAGATCGACTATGTGAATGCGCTGGCGCTGATGGCGCAGAAACCGGTGATCGACCAGGTGTTTAGCTACGACCGCATTAGCGAGGCGTTTGCCCGTCTGCAAAGCGGTAAACACTTCGGCAAGGTGTGTGTGAACTGGTGAGGGTGAGGCCCGCATAAAAACATGTATTAACCGGCCGTGAAGAAAAGTCTGCGCGGCTTTTGTTCCCCCCGTGAGCGGGCAGACAGGGAGGTCATCATTATTGCGCGGAAAATCGCTTACCTGCTTTAACCGCCGCAATAAAATTATCCCTGATGATATCTTCTGTTCTGCCGTTCCATGCAATGCCCATCTGCCAGCTTACTGACTCACCGTTTAACGCAATAATATGTAACCCCGGCGGTGCAATATGCATAACGCTTTCTGGCAGCAGCGCTACGCCAATACCCGCAACCACCAGCGCGACAATGGTATGAATATCGTCAGCCAGCTGAGTGGATGAGGCGAAAAGGGCGTTATCGTGCAGGAAGCGATCAATTTGCACATTCAACCCGCGGCCCCGTTCGGTATGAAGCCGCAGCAGAGGGTGATTTTTCAGCCAGTCAGCGACACTGTTAGCCGTTTCTTGCGGCGTAACCAGTACCAGTCGGTCTTTGAATAACGGCAGATAATCAAGCGGAACGGCAGGAGGAACCCGGACAAATCCCACCTGAAGTTCGTCACTTTGCAACAGCGCGTACTGCTGCGTGGAGGGAAGGTCCGTTAACGATATGTCTACCTGTGGGAAGCGACGGCGAAATTCTGCGATACAGTGCGGGGCCAGATAGAAACTGGATAGCCCGAATCCCACCGCCAGATTGCCGGCACTCCCTTTTGTTATCTGCTCTGCATGCAGTAGAAATAACCGCGCCTGCCCGATGACTTTTTCAGCCTCTGACAGCAGTCGCCTGCCTGCCGGGGTCAGCGTTGTGCCGGAGCGTCCACGGGAAAACAGGGAAATATTGATCTGTGACTCCAGCAGATTAATCTGCTTGGTCAGGGCGGGCTGCGAGACAAAAAGTGCCCGTGCAGCGTCGGCATAATTTCCTTTCTTCGCAAGAGTCACAAAGGCGTTAAGCAGCCGAAGGTTCATTAATTACATTCCAGAAAGTTATCAGAATTGAAAATCAATTGATTATACCGTTATCAGGCAGGCTGCTGTAATACCATTCTGATCACTTCTGGAGAGTTTACATGAGCACACTAACGACCTTAAAGGCGGCCACCGTGCAGTTTCAGCATCAGGCGGGTAACAAACAATACAACCTGCTGATGATGGAGAAATTTATTCAACAGGCCGCATTGCAGCAGGTGAAGATCCTGACCTTCCCGGAAATGTGTATCACCGGCTACTGGCACGTCACCAGGCTGGCGGCCTCAGAGGTATCCGCGCTGGCCGAAGCAGTAGAGACCAGTCCCTCGCTGGCACTGATCCGCTCGCTGGCGATCAAACATCAGATGCTGATTGGTGCCGGGCTTATCGAACGAGCCGAAGATGGCCGTCTCTATAATGCTTATGTGGCCTGCATGCCGGACGGTACGATACATACCCATCGTAAACTTCACGCCTTCGAACACCCGGCTATCGGCAGCGGCGAAAGATTTACCGTATTTGATACCCCCTGGGGTGTGAAAGTAGGAATCCTCATCTGCTGGGACAACAATCTTGTAGAGAATGTGCGTGCAACGGCGCTGCTTGGCGCGGATATCCTTCTCGCGCCGCACCAGACGGGGGGGACGCAATCACTAAGCCCCTGCGGCATGAAGCCGATCCCGCTGGAGCTCTGGGAACAGCGCGAGACGCGCCAGCAAGAGATTACCGCCGCCTTTAAAGGACCAAACGGACGGGGCTGGCTGATGCGCTGGCTGCCAGCGCGCGCCCACGACAACGGGCTGTTTATTCTCTTCAGCAACGGCGTCGGCGCGGACGAAGAAGAGGTACGCAGCGGTAACGCCATGATCCTTGACCCGTATGGAAGAATTATTGACGAAACCTGGGCAGCCGGTGATGCCATGGTCAGCGCCGAGCTCGATTTAACCTTGCTGGCAATGAGCACCGGTCGTCGCTGGATCCACGGCCGTCGCCCGGAGTTATACGGCATACTGACCGAAATGCAGGGCTATGAGCGTGATGCAAGAAGCGCACGTTTTTCGCAGGAGATACCGCAGAAAAAAATCCGCTAAATCCGCACATTTCTCCACGGGTAAGCGGATTGAGTCAGAACAGCCGCGTCGCGGATTATCCTGAAGCGTTAAATTAAGCTAAGCGGGAAAACCCGGCGGCTGTTCTGCTGATAGTGAGCGGGGAGATGAGTCCCTGCTCCATTTTCAAAACGACCTGTGTTCATGCTTTTTCAACGTCCTGGCTGAGAATCCGGGCGCGGCACACCGCCAGAATTTCATCGGCCAGGGCCGAATCATCAGGGCAGGCGCGTGACAGCACCAGGGCGCCAACCAGCTGTGCCATGATGGCGATGAGGTCGGCACGCGACACGTCACCCGCCCCCTCTTCACCGAGCAACAGGGCCAGCTGATGTTCAATGCCGCTGGCAAACCCCGCCTTAATAGATTCAGACTGACGGGCGGTATCCGCCCCGAGCGCCGACATCACGCAGCCCTCGCCCACACCGTCGCGATGTTCCCGCGAGAGGTAGTACTTCACGAAGTCGTCGCGGCTTACGCCCTGGCTGCTTTGCGCCGACCGTGAAAAACCACAGCTCATCGCCTCCGCCATCAGGTCAGCCTTGGAGCCAAAGTGCTTGTAGAAACCGCCGTGAGTAAGACCCGCCGCGGACATCAGTTCCGCGACGCCGACGCCATCATAGCCGCGCTCGCGAAACAGCACGGAGGCCGTCTCCACAATGCGCTGTCGGTTTTCGCGAACCTTTTCTTTCGACACTTTCATCGTTTCTGAATCCATTATTAAAAAATCACCCGACCAGTATACATTGATGATGGTCGTAATCAAAACGTTGACATTTTAGATGTTGATCATCATCATTAGGCCTGTGCCTTTATTCATCACCATTCCGGGGAACCACCATGACCAATCAATCAACGACTCAACCTTCAGTCCTTATTACCGGTGCATCGACAGGTATTGGTGCCGTTTACGCTGAACGTTTCGCCCGACGGGGCCACGACCTGGTGCTGGTCGCGCGCGACAGAGCAAAGCTGGAGCAGCTTGCCGGGCATCTGCGCCAGCAGCACGGCGTTGCGGTTGACGTGCTGGCGGCGGACCTCACCCAGGCGGACGATCTCGCGGCGGTCGAAACGCGTCTGCGTGACGATGCGCGTATCGGAATACTGATTAATAACGCCGGGATTGCCCAGTCGGGCAGTTTTACTGAGCAGACGGCGGATTCCGTTGAGCGTCTGATTGCACTGAACGTCACCGCGCTGACGCGGCTGGCCAGCGCGGTGACTCCGCGCCTGGTGCAGTCCGGCGAGGGATCGATCGTCAATATCAGCTCCGTCGTCGGTCTGGCCCCGGAGTTCATGATGTCGGTGTATGGCGCAACCAAAGCCTATGTGCTGTTCCTGTCACAGGGAATGAGTCTGGAGCTGGCGTCTAAGGGCATCTATGTTCAGGCGGTACTGCCTGCCGGCACCTATACGGAGATCTGGCAGCGCGCCGGAATCGATATCAGCAGCGCGTCGAAAATGATGGAAGTGGGGGAGTTAGTGGATGCCGCGCTGGTGGGCTTCGACCGTCGTGAACTCGTCACCATCCCTCCGCTGCAAAATGCGGCACGCTGGGATGCGCTGGATACCGCAAGACAGACGCTGCTGGCAGACATCAAACAGGATGAAGCCGCTGCGCGCTATAAATCCGCGTAGTCAGTGCGTGTCGCCCTGCATCGCCATCATGCTGCGTGATGCTGTGCAGGGCAAACCCCACATCACCGTGCTGACACCACGGATGAGCACCCTCAACAATTTTTCACAGGTCTGATTTCATCATGACAAATAAACGCGTTGCGCTGGTGACGGGGGCTTCATCAGGCATTGGTGAGGCCACGGCCAATCAACTTTTAGCCGCAGGGTATACGGTTTACGGCACCAGCCGCCGCGGTTCACCGGGTATGGGCAAACACCCCTTTTCCGTGCTGGCGCTCGATGTGACCAGTGACGCTTCCGTTGATGCCGCGATCGCTGAGCTAATCAGGCGCGAGGGGCGCATTGATGTTCTGGTGAATAATGCCGGCTTCGGCGTGGCCCCCGCAGCGGCGGAAGAAAGCTCGGTCCGCCAGGCGAAAGACATTTTCGATACCAACTTCTTCGGAATAGTCAGAGTGAGCCGGGCGGTGATCCCCCATATGCGCCGTCAGGGCGCGGGGCGCATCATCAACATCGGCTCAATACTGGGCGTGATCCCGTTACCGTATGTGGCACTTTATGCGGCCAGTAAGCATGCGGTCGAAGGGTATTCCGGCGCGCTCGATCATGAATTGCGCACCCGGGGTATCCGGGTCTCTGTGATTGAACCCGCCTACATCAAAACCCGTTTTGACGCCAATAATGTGGAGCCGGATGCCGTGCTGGCAGAGTACGAGGCTATCCGGGCTAAGCTGAAAAAAGTGGTGAGCAAGGCCATGGCTGAAGCAGAGAGCCCGGAAGTGGTGGCCGGGGTGGTGGTCAAAGCGGTTCAGGCTGCACGTCCGAAGTTGCGCTACACGGCGGGAAAATTAGCCGCCCGATTAAACTTCCTGCTCAGATTTGCACCGGCCAGCCTGCTGGACAGGGTGGTGCGTAACAGCCTTCAGCTGGACAGGGGGCCTGCCAGTGAACACTAAGACAATGAAAGCCTGGACGTTTAAACGCTACGGTAAGCTGCCCGATGCCGGATTTGATGACGTAGATATTCCTTCGCCCGGCGCCAATGAGATGCTGGTGAAGGTCTGTGCCGTGGGTCTCAACCCCATCGATAATATGATCCCAACGGGCATCTTCAGGCCGGTGCTGCGGTTTCAGTTACCCGCTATCCAGGGGAGCGACCTGTCCGGCATCGTTACTGCGGTGGGGAAGGATGTCACACGATTCAGACCCGGCGATGCCGTCTTCGCCAGCATTTTTGATACCGGAAACGGTTCTCTTGCCGAATTTGCCGTGGTGTCTGAGGGCGCGGCGGCGCTGAAACCGGCAAACCTCGATTTCCTGCAGGCGGCCTCTCTGCCCATGGTGAGCCTCACGGCCTGGCAGGCGCTGGCAGAACGCGCCGGGCTGCGGTCCGGTCAGAAGGTATTCATCCCGGCGGGATCGGGAGGAATTGGCACGCTGGCGATTCAGCTGGCAAAGCAGATGGGGGCCACGGTCGCCACCACGACCAGCACCGGCAACGTCGAATGGCTGAAGCCGCTGGGCGCAGACCAGGTGATTGATTATAAAAAGCAGGCGTTTACCGACGTGCTGGCGGAGGTCGATGTCGTGCTTGGCACGATAAGAGGGGAGGCGATGGAAAAGGCGATCGCTATTCTCAGACCGGGCGGAAAAATAGTGTCTCTGGTCGGGCCGCTGGACGCGGCGTTTGCCCGCGCCAGGGGATTGAATGTACTGCTGACCCTGGTCTTCGCATTCATGAGCCGCAGGATAATGCGCCTGGCGAAAAAGCGCGGCGTCAGCTACTCATTTCTGTTTGTGCGCCCAGACGGCGAGCGGCTGAGTAAAATCGGCAGTCTGCTGGAAACTGAGCAGATTAAGCCGGTAATCGACAGGGTGTTCCCCTTTGCCGAAACCCGGCAGGCCCTGGCGTATCTTGCCGAAGGGCACGCTAAGGGGAAAGTGGTAGTCAGGATGCCGGACTGATGCTCTGACGTTATGTTGTCAGCGGGCGGTTCTGCGCCATAATCCCGGACAGGCTGTGCGGCAGGTAGCACTCCTCCAGATAGCGGATTTCATCAGCGCTTAGCACCAGATTCAGCGCATTCACCGCACCGTCAATATGGTGTTTTTTCGTCGCACCAACCACGGGGGCGGTGACTTTTGTCAGTAACCATGCCAGCGAGATTTCGGTCATAGACACCGCGTGGCGGACAGCAAGTTCCGTTACCCGGTCAATAACCCGCTGATCCTGCGCGGCCGTTTTATCGTATTTGCCTCTGGCATAGTTATCCTCCTGCCCCCGCCGGGTCTCTGCCTCTGCCGGACGCGACAGCCGTCCGCTCGCCAGCGCGCTGTAAGGCGTCATGGCGATATTATCTTCAGCGCACAGGCCGGCCAGTTCGCGCTCATCTTCGCGCATAATCAGGTTGTAGTGGCTCTGCACGGAGACAAACGGCGTCAGGTTTTCCCGCTGCGCCAGGGCGTTAGCTTTGGCCAGCTGCCACGCAAAGCAGTTAGATATGCCAATCGCCCGCACTTTGCCCGCTTTCACCGCCTCATGCAGCGCGACAAGCACCTCGGTAATCGGGGTGTGGTAGTCCCACATGTGGCAGATATAGAGATCGATATATTCCATACCAAGGTTACGCAGGCTCTGGTTCAGCGAGAGAGTGATGGCCTCCTTCGCGCTTACCCCGGCCGCGATTTGTGCGTCGCTTCGCGGAAGAAATTTCGTCGCCAGCACCACCTCTTCGCGCCTGGCCATCTCACGTAGCGCTTTGCCGACATAGCGCTCGCTGGAACCGCCCTGATAGGCGATAGCGGTATCGTAAAAGTTGATGCCGCGCTCCAGACCATAGCGAATAATGTCGCGGCTTTCCGCTTCGGCCAGCGTCCAGCTGTGCGGGCCCGTTGATGCATCGCCAAATCCCATGCAGCCCATGCAGATGCGGGAAACGGTAAGATCGCTGTTACCAAGCCTGGTGTAGAGCATGTTTTCTCCCTGATGGTTCATTCTTTCGCCATTTGCTGAGCCAGTTTCCTGATCCCCGCCACAATATCCTCTGGGGAATGCGCGGCAAAACCGAACAGGATGGCCTGTTTTTCTGGCCGGGTCTGACAGTAGCGGGAAAGAGGCTGTGCGCCTAACCCCGCTTTACGGCAGTGTTCAATCATAGTGGACTCTTCAATATCCTCCGACAACCAGCAGACGAGATGGATGCCAGAATCAGACGGTTCCACACCGACGATCTCAGGGAGATAGCGCTGAATAGCTTCAGTCATCACCCGCTGGCGCTCATGACAGGCTTTTCTCACCCGCCGCACGTGACGCGCGTAATGCTCTTCAGCAATGAAGGTGGCCAGTATCGTTTGCTCTAAATAAGAGGTCCGGGTATCGGCGTAGTATTTCGCTATTTTAAAGTGCTCCGCCAGATTTTCAGGCACCACCAGGAAGCCCAGATGGAACCCCGGAAACATCATTTTAGAGAAGGTGCCCGCATAGATCACGCGCTGGTGCCGATCCAGCCCCTGAAGAGCCTGAATCGGCTGGGCGGTATAGCGAAACTCGCTGTTGTAATCGTCCTCGAAAATCCACGCATCATTCTCTGCTGCCCAGTCGAGCAGCGCCATTCTACGGGATAAACTCAGTGTTCCGCCGAGGGGGAACTGATGGGAAGGGGAGGTGAAGATCAGTTTTGCCAGGGGCCAGTGCCTGATGCCATAAGCAATATCCATCCCGTGTTGATCGCCGATCACCGGGCGAATTTTAGCGCCCATGGCGGTAAATACCCCTAATGCGCCATCGTAACCCGGTTCATCCAGCCAGACTTCATCACCTTTCTGTAGCAGCACCTGCGCGGCCAGATTCATGGCCTGCTGGGTGCCACTGACAATCAGGATCTGCTCCTCAGTACAGTGCAGGCCCCGCGTAGTGCGCACATAGTCACTGATAGCCCGCCTTAACGGCCGGTACCCCATCGCTTCATTGAGCCTTCCGTCCTGGTGGCGGAACTGCCGCCAGGTACGCCCCAGCAGACGGCCCCAGAGTTCATGGGGAAATAAATCACTGCAGCCAACGCCAATATTAAACGTCAGATTTTGTCCGGAGTGGGGCAGCGTCTCCTGCCACAGCTGCTTCATCACCTGGGTCTGCGGATTAACGTCAGGAGAGTGGGTTTCACCGCCGGTCTGCTTATCGGGTGCCGCCGGTTTGATACCAATCACGTCATCAGGAACGACGGCGGCGACATAGGTTCCCGATCCTCTTTTCGCCACCAGATAGCCTTCATCGGTGAGGCGTTCCAGACCTGACAGCACCGAGTTTCTGGAAATTGACATCATTTCAGAAAAGGTGCGGCTGGAGGGAAGCTTTCTGCCCGCCTGAAGTTGACCACTGAGGATCAGCTCTTTAATCACGCCATAGAACTGTTCTTTAATTTTTCCTTTTTTCAGCAACAGGCCGGGGAAACTGGCAACGTTCTTTTCTGGTGGCAAAGTGGATCCATTAAATATTAATAAAGTGTCTCTTATATGATACCACTGTGCGCGGTACTCTTTCCTCTCCTGACGTGTTGAGATGAAAATAAATGACTGATATGAAATGTAAAATAAAAGAAATTATCGTTGTTCCCGTACAGAAAGATGACTACTCACAGTGGCTGCCTTACTGGCTGAGCTATCAGCAGTTTTACCAGGTGAAATTACCCGCAGAGGCGACCGCTGCAACGTGGCAGCGCTTTTTTGATGCCGACAGCCCGCTCTGCTGCGCCGTCGCCAGAGAAGGAGAAACCGTCATCGGGTTTGTTCACTATGTTTTCCATGCTTCAAGCTGGGCCGTTAACGATTACTGCTATTTAGAAGATCTGTTTGTTGCCGCGGACAGTCGGGGAAAACAGACGGGAAAACATCTTATTGAGTATGTGCAGCAGCAGGCCAGAGAGCGCCAGTGTGCAAGACTGTACTGGCACACCCAGGAAACAAATGCCACGGCGCAACGGCTGTATAACTGGGTTGCAGAGAATCCCGGCGTCATCCAGTACAGAATGCCGCTGTAAGGGGGGACCCGGCCAGGAAAGGGGATAACAGAGTTTCGCGCAATGGATCGCCTGCTGTCGGGATGGCCTTTACCCGTAGCGGGCGACCAGGTAAGCTTAAGCAGAATGCTTTTTTCTTTCACCCCCTGCCGACCCTGAAAGGATTATCTGTCGCTATGCCCGTTAATTTTGATCTCAACGATCTTTACGCCTTTCGGGCACTGGTCGAATACGGTAATTTTCGGCTTGCAGCAGAGTCCATCTGCCTGTCACAGTCGGCATTGAGTCGCAGGATAGAAAAGCTGGAATCCGCGCTGGGCATTAAGCTGTTCGACAGAACCACCCGGCGCGTGACGCTGACGCTTTACGGGCAGACCTTTGCTGCGCGCTCCGATCAGCTGCTGTTAAACGTTGAGTCGCTGTTAGCAGATATCAATAAGGTGAGTCAGGAACGCGTCGGACTGGTCACCGTGGCCACGGTGCCCTCGGCAGCTTACTATTTTATGCCCGATGTGATCCGTCGTTTCCAGGCCCGCTATCCGCTGGTACGCGTAAGGATTATCGATAGCAGCGCAGGGGAGGTCATCGAAGCCGTTGCCGGCGGCGAGGCGGACTTCGGCATCTGTTTTGCGCGAAGTCTGCAACCCAATATCGAATTTTTGCCGCTGGTGGGGGATGTCTACGTGGCTGCCTGCCGTCGCGATCGTCCCATTGCCAGCAGAAAAAGCCTGACGTGGCAGGAATTTTATCAGCAGGATTATGTGGGGCTGGATAAGACCTCCGGCAACCGTAACCTGCTCGATCAGATGCTGGAGCACATCATTCCTGAACGCCCCAGCATCTGTGAAACCCGCCATGTCACCACCATGCTCGGCATGGTTGAAGCGGGGGTGGGTATTGCTGCCGTGCCGGCAATGTCGATGCCAGCGTCAGAATACTCGGTCCTGACATCCGTACCGCTGACTGATCCGGTGGTGAAGCGCACCGTTGGGCTGATCAGACGCAGCGGACGTATGCAGTCCTACCTTGCCGCCGAACTGGAAAAGTTGATCACTGAACAGTATCACGCTGTTTAACGTGCCGTTCAGCGTCTACCGGGCTCATTCCGCTGGCACGTATGGTGTCCTGTGCCTTAGCGGAAGACAAAAACGCCAGTAGCGCTTGACCTTCGCGGCGATGGTCTGCCCCGGCGGTGATGGCACCGGCAAAGCGCGTAACGTACTGCACATTGTCAGGCAGCTTGCCAATAAAGGTGACGCCCGGAACAGGTAGCAGTTCGCTAACCTGCTGGAAACCAAGCGTATACGTCCCTTTTGCCACTTCGGACGCCACCGGAATGCGCTCAACTTTATGCGCTTTCTGCCTCATCTGGTCTTCAATACCCAACTTTTTAAACAGCTGGCCGCTGACATAGCGGCCGCTGGCGCTGTCTGAATACGCCACAGACCGTGCCTGCAGGAGAGTATTACGCAGTTCGCTAACGTTTTTGATATCAGGTTCAGCATCCCCCTGTCTGACGACCATACCAATCGGCGAGTCAGCCAGCTCGACGCGGGAACCGGGTTGAAGCCGGTTATCCTGTTCCAGATGGTTCAGCGCATCGCCTACCATGATCACCACATCGGCCTTTTCTCCGCGCGCCAGGCGCGACGGAATAGCCTGAGGTGTATTCCCCATCGAAGGGCCGGGCACCAGCCTGATGGTGTCGCCGCTTTTCGCTTCATACTGCGGGGCCAGTTTTTCCAGCGCCGCTTTAAATCCCCCTGAAATCATCACGGTCACTTCTGCGGCCGGGGCGCTGTGGCTGACAGAAAACAGCACCAGCGTGGCCGGGAGTAAACAATAAATTTTTTGCATTACGTCTTCCCTGTATTAACGTGCGGTTTGTAGTGATAACCCGACGCGGCGGTACAAATAGAGCGTTGCCGCTAAGGCACATACCGCAGCAAAGCTCATCCAGTAACCCGGTGAAGCCTTATCGCCGGTGTACTCAATCAGCGCGGTTGAAATCACCGGTGTAAACCCGCCAAAAATAGCGGTTGCCAGACTGTAGGCCAGCGAGAAACCGGCCACCCGGACCTCTACCGGCATGATCTCCGTCAACGCCGGGATCATGGCGCCGTTATAAAGGCCATACAGGAAGGAGAGCCACAGCAGTACTGCCAGCATCATGGAAAAACTGGGAGCCTGAGCAAGCAGGTGAAGCGCCGGATACGCGGTGACCAGGGCCAGCAGCGCCATGGAAACCAGAACAGGCTTACGGCCAAAGCGATCTGACAGGGCGCCCCCTATCGGTAGCCAGAGGAAGTTCGATATCGCCACCAGCAGCGTGACCAGCAGACTGTCAGAGGCGCTGAGCATCAGGACTTTCTTGCCGAAGGTGGGGGCATAAACGGTGATCAGATAGAACGCGGTAGTGGTCATCGCGACCATCAGCATACCGGCAACCACCACCTGCCAGTTCGCCAGCAGGGTTTTAAACACCTCGCGCATCGCCAGATGATGACGGCGGCGGGTGAACTCTTCGGTCTCTTCCAGCCTGCGGCGCAGGAAAAAGATAAACGGCACAATCAGGCAGCCAAACAGGAAAGGCAGACGCCAGCCCCATTCGCGAATGGCGCTCTCTTCCATCACCAGATTGAGTGTAAAGCCCATGGCCGCTGCCACCATAATCGCCACCTGCTGGCTGCCGGATTGCCAGCTGGTATAAAAGCCTTTACGGCCCGGCGTGGCAATTTCAGCGAGGTAAACGGATACGCCCCCAAGTTCGGCACCCGCTGAAAAGCCCTGCAACAGACGCCCCGCCAGCACCAGCAGCGGAGCCCAGAGCCCAATGGTCTGATAGGAAGGAATCAGGACAATCAGGAAGGTTCCTGCGGCCATGATCGACAGGGTAACAATCAGCCCTTTACGTCTGCCGACTTTATCGATGTAGGCGCCCAGCACGATGGCGCCGACAGGACGCATCAGGAAGCCTGCCCCAAAGACCGCGAAGGTCATCATTAATGAGGCAAATTCACTGCTGGCCGGAAAGAAGGTATGGGCAATATAGGTGGCATAAAATCCGAACAGGAAAAAATCGAATTGCTCTAGAAAATTGCCAGAAGTCACGCGCAATATTGCGCTAATTCTTGCCCGGGTGGTCATCAGGGCGTGAGAGGAATGCATTGTTATCTCCAGTTTGTCGTTGACGCTATTACCGCGCCTGTTGCTGCAGACTGGATCAGAAAAATAAAGTAAATAAGCGCAATAAAATCATCAACTGATGCGTCTGGCGCATCAATGAATTTTAACAATCATGCCCGGCAAGCTGTAACAGGCCATTAACAGGGATTGGCTGAGAAACCCGTTTCGTCGCAGGCCAAAACTTTCATTGCTGTTTTGTGACAGGGTTCATATAGAGGAAGGGGGATAAAGGCGGTGGGGGGACAAAACGGGCAGTTTTGTCACGCCCCTGAAGAATAAGCTGTTCTTTACGTCAGCAGGATGGCCGTGCCTGAAGCCGTCATGGGGCCGCCACCGACCGCATTCAGACGGGATTTCTGATTTTTTCCAGGCCTTTTTCAAGTCGGGTCAGGTTATCCACGGTTCCCCCTTTGTCTAAATAATTAAACCAGCCGGGGACGACTTTTCTGAACATTTCAACGCCCTCTGCGGTGACTTCAGACTGTTTTAACACAAAGTCTCTATTCAGGCTTCCGTCGCTATTGAAAGGATCTTTTGCGAACAGATCGTTAGCCTTCATGAACGTCAGCAGTGCTGTCAGAGAGCGGGTTATCCGCTCCTGGTACGTCCTGTTTTTGTTGCGCGAGTAAAGCATGGGTAGACTGCATAAGGTAAAGTCTGTCTCAATCACGATGGTGCCCTGCCATATCCGGAGAGTGTCTGTATCTAACGTCAGCAATGCCCATGGGCATCCGTATTGTTGGCGGGTGTAAACCCCAACGCAGAGTTTAGCATTTTCGTTAATCCGTCAACAGGCAGCCTTACGATATATCAGATGGTGGAAATATATTTTAAAAAATCATGCCGCTATCGCTGGCCGACTTTAATCTTTTGCCCTAAGGGATTTAATTAAACTGTTTAACTTTACTGACAGATTTATAAGTGTAAAAAATAGCCTTGACCCTCATTGAGCTGCCGGAAATCCGATCGTTTTTACCGCAGTCCGGCTTGTCATAAGCTTCAAAAGCAACCCCACCGTTCATTTCAGGTGTCTGACCTAACCCAGAATATTAAAACGCCAGCGCACGCGAGTTATCGTTCAATAGAAAGCAATGGAAGAACAGATGGCAGAGGGGGAAGGGCCGCAGAGATTCAGTATGGTTTAAGGGATAAAACCAAGCCTGTCAGATTAAAATATTAACCAGCAACGCAAAAGCAAAAAGCCCGCTCAGGTATCCCTGAGCGGGCTTTTCAAATATGGCTCCTCTGACTGGACTCGAACCAGTGACATACGGATTAACAGTCCGCCGTTCTACCGACTGAACTACAGAGGAATTGTTGGAACGGGGCGCATGATATCCAGCGCAGCAGGGGATGTCAAAGCCTGATTTCACGCTTTTGGTTTAACTGCTGAATAAAGCAGCACATCACCCCGGTCAGGGGAATTTTCCCGATGATAATGATGCTTTTGCGTACTGCTTTGCAGGAACGGGCGGGGCTTGCAGCGGCGTTGCACTCTTTTTCGTCAGTGTGATCACGTTTATTTCATTCTGACATTGATGGCAGAACTTTCGGTATATACATTCCATGTATGTTGAATTTTTGTTTCATTTTACTCCCCCACGCCTGAGGACCCACCATGAAAAAAGTCAGAATCGGACTGATCGGAACCGGTTATATCGGTCGCTGCCATGCAATTGCTTACGCGCAGGCCCCCACGGTGTTTAACCTGAAAGGGGAACTGGTGCGCGAGATGCTGGCGGAGGTCAATCCGGAGCTGGCCAGCGCTCAGGCGGCGACGCTCGGTTTTAACCGTTCAACCGGAGACTGGCGCGAACTGGTGGCGGATGAAAATATCGATGTGGTTGATATCTGTGCGCCTAACTTCCTGCATAAAGAGATGGCGCTGGAAGCGATTCGTCACGGTAAGCATGTTTATTCCGAAAAGCCGCTGGCGCTGGATGTGGCTGACGCCGAAGAAATGGTGCGCGCTGCGGAAAAAGCCGGTGTGAAAACGCTGGTGGGCTTTAACTATATGAAGAACCCGACCAGCCAGCTGGCCAGACAGATTATTGAACGGGGGGAAATCGGCGAGGTGGTGCATTTTTACGGCACGCACAATGAAGACTATCTGGCGAATCCGCATACGCCGCTGGACTGGCACTGCCAGAAAGCGCTGGCAGGCCTGGGGGCACTGGGCGATCTGGCGGCGCATATCGTGAATATGGCGCACTATCTGGTGGGCAACATTGACGAAGTCAGCGGCGATATGATGACGGTGATAAAGCAGCGCCCGGACCCGAAAAACCTCTCGCAGCTGCGCGATGTGGAAAATGAAGACCAGGCCAGCGCGCTGCTGCGCTTTGCTAACGGTGCCCACGGCGTGATTGAAACCTCACGCATTGCCTGCGGCAGCAAAATGGGCCTGACCTATGTGGTGACGGGCACCAAAGGCAGCCTTCGCTATACCCAGGAGCGCATGGCGGAGCTGGAGCTGTACCTCCATGACGATCCGGCGGGGCGTCAGGGCTTCAAAACCATTCTGACCGGTCCGGCACACCCGGACTATGCGGCATTTTGCATCTCTGCCGGGCATGGCATCGGCTTTAACGATCAGAAAACGGTGGAAGTGCGCGACCTGATCAACGGCATTGCCGCAGATGATCGCATGTGGCCAGACTTTGCAGAAGGGTTACAGGTATCGAAAGTGCTGGAGGCAATCGCCATCTCGGCCGCTGAAAGGCGCTGGATGAAAGTGTAATCCTCTCTTCAGGCCGGGTTGACCCGGCCTTTTTCTTTACCTGTCCTGTTTCCCGCCAGACTTGTCCCGCGATAAGCCGTTTAAATTGTTCGCTATTAAATGTATGATAATAAGACTCATTTTCAACGGAATGTCCAGGATGAAAAAACGATTCTCCTTCCCGGTGCTGTGCGCGGTGCTGGTTGCCGCCGCGCTTGTCTTCGTCGTGTCGGTCCGCAGTTGCTCAACACAGCACTCAGCAGCAGAGCCGGACTCCCCTCCGGCAGCGTCGCCACATGCTGCGGCGGCCCCTGGCGACACCCAGGCGCAGCAGGGCTGGCCGCGCACGCTGCAAACCCCCAAAGGACCGCTGACGCTGCAACAGCCTCCTGAGCGTATTGTCTCTACCAGCGTTACCATCACCGGCACCCTGCTGGCGATTCATGCCCCGCTGGTGGGTTCCGGAGCGACCAGCCGTAACAGCATCGTCTCTGACGATCGGGGATTTTTTAAGCAGTGGAGCGCCGAGGCAAAAAAGGTCGGGCTGCAGCCCTTATATATTTCTGAGCCAAACGCCGAGGCGATTGCCGCTGCGGCACCTGACCTGATTGTGATATCTGCCACCGGGGGCGACTCGGCGCTGAAGCTGTACGATCAGCTTTCGGCGATTGCCCCGACGCTGGTGATCGACTACGGCGATAAAAGCTGGCAGCAGCTGGCGGTGCAGCTGGGGCAGATCACCGGGCATGAGAAAGATGCCCGTGAGGTCACTGACCGTTTTGAACAGCGGGTGCAGGCGGTGAAGCAGGCGATTGCGCTGCCGCCGCAGCCTGTCTCGGCGCTGGTTTATTATGAAGACGGTCGCGGGGTAAACCTGTGGAGTCAGGCTTCAGCTCAGGGCAAGCTGCTGACGGAGCTGGGCTTTACGCTGGCGATGCCCCCTGCTGAAGTACACGGCGGCACCAGCATGGGCAAGCGTAACGATATTATTCAGCTTTCAGGCGAGAATATGGCCGCAGGCCTGACCGGAAAAAGTATGCTGCTGTTTGCCGCAGACGATGCCACGGTGGGCCGGGTGCGTACGAACCCGTTCCTGGAACATCTGGCTGCGGTCAAGGACGGGCAGGTTTATGCGATGGGGCCGGATACCTTCCGTCTTGATTATTACAGTGCCAGCAATATGCTGGACAGTATCGAACAGCATTTTAAGCCGCGCTAACGCTCTGTCTATCAGGGGCTGGCCTTATTCCGCTTAACCCCTGGTATGCGACGCCGTTTACGAATGTGTTACCGGCGCTGACTCTTCTGCCGGGACAGGTGGCTCCGGTGTCAGCGTGGCCCGGCGCAGCGTGCCGACCAGACTGGCCAGCACCACCGCCACCCCGGCGGCTGCGGCACCAAACGACAACACGCTCACGACAGGCGCGAACAGCTTACCCAGCACCCCAAGGCCCAGCGCGCCGATAGAATCTCCGGTGACGTCCTGGGCGGTACCCAGACTGTTGACGCGCCCCAGCAGTGCATCAGGCGTGTGATGCTGAATCAGCATATATTGCAGCAGCGAGGCAATGGCATTGCAGTAGCCATACACCACAAGAGCGAGCAGGGCAGGGATAAAGTGGCTGTACAGCCCCAGCGAGGCAATGGCGAGGAACGCACAGGTGGCGCTGACCAGCACCAGCACCCCCGGCCGATCGTGACGCGGCACCCAGCCGCTGGTAAAGGCACCGATCATCGCTCCCAGCGGCACCGCCGAGTACATCAGGCCGATGGCGGAAGCGTTCGCATGATAGCTGACGGCCAGCGCCGGGAACAGGATACGCACTGCGCCGACGATGCTCACCAGCATACCCAGCAGCACCACCGACCCCACCACCTTTTGCTGGCAGACAAACCGTACGCCGCTGGCCAGCGCGCGCAGCGGGTGTTCCGGCTCCTGCACGTCCGGCTTCATGGTCGGCAGGCGCACCAGCGGGATCAGCGTTGCCAGCGTGCCGACGGCGGCCACGGCAAAGGCCCACTCCACCCCACCGGCGACAATAATCACCCCGCCAATCGCCGGGGAGAGGATCGCCCCCAGACGCACGGTGACCATACTCAGCGCACCCGCCGCGCCGAGATTCTCCCGCCCGACCAGCAGCGGGATCACCGCCATCAGTGCGGTCATTCCCAGGGCACCGAAGAAGCCATCCCAGGCCGCCAGAACGTACAGCGCCCACAGCGACGGCGCAGGAAGAAACGCGTTCAGGCTCAGAGCGGCAAAGCCAATACCGCAGGTGCCACGGGCAAACAGGATCAGTTTACGGCGATCAAGGCGGTCGGCGAGGATACCGCCGAGCATCAGCCCGATAAACATACCGACTCCGTCCAGCATCACCGCCACGCCCACCTGCAGGGTGGAACCCGTCATGGCCTGGATCTGAATCGGGACGCCGACAGCCAGCATCCCGAGTGAGAATACGGATAACATGCGCGCGCAAAAAATGGCGCGGAAGTGAGCGTTATTTTTCAGCAGACTGAAATCAAGCAGGATGGAGGGCTTAGCCATGAGTTTCCATGTAGTTGATGAAGCCGATGCCTGCGGCCGGAACGCTGTCCGGTGCGGCGCGTAAGGATGCCGATGTTTTTCTGGCGGAGCGCATGGTAACATATTTGATTAGTAACGTTAATGATAATAATACTCATATTCATTTGCATATGAAGAGGATCTGTCAGGGATGTCATTGCAGCAAACTTCCCCCGGTACGGCCGCGCTGTCGCAAGGTGTTTCGCGCAGCGCTGGCGTCATTATCTGCCTGTTGTTACTGGCCTTTGTCAGCCTGGCCAGCCTGATGCTGGGGGCAAAATCCATTGCCCCGGCGCTGGTGTGGCAGAGCTTATCCGGCCAGCTCACTAACGCTGACAGCATCATTATTCTGAATGCCCGCCTGCCGCGCACGCTGGCCGGGATACTGGTCGGCCTGGCGCTCGGCGGTGCCGGGGCGGTGATCCAGGCGCTGACGCGCAACCCGCTGGCCGACCCGGGAATACTGGGCGTCAACGCCGGGGCCAGCTTTGCCATGGCTATCGGCATTACGCTGTTTGGCGTCAGCGGAATGGCGGGCTGGCTTGGCTTTGCCTGGGGCGGCGCACTGATCGCCAGCATTGCGGTCTGGGCTATCGGCACCCTGAGCGGCGGCCGGGTGAATCCGGTGCGCCTGACGCTGGCCGGAGTGGCGCTCAGCGCGGTGCTGGGCGGCCTGACCTCGTCCCTGTCGCTGCTGAATCCGCAAACCTTTGACCAGCTGCGCTTCTGGCAGGCGGGCACGCTTGATATCCGCTCGATGGACAATCTGCTGCTGGTCGCTCCGGCGATTATCGCCGGGGCCGTGCTGGCGCTGGCGGTATCACGCTCGCTTAACAGCCTGAGCATGGGGGAAGATATTGCCGCCGCGCTGGGGACGCGGGTGGTGCTTATCCGCCTGCTGGCGCTGCTGGCGGTGATGCTGCTGTGCGGATCGTCCACCGCGCTGGTGGGGCCGATTGGCTTTGTCGGCCTGATGGTGCCGCACGTGGCGCGCTGGTGGGTGGGGGCTGACCAGCGCTGGATACTGATCTATTCCTTTCTGATGGCCCCGGTGCTGCTGCTTACCGCCGATATCGCTGGGCGATTTATGGCGCAGGGCGAGCTGCGGGTGTCCATTGTCACCGCCCTGATAGGCGCTCCGGTGTTGATCTGGCTGGTACGTCAGCGCAGGCATTAGGCTATTTTCCCCGGCATTTTGAATCAGGATTTAAGAGAGAACGACATGCACAGCAAAACATTACTGATCGGTCGCGTGGACAGCTGGCTGAATCTGCGTCTGGCGTCGCGGGTGCTGTGGGTCAACCTGACGCTGCTGCTGCTGGCCGCGCTGCTGGCGCTGTTTGCCCTGTGTTACGGCACGCTGAGCATCAGCCCCGGCCAGGTATGGCAGGCGCTGCAGGGAGAAGGACCCCGCGGTTTTATCACGGTGATAGGGCAGTGGCGTGCGCCGCGCGCGGTGATGGCGGTGGTGCTCGGCGCAGGGCTTGGTGTCAGCGGGGCGATTTTCCAGTCGGCGATCCGCAACCCGCTCGGCAGCCCGGACGTGGTTGGCTTTAACACCGGGGCCTTTACCGGGGCGCTGGTGGTGATTATCGGCTTCAGCGGCAGCTATTATCAGATTGCCGCCGGGGCGCTGATCGGCGGCATCGGCGCAGCTGCGCTGGTCTATCTGCTGGCGTGGCGTCAGGGGATTGTCGGATTCCGGCTGATTATTGTCGGGATCGGCGTGGGGGCGGTGCTGTCGGCGCTCAATACCTGGCTGATTGTCAGCGCTTCGCTGGAGAGTGCGATGAGTGCCGCGCTGTGGGGCGCGGGTTCGCTCAACGGCATCACCTGGGCGAAAGGCCAGCCTGCGCTGCTGCTGGTGCCGCTGACGATACTTATTGCGCTGCTGCTCGGCCGCCGTCTGCAGCTGATGGAAATGGGCGATGACAGCGCGCGGGCGCTGGGGGTCAATGCCGAATCCAGCCGTCTGTGGCTGATGCTGTGCGGCATTATCCTCACGGCCATTGCCACCGCCAGCGCAGGGCCGATCGCCTTTATCTCTCTGGCGGCGCCGCAGATTGCGCGTCGCCTCACCGGGGCGAACGCGGTGCCGCTGTTTTCCGCCGCAACCACCGGGGCGTTGCTGCTGCTGGCAGCCGATGTTATCGCCCAGCATGCATTTAACGGGATACAGCTGCCGGTCGGGGCCGTTACGGTCAGCATCGGCGGGCTGTATCTCATCTGGTTACTTATCAGGGAGTCACGACGTTAATCATGGAACTTTCTTTATCCCCGCGTCTTCAGGCCAGCGGAGTGACGCTGGGCTACGATCAGAAAGTGATCGCCAGCGAACTCAGCGTGCAGATCCCCGACCGTCAGTTCACGGTGATCATCGGCCCGAATGCCTGCGGAAAATCGACGCTGCTGCGTGCCCTGTGCCGCCTGCTGAAACCGCGCAGCGGCCAGGTACTGCTGGATGGCCAGGATATTCACCAGATGGGTACCAAAGCGCTGGCGCGTCAGCTTGGCCTGCTGCCCCAGCATGCGATTGTGCCTGAGGGTATCAGCGTGGCGGATCTGGTCGCGCGCGGGCGCTATCCGCACCAAAGCCTGCTGAAACAGTGGAGCGAAGCGGATCGCGATGCCGTGGCCCTGGCGATGCGCGCCACCAGCGTCAGTGAGCTGGCGCAGCGCAGCGTTGATGAACTGTCCGGCGGGCAGCGTCAGCGCGTGTGGGTGGCGATGGTGCTGGCCCAGCAAACGCCGCTGCTGCTGCTGGATGAGCCGACCACCTGGCTGGATATTGCCCACCAGATTGAGCTGCTGGACCTTTTCCGCCAGTTAAATCAGGAGCACGGCCACACGCTGGTGGCGGTACTGCACGATTTAAATCAGGCCTGCCGCTACGCCGACCACCTGATTGTGATGCAGGAAGGGAAGATTGTGGCTCAGGGCAGACCGGCGGAGATTGTTGATGCACCGCTGGTGCAGCAGGTGTTTGGTATGGACTGCGTGGTAATTGACGATCCGGTGTCGCATACGCCGATGATCGTACCGTGCGGGCGCTATCACCGGCCATAAAAAAGGCGGCTTATCAGCCGCCCAGGTTTTTAGTGAATCTGGTTTTACGCTGCCGCGTGCTCCAGCATCAGCGTCAGAAACTCCTGTACCCACTTCATGCGAACCTTTCGCTCACCCAGATCGCGGATAAACTTCAGGCGCGTCGGGCCGTCCAGACGCCAGTGCTGCGGCTCTTTCTGCAGCAGGCTAATCAGCCACACCGGATCGACCTTGTTCTTCTCGGCGAATTCAACAAACCCGCCTTTCTCGCTGGCTTCCACTTTGCGCACGCCCAGCTTTTTCGCCACCAGGCGCAGCCCGGCGATATCAAGCAGGTTGCGCGCGGCATCCGGCAACAGGCCGAAACGGTCAATCAGCTCAACTTTGAGATCGTCGAGCTCACCGGCCTGGTCGGCGCTGGCGATGCGCTTATAGAACGAGAGGCGGGTGTTGACGTCCGGGATAAAATCATCCGGCAGCAGCGCAGGCATGCGCAGTTCAATCTCCGTCTGGCTGTTGGTGAGATCTTCCAGCGACGGCTCGCGGCCTTCCTTCAGCGCATCAACGGCATTTTCCAGCAGCTCCATATACAGAGAGAAGCCGATGGTCTCCATCTGCCCGCTCTGGCCTTCTCCCAGCAGCTCACCGGCACCGCGAATTTCAAGGTCGTGGGTGGCCAGGGCGAAACCGGCACCCAAATCCTCCAGCGAGGCGATCGCCTCAAGGCGTTTGTGGGCATCGGTAGTCATGGACTTCGGATGGGGCGTTAACAGCCAGGCATAGGCCTGATGGTGCGAGCGCCCGACGCGCCCGCGCAGCTGATGCAGCTGGGCCAGACCAAAGTGATCGGCGCGTTCGATGATAATGGTGTTCGCGGTGGCAATATCGATACCGGTTTCAATGATCGTGGTGCAGACCAGCACGTTGAAGCGCTGGTGGTGGAAATCGTTCATCACGCGTTCCAGCTCACGCTCGCGCATCTGACCGTGGCCGATTGCCACCCGCGCTTCCGGCACCAGATCAGACAGCCGTTTGGCGGCCTTCTCAATATTTTCCACGTCGTTGTACAGGTAATAGACCTGACCGCCGCGCAGTACCTCACGCAGGATCGCCTCGCGCACCACCAGGTCGTCATACTGGCGCACGAAGGTTTTCACCGCCAGACGGCGCGCGGGCGGCGTGGCGATGATCGACAGATCGCGCATGCCGCTCATTGCCATATTCAGCGTGCGCGGAATCGGTGTTGCGGTCAGCGTCAGGATATCCACGTCGGCGCGCATCGCTTTGATGCGTTCTTTATGGCGTACGCCAAAGCGGTGCTCTTCATCGACGATCAGCAGGCCGAGGTCGCGCCATTTGATCTCGCTCTGCAGCAGTTTGTGGGTGCCGATCAGTATATCGACCTTACCTTCCTGCGCTTCCGCCAGCACCTGTGTCTGTTCTTTGGCGGTGCGGAAGCGGGACAGCATCTCAATGCGCACCGGCCAGTTGGCAAAACGGTCGCGGAAGTTATCGTAGTGCTGCTGCGCCAGCAGCGTCGTCGGCACCAGCACTGCTACCTGCTTATGGTTTTCTACCGCCAGGAAGGCTGCGCGCATCGCCACTTCGGTTTTACCGAAGCCGACGTCGCCGCACACCAGGCGATCCATCGCCAGCGGCTGACACATATCGCTCAGCACGGCATTGATAGCCTGCGCCTGGTCCGGCGTGGTTTCGAACGGGAAGCTTTCGCAGAACAGCTGGTACTGTTGTTTATCGTGCTTAAAGGCGAAGCCGGTTTTGGCTGCACGCTGGGCGTAGATGTCCAGCAGCTCGGCGGCGACGTCGCGCACTTTTTCGGCCGCTTTCTGGCGCGCACGTGACCAGGCGTCGCTGCCCAGCTTGTGCAGCGGGGCATTCTCTTCCGCACCACCGGCATAGCGGCTGATCAGATGCAGGGATGACACCGGCACGTAAAGTTTGGCGTCTCCGGCATAGGCCAGCATCAGATATTCCGCCTGTATCCCGCCGGTTTCCAGCGTCGTCAGGCCGATATAGCGCCCGACGCCGTGCTCCAGGTGTACCACCGGCTGGCCGGGGTGCAGCTCGGCGAGGTTGCGGATCAGCACATCGGGATTGATAGTGCGGCGGCTGTCCTGACGGCGGCGGCTGACGCGTTCCCCCAGCAGATCGCTCTCGCAGATCAGCGCACGGTTGCGCAGCCCGTCGATAAAGCCGTGCTCGCTGGCACCAATCAGCAGATAGTGGCCCGGCTCCTGCGCATCCGGCAGGGCGTGGATAGCGGTCGGCTTCAGTTTGATGCGCGCCAGCAGTTCCTGGAGAGTTTCGCGGCGGCCTTCGCTTTCGACCGAGAACACGACCGGGCCGCTGAAACTTTCCAGAAAACGACGCAGCGCATCCAGCGGCGCTTTGGCCTGAGCCTGCACCGCCAGATCCGGCAGGGTTTCATAATGCAGGTTCGTGTTGGCGGCTTTATCCGCCAGCAGCTCCGTTTTCAGCTGAACGCGTGGCCACTGCTTAAGCTCGCTGAACAGTTCATCACAGCGCAACCACAGGGTCGGCGGCGGCGGCAGGGGACGCATCGGGTCGACGCGACGATTCTCATAGCGGGCGTTAACATCCTGCCAGAAACGTTCGGCACTGGCCTCCAGGTCGCCGGAGATAATCAGCAGAGTGCTGGCAGGCAGATAGCTGAACAGCGCCGGTAGCGGCTGCTCAAAGAACAGCGGCTGCCAGTATTCAATGCCGGCGGGCAGGGTGCCTTTGCTCACCTGCTGATAGATATGCTCGGCTTCACGCCGGACGTCAAAGTGTTCGCGCCACTGGGTGCGGAACAGTTCAATGGCGGCTTTATCGGTCGGGAATTCATGGGCGGGCAGCAGATTGATGGCCGCCACTTCTTCCTGGGTGCGCTGGCTGTCAACATCAAACAGGCGCAGGCTGTCGATTTCATCGTCGAAAAAGTCGATGCGGTAAGGACGCTCGCTGCCCATCGGGTAGAGGTCGAGCAGGGCACCACGGGTAGCAAACTCACCGTGTTCCATCACCTGATCGACACTGCGGTAGCCTGCCTGCTCCAGCTGGGCGCGCAGGGTATCCCGCGACAGCTTTTGCCCTTTCTGCATCACCAGCGCGTGCCCGTGCAGGAAACTGTGCGGACAGACGCGCTGCATCAGGGTATTGACCGGCAGGATCAGAATTCCGCGTTCAAGGGTCGGCAGTTGATACAGCGTGGACAGTCGGGATGAGATAATTTCCTGATGCGGCGAGAAACTGTCAAAAGGCAGCGTTTCCCAGTCCGCCAGTGCCATCACCGGCTGGTCGGTAAACTGTCTGATTTCATCCTGCAGGCGCAGCGCGTTCTGCATATCCGGGGCAATCAATACCACCGGGCCCGGATGACGTTCAACCATTTCGGCACATTCAACGGCACAGGCAGCACCGGTTAATTGCCCCAGCTGGCGCTGGTCACCTGCTCTGGTCGGCAGGTCGTAGCGGTAGAGTTCTGGCATAATCAGTTAGACGGTCTCTTTGCAAAGGGGAGATCGGAACCCTGGCGTACCAGGTGGTCCCGATTCAGCTAGGCGAAGTATACTTGAATTTACAGGGCGTGGGCATCCGTCGTATTCAGGCCGCCGTTGTGCGCTATCCGTGTCAGGACGTGTCCTGTTCGCCCGGAAGAGGGCAAGGCGTAAGGGCCGTTCAGGGGCATCTTTATTGCATAAACGGCCATTCGTAGCGGCTATGCCTCAGACATCGCCGCTGTTGTCATCTTCGACGGCCTGATAAATACGCTGAAGGATATCCGGGAAGGCTGACTGTACGCGGCTCCAGCTCGGAATAAACGGTTTTTCATTCGGGCGCTCAATAAATGACTGTCCGGCATCGAGAATCGCCTGCGTAAACATTTCGACGGCGGCTTCTTCAGCGTGCTGGTCAAATTTAAGGCCGTTCATGGTGGCTTCATGATGGTAAATCTCCATCATATCCAGCGCGTTACGATAGTAGGTGGCTTTCAGCACGCGGAACGAGTCGCTGGTGATATTGACCCCCATCGTCGCCATTTTACGCAGCAGCGACTGAACAATATCATTGCTCATGCGCTTCAGCCCGCCGGTGCCGTCATCCTCTGCCAGCGGCTGATGCTTATGGTCGTAGTTATCGGCAATTTCCACCTGGCAGCTCTGGCGGGTGGTGTAGTTACGGTAAATCTCTGACAGCACGCCAATCTCCAGCCCCCAGTCGCCGGGAAGTTTAATCCCGTTCAGCACGTGGGTGCGCATCGCAAACTCACCGGACAGGGGATAGCGGAAGCTGGTGAGATAATCGAGATACTCCGAGTGGCCGTACACTTTTTGTAGTGAACGCAGCAGCGGGCTGACCAGCAGGCGCCCGACGCGTCCGTTCAGCTTGTTGTCGGCCACGCGCGCATAGAACCCCTTGCAGAACTCGTACTGAAAGCCGGGGTTAGCCAGCGGGTAGAGCAGGCGCGCCAGCATACCCCGCTCGTAGGTAACGATATCGCAGTCGTGCAGTGCGACGCAGCTCGATTTATCTGACGCCAGGGTATACCCGGAACAGAACCAGACGTTGCGGCCTTTCCCCGGCTGCGAAGGCGACAGTCCCTCTTTATCCAGCTCGGCATCCAGCGCTTTCAGACGCGGGCCGTCGTTCCACAAAATACGGTGCCGCTGCGGCAGGCGGGAAAAGAACTCGCGGGCGTGCAGAAACTGATCGCGGTCGGCGCGGTCCAGTCCAATAACAATCTCGGCCAGGTAGGGCACTTTGGCCAGTTCATCAACAATGTGGCTGAGTGCCGGGCCTTCCAGTTCGGAAAACAGAGACGGCAGGATCAGGCCCATCTTGCGCTTGCGTGAGAAACGCACCAGATCTTTTTCCAGCTCGGCCACGGAACGGCCAGTAAGATTATGAAAATTGGTAATAACGCCATTCTGGTAAAAATCGCTCATCGCTTATCCCTTAAATGGTGACCCTGGCTTACAGAGTGATAAAGTGCGTCAGCCCTTCGTCCCAGCCCTGCGGACCAAAGTGCGCGGTATGATAGATATTGTTTTTATCCTGCCGCTGCAGCACGACCGGACTTTTGCTGTAGCCTTTGATCACCACGGCATAGTCAACACTGTCGAGCATCGGCGCATCGTTGGGGCCGTCTCCCAGGCCAATGGTGATACGCGGGCTGCCGCTCTGCGCGCTGTGCTGCAGCAGCCAGCTCAGTGCGGCCCCTTTTCCCCGGCCCTTATGCATCACATGCCAGAAGCGCCCGCCCTGCACGACGGCGAGACCCTGCTGGTCGAGCTGCTGCTCAAACAGGGCAAACTGCGCGGCGTCGTCGCGCCAGATAAGGCTTTCAGAAGCCTGGCGCTGACGGGCCAGGGTGGCCTGATACGGCGTCAGCCCGGTCCAGTCAGCGACCTCTTTTTCACCCACCTCGCTGAAACCGGTGAATTTGAAGTGGTGCTGCTGTTTTAACTGCCCAAGCAGCTGGCACAGCCCGGCGTAATCGTATCTGTCCTGTTGCCAGGGCGGCAGCGTTTCGCTGTTTCCGCATCCGACTACCGCCCCGTTTTCAGCGATGAACGGCGCTCCGCCGATCCCCAGTTCATCCTGCAGAGGGATGATTTCAGCCGCAGTCTTGCTTGAGCAGATGACCAGCGGGATGTTGTGTGCCTGTAAGCGTGCCAGCCACGGCTCCGCGGCTTGCCAGCGATAGGTGTGATGGTCAAGCAGTGAGCCGTCGAGATCGGTGACGATCATCAGTGGGTCCTGCAGTGTGGGCATAAGCGTTACCTCAGGTGAATGCAATACGACAGAGACAAACGTCAGTAACCTTTAAGAACTGTCAGTATAGTCCAGCCTTTACGGGCAGGCGGTGGGACAGACCCGTTGAAGATGGCTCTTAATACCAGGAATTGTCTTAAAATAATGATGAATAAAGTGACGGGCGTGACTATTGTTAGCGTGACGAGAAGGCAGTGCTGAAGCAGAAGTGGCGGTATTTATCTGTACGAAATATCAATCACTGTACAAATTTGAGTGTCTATTAGGATTTATCTTAGCTGACTGTCGGGGTATTCTGCGCACGTTAAGAATTCCCGGATGTAACGAACTTCATTTCCTGTGAGAAATACTTTATCCCAGCCCGAATGGTTGGGATTTTTTTTGCCGGAAAAGAACGGATTACTGCCCGGTGCTGTAAAAATACGGGCGAAAAAAAGCCCGCGCTGCGCGGGCAAAATCCTTGTTACTCTTCTGCCCCTTTGGGTTGGCGCAGTGAGACCATTTTAAGGTGATACCTGCCTGAAGTCTCATTGCGAAACGTAAAGAAAGTGAAAAAGCCAGTGTAGTGAGGGCTTTACCTGGTTTTACCCATCACAGACGGTGGCATGTATTTCACTGGCTATACTCTGTGTTCGGGTTATCCCGTGAGATAAAACACAAAATGGAGATGTTATGGACTTTTTGCGAATTGTAATTGCGATCCTGTTACCCCCGCTGGGTGTCTTTATGCAGGTCGGTTTTGGTGGTGCCTTCTGGCTGAACATCCTGCTGACGCTCTGCGGCTACATTCCCGGTATTGTGCATGCGGTATGGGTCATCGCTCGTCGTTAATCCTCTGTTGGCACCTGTGTATCCTGAGGTTTTCGGTTAAACTTAGCGAAAAATCATCCAGGAGTGGCTATGAAGGTTAATGAACGGGTTACGGTGAAAACGGATGGCGGACCGCGTCGCGAAGGCACGGTGCTGGCCGTAGAGGACTTTAGCGAAGGCACGATGTATCTGGTCGCACTGCCGGACTATCCGCTGGGGATCTGGTTCTTTAATGAGGTCGGCCACGACGACGGCATTTTCGTCGAACCACACCCGTAACCGGGAATCAGCGGGGCGACCCTTTTTCTGGTCGCCCCGCGCGTTTACCTTTCTTCTGCTCCCCTATGGCTTATCAGAATGTTTCCCAGTGCTCATTACCGGTGGTTGCCAGCGCCGGGCGCGGTGCTGCCAGAGCCGTTTTTTGGGTCACGGGAGCGCTGTTTTTGACCGCCGGTGCTGCTGATGAACCACTCAGTTTAAAGGCGGAAACCGCCTGAGTCAGACGCGCAGCCTGCTCTTCCAGCGAAGCCGCCGCCGAAGAGGCTTCCTCAACCAGCGAGGCGTTCTGCTGCGTTACGTTATCCATCTCTGTTACCGCCATGCTGACCTGCTGAATGCCTTTACTTTGTTCATCAGATGCGGCGGCGATCTCCGCCATAATATCGGTGACGCGGCGAACGGCGTCGACAATATCATTCATGGTATTCCCGGCATGGCCCACCTGCGCTGACCCTTTACTGATTAAATCGACCGATTCAGAAATCAGACCTTCAATCTCTTTCGCCGCCCCGGCGCTGCGCTGCGCCAGATTGCGCACTTCGCTGGCGACCACGGCAAAGCCGCGACCCTGTTCACCAGCACGGGCGGCTTCAACGGCGGCGTTCAGCGCCAGAATGTTGGTCTGGAAGGCGATGCTGTTAATGACCGTGGTGATCTCAGCAATTTTCTTCGAGCTGGTGGAGATATTGTTCATGGTGTTCACCACGCCGGTGACAATGTCGCCACCCTGGCGCGCTTTGCCGGAAGCATCAGAGGCAAGCTGGCTGGCATGGTGCGCGTTTTCGGCGTTCTGTTTCACCGTGGCGGTCAGTTCTTCCATACTGGCGGCAGTCTGTTCCAGCGCCGATGCCTGCTGCTCGGTACGGGAAGAGAGATCGGTATTGCCTGCCGAAATTTCACTGGACCCCTGATAGATGGCGACGGCGCCTTCGCGCACGGTTCCTACTGTTTTCACTAATGCCTGCTGCATCATCTGCAGATTATTTCCCAGGCTGCCGATCTCACTGCGTCCCCAGTTTTGCAGCGGAGCCGTCAGGTCGCCGCGGGAAATATGTTCAATACGCTCAACGGCCTGACGTAATGGGGTAATCACCACGCGGCGCAGGAAAATAAAGGTGGCCAGCGTCAGTAATAATGCCAGACCAAATGCGCCTGCCATCATAATAAAGCCAAGGTGGGTCTGAGATTTCGCTTCCGCATTCAGGCGTTCTGCCCGTTCAGTGCGCAGCTTAATCGCTTTGAATAATACTTCGTTGTAGGCGTCATCCAGTTTACGGGTGTAATCGGTTTCCTGCGCAATAACCCCTTCAAAGCTGCCATCGCTGGCGCTTTTCACCATCGGCATCAGCCCCTGGGTAATATAGGCGTCGAAACGTTTTGTCAGCTCAACATCCAGTATTTTCCCCTCCGGGGTTTTGAACGGACGGTTAAGATAGATATTAAAGCTGTCGCGCGCCATCTTAATGCGCTTTTCCGTGGTCTGCAGGTTAGCTTTGAATTCGTCCATCTCACCAATACGTGCCGAGGCCCCGGCGTGGATCACCGTCAGGCGGGCAGTACGCAGATGGTTGGAACTGTTGGAGATCGCTGTACGTATCTGGATCTCCTGAGTGACGTCATTAAGAGACTGATTACTCTGGATCAAAAAGTAGCTGGCGAGGCCAATGCACAGGGCGAATAATAGCAAAATTCCACCAAGAATGGCGGCGAACAACGGAACCAGACGCAGGTTCTGCCAGAAGCTGATAGCCTGATGTTCGTTAGATTGTAGTTGTGATTTCATATCCATTGCTCTCTGTCAGGTAGGGACGAAGGAACACTCCGGTCGTCTACAGAACATCGGCATCAGGATTAAAAGGATTAGGACTGGAAGTGGGAGCAGGCTCACATAATGAGCATTAACTCTGTCGGGATGGGGGAGGCCGGCTCAAGCCCGCCTCCCCGGAAGGCTATCTTACGTTGACGTAAATACCGCTGGTGACGTTATCCGTTAAACGAACCACATGATAAATAACCTGCTTGTTGTGTGTTTTTATTTTACGTTTAATATTACCTTTGTGTGACGACACCGTTTTTGCTTTTATTTGCATTTTATCCGAAATCTGGATGGTGTCATGACCTGACATCCACATCTTGAGCATATTCGACTCCGTCTGACTCAGCGTCAGTGGATGTACGTCGAATCCCGAAGAGTAGCGGGGAGACAGGTTAAGTTTCTTTTGAAAGTAAGAGCTAAGTAATGAATCCAGTGTGGACGGCTTTATCGATTTTGATGTAATAATCAAGTTCTTACGAACATAGAGGTATTCCTCAAAATGGATATTGGAGATGGCCATAAATATGAAAAATAGCGTATCAGGCTGCTGCATAATAATGTTTCTGATTCGCTGACTTGCATCCAGTTCATGGATGAAACAGTCTTCATTAATAAACACTACACCCGGTTGTAGTTGTTCACATTTAATTTGTAACTGTTCGATATCATTTACTGAGGTTATATTTTTCTTCTTAACCCCTTTAACTGCCATATAATCAGTTAAACCAAGCCGTGTATAGTTACATGAATCCATAATAATCGTTGGCATTATAGCGACCCTCACCAATTTGTTATCCGTTTAAATCAACGATGAATTACGCGTGTTCGGTACGAGAGCAAGAGTTCTGTTTCACGATCTTGTTATATTTACCCAGCATTAGCAAAGCTTTGCCATCTACGGCGAGGGTACTGATTCGTCCTTGCTGACTGGAAATTTGAGTTTTGACGAGGCGATAATCTGCCTGAACGCCACAGTCAGGTTAAGAGCGGTGAATCTACTTACCTATCTGACTTAACACAGCATTTGACGCAGCTTTCCGGCTGCATCGACACTATCGCGCAGAAAACGGAAAACTCTGATAGGACGATTCTTAAAAACATTCATTAACCGAAAGTGTAACGCTGTAATGAGCATTGACAATGCCGGAAAATAAATTTTAAAACAAGAAAAACCGCGAAAAATAAAATTTCTATAAAAAACAGATGGTTGTCCGTTTTTTGACCGTTAACTCTTTCGCAACAAATCACCGGTTTGAGGAATTAAAATACGCTAACTGGCATTTAATAAGAATAATTTTCATCGCACCGGCGCATTTATCAGAATTTCCTTAGTGAAATTCTGTAAATAATGGTGCGAAAAATGCACAGATGTATTTTGGTTGCTTAACAATGATTTTGCGCTAAAGCAGAAATACTAAAGTTTACCTACCGGGTAATTCACTGAGCAGTGTAGCCAGTAAATCGAACACTTCACTGAACAAATGTTCGCAGAAGGGAGCAAGCAGAGGCATCATCAGGCTCATGAACACCATTCCGATTGATAAGGTTACCGGGAAACCAATCGCAAAAACGGAGAGTTGAGGTGAAACGCGGTTTAACAAACCCAGGGCCAGGTTTAGGGTGAGTAGCAGAGTGATAAGCGGTAAGGCCAGTCTCATGCCGTTAAGAAAAATTAATCCGGCAGCTTTGGTTAACGCCATAAATGCATTGCCGTTAAGCGGGTCTCCCCCGATGGGCAGCGTGTGAAAACTGTCTGCCAACATCGAAATCAGCCACAAATGGCCATTGAAAGAAAGAAACAGCAGCATGGCCAGCATATCAAGGAAGCGTGCCAGCACCGGCATATTCAGACGGCTGCCCGGATCGAAGAAGGTGGCAAAGGATAACCCCATCTGCAAACCAATCACTTCACCCGCCGTGCGCACGGCCGCAAAAGCAAACTGCATAGTGAAACCGATGGCGACGCCAATCAAAATTTGCTGGAGCAGTAACCAAAAACCGCCAACGGAAAACAGTGTGACGGTGGTTGGCGGCAGTGACGGTATCAGTGTCCAGGTGATCATCACGCCCAGTCCCAGCTTCACTTTACGGCTGATGGCCTTTTCACTCAGCAGCGGAGCCGTCATGATCAGGGCAAGAACGCGCGCAAGCGGCCAGAATAGCTGACTTATCCATAGCAAAAGTTGACTGCTGTCGAAAAGAATCATTATCCGATCATATAAGGCAGGTTGTTGAACAGGGTGCGCATATAGTCGAGCACCAGATTCAGCATCCACGGCCCGGCAATAACGATGGTTGCCACAACCGACAGGATTTTAGGAATAAAGGACAGCGTCTGTTCGTTAATCTGAGTCGCAGCCTGCAGCAGGCTGATCAGCAAACCGCTGACCAGTGCGGCCAGCAGCAGCGGGGCGGCCAGCGCCAGCGCAACCTGCAACGCATCGTGCCCGAGTACCATTACCGATTCAGGTGTCATTGCCGTGGCTCCGGGTTAGGAATAAAAGCTCTGCGCCAGTGAACCCACCAGCAACTGCCAGCCGTCGACCAGAACAAAAAGCATCAGTTTAAAAGGCAGTGATATTGTGGCAGGCGGCACCATCATCATACCCAGCGCCATCAGTACGCTCGCCACCACCAGGTCAATAATCAGAAACGGAATAAATACGGTAAAGCCAATCTGGAAGGCAGTTTTCAGTTCGCTGGTGACATACGCCGGCAGCAAAATACGCATCGGGACGGCTTCCGGCCCGGCAAGCGGTGGGGTATTGGCTAAACGGGCAAACAGGGCCAGGTCCGCTTCGCGGGTCTGACGCAGCATAAACTCGCGCAGCGGCTGAGCGCCTTTATCAATGGCTTCCTGCATACTGATTTTGTCTTCGCTGAAAGGCAGGTAGGCATCGGTATAAATTTTGTCGAATACCGGCCCCATAATAAAGAAGGTCAGAAACAGCGACAGGCCAACTAATACCTGGTTTGGCGGTGCTGACGGGGTGCCGAGGGCATTACGCAGCAGGCCAAAGACGATAATGATGCGTGTGAAGCTGGTCATCATCAAAAGAATAGCCGGCAGGAAGGTCAGCGAGGTGATAAACACCAGGGTCTGAACCGGCAGAGACCAGCTCTGGCCGCCGTTGGCCATCGGTTTACTGATCAGACCCGGAAGCTGGGCGTAAACATCGGGGGCCAGCATCAGCAGGCCGAGCAGCAGCAGCGGAAATATGCGTTTCATTTTTTCTTGCCGGCGCCTTTGAGTAATGACTGAAGAACCTGACGGAAGTCGGCCGCGGCAGGCGCAGCATCTGTCACCTCCTGCTGAGGCTTAGCGGGCAGGGTATGCAGATGGGTAATTTGCTGTGCGGTCACGCCCAGCACCAGACGCGCATCGTCAACGTCGACAATCACCACGCGTTCACGCTGGCCCAGCTGGCAGCTGGCGCTGATATTCAGCGTCTGGCTGCCGTTACGGCGGGCTGCGAAGCCCAGGCGTTTCGCCAGCCAGGCACAGGCGAGAATAAGAATAATAATCGCTGCCAGCACACCGCTCACCTGAGTGAGCACTGAGCCGGTTGAAATGGCCGGTTGGGGAGTGACCGGCTGCTGCTGCGTGGTATTCATTTAGCGGCTCAGACGACGCATACGTTCTGACGGGGTAATAATGTCGGTAATGCGCACGCCATATTTGTCGGCGACCACCACCACTTCACCCTGAGCAATCAGATAGCCGTTAATCAGGATATCCAGCGGCTCACCCGCTAAGCCTTCCAGCGCGACCACGGAACCCTGCGACAGGCGCAGCAGTTCTTTAATGGTCATTTTGGTGCGGCCCAGCTCTACGGTCAGTTTGACCGGGATGTCCATAATCATATCGATATCTTGCAGTGAACCGGCAACATCGCCCACGTCCAGCGATTTAAACACGCTGTCGGTGGAGGAGGATTTTACCTGTTCATTCATTGCGTCAGCCCACAGGTCGTCCGCAGAGATATCGTCCTCGGACGGCTTATTCGTATCACTCATCGGGCTGTTCCTCATTCAGCGAATTCAAAATCGGGTTGATCAGATGTTCCACGCGCAGTGCGTATTGCTTATTCAGCGTTCCATACTGGCTGGTCAACACCGGCACGCCGTCCACATGGGCGATAATGCGGTCCGGTTTTTCAATCGGTAATACGTCGCCAGGCTTTAAGGCCAGAAGACGGGAAATTCTCATCGAGACTTCGGCAAAGTTCGCCACCAGCTCCAGCTCAGAGTGCTGAACCTGTTTCACCAGCGTGTCACGCCAGTTCTCATCTTCACTGCGCGAGTTCTCAAGCGGTGGATTCACCAGGGTTTCACGCAGCGGTTCGATCATGCTGAATGGAATACAGATGTTAAACTCACCGGTCAGGTTACCAATCTCAACCTGGAAAGGTGTGGTGACCACAATGTCGTTCGGCGAGGTAGTGATGTTGGTGAACTTCACCTGCATCTCAGAACGCACGTATTCAACATCCAGCGGATAGATAGGTTTCCAGGCTTCGCTGTAACAGTCTAAAGCCAGTTTCAGCATACGGCGGATGACGCGCTGCTCGGTGTGGGTGAATTCACGCCCCTCGACCTTGGTCGGGAAGCGGCCGTCACCGCCGAACAGGTTATCTACAGCGATAAACACCAGACTTGGCGAAAATACCACCAGCGCCGTGCCGCGCAACGGTTTGAGGTGGATAAGGTTAAGGTTAGTTGGCACCGGAAGATTGCGGGCGAACTCATGGTAGGGCTGAATCTTGATCGCGCCGACCGAAATATCCGGACTGCGGCGCAGCAGGTTAAACAGCGCCATACGATAAGAACGCGCAAAACGTTCGTTAATGATCTCCAGTGCCTGCAGACGCTCGCGAACCACGCGGCGCTGGGTATTGGGATCATAGGGGCGAATATCGCTATCGCCGCCGCTACTGACCTTATCTTCTGCCGCACTATCGCTGTCGCCATTGAGTAGTGCGTCAATTTCTGCCTGAGAAAGAATGCTATCGCCCATAAATTTACATCACCGCAGTATGAAGGCCGTGAAGAGAACATCTGTCACGACCTGCTGTGGTTGTCCGTGCACCAGCGGAGGTGCCAGTACCTGTTTTATCTGTGTCATTAATTCCTGCTTGCCTTGCTCATTCGCTAACGCCGAGGCACTTTGACGTGAAAGCAACAGCAGCAGACGACTGCGGACTTCCGGCAGATAATCATTCATACGACGACGCGTTTCTTCGTCTGGCAAACGCAGAGTGAAACCTACGTACAGCACACGATCCGGATCGTTGTCTGGGTTGATCAAGTTAACCGTAAAAGTATCCAGAGCAAAAAACACCGGCACCGGTGGTGGCTCCGGCTTGGCTGCCGCAGCGGCATCGGCCGGAGTCTTCATCATGCGCCAGACTGTATAGCCCGCCACGCTGCAAGCGACCAGCGTCAGAATAACTAACACCGGTATCAGGAGCTTACGTTTGCCGCTTTTGGCTTTAGCGTTATCAGTCATATTAGCTGTAACTTCCTGTGATTATTTTCGGGGGGCGGTGCCACGTAATCCACTGTCCCACGGCGTTATGAGCAAATTATCCCGCGTCTTGCGCCAAACAATAGGCAGAAAAGACGCGAGTTTTGCTATCAGCTTACGCGTTTGTTGCCGTCAGGCGAAAATATCAACAGCATTGGAGCCGGCTGCACGCGCCTGCAGGGCGGCAGGAACGGCAATTGGCGTCACATCACTGTCATTTTCTGTAGCAAGACTAAACGGGCTTCCGTTGTTATTACGCTGCTGTTCCTGCTGACCATTGAAAGACTGGCCCTG
Organism: Erwinia sp. Eh17-17; assembly: GCF_039675725.1. Lineage (NCBI taxonomy): Bacteria > Pseudomonadati > Pseudomonadota > Gammaproteobacteria > Enterobacterales > Erwiniaceae > Erwinia > Erwinia sp. Eh17-17. Next base: position 96,919 of record NZ_JBDFQT010000002.1, on the reverse strand, counting down.
CTGGAACGCATCGCTACTGACATTACTTTCACCCAGGTTGATGCCGCTTTCTGCCAGAGAGGCGCGCAGTTGAGGCATTGCTGCCTCCAGCGCGGCTCTGACCTGACTGTGGTTCGACACCATACTGAGCTGTGCCTGGTCATTATCCAGTTTAAGGCTGATCTGGATGCTGCCCAGATCCTGAGGATGCAGATGCAATTGGGCGGTCTGCTGCCCGTTGCGGCTGAACATCAGGATTTGTTGTCCCAGTGCCTGCTGCCATTCCGGACTGCCGAGCTGAGAATTCAGCAGCGGGGTTGCCGGTGCACTTACCATCGAGTTAGACGTCGGGGTAAGTAATGAAGACGCGGTACTGATCACATTATTGGTTATCGTCGCATTAGGGGCAGAACTTGAATTTTCTTTATCGATATCTTTGCTAACCTGGCTCATAACCTGCTGAAAAGCCGGGTCGATACTGGCAGCAGCCGGGTTTACCGCTGCTTTTGCAGTGCCAGCGCTGTTAGCGGATTTGCTATTAAACGGAACCATAAGGCCGCTGTCACTGTTTTTAGACGATGCGCCAGTATCATCACCTTCTTCGCCGGTGACGTGACCGAGCGCAGCGCTCAAGGCGTTCAGCGTCGACTGTTTGTCGCTTTTATTGCCGCCGGTGCTCAGCAGATCGCTGTTTTTCATGCCCGCTGGGGTGACCGGAACGGATGTGTTGTTGGGCAGCATCGCGTAGAGCGCCTGCAGCGCCTGAAGGTCGCTGTTGCTGAGGGTTACCGCTGGCGTCTCTTTCTCGTCGGTGGCAATCTCATCTTTCGCGTCTACTTTTCCCTGTTTTGGCTGAAGCAGAGCGGTCAGGGCTTCCGGTTTATCCAGAGCGGCCAGCAGGTCACTGAGGGCGGGTTTTTTGGCGACTTTGCCATCGGCATCTGCCACCGTCTCGCCGACGCTGGCATCTGGCGCGCGGCTAGCGCCCTGCTGGGCAAGTGACAGCAGGCGGTTGCCTAATAAAGTCAGAAAACCCTGCTGTGAGGCATCCCCACCTGTCAGAGTTTCACCGCCGGTGCTGTCCAGCGTGCTCTCGCTGCTGACACCGGTGCTGGTGGTTTTGGCGCTGGCCGTAGCAGCTGTCGTTGCCGCGGTTGGTAAGGTAATCATTCGCCTTTCCTCAATGATGCCCGTTGGGCAAATTCATCATTCCGTTTCTGATCGAGACGGTTTTCTTGTAAGAGTGCGGTGGCCAGCGCACGAGACTGAAGCGTCTCATAGGCGTGCAGCCGCTGTTGTTTGTCGCGCCACAGGCGCAGGGCATTTTCCACCCGCGTATTCCACTGCAGCAGCTGCTGGCGATGCTGTTCAATCGCCTTTTCCAGCGTCTGAATAAACTGGTGATAGTTGTACCAGCGGGTACTGGCTATCCCTTCGCTCATCGTGGTGTTGAGATTCTTGCGGTATTCATCCTGATAGTTGAGCAGCATATTGAGCTGCTCATCGGCCTGTTTCTGCGCCCGACGCACTTCGCCCAACTGAATGGCCGCTTTTTCCACATCTTTGTGCGCCAGGTCGCGCAGCGTGTCGATGGCGGAGACTGTCTTTGTCATAAAGCCCTCCCGTCAGGCCGCGTCACGCAGGATGGCGTGACGCGGCAGCAGATAATACTTAACCAAATATCGCCTGCAGATGCAGGCTGGCGTCGTCAAAGGTACTGCGCTCAAACATGCCCTGTTGCAGGAAGGCCTCCAGCTCCGGATAGAGTTTGATGGCTTTATCCAGCGTCGGGTCAGTCCCCGCGGCATAAGCGCCAACGCTGACCAGATCGCGGTTGCGCTGGAAGCTGGACAGCAGCTGCTTAAACTGGCGCACGCGCGCATAGTGTGTTTCATCGATCAGATGTGCCATGACGCGGCTGATCGAAGCTTCGATATCAATGGCCGGATAGTGGCCGGACTCTGCCAGGCGGCGCGACAGGACGATATGGCCGTCGAGGATGGCGCGCGCGGAGTCAGCGATAGGATCCTGCTGGTCATCCCCTTCGGTCAGTACGGTATAGAAGGCGGTGATAGACCCGCCACCGTCGATGCCGTTACCCGCACGTTCCACCAGCGCCGGCAGCTTGGCAAACACGGAAGGCGGATAGCCTTTGGTCGCCGGTGGTTCACCGATCGCCAGCGCGATTTCACGCTGGGCCATGGCATAACGGGTCAGGGAATCCATGATCAGCAGGACGTGCTGACCGCGGTCACGAAAATCTTCGGCAATACGCGTGGCGTAAGAAGCACCCTGCATACGTAATAAAGGAGAGACATCGGCCGGGGCGGCAATGACTACCGAACGGGCACGGCCTTCTGTTCCCAGTATATTCTCAATAAAGTCTTTCACTTCGCGACCGCGCTCACCAATCAGACCGACGACGATCACGTCGGCTTTGGTGTAGCGGGCCATCATGCCCAGCAGCACACTTTTACCCACGCCGGAACCGGCAAACAGGCCCATGCGCTGGCCGCGTCCAACGGTGAGCAGAGCGTTAATCGCCCGCACGCCGGTATCGAGCACGTCAGTAATTGGCGTACGCTGTAACGGGTTAAACGGCGGTGTATTCAGCGGGGCGCGATAGCCGGTTTCGGGAGCCGGCAGCCCGTCCAGCGGGCGACCGCTGCCGTCCAGCACGCGGCCCAGTAACTCCGGGCCCAGCATCATCTGCTTGCCGCTGTTTTGCTTGTCGCCCGCGATGCGTGCATAGACGCGGGCGCCGGGCAGGATACCTTCGACCTCTTCCAGCGGCATCAGCAGCAACTTCTGGCCGTTAAAGCCCACCACTTCGCTTTCCACTTCGCTGACGCCCTGGCTGTCGTGACGTTCAATCACGCAGGTTGCGCCCAGCGGCAGCTGTAAACCGGTGGCTTCCAGTACCAGACCGGTAGCGCGGATCAGACGACCATAACGACGGACGTCCGGCACCTGGGCCAGACGCTGTTCGAAATTGTCGAGTGCGCCAAGCCAGCGCGACAGGCGAGTGGTCATTACAATTCTCCCGGTGCAGCCAAACGGCACAGTTCGTGCCAGCGGGTGGCGATGCTGGCATCCAGATCGCCATCTTCCGCGCTGACCTTGCAGCCGCCGGGATGGATGGTGCTGTCCCCCAGCAGACGCCAGCCGTGCAGGCTGAGGGTTGCGCCCAGGGTGGTCTCGACGCGCGGCAGATCGTCCGGGTGGACGCGCAGCGTGGGTTTGCCGCTGAACATCGGTTCCTGCTGCAACATGCCCTGAATCTGGCGCAGCAGGGCGGTGCCGTCAACGTGAGGTGCCTGGCCGATAACCTGACGGGCCGCTTCCAGCGCCAGCTGCATCAGACGTGAAGCAATCACGCTGTCCAAAGCTTCCAGCGTATGATGGAATTCCGACACCAGCTGCTGCATGCGCGCCTGTAATGGCGCCTGCTGCTGCTGGGCTTCTGCCAGTCCCTGCTGAAAACCGGCGTCGTAGCCGGATTTTTGTCCTTCAGCAAAACCACGCTGCTGGCCCTCGGCATAGCCCAGACCCTGGGCTTCGTTACGCACCTGAGCCTGAAGCTGTTCTAACTGAAACTGCTGCTGGTCAACCGGATCTTCGGTGATTTCCGGCACCACCAGCTCTTCGATCAGCGGACGGTCGAGACGCGCCAGATCGTTAGGCTGCCAGCGTTGCCAGGCCAGGGACGCGTTATCAGACATAGGTTTCCTCGCCACCACCAATCACCATCTCGCCGCTTTCGGCCAGACGACGGACAATCAACAGAATCGCTTTCTGTTCGGTTTCCACCGCAGACATACGCATCGGGCCACGGTTGGACAGGTCGTCGCGCAGGATGTCGGCAGCACGCTGCGACATGTTGCGCAGGAACTTCTCGCGCAGTGGCTGTTCGGAACCTTTCAGTGCCACCAGCAGCGATTCGGATTCGACTTCCTGCAGCAGGCGCTGGATGCTGCGGTCGTCCACTTCGACGAGGTTTTCGAACAGGAACATTTCGTCGATGATTTTCTGTGCCAGCTCGCCGTCGAACTCGCGTACCGCTTCGATAACCGCTTCTTCCTGCTGAGTTTTCATCAGGTTGATAATCTCTGCCGCGGTACGAACACCACCCATCTTCGCACGCTTGAGGTTCTGACCATCCAGCAGGCCGTTGAGCACCTCGGTCAGTTCTGCCAGCGCGGCTGGCTGTACGCCGCCGAAAGTGGCAATACGCAGCATCACATCGTGACGCAGGCGTTCGTCGAACTGGGCCAGAATATCGGCCGCCTGGCCACGCTTGAGGTGAACCAGGATGGTGGCGATGATCTGCGGATGTTCGTCGCGGATCAGGTCGGCAGCCGACTGAGGTTCCATAAAGTTGAGCGTGTCCATCCCGGAGGTGGTTTCGCGCGTTTCGAGAATGTCTTCCAGCAGGGTGGAGGCTTTCTCTTCGCCCAGCGCCTTGATCAGCACGGAACGCAGGTAGTCATTGGAGTTGAGGCTCAGCGCCGCATACTGTTCGGCATCGATCTCGAACTCGCGCAGCACGTCGGTCAACTGCTTGTGGGAAACCTGACGCATATTGGAGATAGCAGAACTCAGGTGCTGCACCTCGCGGGAGTCGAGGTGTTTGAACACCTCGGCCGCACGATCTTCGCCAATCGTCATCATCAGAATGGCGCTTTTTTCAGTACCGGTGAGACTCATAGTTCGTCCTTCATCCACTGGCGAATAACCAGAGCCACCACGCGTGGGTCATTTTCTGACATCTCACGAATACGCTGGCTCATGACCTCAGCACTCATGCGGTGCTGAGATTTACGTTCCTGGTCAAGTTCATCTTTCGACAGCTTGACGGAGATACCGGACTCTTCATCTTCAGCACGACGTGCCGCAGCAACAGAGGCTGCTTCGATAGCCGCTTTCTCCTGCTCTGCCTTACGGCGCAGCTGTGGACGCACCAGTTTGCGGTAGAGGATGTAAGCCACAATCAGTACCAGCAACCAGCGGCCCGCTTCAAACATCTGCTCGATAAATGCCGGCTGTTTCCAGAATGGTACGTCTTCGCCCAGGTCATCATTCGCCGTAAACGGTGAGTTGACGACGTTCAGGCTGTCTCCGCGCTGTTCTGAGAAGCCCATTGCTTCGCGGGTCAGGTTCTCAATCTGCTTGATCTGTGCATCATTCAGGGCAATGGGTTTACCCGCTGCATCGGTACGGTAGTTCACCACTACCGCCACAGACAGGCGTTGAACTTCACCGACGTTCATCTTGGTATGCAGGATGGTGCGGTTCACTTCGTAGTTAGTGGTGTTGTCGCTGCGGGTATTTGACGGAACCGCTTTCTGTGCCGTGGTCGTCGCAGCGTTGGCCGCCGCATTGTTGGTATTCGCTGCCGCTCCGCCGTTATTGGCATTATTCGCGTTAGCGTTAGCAGCGTTGTTATTCGGGGTCGTGACCGGGCCTGCGTTAGCCGGAGCCGGCTGATTCGACAGGGCACCCGGTACGCCGCCAGGATACTGACCACCCAGCTGTTCGCTGTCGCTGGTCTGGCGCGAGCGAATGGCCTGCTGGTCAGGATTGCTGTTCGGCTTGTACTGTTCGTCAGTCTGCTCGCGCTTGTTAAAGTCGATTTGCGCGGTCACCTGAGCGTGAACGTTACCATTCCCGACAATCGGGCCGAGGATGGTTTCAATACGTTGCTGATAGCGTGTTTCTACGTCGTTAGCATATTTCAACTGGGTGTCATTGAGGTCGCGCCCGGTTGGATCATTCTGAGTCAGCAGACGGCCCGCCTGGTCAACGACGGTCACGTTACCCGGTGGCATACCGGCAACGCTGCTGGATACCATGTGGACCACAGCGTTGATCTGTCCTTCATCCAGCGCACGGCCAGGCTGCAGTGCCAGGGTCACGGACGCGGAGGGAGATTTCTGCTCGCGCACGAACAGCGTTGGTTTTGGCATCGCCAGATGCACCCGCGCACCCTTAACCGGGCCGAGTGTTTCAATGGTGCGTGCCAGTTCGCCTTCGAGCGCACGCTGGTAGTTAATCTGTTCGCTGAACTGGCTGATACCAAACTTCTCTTTATCCAGCAGCTCAAAGCCCACGGCGCCACCTTTCGGTAAGCCCTGTGAAGCAAGGCGCAGGCGCAGCTCGTGCACCTGTGCGGCAGGAACCAGTAACGCACCACCCTGATCGTCAAACTTATAAGGAATGTTCATCTGGGTCAGCTGCGTGACGATGGCCCCGCCATCCTCATTGCTGAGGTTGTTATAAAGGACGCGATAATCTGGCTGCTTTGCCCACAGTACCATCGCAATAACGACGGCAACGACCGCTGCCGCCGCGATGATAATCGGGATGCGGGGGTTTGCGCGTAGGCGAGCGAACAGGTCATTCAGACCTTTCTTCTCTGGATTATCCTGCGTGACAGTTGCATTCATGACTCGTTCCTGCCTGACAGTTGACCGGACTGTTGCGTGTAGTGTCGTAACAAAACTGACTCCCTGATGCGCTGGCTTAAAAAATTTCCACCTCAATGGACTGCCATTATTTTCTGAAATGGGAAATTCGATGGCTGGATAAGGTGTGATTTATGCGGCTATTTAGAGGCTTTGTCTCATTGACATTGTGTTAAGTTTGTCTGCAATCGTAATCACCACATCGTTCGTTCGGGAGTAAACATGGCTATTCAGGGTATTGAGAGTGTGATGCAGGCGCTGCAAACCACCGCAATGCAGGCAGCTGGCGGTAAAGGCGCAGACAGTACTTCACATGCAGATTTTGGCGCAGAGCTGAAGGCCGCGCTGAACAAAATCAGTGAGACGCAGACCGAGTCCCGCACGCAGGCGCAGAATTTCCAGATGGGGAAAGAGGGCGTTTCGCTGAACGACGTGATGGTCGATATGCAGAAGTCCAGTGTCTCAATGCAGATGGGGATTCAGGTACGTAACAAGCTGGTCAGCGCGTACAGCGAAATCATGAATATGCAGGTGTAGTGGCTAATCACTTGCCTGACGTTTTTCTGCGTTAAGCAGCGTTAAACATACCTTTGAATACTAAGTTCCTGCTCGCTGTGAATGAAGAAAAACCATAAGATATCAGCTGAATTATTTAAAAGCATCGCGGGGTATACCCCGCGATGCTTTTATCGTTTGAAGATATTTTGTATGTTTCTCTCCAGATACTTATAGGATAGTAAAGATACCAGGACTGAAATCAATACAGTGAGAAACATAAAGTAGTAGTTTTGATATCCAACAGATGGGAATGCATACTCTTTGAACTTGAATGCAAGAATGAATATAATAGGATGTAGTAAATAAAGGGAGTAAGATGAGTCACCTATTGCTAAAATAAGTCTCGGTATTTTAATGTTGTCCCTTATGAAAGACTGACAGGACGTTAGCAATAGAAACATTATGCAGTAGTATAATCCAAAATATTGAATTCCGTGGTCAACATTTCTTTTTGTTATGTAACCATAAGCTGGGATTGCCAATGCGATTGCTATTATAGCAATAGATTTCTTTTTTCCTGATATGTTTAATTTCCCATTTCTGAACAGGATGGCAATGCATGCGCCAGAAAAAAACTCCCAAATAAGGCTTTGCATTGTTAGATTCAAATACCCAGCGCCCTCAATTATTGGCCTGGGTTGTCTGGTTATTCCCATGAAGGATGGGATGATGAAGAGCGTGAATAAAAACCAGGATAAGTAAAACCATAATTTATTTTTAGAAAAAATCAGACCAACTGCGCAAACCATGTAAAAATAAAACTCATAATTCAATGTCCATCCAACAAAAAGTGTCGCCGTTCCAAAATAAACAGGGCTGTTAAAGTTCAACGGTATAAAGAGAAGGCTTTTTATAACACTAAGTAAACTCGTAGCCTCAACCTTGTCAGTGTATGAGAAACCATGCATTGTTGAGAGGTCGGTTGATTTAAAGACCACCAGATAGATCATGGTCGCAATAAAATACATCGGCCATATTCTGATGAGTCTCTTTTTCAAAAAAACAAGTATGTCCTTCCTGTCATAGTTGTAGGATGTATAAGCTATGATGAATCCGCTTATTATAAAAAAAAGGTCAACTCCGAATGCACCGGGCCAGAACAGGTCAAAAGAAAGGCCCTCATACTTCGTTCCAACTAAAAAAGCTTTTGCATGGTGAAGCACGACCATAATGGCTGCTAATGCTCTTAGCGCTTGAATGTACTCAAGATTGCCTTTATCGATATTGCTATTTTCCATAATGAATCCGCTGTTGAGCCAAAAAATTGCAGGCATTGTAATGCTGATGTGAGGTAAACGTAAGGGTTTCGTTTACATGACGATATAAATTCTTCGATAAGTCATCGGCATAAACACTTTTTTTCATGCTCGCCTGTTGAGTAAATCAAGTGTGCAATGATTAACATTATGTTTCTAATGCTGTTTATTGAATGTGTACGGTCAATATGACTAATCAAAAGCACTCTGGGCACCCATCCAGCTGTTGGCGAAACGTTAATCAGTGTGATTTTGTCATTTTTTGAAGGCGTTACTGATGACGAGCCTTTGGCCTTGGAAGTCATCAGCCAGCACAGTCGGTTATCGTTTTTTCATGGGGTTGATTTTGTGACGTTAGTAGTTGATTTTGTACATAATCAGATGATAAGAGATGAGTTCATCTTTGTTGGTAAATTATAAAAATTCATGATTTTCAATGAGTTGAATTGTTAATAATTTCTTGTAATATTAATCATCTGAATGTAAAGTTGTTTCACTTTTTTACGCCTGTTAAGAGAAGATGATGCGTAGAAACAACTTTGATATTTTACGACTGATCCTTGCTATCACAGTTATGCTCTTTCATATCGGAGGGCTAACTAATAATTCAATACTGAAACTTGCACCAGGCGATCTGGCTGTTAAGTGCTTTTTTGTAATAAGTGGTTATCTTATTAGCAAAAGCTATTTAAAAAACAGCAATATTTATGACTATGCTAAGTCAAGATTTCTGCGGGTGTACCCACTTTATTTTACTTGCGTAACTGCCTGCTTCATTATAGGCATGCTCATGTACACCTCTGAAGTAAGTACCTATCTGCGTGATGGTGGGGCAAGGTATTTTGTATCAAATCTTGCTTTTTTGAATTTTTTACAACCCGAATTACCTGGGTTGTTTGTTGATAATTTTAAAAATAGTGCAGTGAACGGTTCACTGTGGACGATAAAAATAGAAGTGATGTTCTATATTTCAGTTCCAGTTATATATGGTTTGTTTGGCAGGTATTTTGGTAACAGGCGAACTGTGTTTGCTATTGCAGTGTTGTCTTTGATTTCTTCACTGCTGATAGAGTTTATAGTTAATAAGTATGGATTAAGTGACTCACTGAAAAATCAACTTCCATCATTAATGATCTTCTTTATGGTTGGCGCAGTGCTTAACTTTGTCACCCCTTCGTTTTTGACATTTAAGTATCTTCCGATTATCGTTTTGATAATTTATTTTTGTGATAGTCACTTGATTGGAAAGGTCATTTATCCATTGGCCGTGGCTGCATTTGTTTATATTTTAGTTTTCAAAACCAGTGTGATTAATATTCACGATGGTGTTGGTGATCTTTCCTATGGTATTTATATATTTCACTATCCAGTGATACAGTTTCTTTATCAATGGGGTCTTTATAACAACTTCTTTGTTGGGTTTGTGCTTACGGTTGCCGTTGTCGGTGTTCTGTCATACTGTAGTTGGCATTTTATGGAGAAAAGACTTACCTCTCATGGACAAGTTAAGAGCAGCCCATTGACCTCGGTGAGTAAAGTTTAATTTCTGATGTCTGATGGAATTAACTTGTTTAATATTGGCTAAAAATCGCGGGGATAGATTCCCCGCTGATAGTCCGCGTGAGTAACATTGATTATTCAGAATCTCAAATATCATTTGACTTTTGCAGATCCTCAGTGGTTCCGGGCGTTATCCTTAGCGTTATCCTTAGCGTTATCCTTAGCGTTATCCTTAGCGTTATCCTTAGCGTTATCCTTAGCGTTATCCTTAGCGTTATCCTTAGCGTTATCCTTAGCGTTATCCTTAGCGTTATCCTTAACGTTATCAGCGCTGACATCCACGGTGTGACAGAGATCGGCCCCTGTGGGAACTGGGTACGCTCTTTTTTACCTCCCGCGTTCACAAATCCTGCAAATCTCCCCTGTATTTTTCTTCGTCACTGCCGATAACTTTCAACAGCGATCCTGAGCGTGTGCTGATTTCCACGCCGGCTGACAACAACGAATTATCACCTTGAGGTAGACATGGATAACTTTCAAAAAGAGATCGATGAGAGAGCGAATCTCGCATTATCGAACAAGTTCGAACTTTTGTTATTCCGCCTGGGGTCTGCTCATCAGGAAGACAAGCCTGAGCTGTTTGGCATCAACGTGTTCAAACTGCGTGAAATTGTGCCGATGACCAACATCACCCGTGCCGCAGGCATGAAATCACCGCTGCTGGGTATGGCGAACATCCGCGGACAGCTGATTCCGGTTATCGACCTGCCTGCTGTGGCTGGCTGCACCCCGGCGACGGGGCTTAACCTGCTGCTGGTCACCGAATATGCCCGTAGCACTCAGGCCTTTGCGGTGGAGTCTGTAGAGGATATCGTGCGCCTTGACTGGAGCCAGGTCCATGCGGCGGAGTCAGGCGTCAGTACGCGCAATATCACCAGCATCGCCTGCCTGGATAACAATAACAACATGGCAATGGTGCTGGACGTTGAGCAGATCCTGCATGACGTCATTCCTTCAGTACGTGAAGTGAAGGAAGAAGATATCAAGGTGAAAACCTTCAAGCTGAAGCCGGGCGCGATTGCGATTGTAGCGGAAGATTCGAAGGTGGCCCGTCAGATGCTGGAGCAGGGGCTGAAAGCCATGGGTATCCCGGCGGAAATGCATACCACCGGTCTGGAAGCCTGGGAAAAAATTAAAAAGCTGTACCGTGAAGCGCAGGAAGAGGGCACCTCTATCCATGACAAAATCGCCCTGGTGCTAACCGATCTGGAAATGCCGGAGATGGATGGTTTTACCCTGACGCGCAATATTAAAAGCGATCATAACCTGAAGGGGCTGCCGGTGGTGATCCACTCTTCGCTGTCCGGCAGTGCTAACGAAGACCACGTACGTAAAGTTGGCGCTAATGGTTATGTGGCGAAATTCGAAATTACCCAGCTTTCAGCGGTGATCCATCAGGTACTGGAAGATGCGGCCCACTAACGCCCTGACAACATCCACTTGTCGTTAAGCACGCTCTCAGGCAGGCGAAGCATATCTGGCTTCGCCTAAACGATCCCGTTTCAGCGTTACCCACCTGAAGCGCTGTCTGCATCATTGCGCGCACCTTACATCAGAAAAATTAACTTATCACCAGTATGAAAAATCCTAAAATGAATCCGGGCATCGTTGAAAGGAGACAAGAAGGCGTTACGAGAAGAGCGTACAGACGCTGATGTGCCGGTTGAGACATGTTGTGACTGGCGTGGTTTCTTGCTGATGTTCCTACATTAAGATTTATGGATAAAAATAATCATAACCAACCCGCTGGCAGCCAGACGGACAGCCTTGCTGACCGCTCCCCGGAAGCCGCAGAGGCTGTCCTGCCGCCTGGAGTGGACCTGGACAGTTGGGTGCTGACACCCGCACAGCGTACCTTTATTCAATCTTTACTGAGTGACGACGACGAAAGCGACAGCGATCGTTAAGATACCAGGGCCGCGTAAGCGGCCCTTTTTATTTTTATTGTCTGTCCGGATCCTGCTGCGGGGGGACAGCGCAAAACCAGCAGTCTGCCTGCGGGCTGGGACGCGGCAAACCACAGCGCGTGCACTCCTGCCCGGCGGGAAATGCCTGTTGCATGATCCACGACGGAGTCAGCGCCACAGTCGTTTGCTGACCCAGCAGCGCCCCGATCTTTCGCTGTAGCCTTTTGTCGCGATGGCGTGCCGCAACGGCAGCAGCGCGGCGCGCTTTGTATCGGCTACGGCAGGTTCCCTGCGGTGCCGCTGCTTTCCAGATGATTGTTGCCATACAGACCTCCGGTACAGAAGACAAATTGCGCTGTGGAAAATATCCCCAAGCGTTACTGATGTTTTGCGTTCTTAAAAAACGATAGCCATAGTTATTATTAATATCAATAGTTATGAGTTAAATAACCCTCGCTATTGATGTATTGTATTGAATATATTGATTTTTAATATTTTATTGTCATTAATTGTCAGTTTAATGGCTAAGATGGCAAAAGCTTTACTAATCTATTCAGTTATATCAATAGATCAACACTGTCAGGCTCATGAAGTGAGGGCATTGATGGGTTACCGCGAGGAGAAACTGATGGTATCTGTATTGTTCAGGGTGTCTGGCGGTCACTATGAGGAGACTATCCTGCCGGAGCAGGATGTCAGCGACTACCGCCGCAAGTCGCGGATCAGGAAAATAGCCACACCGATGAGCCGGACGTCATCCGACAGTTCGACAGCGGGCAAACGCGGGTCATCGACGGTTAAAAAACCATTCGAGGGACCTTCGAGGTAACGGTATACGGAGAGTCGTGTATTCATCTCTGCAATGACTAAATCTCCAGATTCAACTGGTACATCGCTGTCGATAATGACAATGGTTCCTGCGGTGGCTTCAGCACAGCCGCTGTTGCGGTCAAGGACATAGGCGCGCCAGCTCTTTTTCGCTTTAACCCCGGTGGGCACGCTAACCTGTTCACTGGTTTTTCCCGTTGCATCCCACAGTGAGACTGTTGTACCGTTTTTAACTTTATCAGAGGACCCTGTTGCCGACGTTCCGCGCATCTCGCCATCGCCATTGGCCAGCCACTCGACGTTGATATCCAGCGCCCTGGCGATATCCACCAGCTTACGTGAGCCTTCCGCCTCACCTTTTGTCAGCCGCCATATTGTGGGCTGAGAAACGCCCGATGCTTTTGCCAGAGCACCCTGTGTAATTCCCATCATGGTCATCGCCATGTTTAGCCGCCAGGCAAGTGTATTCGGTTTCATATACCAGAATTTATAGCGACGCGTATTTTTCGTCAAACACGCTTTGCTATTATTTGCAGTAATACTATTTGCTATTTTTCATGTGTTATCTATAACTAATGTTATGAATGACGTGGCAGGAGGCCACCACTCAGCGAGTTTAATGCGTTGGAGAAAGCAACGGATGCTGAGTGAGATGCCGACAGGCAGAAAAGATGCCCGGGATCAGGACCAGTCTAAACGCGACCTTTCCTCATAGTGTTGCACTGATTTCTCCTGGTTTCCCGTCATTACAGATTTATTTTTACCGCTCTTTATCAATCAGGCCGTCCAGCCTAATCGCTGGCTCAATCTTTTCGGTGGCAGAAAATCCACCGCTTTAACTGTCTGGCCCCGGGCCGCTGCGCCACCCTGAGCGCAACCCGGACAGATCTCAGTGTAAAGAGAGGAGAACGGCGATGAGAGATATTAAAATGTTACTCGAGCGATGGGGGGGATGGGCGGCCGCAGGCGAACATCGGCTGGGTTATGCGTCCGTAGCGGCAGGGTTCAGAGGATTAATCAGCGACCGCGGTAAAAAAAGAGTGAGCTGCAGTGATAACGACGGTCTGATCCTCGACGCCTGCATCAGCCGGCTGATCAACGTCAACAAACAACAGCACGACATTCTGGTTGCCCACTACCTCTACCAGATTTCACTTCGATCCATTGCCCGCCGCCGTCGCTGTGCTGACGGCACCATTCGCAAACAAATTCAGACCGCCGAAGGTTTTATTAACGGTGTATTGAGTGTGCTTGACTGCAAACTGGAATGCGAACTTTCTGACTGATAGTGTTAATAAAACATGCGAGGTGAAAATTAATTTCACGCGCAGGCGTTGCGTACGCAATTTATAGTCAAGACTGTTACTGTGCCTTTTTAATTCACGGAGCTGGCGGGGCGCATTATTTTAATGCGCGAACGCGTGCTGTGAATGAGGGCGCGGCATTCTGTTTGTCAGAAAAATCGTGCTGATATTTTCTTTATCTGTCAGCCATCCGCGATTAATAACATCATCAATACCCTGTATCCGTCATCAGGAGGCTTTATGCTATTTACCCTTTTTATTCTGCTGGTCGCGGTAACGTCACTGGCCGTCTGGCTGCTGGCACATTATGGCCGCGTAATAGTGGTAGCCCACGCCCGTCTGCTTTTCAAAACCTGGTCAGTCTGGCTTGCCTCTTTCGGCTCCGCGCTGACCGCCTGGGTGCAGTCGTTTCCTGATGCTGCGCTCAACGGCTGGAATGTGCTGCCGGAGGATATTAAGTCTTATCTGCCCCATAACTTTCTCGGCATGATTGGCGCTTTTATGGTGGCGATGGCGGTAATGGCGCAGTTTGTCCGGCAAAAAAATCTTAATAAACAGCGTGATGATTTAAACGGAGGCAAAGTATGAGTGGACTATTTTCCTTACTGAGCGGCAGCTGGCACGGCCTGTTGACCGTAGCGGCGGTGGTGGCGGCGTTTATCGCCGCGTGGTTCGGCGGTAAGCAGGTTGGCAAAAGCCAGCAGCGTGCCAGTGCGCAGGTAGCGGAGGCGCAAAAAAGTGCCAGCCAGGTGGCGGTGGTCGCCAGGAAACAGGCGAATAACATCCAGGAGGCAAAAGATGTGCAAACGACCAATGCTGTGCTTAATGATGCTGACGCTCGTCACAAGCTGCAGCAGTCCCCCTTCAACACCCGCGATAGCCAGTGAGTTAATGACGGATTCCTCCTGTACCTTATTTTCTCCTGTTTATACGCATGGCCAGGATGCACAGGTAATGGATATCAGAACCGTCAGGCAGATTAACGCCCATAACGATCTCTGGGTATCACTGTGTTCGATAAATAATAACGCAGGCAGGTCGGAGGTAAATTATTAAGGAGGTATAAGCAGTTTGTCTTTCTTATTTCACTCAACCCATTAATTCATCCTGATTAAGGCGGCTTACGTGTGTGCGCTGCCCGGAGGTTATTATGATTGAAGTCAACTCTTATGCTGAATTACGTACCACCGCGCCGGCTAAAGCAGGTGATATTGCCCTGTTGAAGCGTTATTACGATAAGGATTCCACTTTTCGTGGCGGCGGGACCTTTGTTGGTTTTATCACGACCGCACTGCCGGTGGATGATAGCGGGACGGTTGCCACAGGCAATGGCTTTTTCTGGAGGCGGGTGATTAACAGCCAGGATGAGCTGAACATCTACCATTTCGGCGGTAAAGGTGACGGCGTGACCGACGACAGCGGAGCTTTCAGGCTGATGCTGAACTGGGCGCAGACGGTAAACGCCAACAGCAAGAATCTGGGGGTCCGTCTGCCCGGCGGTAAGTTTCTGATCAATCCGATCGACCTCTCCGGCAGCGAGATGCCGTTCTTCTATCTCTATGGTGACGATAACCCGCAGGGCGGCATGCCGCGTACCACCATTATTTCCGATAAATCGACCCGTCCGGTATTTAAGGTCAATGCCCGGCGCACGGTGATCAAAGGAATTAGCTGGAACGGTCAGGCTTCCGCCGATATCACCACCAATAAGGGAGCGATTGCCGCTGAGATGTGTACCAATCAGCAGCCCTTCTTTGAAAATATCATGGTGGCGGGACAAACGGTGCTGATTACCTGCCTGCGCGTGCAGAACAACGGGGGAACGGCGATCAAGCTGCTCGATACGCTGGATACCAAATTCGATCAGATCTATTCGATTAACACCTATGCACGCGTGTTTGATGTCGGCTGGTCGGATACGGTTCAGGGCGTTTGGGATCACTCTACGGCGATTGAATTGTCTAACGCCAACTTCCAGAACGGATACGGTGACGCCACGCTGATGATGCCGCGCGTCACGCAGGGGCTGATGCGTAACGTATGGATTGAGCATACCCGCTGCCCTGGCGACCTCAGCAACGGGCAGTGGCTGGTGGAGGCGCTGAGCCTCGAAGACTGTGCCACACCGTTAAATATGGATAATGCACGTATGCAGATCCGCCAGTTAAATCTGCAATCGGGCGGCACGGTCAGCCTGAACGCCGCTGCCGGACGCTGGTTATCCGGCTATGAGACCGGCTGGCGTCGTGATGAAAGCTTTGGCACCCATATGTCCGGTACGATACGCGCCGGGTGGTATAGCGGCTATAAAATTACCAACACCTCTACCCTGGACAAATGGTACAAGCTGGGCAAGGTCTTTATGCCGAAAGACAACCAGCAGTGGGTGATTGAGATGACTGGCAAGTCGTCTAATGAGGCGGTTACCGGGATAGCAGGGAGCCCGATCGCTACGCTCTCATCGGGCACCAGCTATCTGGCCATCTCACGTTGTGCTACGGCAATCTATGGCGATATTCGCCATCACGGGTCCCCGGCGGTGCTGGATATTAAGTTCAATCGTATTGGCACCACTACGGCGGAAATTTGGGTCCGGCTGAAAGCCGCCAGCGGTGACACGATGTTCAATCTGAAATCTACCGGGCCGACGCGCTTTGAATCCGGCGAATGTTCCCTGTTTACGCCCGATCTTAGCGAAGTGACAGACATCACCACCATCGGGACGGTTTCTCCGGCGGCGCGGATGAGCATGCATAATGGGCTGGCGGGGGTCGGGGCGAATGAGAAGGGGGTGCTGACCGTGGCGACGATGGCCGCGGTGGCTCCCACCACCACCACGCCGCTGGGTTATATCACTGTGAACGTCAACGGTACTGACAGAAAAATTGCTTATTATTAATCAATGACTTGAGGCCGGGGAAACCCGGCCTTTTTTTGTCGTATCCGATGCTGTTAAAAAATGGTTATGAACTTTCACAGACTCACCCGGTCACAAATGGGTAGGCTTCTTTTAACGATGAAAGGAAATATCCATGAGTGATAACGAAAGCAAAACGCAGACCGAACACTTACGTGACGTGACTTCGCAGCTAAAAGAAATGCGCCATTACGCCCAGACGAATACTGAAACGCTGTCATCTCAGTGGCTGGCGTTCGATCAGGGGGAGTACAAAGACGCTGCCTTCGCCGAGAAAATTAATCAGTTACTGACTCAGCAGGGGGGCCTGCTGGATGAGCTTGATACCATCATCCAGGACTTTGAAATCGAAGCTAACCGCATCGAAAACGAAGCGTAATCCCGTGGGCATCGGCACTCACGTTGGGTCAGGCATCAGCCTGGCCCTCACAGGACAAACTCCGGCCTGACCTGATTGCGTCCACTGCTTTTAGCAATATAAAGTTGTTTATCAGCCTGTTTGATCGACTCATCCAGGCTGTTCACGTTATTGATGTTCAGTGAACTGATGCCAATGCTCACCGTGACGCTGAGATTATGGCCGTTAAGAATGATGCTGTTTCCTTCAATGCTGTGGCGCAGGCGGTTTGCCAGCAGGAAAGCGCGCGGCTGCGAAATGCCTTCTATTAATACCAGAAACTCCTCCCCCCCCATCCGGCACACCAGTGCGGACGCCTGTAATCCCTGACGGATGCATTCGACCGTCTTTGCCAGCACATAATCCCCGCTGGCATGGCCGTAGGTGTCATTGATATTTTTAAACCGATCGATATCAATCACAAAGACTGCGCCAAAAAATCCCTGCGGACGTTTGCGTGGGGTGATCAGCATTTCAAGCCGCGAGGAGAGACCACTGCGGGTCAGCGCTCCGGTGAGAAGATCATAGTCTGCGCGTTGCGTGATGCGCGCGACCAGCTTCTTATTGGAGGTTGTACTGAGCGCGACAATCAGCGGGCTGATCAACATGGCGGCCACGCCAAGCCGCGCCGAGGAGAGACTGTCTATCCGAAAGAGATCGTCTTTTCCCTGAATGTTCAGCACGTTGCCTGCCACCAGAATAATTTCGCTGATGCCGGTGATCATGGTTAACAGGCAGGTGATAAACAGGGGATAGCTTATGGCACACCACAGCAGGGCGGGTAACGGAAATAACAGGCTGCCGGCTCCGCCGACCCAGGTCCCGGTGACGGTGGTCACCAGCAGTGCAACCAGCGGCAATACCGTACTGTCGCGCAGCGCGCCGGCCAGCTGCACCAGCTCATCGCGACGCGGCAGGCTGATCACCAGCGGCAGCAGTAGAATCGAGGTCGACATCTGCTCCGAAAACCAGGAAAACCACGCTTTCAGTAACTCATCGGCAAAGTAGCGTTCGCTGACGAGAGCACCGGCCAGAGCGCAGACTGCGGCCCCCAGCAGCGATGCCGGAAACACATGCAGCAGCGCCTGTAACCGCCGGGGATTGCCGCGGGTGAAATGGTTACTCAACAGCACCCAGCGCGCCGTGGCAATAAACAGAATGTTAGCGGCATCCAGCCCGGCGGCAATGACTGGCGCGGTGCCATAAAGAATATCAGCACTCAGCATGCCCAGATAAAGCACCACCAGCGAGCTGCGCTTATCCAGCGACGGAAAACGGATCAGCAATCCGAGCAGAATGGCGTTGCCTGGCCAGAACAGTGACAGCGAGGCTAAATTGCGCGACGCCAGGCCAATGGTTGACAGCAGCATGGCAAGGGCGAATAAGATGATGACCCGGTTAATATAATATTTATAGTTTGGCATCTTCAGGCTCAGGACGATTAAAACGGGTCACTTACGACACGGTCGGGTTTACGGCTGGCTTCAGGGTGGCAACAGATTGACATCAGGGGATTGGCGTAAAATGATGCCGCTACAAGATACGTGACAACCCAGGTCAAATCAATTTATTCGGAATATTCCTAGTATAATTATTAGCAATATTGTACGTCAGGGTATTTCCATCACTGAAGCTACTCAATCTATTAAATTTGTTAATCTTGTTTTGGTCGCAGACGCTGGATGCTGCCACATATAGCGTAAAACGACTTTCTTTTCGAATAAAAAAGCATCGCCTGCGGAGGTTTGAGAACATTCCTGGTGTTGCTAACTCACTGAGCTTTATCAGAAAATAATGGCACAATGCCGGGTGTGCGCTGCGGGGTGATGCGGTATCTCTGCCGTAAGCCAGGCGGATACCCGAGGCGGATCGTGCGGGTCATCGGCGCAGTACCGGCTGACGGTTGGCGATCTGATGGCGAAAGGTTTTCAGTTGCTGACAAAACAATGTGCAGACTCAGAGGCTTAGTGGTTCCATAACGCCCGTCTAACCTTTATCATCCTTGCCAATTGTTTATTGCCTTGCTAAAGACGGATGTTATGTATCAGCCTGTCGCCTTATATATTGGCCTGCGCTATATGCGCGGGCGTGGTTCAGACCGCTTCGGGCGGTTTGTCTCCTGGCTTTCCGCCATTGGTATTACGCTGGGCGTGATGGCCCTGGTGACTGTGCTCTCGGTGATGAATGGCCTGGAGCATGAGCTGGAAAAAAATACGCTCGGCCTGATGCCGCAGGCGTTAATCACCAGTGAGTCAGGATCCCTTAATCCGCAGCAAATCCCCGCCAGCAGCCTGCATCTTTCCGGCGTCAGCCGGGTGACGCCGCTGAGTAGCGGCGAGGTGGTGATGCAGAGCGCGCGCAGCGTCGGCGTCGGTGTCATGCTCGGCATTAACCCTGATGAGCCGGACCCGCTGACGCCGTTTCTGGTTGGCGTCAGGCAGCAACAGCTCCAGTCGGGGCAGTATAATGTCATCGTCGGTGAGCAGCTGGCCGGCCAGCTCGGCGTGAAGCGTGGTGACCAGGTGCGCCTGATGGTGCCGTCTGCTAGTCAGTTTACTCCAATGGGGCGCATCCCCAGCCAGCGACTTTTTACCATTGTCGGTACTTTTGCCTCCAACAGCGACGTTGATGGTTATCAGATTCTGGTTAACCAGCAGGATGCCTCGCGCCTGATGCGTTATCCGTCCGGCAATATTACCGGCTGGCGTCTGTGGCTGGATAAACCCCTGCAGGTGGACAGCATCAGCCAGCAGACGTTGCCAAAAGGGCTAATCTGGAAAGACTGGCGCGAACGCAAGGGCGAACTGTTCCAGGCCGTTAAAATGGAAAAAAACATGATGGGGCTGCTGCTCAGCCTGATCGTTGCCGTGGCGGCGTTTAACATTGTGACCTCGCTGGGGCTGCTGATCATGGAGAAGCAGGGCGAAGTGGCGATCCTGCAAACTCAGGGGCTGACCCGCCGTCAGATAGTGACCGTCTTCATGGTGCAGGGCGCTACGGCCGGGATTGTTGGTGCTCTGCTGGGAGCGCTGCTCGGCGTGCTGCTGGCCAGCCAGCTCAATAACCTGATGCCGGTGATTGGCGCTTTCCTGGATGGTGCGGCATTACCGGTCAATATTTCTCTGCCGCAGGTGGCGACGATTACCGTGACGGCGATCGTCGTGGCTCTGCTGTCAACGCTTTACCCTTCCTGGCGCGCGGCCGCCGTTCAACCCGCTGAGGCTTTACGTTATGAGTAACAACATCCTGTTGCAGTGCGACAACCTGTGTAAACGCTATCAGGAAGGCAGCGTGCAGACCGATGTCCTGCGCAACGTGACCTTCAGCGTTCAGCCGGGTGAAATGATGGCGATTGTCGGCAGCTCCGGTTCCGGTAAAAGTACCCTGATGCATCTGCTGGGCGGGCTGGATACCCCAACGTCCGGTGAGGTGGTCTTTGATGGCCGCTCGCTGAACGGCATGTCTTCAGCGGCCAAGGCCGGGCTGCGTAACCATGACCTGGGCTTTATTTACCAGTTTCACCATTTGCTGCCTGACTTCAGTGCGCTTGAGAATGTGGCGATGCCGCTGCTGATTGGCAAAACCGCGAAAGCCGAAGCCCGGCAGAAAGCGATTACGATGCTGAAAGCCGTCGGGCTGGATCACCGGGCTGAACATCGCCCTTCGGAGTTATCCGGCGGTGAGCGTCAGCGCGTTGCCATTGCCCGTGCGCTGGTCAATAACCCGCGTCTGGTGCTGGCGGATGAACCGACCGGTAACCTGGACGCGCGCAACACGGATGCGATTTTCGATCTGCTTAACGAACTGAATCAGCGTCAGGGCACGGCCTTCTTGGTGGTGACTCACGACCTGCATCTGGCAAAGCGTATGCAGCGCCAGATGGAAATGCGTGACGGACAGCTCACAGACCAGGTGAAGCTGGCAGGTAGCCTCTGATGGCGGGGTCTCTCTCACTTCTGCTTGGCCTGCGCTTCAGCCGTGGCCGCCGGCGCGGGGGGATGGTCTCACTGATTTCGGTGATCTCTACCGTCGGGATTGCGCTGGGTGTGGCGGTACTGATCGTTGGCCTGAGCGCGATGAATGGTTTTGAGCGTGAGCTGAACAACCGCATCCTCGCCGTGGTGCCGCACGGTGAAATCGAACCGGTCAATCAGCCGTTTAACGGCTGGCAGGGGCTGCTCCCGAAAATTGAACAGGTTCCCGGCATTGCTGCCGCGGCACCCTATATCAACTTTACCGGGCTGATTGAAAGCGGCAGCAAGCTGCAGGCGGTTCAGGTGAAGGGGGTTGACCCGCAGCAGGAGAGCCGCCTCAGCGCGCTGCCTTCCTATGTGCAGGGGGGGGCCTGGCAGACCTTTGCTGCCGGTAAGCAACAGATCCTGCTGGGGCAGGGCGTGGCGACCAGCCTGAAGGTGAAACAGGGTGACTGGCTGACGATTATGATCCCGAACAGCGACGCCGGGAATAAACTGTTACAGCCGAAGCGGGTGCGCTTGCAGGTCAGCGGGATCCTGAAACTGAGCGGGATGCTCGACCACAGCCTGGCGCTGGTGCCGCTGGCTGATGCTCAGCAGCTGCTGGGGATGGGAGAAAGCGTCACCGGGATCGCTATCAAAGCGACTGACCCGTTCAATGCGGTCAGCCTGGTGCGTCAGGCCGGTGAAGTCACTCACGCTTACGTTTATATCCGCAGCTGGGTTGGCACCTATGGCTATATGTATCGGGATATTCAGATGATCCGCGCGATTATGTATCTGGCGATGGTGCTGGTGATCGGCGTGGCCTGCTTCAATATCGTTTCCACTCTGGTGATGGCGGTGAAAGATAAAAGCAGCGATATTGCCGTGCTGCGCACCCTCGGAGCGAAAGACGGTCTTATCCGCGCCATCTTTGTCTGGTACGGGCTGCTCGCCGGGCTGGTGGGCAGCGTCAGTGGCGTGGTGGTGGGCGTGCTGGCTGCCCTTAATCTGACACCCATCATTCATGCGATTGAAGCGCTGACCGGTTATCATTTCCTTTCCGGCGATATCTATTTTATTGATTTTCTGCCGTCGGAACTGCACTGGCGTGATGTCGGGATTGTTCTGGTGACGTCGCTGTTGCTGAGCCTGCTGGCCAGCTGGTATCCGGCACGACGTGCCAGCCGTATCGATCCGGCTCGCGTTCTGAGCGGTCAGTAAGGTCGGGGGTATTGAGGGCTGCCTCTCAGTAACGGGAATTTGCTGGTGTTTACCGCACGTTTATCAGCAGACTCTCAGTGCGCCCCGGATAAGCACCCGTTATTATCAGGGGATACTCCCTGGTGGAATGCCGGCTGCGGCATTCCTGCATTTTAAGGATTAGAGGATTTGATGATGCGCACACCCCGTCGCCGCTTAAGGCTGGCACGCTATAAAAAGACCCGACGCCAGGTTCATCAGCGTTTCCGTCAGCGCATTTTCGAACGCGATCGTAACATTGAGATTGCCCGTCACCCGCTGCCGCGCGTTGTTGTCCTGACCGGGGCGGGTATTTCGGCAGAGTCCGGTATTCGTACTTTCCGCGCGGCAGATGGCCTGTGGGAAGAGCACAAAGTGGAAGACGTTGCTACACCGGAAGGCTTTGCCCGTGACCCGCAGCGGGTGCAGGAATTTTACAATGCCCGCCGCCGCCAGCTGTTGCAGGATGACATTCAGCCAAATGCAGCCCACCGGGCGCTGGCCGAGCTGGAATCTGCGCTGGGCGACAACTTCCTGCTGGTCACGCAGAACATTGACAATCTGCATGAGCGCGCCGGAAATCGTAACGTTATCCATATGCACGGCGAGCTGCTGAAGGTGCGCTGCGCCAGTAGCGGGCAGGTCCTGCACTGGGCCGAAGAGGTTAAACCTGACGATCGCTGCCACTGCTGCCAGTTCCCGTCAGTGTTGCGCCCGCATGTGGTGTGGTTCGGTGAAATGCCGCTGCAGATGGACGAGATCTATCAGGCGCTGGCGCAGGCCGACTATTTTGTGGCGATTGGCACCTCTGGTCACGTCTATCCGGCAGCCGGTTTTGTCCACGAAGCGAAACTGCAGGGCGCGCATACCGTTGAGCTGAACCTCGAACCGAGCCAGGTCGGCAGCGAGTTCGAAGAGAAGCAGTACGGGCTGGCCAGCCAGGTGGTGCCGGAATGGGTTCGCGATCTGCTGGAAAATATCGCCATACCGGATGGCCGCCAAGGTCCTGATGCGCCGTCAGCGTTTGGCCAGCGTAAAGATCAGGTGGGCGAGAACTCCACCGATTAATCCCCAGAACGCCGCCCCGATGCCCAGCAGGGTGACGCCCGAGGCAGTGATCAGAAAAGCGATCGCTGCCGCATCCCGCTGTTTCTCATCGCTTAATGCCCGTTGCAGACTCCCGGCAAGGGTACTCAGTAATGCCAGCCCGGCAATGGTATGGATCAGTGCCTGCGGCAGTGCGGTAAACAGCCCGCTAATCGCCCCGCCAAACACCCCCGCCAGCAGATAAAACACCCCGGCCGCCGCTGCCGCCCAGTAACGCCGCTGAGGATCGTTGTGCACTTCCGGCCCCATGCAGATCGCTGCGGTGATCGCCGCAATACAGACGGTAAACCCGCCGAACGGTGCCAGCAACAGAGCGGTCAGTCCGGTCCAGGCAATCAGCGGTGACACGGGGAGCGTGTAACCGTGCGCTTTCAGCGCGGCAATGCCGGGAGCATTCTGTGAGGCCATCGTGACAACAAAGAACGGGATGCCAATACCCAGCAGGGTGGAGAGCGTAAAGTGCGGGGGAATCAATTCCGGCATCACCAGGCTTTGCGTATGGGTAACGTGAATGTTGCCCTGCAGAGCGGCTACCAGCAGGCCGTCGAGCAGAGTCAGCACAATCGCGTAACGCGGCAGCAGGCGGCGGGCCAGCAGATAGACCAGGCACATGCTGCCGCTCAGAGCGAAGTTCACCTGTAACGCCGCAAAGGCATCAATGCCAAAGCGCAGCAGAATACCCGCCAGCATCGCGGCGGAAATCGCCTGCGGGATATAGTTCATCATGCTGGCAAACAGCCCGGTAATTCCGCAAATCAGGATCAGCGCAGAGGCAAACATAAACACGCCGATGGCCTCATTCAGCGAGGTGCCGGGAAGACTGGTGACCAGCAGGGCTGCTCCCGGCGTGGACCAGGCCGTCAGCACCGGCGTGCGATACCACAGTGACAATCCCAGCGAGGTGACGCCCATCCCCAGCCCCAGCATCGTCAGCCAGCCGCCCGTCTGAGCTACCGTGGCCCCGGCCGCTTCCGCTGCCTGAAAAATAATTGCTGCCGAGCTGGTATAGCCGACCAGCACGGCGACAAAGCCGGCAATAACGGCGGGAAAAGTCAGATGACGAAAAGTCAGGGGCGGGCGCATAGGCAGTTCCACAAGGGTGAGTTGACCGTTATAACGCACAAGGTAGCACCGTGCGTTATAACGTACAAGTGGCTATACTGGCCTGATGCCTAAAGGAGATCACGACATGGATCATTTACAGCAGCATCTGGCCGACACCCTGAAAGCCCGGCGCAGTGAACGCGGCTGGAGCCTGACGCAGGCCGCGCAGGTCACGGGCGTGAGTAAAGCGATGCTCGGACAAATTGAGCGCGGCGAGTCCAGCCCGACGATTGCGACACTGTGGAAAATTGCCACCGGCTTCAACCTGCCTTTCTCTGTGTTCATCGAAGCGGATGACGTTGACCGTGCGATACCCCGGCGTCGCCAGCTGTTACAGGAATATTCTCCGGCGGATAATCTTATGCAGGTGCTGCCGCTGTTTCCCTTTGATGCGCAGCTGAACTTCGAGATGCTGGTGATTGAACTGGCTGCCGGAGCAGGCAGCGAGTCGGCCCCTCACGAGCCGGGCGTGGTGGAACATGTGGTGGTGATTGAGGGGGAACTTGAGCTGCAGGTCGACGGGAACTGGCATCGCCTGGTGCAGGGAGAAGGGCTGCGTTTTCACGCCGATTGTCCCCACGCTTATCGTAATCCCCGCGATCGACCGGTGCGTTTTCACGATCTCATTCATTATCCGCAACGTTAATTGAACGCCAGTGTACTAAAGTGACCTGAAACAATATTTAACATTGTCGTGCTATCCATAATAAGCGCTGGCATTCAGAGGGACGTTAGATGAATAACTTACTTGATCGCTTCTTAAACTATGTGTCTTTTGATACGCAATCTAAAGGTAACGTTCGTCAGGTCCCCAGCACTGAGGGGCAATTACGCCTGGCGCAAAGGCTGTGCGATGAGCTGCGTGCGATGGGGCTGAGCGACGTTAACTGCAGCGAGCGCGGTATTGTGATGGCGACACTGCCATCAAACATCAGCTGGCCGACGCCGGTGATTGGTTTTATTTCCCACATGGATACCTCGCCGGATTTTACCGCGAAAAATGTGAATCCGCAGGTGATTGAAAATTATCGCGGCGGTGATATCGCCCTGGGTATTGGCGATGAAATCCTCTCGCCGGTGATGTTCCCGGTGCTGCATGAACTGATCGGTCATACCCTGATCACGACCGATGGTAAAACCCTGCTGGGTGCCGATGATAAGGCCGGAATTGCCGAGATCATGACCGCGCTGGCGCATCTGACCTGCGGAGAGGTCGCACACGGTGAGGTGCGGGTGGCCTTTACGCCGGATGAAGAGATTGGCCGTGGTATTCAGCATTTTGACGTGCAGGCCTTTGCGGCCGACTGGGCCTATACCGTAGACGGCGGCGGCATGGGCGAATTTGAGTATGAAAACTTCAACGCCGCCTCTGTTACGGTCAAAATCACCGGTAACAATGTGCATCCGGGGACGGCAAAGGGCGTAATGATTAATGCGCTGGACGTGGCGATGCGTTTTCACCGTGAAGTGCCGGAAGACGAAGTGCCCGAAAAAACCGCAGGCTATGAAGGTTTCTATCATCTGCACGGCATTAAAGGCAGCGTAGACCGGGCTGAACTGAGCTATATCGTGCGGGATTTTGCCCGCAGCGGTTTCGAGGAGCGCAAAAAACGGCTGGCAGACATTGCCGCCCGGCTGGAGCAGCGCCTTGCTTATCCGGGGGCGATAGAGCTGGTGGTGGAAGACAGTTATTACAATATGCGTGAACAGGTGGAAGCGTGCCCACAGAGTATCGACCTGGCGCTGAAAGCCATGCGCGACTGCGATATCACTCCACAGGTTAAGCCGATTCGCGGCGGGACGGATGGGGCACAGCTGTCGTTTATGGGGGTACCCTGTCCGAACCTGTTTACCGGGGGGTATAACTATCACGGACGGCATGAGTTTGCCTCACTGGACAATATGGAACAGGCGGTCAGAGTGATTACGCGGATTGTGGTATTAGCGGCGGAGCAGGCGAAAATAATGAAAAATGCGGGCTGACCGCAACAGAAGATCAGCCCCTACCACTGTCTGCTATTAACCTGTAGCAGGGACGACCTGTAACGGTCAGGTGTCCCTGTTCGCCCCGCGTTGTGGATTACTCTTCTTCGGGAAAATACCAGTAGCCGCTGTTGACCAGCGCGGCCAGCTGAGCGAGGAAGGACGGATCGTCCAGCGCATCAGCAAACTGCTCCTGACCCAGCGTGAGATCGTTCGCCAGCGCCGTCAGGGCGCTACGGTGCGGGGAGGCGATCTGTTCACCATTGATGAACACCGCTTCGCCAATGGATACCACGCGCAGGCCGCCGAGGCGCGACAGGCGGTCGCCCTGCTGCAGTGCATCGTAGATTTCATCGGGTTGATACGGCGGCTCCGGTGGGGCTACGTCCAGCTCGTGGCGCGACTGCGATACAAATTCACCAAACCACTGATTGAAATGTTCAGGCTGATCGATCAGCTCCTGCATCATGGCGCGAATGCCGTCCAGCTCCGCAGGCAGAATTTCCGCGTTGTGCTCACGCGGCTGCACGTCGGGATCGCTGAAGCGGCGGCTGCCCAGCTCGCGAGCCAGCACGTAGTCGGCAAAACCGCTGATCAGTTCACGCCCGCTTGGCGCACGGAAGCCTACCGAGTAGTTGATGGCGTTTTCCAGTGAGTAGCCTTCATGCGGGAAGCCCGGTGGAATATAAAGAATATCTCCCGGTTCCAGCTCTTCATCGATAATCGCGTCAAACGGCTCAACCTGCAGCAGGTCCGGGTGCGGGCAGTGCTGCTTCATTTCTGTTTTCTCACCCACGCGCCAGCGGCGGCGGCCGGTGCCCTGGATGATAAACACGTCATACTGATCAAAGTGCGGACCCACCCCGCCGCCCGGAACCGAGAAGGAGATCATCAGATCGTCCATGCGCCAGTCGGGGATCGCGCGGAACGGATGCATCAGCGCGGCAGAAGGTTCATGCCAGTGATCGACGGCCTGCACCAGCAGTGACCAGTTATTTTCGCCAAGATGGTCAAAGCTCTCAAACGGGCCGTGGGCGACCTGCCATTTGCCGTCCTGATGGCTGACCAGGCGGCTGTCTACCTCATTTTCCATCGCCAGCCCGGCGAGTTCATCGGGGGAAATCGGGTCAACGAAGTTTTTGAAACCGCGTTTGAGGACTACCGGGCGTTTCTGCCAGTAGCGCTGAATGAAATCTGGCCAGTTGAGATCGAGCTGATAATCCATGATGGTTTCCTGAAACGCGAAAGTGGATAGATTATAACAGCGCACGGCAGTTGCTGGGTACCACCGTGGTGAAATGTCCTGGCGGGAGGATTACTCGTGTTTGTGCAGTATCTCCTGGCGCTCAAACTCTACTTCCATACGCGCACCACCCAGTTCACTGGTGCCTGCACGAATATCCCCGGCGTACTGCTCCAGGATGTCGCGCGCCAGCGACAGGCCCAGCCCCTGGCCAGGGCGCAGCGTATCGGCGCGCTGACCGCGTATAAACACCAGATCGCGTTTGTTTTCCGGGATGCCCGGACCGTCATCTTCAACGATCAGCAGTAAGGTTTTCTCCGTCTGCTGCACGCTGACCTCAACAAATTCCAGGCAGTATTTACAGGCGTTATCCAGCACGTTGCCCATCACTTCCATAAAGTCGTTCTGTTCGCCGACGAAGATCACCTCTGGCGAGATATCCAGCGTCAGCACCACCCCTTTGCGCTGGTAGACCTTATTCAGCGCCGAGCACAGCCCGTCGAGCAGGGCAGGGACGGAGTGGACATCGCGTTTCAGGGCGTGGTGGTCGGCCTGCATACTGGCCCGATGCAGGTAGTAGCCGATCTGCTGCGAAATGCGGCTAATCTGCTCCAGCATGATCGGCTCAGCCTGTTCAATAGAGAGGTTTCGCTCCCCGCGCAGTGAACGCAGAGTGGTCTGCAACACCGCCAGCGGGGTTTTCAGGCTGTGAGTCAGGTCGCTGAGCGTGGTGCGGTAGCGGGTGTAACGCTGGCGCTCGTTATCCAGCAACATATTCAGGTTGCGTACCAGCCCTTTCAGCTCCTGCGGCGGGGCCGGGTCGAGCGTTTCGCGACCGCCTGCTTCCAGTTCGCGCACCTGAGCCGCCAGGGCGCCAATCGGGCGCAGGCTCCAGTGCGCGGCCAGCCACAGCAGCGGAATAATCAGCAGCAAATTGGCCAGCAGTACATAGCTGAACCACGACCATACCACGTCCGAGTGTTGAAGCTCCTGCGGGATGGAATCCACCACGACGATGGTCAGCGCCGGCAGGCTGGAGGTGGCTTCATAGCGATTGACCGCCACCGAGTGGGTGAAGGTGTCATTGCCGTCGTCGTCGTAGGCCGTGAGTTTGTTCTGTGCCGCACGGTCATTCCCCAGCACTTCACGGCTGGTGTGGTTGTTGGTGTCAATTTCATAGAAATCAGACTTGCTTAACCATTCACGGTGGATCTTACTGCGGATATCCGGCACGTCGCGCTGCTGCCACAGCAGCTTGCCGTTATCATCATAGATAAATACCAGTGCTGGAAAGTTCAGCGTCATGCGTTCCGGCTGGACGATAGTCAGCCTGCCGTTATTCCACTGAGAAAGGGTGAAGAACAGATTACTTTCGCTGCGCAGCACGCGGTAGGTATTTTTATCGAAGCTGACGACATAGCCCACGACCGCCACCATGCCGTAGGAGAGTGACATCGTCAACACCACGGCGGCGGTGGCCAGTAAGAAACGAATACGCAGTGATAGCGGTTTTTTTCGACGTAAGTTGAACATGTTCAGAGATCGAAGCGGTAGCCCTGACCGCGCACCGTGGTGATCACTTCACGGGCGTGTTCGGCCAGAATCTTTTTGCGCAGGCGCCCCATCAGCACATCAATGGTGTGGCTTTCCCGCAGCTCGGCATCGGGGTAGAGTTGCAGCATCAGTGAATCTTTACTCACTACTTTTCCGGCATTGCGGATCAGGGTTTCAATAATCGTGTACTCAAACGCCGTCAGCTTGATCTGCTGTTCGTTGATGGTCAGTTCGCGGCGTGAAAGGTCAACCTGGAAAGGATGCAGGGTAATAATCTGCGAGGCCAGCCCGCTGTTACGACGCATCAGCGCCTGCATCCGCGCCACCACTTCTTCAATATGGAACGGTTTGGTCACGTAGTCATCGGCACCCGCTTCCAGCGCCTCGACTTTTGCCTGCCAGCCGTCACGCGCGGTCAGGACCAGAATCGGCTGGCGCACTTCCAGGCTACGCCAGCGGCGGATCAGCGCCATGCCGTCTTCATCCGGCAGGCCGAGGTCAACCAGGGTGATGTCCGGTGTGTGTTCATTAAGGAAATAGTCAGCTTCTTTGGCGTCTTCGGCCGCATCAACCTGGTGCCCCATCTCACGTAACTGCACCGCCAGATGATGACGCAGCAGTGGATTGTCTTCCACAACTAACACACGCATAACTGAATCCTTAAATAAGATCTAACTGCAAGAAACAACAACATAGCCCCGATTTACACCAGGGTGCAACAGCGTGAACGATAACGCCCGTTTTGCGGGGGCATAGGGTTGCTTAAGTATAGGGGGAAACAGATAAACAGGAGGTTAACACGGGCCGACCTGAATCGGCCCGGAGAGGGTTATTTCAGTTCATCAACCATCTGAACGGCACGGCCAATATAGTTTGCCGGAGTCATCTGCTTCAGACGGGTTTTCTCTTCTTCCGGCAGCGCCAGGCTGTCGATGAAGGTTTTCATGCCTTCGGCGTCCACGCGTTTACCGCGGGTCAGCTCTTTCAGCTTTTCGTACGGCTTCTCAATGCCGTAGCGGCGCATGACGGTCTGGATCGGCTCAGCCAGCACTTCCCAGTTGTGATCCAGCTCATCCAGCAGACGGTCACGGTTCACTTCCAGCTTGGAGATGCCTTTCAGCGTCGACTGATAGGCAATCAGCGCATAGCCCACACCCACACCGAGGTTACGCAGTACGGTGGAGTCGGTCAGGTCACGCTGCCAGCGCGAGACAGGCAGTTTGCTGGCCAGGTGCTGCATCATGGCGTTAGCCAGGCCGAGGTTGCCTTCGGAGTTCTCGAAGTCAATCGGGTTCACCTTATGCGGCATGGTGGAAGAACCGATTTCGCCTGCAATCGTTTTCTGCCTGAAGTGGTTCAGCGCAATGTAGCCCCAGACATCACGGTCGAAATCGATCAGGATGGTGTTAAAGCGCGCCATGCAGTCAAACAGTTCGGCAATGTAGTCGTGCGGCTCAATCTGCGTGGTGTACGGGTTCCAGGTGATACCCAGCGAGGTGACAAACGTCTCGCTGAACTCATGCCAGTCCACTTCCGGATAAGCGGCAATGTGGGCATTGTAGTTGCCGACGGCACCGTTGATTTTACCCAGGATTTCAATGCGCTCTAACTGGCGCAGCTGGCGCTCAAAGCGATAGGCTACGTTCGCCATCTCTTTACCCAGCGTGGACGGCGTCGCGGGCTGACCGTGTGTGCGCGACAGCAGCGGGATATCACGATACTGCACCGCCAGGTCTTTGACAGCGGCGATGATGTTGTTCCAGTACGGCACAATGACCTCACGGCGAGCCGTTTCCAGCATCAGCGCGTGCGACAGGTTATTGATATCTTCTGAAGTACAGGCGAAGTGAATAAATTCAGACACCGCGTGCAGGGCAGGGACCGATGCCACTTTCTCTTTCAGAAAGTACTCAACGGCTTTGACATCATGGTTAGTGGTGCGCTCGATGGTTTTAATCCGCGCCGCATCTTCTTCGCTGAAACCGCTGACAATAGCATCAAGGAAAGCGTTTGCGTCGGCATCAAATGCAGGAACTTCCTTGATCTCTGCGCACGTTGCCAGTTTTTGTAACCAGCGAACTTCAACTTCAACGCGGAATTTCAGCAGACCATATTCGCTGAAAATAGCACGGAGTGGGCTGACTTTGTCGCCATAACGGCCGTCTACAGGTGAGACGGCGGTCAGAGAGGATAATTCCATTGTTGCTGCTCCAGGATCGGTTAAAAAAATCAGGTTGGGGTCCCGTTAAGGCGGGCCAGAATCGCTTTTGCCTCATTGACTAAGCGGCTACGGGAAAACATTAGCTGCAGACGGCCACCGCCAACCTGCTGCCACAGCACGGCTGCGCGGATACCCGCCAGCAGCGTTGCACGAACTTTGCTCTGTACCTGGCTGTTCTGCAGAACCGCCGGTGAACCGGTGACCTGAATACGCGGGCCAAGCGGGCTGATCACATCAACATAAATTCCTGCCATTGCGCTGAGCAGGGTATCGGATTCCAGGTCGTAGTGCGCCAGCTGGCGATCAAGCTGGGCGATACGATTCGACAGCTCGTTCATCGCCGTTTTGCTGGCACTGAGCTTACGTTCCAGCACCATCATGCTCAGCGTATAGCGCGTCAGCTCGGCACCGAGTCCCTGGCGACTGCTGCTGTTAAGCACAGCCAGCAAGGTTTCCAGGCCAAACTGCAAATTGGCTTCGTCATTGCCGAACACCGCAAGCGTAGAGGACGGGTTCAGGTCCAGCAGGCTGTTCAGCGATGTTTTAAGAGCGTCGGGCGGGCACTGGCCCTGGTGCGCCAGCTGCTGCACCAGGTGGGCAGACTGGCAGATACCCGCCAGCGCCAGGGTGATATCATAATAATTCTTCGCCACGTTTACTCCTGTATACGGACCGTATTACGCGTTAACCAGCGGCAGGCGCTGTTCGATGATGCCGCCACCGAGGCAGACATCATCCAGATAAAATACCGCCGACTGCCCCGGCGTGACGGCCGCGACGGGCTGATCGAAACGCACTTCGATACGTTCTGCATCCAGCGGGGTGACGATGCAGGGAATATCTTCCTGACGGTAGCGGGTTTTCACCGTGCAGCGCAGCGGGGCGGTCAGCGTCTCGCGATCCACCCAGTGCAGCTGCTGAGCAATCAGCCCCACCGACATCAGATGCGGGTGGTCGTGGCCCTGAGCCACCACCAGCACATTGTTCAGCACGTCTTTATCCACCACGTACCAGGGCTCTTCATTACCGTCTTTGGTACCGCCGATCCCCAGCCCTTTCCGCTGACCGAGCGTGTGGTACATCAGACCCTGATGCTGACCAACGGTGTCGCCGTCAACCGAGACAATCGGGCCTGGCTGTGCAGGCAGGTAGCGGCCGAGGAACTCGGTAAATTTACGCTCTCCGATAAAGCAGATGCCGGTAGAGTCTTTTTTCTTCGCAGTAATCAGCTCCAGTTGCTCCGCAATGCGGCGCACTTCCGGTTTCTCTAATTCACCGACCGGGAACAGACTTTGTGCAATCTGCTCGTGACCGAGGGTGTAAAGGAAGTAGCTCTGATCTTTATTACCGTCCAGCCCGCGCAGCAGGCGGCTTTTCCCGTCAACATCCTGGCGGCGCACGTAGTGCCCGGTGGCAATATAGTCTGCCCCCAGGTCTTCGGCAGCAAACTCCAGGAAGGCTTTAAATTTGATCTCTTTATTACAGAGAATATCGGGGTTTGGGGTACGTCCGGCTTTGTATTCTGCCAGGAAGTGTTCGAAAACGTTGTCCCAGTATTCGGCAGCAAAATTGACCGTATGCAGAAAGATGCCGAGTTTGTCACAGACGGCCTGGGCATCGGCTAAGTCTTCGGCGGCGGTGCAATACTCTTCGCCATCGTCCTCCTCCCAGTTTTTCATAAACAGGCCTTCAACCTGATAACCCTGTTGCTGTAGCAACCAGGCGGAAACGGAGGAGTCAACGCCGCCGGACATTCCGACGATCACTTTTTTCTGGCTGTTAGAACTGTTCAACATTGCGTGTCCGACTTTAAGGAGCCGTTAAAGGCGACTCTGATAAAATTGCGCAGCATTCTATCATGCGTCGGCGACCTGCGCACTCTCGCTAAAAGGCCACTGGAAAGCGCTGAGGATCGCCAGCGGGTAGCGCTGCCCGGTCTGATAGATTTGCAGGCTTTCCGCTACCAGCGGCGAGCGCAGTTTTTTAGAGGTGATAATCTCCTGCGGCGGCAGCCACCAGCAGCGGTCGATATCGCGATCCTGTGGATAGGTTTCCAGCATTTCTGGCAGATCCAGTGCGAACAGGAAGCGCAGGAACGGGGTATTATCCGGGGCAATCCACTGGTGCAGGCGTAAAAAGGCCTGTGGGACGGCATCAATGCCGGTCTCTTCCGACAGTTCACGCACCGCCGCCTGAAGCAGGGTTTCATCGGCTTCCAGATGGCCTGCCGGCTGGTTCCAGGTGGTGCGGCCACGCACGCGTTCTTCTACCACCAGAAATTGTCCTTCAGCCTGGACTACCGTGGCCACGGTGACGTGCGGTTTGAACATAGTGTGCTCCATTCGGTTATTTCACGCAGACAACTGCGCCATAAAAGTCAGATTTCGTTACTGATATCACGCCACTCACCGGGCGCCAGCCCCTGTAACTGTAACGTACCCATGGAGAAACGGATCAGCCGCAGGGTGGGAAAACCAATATGTGCCGTCATTCGCCGGACCTGACGGTTACGCCCTTCGTACAGGGTGATTTTCAGCCAGCAGGTCGGGATCGCTTTACGTTCCCGAATGGGGGGCTGCCGCTCCCACAGCCAGTCGGGGGCGGCCACTTTTTCTACCCCGGCGGGCAGGGTGGGGCCATCTTTCAGATTTACCCCAGTACGCAGCGGTTGCAGATCGCTGTCCTGCGCATCGCCCTCTACCTGCACGTAGTAGATTTTTCCGGTACGTTTGCCAGGCTGGGTCAGCCTGGCCTGGAGGGCGCCGTCATTGGTCAGCACCATCAGACCTTCGCTGTCACGGTCCAGACGCCCGGCAGCATAGATATCAGGCTGCGGCACATAATCTTTCAGCGTGCGACGTCCGGCCTCATCGCTGAACTGAGGCAGCACATCGAAGGGTTTGTTAAACAGCACCACGCAGCGCGGGCCTTTCGCGGCAGGTCTGGTGGTTCGGCGGGCAGCAGAACGCCCAGGATGATGATTCGTCAGGGAAGATTTTCGCATGGTCTTTGCACTTAGTAACAATGAGCGCATTATACCGCAATCCTGAGATGATTGGCGCGGAGTCAATATTCAAGTAGTATTGACGCGCATCTTACAAGTCATTAACAAAAAAAAGCGCTCGAAGGAGAGGTTAATGGAAAGCAAAGTAGTTGTTCCGGCGGAAGGTCAGAAAATCACCCTGGTGCAGGGAAAACTCAACGTACCTAACAATCCAGTCATCCCGTTTATCGAAGGTGATGGCATTGGCGTTGACGTGTCTCCAGTGATGATCAAAGTTGTTGATGCCGCTGTGCAGAAAGCTTACAACGGTGAGCGTAAGATTTCCTGGATGGAAATTTACACCGGTGAGAAATCGGTAGAGCTTTACGGCCAGGATGTCTGGCTGCCAGAAGAAACGCTGGATCTGATTAAAGAATATCGCGTTGCCATCAAAGGCCCACTGACCACCCCGGTCGGCGGCGGTATTCGTTCCCTGAACGTTGCCCTGCGTCAGCAGCTTGATCTGTATATCTGCCTGCGTCCTGTTCGTTACTACACCGGCACACCAAGCCCGGTGAAACGCCCGGAAGACACCGATATGGTGATTTTCCGCGAAAACTCCGAAGATATCTATGCCGGTATCGAGTGGAAAGCGGGTACACCAGAAGCTGATAAAGTCATCAAGTTCCTGCGTGATGAGATGGGCGTGAAGAAAATTCGCTTCCCTGAGCAGTGCGGTATCGGCGTTAAGCCATGTTCAGAAGCGGGCACCCAGCGTCTGGTACGTGCAGCCATTGAGTACGCTATCACGAACGACCGTGATTCCGTCACGCTGGTTCACAAAGGCAACATCATGAAGTTCACCGAAGGTGCTTTCAAAGACTGGGGTTACCAGCTGGCGAAAGAAGAGTTCGGCGGCGAGCTGATCGATGGCGGCCCGTGGATGAAGGTGAAGAACCCGAACACGGGTAAAGAGATCGTCATTAAAGACGTGATCGCCGATGCGTTCCTGCAGCAGATCCTGCTGCGTCCGGCCGAGTATGACGTGATTGCCTGTATGAACCTGAACGGTGACTACATTTCTGACGCCCTGGCGGCGCAGGTTGGCGGTATCGGTATTGCTCCGGGTGCGAACATCGGTGACGAATGTGCCCTGTTTGAAGCCACCCACGGTACAGCACCTAAGTACGCTGGCCAGGATAAAGTGAACCCAGGTTCTATCATCCTGTCCGCAGAAATGATGCTGCGTCATATGGAGTGGTTCGAAGCCGCTGACCTGATTGTTAAAGGCATGGAAGGCGCAATCGCTGCTAAAACCGTGACCTATGACTTCGAACGTCAGATGGAAGGCGCTAAGTTGCTGAAAGCTTCAGAGTTTGGCGACGCGATGATTAAACACATGTAAGTGTGTTTGTCGGCGGGGGCCCTGTGCTCCCGCCATCATTTCAACGCTACAAAAAGTCTTCCCCGAAAATTCCCCAAAACCGTACAAAAATCCAACCGAGTTTAGACCACGACCCCGATCCAATCTTTGCCTCGATCATCATTATATTTGTCGGTCTGTTCCTTATTTTTTTGTCCTAATCAACTCTGCTAACTATCTCGTGATATCTGAAGCGCTCTATGCTGGCTGTTTACTATTAAATGGCAAATTCTCTCACGTCGCGTCAACCTGCAAAGTAAGTGGCAGTATTGCCATTACCACTAACTGCCTTTCCCTCTGTCAGCATGATATTGATTGGTTTGCGGCTGATTTTGACGGGCCAGCAAATTCTGACTATTCAGCCTTACTTATCGTACAATCGCTTCAATCTTTTTCGGCTGTTGAAAAGGAGGGGGTAAGTTCTGGCGTGGGCATTTCTAAATTTTGGAGAGTGGCATGACGACTATCGAAACCGTAAAACAGCTGGTGGGGAAAAGGGGCTACAAGGATAACCCTGTTTACCGTGAGGCTATGGTACAAATGCGGTTCGATGAGTTCACGG
Organism: Erwinia sp. Eh17-17; assembly: GCF_039675725.1. Lineage (NCBI taxonomy): Bacteria > Pseudomonadati > Pseudomonadota > Gammaproteobacteria > Enterobacterales > Erwiniaceae > Erwinia > Erwinia sp. Eh17-17. The sequence continues at coordinate 60,371 of NZ_JBDFQT010000002.1, read as the reverse complement.
ATGAGGACGTGGAGTTTTTCAAAACGCTCTATATCACATCAAAAGATATTTTCAGCCGTAATCAGATATTACAGGCCCTGGTCTTACAGTGTCAGAGGCATGATCTGAAGAGCTTTTTCCTCGCTGCGTTCAGGAAGGAACGCTATGTAGACATGCGATTAGTGGCCATTCGCGGTTATACGCACTATGCCACTGAAAAAGAGGTCACCCCGCTGATGTGTAAGCTTTCGGATATCATCGGAAAACTACCTGCACAGACGCGCTATCCCTATCAGGAATATGAGATGTTACGATCTGAGTTTGGTCTTCCTTACTTAGTCGAACACTATGGGTATAGCTGCTTTATCCTGGCGTCAGAACAGTTAAACACGCAGTACAATGATATGCCTGATTTGTGCAAAGGTTTTTTCACGCTGGATGCTCACGGTCTGCATATTTCTTTACTTCCTCCTGAGGAAGTAAAGGTGCGGCTGGGAGAACTGTTAAGTAAAAATCAGTAAGGACGAACTCAGACTGCCTTGATTGACACCGTCACTTCACGGCCCAGCAGGTACAACGCCTGCTCTAAAGCGTCGATCTTTGATGCATGCTCCACATCCAGAAGCCGGTCAATCTGTTGGCTGTTCATGTTGAGCTTGCGCGCCAGGTCAGCTTTACGGGTGTCGGTCTGCATCATGGCATTATGTAGCGCGGCTTTCAGGCAGGTGAGCACCGGGATATGTACCAGAATTTCCCCCGGCAGCGCTGGCGATGCCTCAGGTATGAGCAGGCGAGAGCTGATGCTGTCGCCAATGGCTGCCGTTAAGCCTTCGCTCGCCTCCAGCTCAATATCTTCCTCGTCGTAGGCGACGGAGTGCGCTGTTTTGAAGTCGCGAAAGCTGATTTCATATGTATCACTTTCTTCATCATAGGATGCTGAAGCCGGGTATTTGAACATAATGCGCCTGTTGGTTTGGGCGTGAGTGGCCCGTTAACGGAGTGTCTGAGCCAGAGGCTGTGTGCCTGTATGGGAATTTTTTATTCATCCGGCATACAGGGCGTAAACGCTAAGTGGGGCTCTCCCGGTTGCGGAGGAGCCCCATCAGGGCCATCGTCACAGCGCCCCTTCTTGTATCATAAAAACGCCTTCCTGCGGAGAGTTATACGCACTGGAACGTCAGGCGGGCAACACCGTTAACGAGCAGGTGAGTATCTATATCCATTCTCACTTCCTTCATCGCTTTATTTTTCACGCTGCAAAAGTCGGATGCATTTTTAGTCGCGGTGCCAATGGCACTTTTAATTCTGCCAGCAAAAGGCGCGGCTTCAACTTCGGTAAAGTAGTTGCCGTTATCCAGCGTTTTAACATTTGACTGATAGGTTAAGCCCAGTCCGTGAAATTGTGTTTTGTCATTCTGCACGGCACATCCGCTCAGGATAGCGCTGACGATAACCGAGGTGACAATGATTGACGTTTTCAAATGAATATATTCCTTTATATGTTTGAGGGGCCTTTATCTTACAAGAGATAATCAAACATTGATTAAACCAGTGAATGTTTACATTCATATGCCTTTTTATCGCGCTGAAAATGTGTATGTTTTAAAGGTCTGATGTCGAACAATCAGACATTGTGGCCTCAGCGTACACTTATCCCAATCGCGGCATTGACCCGAACTGCGGAATGAGTCGATCAACTAAATTCCCCGTGACTTCAGATGCTTTCCGCAATCTTACCGCAAGCCTCTTGATCGCCGCGCAGATTCAACGATACTGTACATAAATACAGTGTTATTGAGATTTCTACTATGCAGTTTATCCGACCAGTTGACAGCGCTGATGCTGTACCCCTGCCGTTGTTTATCGAACGTGTCCCCTGTGGCTTTCCCAGCCCGGCTCAGGATTATGTTGAAGATCGGCTCGACCTCAACAAGTTTGCCATTAAGCACCCCAGCGCTACCTACTTTATTAAGGTCAGCGGCGACTCGATGTGCGGGGCAGGGATTGCTGACGGCGATCTGCTGATCGTTGACCGGTCACTGACCGCCGTTCATGGTGACATTGTGGTGGCCGCCGTGGCAGGGGAGTTTACGGTTAAGGAACTGCGTACCCGACCCTCTTTACAGCTTATCCCCCATAATCGCCATTACGCCGCGATCTCCTTTTTCAGCGAGGAAGAGTTGGAAATTTTCGGAGTAGTAACCTTTACCCTCAAGGCGCATAAATAACCATGTTTGCGCTGGTGGATGTGAACAGCTTTTATACCTCCTGCGAAACGGTTTTTCGTCCTGACTTGCGGGGAAAACCCGTGGTGGTGGTATCGAATAACGATGGCTGTGTGATTTCGCGCTCTGCTGAAGCCAAAGCGCTGGGAATCAAAATGGGTGCCCCCTATTTTAAACTGAAACAGGAGCTGCAGCGCCAGCATATCCATGTCTTCAGCTCTAACTATGCGCTCTACGCCGACCTCAGCCACCGGGTGATGACGATACTGGCGGAGATATCACCGGGCATTGAAATTTACTCTATCGATGAAGCTTTTATTGACGTCAGCGGAGTCGAAAGCTGCATGGCACTGGATGTGTTTGGTCACCAGATGCGCAATCAGATCCTCAAACAAACCGGCCTGGTGGTGGGGGTGGGCATCGGGCCGACAAAAACGCTGGCAAAACTCGCCAACTATGCGGCTAAAACGTGGCGCAAAACGGAGGGCGTGGTCGATCTTTCTTCTGTCGATCGCCAGCGTAAACTTCTGGCGCTGGTGCCGGTGGAAGAGGTATGGGGCGTCGGGCGCAGGATCAGTAAGAAACTGAATCTGATGGGGGTTGAGACGGCTCTGCAGCTGGCGGAGAGTTCTCTCTGGGTTATCCGCAAACATTTTAACGTGGTGCTGGAAAGAACCGCCCGCGAGCTGCGCGGGGAGCCATGCCTTGATATGGAAGAGTTTGTGCCCACCAGGCAGCAGATAATGTGCAGCCGCTCATTCGGCCACCGGATTACCGCCTATGAAGAGATGCATCAGGCCATCTGCGCTTATGCGGAACGTGCCGCAGAAAAGCTGCGTAAGGATAAGCAGTTCTGCCGTTTTATCAGCGTTTTTCTGCGAACCAGCCCCCATGCTGAAGGGGAGGTGTTCTATGGTAATCAGGCTTCAGGCACGCTGCTTGCCCCCTCTAACGACACCAGGGACATCATTCGCGTGGCTACGGAGGCGCTTGACCGTATCTGGGTGGAGGGGCACCGCTATATGAAAGCCGGGGTGATGCTGGGTGATTTCTTTAGCAAAGGCGTGGCGCAGCTCAGCCTGTTTGACGAATGTCAGCCAAAAGCCAACAGCGAAGCGCTGATGAGCGTGCTGGATGAGCTGAATCAGTCGGGTAAGGGCAAGGTGTGGTTTGCCGGGCAGGGGATAGAAAAAAGCTGGGCGATGAAGCGGGAGATGCTTTCTCCGGCTTATACCACGCGTTACACCGACTTTCCCGTGGCGAAATAGCCTCAGCCAGCCTCGGGAGGTATCGGTCAGTGCCCGCCGCGCAGATGCATCCGCTCTTCAAACTGGTGCCATAGTGTCAGCAGAACGCCCGGCAAACAGGCGCTGATAATCACTAAAAAACCCATCAGTGGCGCGCCAGCCAGCAACAGGAAGAAAAGTAATACGCTATTCATACTGTTCCTTCGTTATCAGACCTGTCAGGGACTTTATGCTGTGCCGCCAGCAGGTTGCTTGTTTTGATCGCGATCACACTTTGTGATTCTGGCTCGTTTTGCAACAAAAATAGAGCAATAAAAAGAGATGAAAGCAGGGCGTCAGCGTTCCCACCGTGCTGAAAAATGAGCGGCACTAAAAAATAGACAAAATTTACTGCTGTGCCTCACGCGTACGCAAAAAACACTATAACTTAATAAAAACGCGGTTCCCGACAAGACAGTGGAATCGTTCTCAACCCGGCCTGGCCGGGTTTTTTTATCCCTGAATCTAGAGGACACAGCAGAGGGGGCATTATGGCAGCATCAACATTAGCAGTGAGTCTGGGAACCGCCGTCGTTACGGGGACCAGTCTGTTCGGATTTATCGGTGCCACCGATTATGGTGTCCTGTTTGGCGCTTTTGCCGGGGCTGTCTTTTATGTCGCCACGGCGGCAGACATCCAGGTCATCCGTCGCGCGGCTTACTTTATGGTGTCGTGGATTGTCGGTATCTATGGGGCGGGCCTGGTCGGAGCAAAACTGGCTCAGGTGCTGGGTTATAGCGATAAACCGCTGGACGGACTGGGGGCCGTACTGCTTTCTGCACTGGCGATTAAAACGTTAACGTTTTTCAGCCAGCAGGACCCGTCACGCTGGCTGGCACGCTGGAAAGGAGAACATCATGGTAACAAGTGATCCGATGGTTATCACCAATGTGGTGGTGTGTTCGGCGATAGTGCTACGGCTGATGTTTTATTATAAAGAGGGAGCCCGGCATCAGCGCTGGGCGTCATGGCTGGCCTATCTGATTATTCTGGCTTACGCGTCAGTACCATTCCGGTTTTTGTTTGATGTCTATGCCCACACGCACTGGGCTGCGGTGATCATCAATCTGATTTTCTGTGCGGCCGTCTGGCGGGCAAAAGGCAATATCGCGCTGGTCTTTGACGTGCTGCGCCCGCGGGGTTGATGGCTCATCAACGCAACGCGCTCGTTTTATCTCCCCCTCTGTGTATCACCGTGCAATCTGAGCGGCTGGCCGTTCATTCCTCTGGCTGCAAACTAAAAACCTGTGCAAGATCTGGAGGTTTACCATGTGCAAACTGGTTGAAATCCTTAATTTTGAAGAAGGTTACCGCGAAGTGCCTTACCTGGACTCCCGGGGTTATCCGACCGTAGCGGGCGGCATCAAAATCGGGCCAAAAGGGGCCGCACTCTCCAACTATATTTTCCGCGTACCGGAACCGGTTGGCATCGCCTGGATGACGATGCTGCTGGAAAGTAAACGGGCTGAGATGCGTGCCCATCCGGCCATTGCCGCCGCGTTATTACAGTGTAATGCCGCGCGGGCAGATATCCTGGGCAGTATGGCGTATCAACTGGGCGTGGAGGGGCTGGCCCGCTTCAACCAGACCCTGGCGCTGATTGCCAACGGCGATTTTTCCTCCGCCGCAGAGGCGATGCTCAACAGCCTGTGGGCGAAACAAACCCCGGCGCGGGCCAGGCGTCACGCCCAGGTGATGCGCAGCGGCACCTGGGATAGCTACCGCGGCATGTTGTAGCGCCACCTTCTTTTATCCGATCAGTCTTCTTTCCGTGCTGCTTCCCGGCACCTTGTGCACCACACCTTTTTCATACGCCCGCAAGGGGATTCCCGGCAGGTCTTCCTGTCTTTATCCGGAGGTTTTTATGATTGAAGTGAATTGCTTCGCCGATCTGCGCACCACCGCACCAACGAAAGCCGGTGATATCGCCATGCTTAAACGTTACTACGATAAAGACTCCAGCTTTCACGGAGGCGGCGATTTTGTCGGCTTCCCTGGCACCACGCCGCTAATTGATGACGGGGGCAGTGTGGCTAAAGGCTCTGGTTTTTTCTGGAAACGTATCATCAATGATACAGAGCAGGTGAACCTGTATCACTTTGGCGCGCGTGGCGACGGAGTGACCGACGACAGCGATGCGTTCCTGCGCATGTTTCGCTGGTCACAGACCTACGACAGCAGTGCAAAAAATATTGGCGTCCGCTTCCCGGCGGGTAAATTCCTGATCAATCCTGTTGATCTTACTGCCAGCGAAATCCCCTGTTTTGCTCTTTACGGGGATGACAGCCCTTACGGCGTCATGCCGCGTACGGTTATCGTTTCTGATAAGTCACTGATCCCGGTGTTAAAAGTGAATGCGCGCCGCACAGTTATTCGCGGTATTAGCTGGAACGGTCAGGCGAGCGCAGATACCACGATAAATATCGGCGCGATGACGCCAGAGATGCTGTCTAACGTGCAGCCATTCTTTGAGAACATCACCATTGAGGGACAGTTCGTCAATATTCGCTGTTTTCGCGTACAGAATAACGGAGGTACGGCGGTGAAATTACTGGATACGCTCGATAGCCGCTTTGACCAGATCTATTCACAGAACACCTACGCCCGCGTTTTTGACATTGGCTGGTCTGACTCTCCCCGTGGCGTCTGGGACCACTCGACGGCGGTGGAGCTGAGCAACGCTAATTTCCAGAGTGGCTACGGCGATGCCACGCTGATGATGCCGAGAATGAGCCAGGGTATTATCCGCAACGTCTGGATTGAACATACCCGTTTCCCCGGCGACCTGACCAACGGGCAGTGGATCGTGGATGCTCTGAGCGTAGAGGACTGCGGCAATCCGCTGTACATGAATAACAGCCGCGTGCTGATGCGCCAGCTCAACCTGCAGGCAGGTGCGAAGGTTAGTCTCGACAATGCCGCCGGGCGCTGGCTGTCCGGTTATGAAAGCGGCTGGCGTCGGGATGAAAACTACGGCACGGTGATGACCGGTTCGATGAAAGCCGGCTGGTACAGCGGCTACAGGCTGACGAATACCAGCGACATTGATAAATGGTTCAAAGTGGGGAAGTTCGTTTTCCCCAGGGTCAACCAGCAGTGGACCATCGAGCTGCTTGGCAAGATGTCCACCGCGAATCCTTCGGGTGTGGCGGGTAACCCAACGCAGGCCGTTTCCAGCGGGATGACCTGGCTGAACTTCCAGCGTTGCGCCACGGCAGTGTGGGGAGACATGTTCCACCGCGGGCAGCCTGCGGTACTGGATGTGAAGTACAAACGAAGTTATGAAAATATCGTCGAGGTGTGGGTCAAACTGAAGGCCGGCAGCGGCGACACGATGTTCAATTTACGCTCAACCGGCCCGACCCGTTTTGAGTCCGGGGAATGTTCCTTATTTACGCCGGACCTGAGTGAAACCACAGATGCAACGGAAATTGGCACGGTGACGCCGAATGCCCGTCTCAGTTTACATAACGGGCTGGCAGGCTTCGGAGCAAATGAAAACGGCGTGGCGAGCGTGGCAACCAGCGTGGCGTCAGCCCCCGTCAGCTCAGTACCGGTAGGCTATGTCACGCTCAATATTAATGGTATCGATCGCAAACTGCCGTACTACAGCTAGCGAACTTAAAAGAGAGTAACCGCCCTTAACCGGGCGGTTTTTGAGTTATTGCTATCACTTGTCTGAATAGGAGTGTTTTCACGGGAGAATAGCTGAATATGCATGATAAACCCTCAGCACCTGGAAAGGCTTGCGTGACTTTTAAGCTGACGTTAATCTCAATTAACCGGGGTAAAACCTGTTTTAGCGTTTAAATGCCTGAAAAACCGTCGTACAAACATTTAAATCCCCTCGTGGGGTTGTGATGTTGCCACCACGCTACGTAAAATAGGTCCAAAAGTTAAATCAGGAGAAGATCGTGTCTGAGACTGTGACGGGTGAACACTCATTTGAACGTCTGGAAGAAGCAAAAAACATTGCCCTTGGCTGGCGGATTGTGGGGCAGATGCCGCCGCAAACGCTTGAGGAAGCCACCCAGATGCTGCGTGACAGTTCAGCCTTTGCGGCAAAAGTCTGTGATTTGTTGACGGAAGAACTGGCGGCACAAAAACGACGTTGATGTGGTTCGCTCTCTCAGCGCTTACGGCCTGGCCACATCGCTGTGATGGCGAAAGCGCGACCACTCTTCCCAGCAGTTGTCCGGGTCGATATCGCTGAAGTTCTGTGACGGGTCGAGCGCGCAGGCAATGCGGTCGGGTATCGTGACGCAGATAACCGAATCGCGCAGCGCTTCTACCTCCTCGCGCGTCAGGTTTTCCCCTTTCTGCCGCTCGGCATCGCTGAGTAATCCCATCAGTGACGGAATATAAATTGTGGCCATGGTTGTCCCGGAAATTGCTCTCTTATTGTGATGGTTAATTTTTCGGCAGTCGGCGGGAAAACTTTAGTGCGGGCGTCACAGGGCAGGAAAACAGATGATAATGATTGATGTCTCAGGTAAAAAAAGCCCGCGAAGAGCTTTAATGCGGGCCAACACCAAGGAAATCGATTACCAGAAATGATAGGGTGATTTTTAATAAATGCAAATGAAATACCCCTTCATTGTGCACCAGGTTCAATTTTTTTGGCTGACCGCACGACTTATACATCAAAATTCTTCAGATACCATCCACTGGTCTGCTTCATCGAACATCTCTTCAATGATGCGCAGCAGCGTAGATTTATCACTTTTGCTGGCGTCGCTTTTCACCCCGTTTGCCTGCATGGGCTTCACTTTGACCTGGGCGTCAGGAAAAACCCGCTGAACGCGTTTTTCCAGTTCGCTGAGGATCAGCTGCTCGGCGTTAGGCAGACCGGCGACGTTGCGCTTGTCATAAATGAGTTCAACAAACATTTTGGCTCCTTGTGCAATTTTTGCTGGATAAAAATACAGGTATCTTCTGCCGGGTTCAAATACTATTTCCCTTCGAATGCAAAGAAAGGCAGCAAACAGCAAAACCGGGTCGGGTGTGGGACTAAAATAGAAAACGGCTTAACAAGGAGAATCCTATGAACAAAGGAATTGCAGGCTGTTTGTTGCTGTTGATGGTCGGGTTGCTGGCCAGCTGTAGCAGTGACCATATTATGCATATGCGCGATGGCAGCACGGTCGTTGTGGAGGGAAAACCCCATCTGGATAAAGCTAGCCGGATGCTGGTCTACACCGATGCGACCGGACGAACTCAGGCAGTCAATCTGGATGAGGTTAAGGGCATGTCCCGGCTAAAAAACTAATCGTTCCGCTTATCGCCCCGCAGTGAAACTGTTTCTCTTTATCGCCCTTGTGGCTAAAATAACGCCGTCTGTGTCGATGACACAGACGTAACGGATAAAGGGAACCATCTATGGCACAAAATATTTATGACAATCCGGCCTTTTTCGCCGGGTATGCCACATTAAACCGTTCGACGCAGGGACTTGAAGGCGCGCCGGAGTGGCCCGCCGTGCAGGCGTTGCTGCCTGTACTGAAGAACCGCAATATTGTTGACCTCGGGTGCGGCTATGGCTGGTTCAGCCGCTATGCCTGTCAGCAGGGCGCTGCGTCAGTGCTGGCGCTGGATGTTTCTGAAAAGATGCTGGCGAAAGCCGTCTCGCTGGGGGATGACCCGGCGATTGACTGGCAGCGTGCCGATCTGGAAACGCTACAACTTCCCCTTCAGCAGTACGATCTCGCCTGGAGCGCGCTGGCGCTGCACTATGTTGAGGCTCTTCCGGCGCTGTTGCGTAATGTGTTCGCGGCGCTGAAGCCGGGTGGGCAGTTTATCTTTACGGCTGAACATCCGATCTATACCGCGCCGCGCCATCCGGGCTGGAAAATTGATGCGCAACAGCAAAAAAACTGGCCGCTCAGTGATTACCAGCGTGAAGGCGAGCGCGTAACGAACTGGTTTGCCGATGGGGTAATCAAACACCACCGCACGCTGGGGAGCTGGGTGACTCAGCTTATTGACGCCGGGTTCATCATAACGGCGCTGAACGAGTGGGGGCCAACGCCGCAGCAGATTGCACAGCAGCCAGCGCTGGCGGAAGAGCGGGAACGGCCGATGTTGTTCATCATGGCCGTCACCAGACCGCAGGTGTAACTAATGGATGCCGGTCTGCCCGACAGACTGGCGCAGGTCCAGCACATTATTTTCCGCCTCATCCAGCAGCGCCAGCCACTGGCGCACGTCCACTTCCTGCCAGGCCAGATGCCCGATGGTGGTTCCCATCAGCACCACGTCAGGACGCAGCGCGCGATAAAATTCCAGCGTCTGACGTAGCGCATTTTCATTGCTCTCTTCAACCAGCACGGTCACCCAGCGGCCGTGAGACAACGTGACAGTGTCACCGACAAACAAGTAGGTTTTGCCATATGGAGAGGCGTACAGGTAGCTGGTACTGCCGGGAGTATGACCGGGCGTCGGGACGACATGAAAACTGCCACAGTGGACTTCAGCGCTATTGAAGGTGTCGTCGGCTTCTGCAAAATGGCTGACCTGGCCTAACGCCCGTGCATGGCAATAGAGCGCGGAATTAAACCGCTGCTGCAACAGGCGTGTGGCCGGACCGGCTTCATGCCAGTGGGTAAGATAATGGCGGATCATCCCGCCACATTCGGCGATCGTCTGGTGGTCCTCCGGGTTTTCAACCCTGGAAATCAGCATGTTTCCACGCAGATGCTGCAATAAAAAGCCGTGCATCATCAGGACGGGTTCGTCTTCACTGGCGGGAAACTCTGGAGTGGAAACCCAGAGGTCTTCATACAACTGTTTCATACCTGCGCTCCCAACGATCAGCGCAGCACTGGATATCCTGAAATCTGGAGCGAAGCGGCGGTATCTTCTACCGTCAGTAAACCCCGGGCGCCCAGGGGCAGGGTGACGGTATCGGCACTGTGGCCAAACTGCAGGTCAGTCACAACCGGGAGACCGGTCATATCGCGTATCAGGTTCCAGACGCTGCTGAAGTCGTAGCCGTTGTCATAGTCAGTCGAAGTCGTTCCGCTAAAGCTGCCGGTGACAATGGCACTCTGGCGGGCGAGAATACCGCACTGATGCAGCTGTAACAGCATCCGTTCAATGCGGAAAGGGTGTTCATTAACATCCTCGATCACCAAAATACCGCCGCGAATGTCGGGCATCCAGGGGGTACCAATCAGTGAGGTAATCATTGCCAGGTTACCGCCCCATACGGTGCCGGATGCCTGAACCTGTTGTGAGACTGTCGTCCAGTTAAGAGTTAATTTAGGCGAAGTTAGCGCGCGCCAGAAGTGTTCAACGGTAAATTCAGACAAAACCTCAGCGCCAAAATTGCCTGCCAGCATCGGCGCGCTGAAGCTTTTCACGCCGCTTTGCGTCAGCAGTGCCAGCTGAATCGCCGTGAAATCACTGTGGCCGCACAGCGCTGTTGGGGCATCGGCCAGGCGTGAACGCAATGCCGGGTAGTCGATAAACGGCAGCAGACGCGTGGCACCATAGCCACCGCGTACGGCCAGAATGATGTCCGGTAACGGATTAAGCTGTGTCAGGTCGTTGATATCGGCCAGCCGCTGGCTGTCGCTACCGGCAAAACGCTGCTCGCGCCGCGCAATAATGCCGCTGTTCTCTACCCGGTGGCCGTCAGCCTGCAAACGGGCGACGCCGCGCGCCGCTGCCGCAGGATTGTGGCAGTAGCCAGAAGGTGCCACCAGGTGAATATGTCGGGGAGTTGTCGCCATAATGCCCACTTTGATGTTTTTTTGTGCGCCGGGAGTGAATTATTTTCAATCCAACGCTGTCCAATAAATTCGATGATGACGAATAGCGGGCGTAAAGTCATCAAAGCACAGCACAATTTAAGAGTTACGGTAATTTTCTAATGACTGGCAACCCGTATGATAGGTGTGAAGCTAAGGCTCAGAGGATAATAAAAGCGTGAGAAAAAGCGTGAAAACCGCGGCGATGATCGCCGCATTATTGCTGGCTGGCTGTGCCAGTGAACCCCAGAGAAAAATTGTTCGTCAGCCTGACACCCCGTTGATCCAGGCTCCGCCTTCACAGGTGGCCAGCGCGTGGTCGATGATGACCGAGCAGGCCGCTCAGCGCAACGGTGTGGATCAACGACTGGTTGAAGCGATTATTGCCGTGGAGTCGGGTGGCAACCCTGGCGCAGTCAGCCGGTCAAACGCCATCGGCCTGATGCAGATTAAGGCCTCAACGGCCGGGCGGGAAGTTTATCGTTCAAAGGGGCTGCGCGGGCAGCCCAGCAAGTCTGAACTGCGCGATCCGGTGAAGAATATTGATATTGGTACGGCCTATCTGCGTATCCTTCAGGAGCAGCAGCTGGCGGGGATCCGCGATCCGAAAACCCTGCGCTATGCGACCATCGTTTCTTACGCTAACGGCGCCGGAGCGCTGCTGCGCACCTTCTCACGCGACCGTGACCGGGCGATTGCGATGATCAACGCCATGACGCCAGAAGCCTTTTATCAGCATGTGCAGAATAAACATCCGGCAGCCCAGGCGCCGCGTTACCTGTGGAAGGTCACAACCGCCTATCGCACTATCTGATGATCACTGGAAACGGTTGGCTTTATCACGGGCCAGCCGCTCCAGCGAGAAAATCACCTGTTGTAGCGCGCGTTCCTGACTGGCATTCAGGGACAGAAAACGGAAACTGAGACGCGGATTAACAATGGTCTCGTTTTTGTTGCCCACCACGCTGCGTTTACCAATGGCGATCAGCTGCACATCGACTTCAAAACGGCCATATTCCTCCATTTCGACGCGCAGCTGTTTAATGCTGTCACCGTCTTTCAGCGTCTCCGGCAGTACGCTGTCAGACAGCACGCCAATCCCACCCAGCGACAGATCCTGCAGGCGCATGCGGCTTTCACCCGAACCATCAGGCCAGGTGATATAGCAATAAAATACGGGATTCAGTGGAGCCATGACGCGGAAAAACTCCCGGCGCTGGATCATCCACAGCAGCTCAGGGAGATCGGCGGAGAAAGCCGGCAGTCCTTCATATTCCGAAAGACGAAGAGAGGACAGGGCTAACTCAACTTTGGCTCCGCGCGTTTCAGCGCTGATGTGCAGGTCGTGAGCGTCCTTCGCCAGCTGGTTATCGTAATCATTGCTGCCGAAATCGAACACCATACTCTCTTTGTCAGCGTGCAGCAGTCGTGTGATGAACTGACCGCGCCCGTGTGTCACCATGATGGGGGTTTGATTTTCCTGCAAATCGCGCAGTACTCCAAGAACCGCCAGCGGCCCACGTTTCAGATATTGTTCTTTGTCGTCCTCTTTCACATCCGGCTCCAGGCGAATAGCAAATCATGCGCGTTAGCGACCCTGTAACGTTTATCGGCATTCCTGACGCGGGCTTGATAGCGATTGACTAAAAAAAAACAGAAGAAAGTTTGGATTTAAATCACAGACTTAGAAACCTCGCCTATACTTAGTGCGATTTATCAGGCACTGCACAACATCAGAAGAGATTAAGGAGTTATCAATGGGTATTCTTTCATGGATCATTTTTGGTCTGATCGCCGGTATTATCGCCAAGTGGATTATGCCAGGTAAAGACGGCGGTGGTTTCATTATCACGGTTGTTTTGGGTGTGGTCGGTGCCGTTGTAGGTGGCTGGATCAGCACCTTCTTTGGCTTTGGCAGGGTCGACGGATTTAACTTCGGCAGCTTTGTTGTTGCGGTAATTGGTGCCATTGTGGTGCTGTGGATCTACCGTAAAGTCCGCAGTTAGCGCCAGATGTATAAAAAAGGGAGGCTCAGCCTCCCTTTTTTTGCGCTAAATCCGGGTCAGACTACTTTGCCGGTTTTGCTGCGCTGATATCTCCGACGTTATTACAGGTCACGCCTTTCGGGCAGTAAAGGTCCATCAGTTTCAGGGTGACGCCGTTGGTCCAGCCAAAGCCATCCTGTAAGGGATACTCACCGCCGCCCCCTCCGCCCAGCCCTTTGCCTTCCACCACGTACTTCTCAACCAGCTTGTGCTCTTTATCGTAGGTGGCCTGCACGTTTTGCAGGAAGCGCATGCCGATCTCTTTCGCCAGATCCTGCTTGCCATAGTGATTCAGCCCCTCAACGGCGGCCCACTGCAGAGGTGCCCAGCCGTTAGGCGCGTCCCACTGCTGGCCGTTGTTGACCGTGGTGGTGACCAGCCCGCCTTCTTTCAGCAGCTGTGCTTTGACAGCATCAGCAGTGCGGCTGGCATGCTCATCGGTCGCGGCCTGCAGATAGAGCGGGAACAGCGATGCCGCCGTCAGCTGCGGGCGTACCTGCGCTTTCTGCCAGTCATAATCCGCGTACCAGCCCTGCTTTTCATCCCACAGGTAGCGATTTATGGCATCACGTCGCTGGGCGGCGCGTTCGCTCAGCCGTTTGCTGGCATCCTCATTTTTTGCCACCTGATAGGCGTGAGCGAGGGTATTTTCCAGGTGGAACATCAGGGCGTTCAGATCGACCGGCACGATGCGCGTGGTGTGGATGGTGGCGAGGTCACCGGGTTTATCGAACCAGCGCGAGCTGAAGTCCCAGCCCGATGCTGCCCCGGCGCGCAAATCGCGATACAGCCCGGCTTTATCACGCTGCGGGGCTTTTTCGGCCGTGGCGATATCATCCATGTAGGATTCGGTACGTGGAACATCGCGTGCGTCCCAGTAGCGGTTCAGGACGGTGCCGTCTTTCAGCTTCACCACACGCTTGCTGGCCGACCCGGCCGCCAGCGAAGCGCTGTCGGCATCCGCCATCCAGTAGTTATACTCTTTCTCCAACTGCGGCAGATACTTGCGGTAAACATCTTCACCGTCATGTTTTGCCAGCAGGTCCACCATCATGCTGAAGAACGGCGGCTGCGAGCGGCTGAGATAGTAGCTGCGGTTCCCGTTGGGAATATGGCCGTATTTATCCAGCTCGGCGGCAAAGTTATCCACCATATCCTGTACCCGGTCCCAGTGTCCGCTCTCTGCCAGGCCGAGCATGGTGAAATAGCTGTCCCAGTAATAGACTTCGCGGAAACGGCCTCCCGGCACTACATACGGTTTTGGCAGCGGCAGCAGAGAGTCCCACTTATTGGCCTGGCTGGCGGAACGCGTCAGTACCGGCCACAGGCCGTTAATATGCTCACGCAGGCTCTGACCGGCGGGTGGAACATACTTATCGCCTTCGGCAGGCAGGGTGAAGTTGGTGGCAACAAAACGCTTCAGATCGAAGTTGCTCTGCTGTTTCTGCATCTGCCAGTCGCTGAGGATCGCGGTGGGATCCTGCTTAGGCACGGCGTCGGCAAACGTTTTCTGGTCGGGATAGAGTTTTGCTGCCTGTACAGCGTGGAATAGCGGCCCAAGGCGAATATCGGGCGGCTGCGGATAGTTACTCAGCATGCGCTGGTTTTCTTCCGCCTGCAGCGAGAAGCTGGCGCTCAAAGCGGCGGTCAGTAACAGGGGGGTAAACAGGCTGAAATTCCGTTGACGTTGTTCGACTCTTCTCATTAGCCATTCTCCATGTCCAGACCAGAGGCGATCTGTAAGTAGTTGAGCAGATTAAAACTTTAGACGATTTTGGTTAAATGATCAGGGAATGGAGAGAGAAAATGTGAGTCAGGTAAGGGTTTTGCACCGTAAAAGGGACGGGATACGGCGGGGAGCGGGGGCCTGTCTCGCCCCCGAGAGGGTGACTAAAGATTCACGCAGGTCTCTTCCGGCAGGCCGAGCATCAGGTTCAGGTTCTGTACCGCCGCACCTGACGCGCCTTTGCCCAGGTTATCCAGTCTGGCGACCAGAATACTTTGCTGCTGCTGGGCGTGGCTGAAGACGAACAGTTCCATATTATTGGTATTGTTCAGCGCCTCCGGCAGCAGGTACGGTGCCGTGTCGGCATCCAGGGTGTTCAGTTCATGCACCTTAATAAAGCGCTGACCGGCATAGAAACTGGCCAGCGCCTGCTGCAGGGCAGCACCATCGCTGTTGTTCAGAGGAATAAACACCAGCATCCCCTGCGCATAGTCACCCACTGAAGGCTGGAAGATGGGGCGGCTGCTCAGACCTCCCCAGGCCTGAATCTCCTTCAGGTGTTTATGATCGAAGCCCAGCCCGTAAGCGGCAAAACCGGTACCCGCCTGCTGATATTTTTCGATCATCGCCTTACCACCGCCGCTGTACCCGGAGACGGCATTGATGGCCAGCGACTGGTCAGCCGGCAGCAGGCCGCTCTGCGTCAGCGGGGCCAGCAGGGCAATGGCTCCCGTGGCATAACAGCCCGGATTAGAGACGTGGCTGGCGGTGCGGATCTTCTCGCGCTGACCGGCGGCCAGTTCCGGCAGGCCATAGACCCAGCCCGATTCAACGCGGTGCGCCGAGCTGGCGTCCAGCACGCGCGCGCCTGCGGCATCGGCCAGCGCCACGGCTTCACGCGCAGCGGCATCGGGCAGGCAAAGGATCGTGACATCAGCCTGTTTCATCAGCGCCTGACGGGCAGCGGCATCTTTACGCTGTGCCTCATCAATGTTGAGCATTTCAATCTGAGGATGGCGGGCTAAACGCTGCTGGATCTGCAAACCGGTGGTGCCCGCCTGACCGTCGATAAACACGCGATATTTCTGAATCATTACAGCCCTTTGCCTTGCGAAGTAAAAAATAAGAGTGTCAGAGTATGCGAGATTTATGGTCAGAGGACAATGAATAATGATTTATTATCTGTTTTATTTGCATAATAAATCATTATTCAGGATTGAGGATAAACACCACGCTGCCGCGATACCAGGGGGAAGCCAGCAGACGCTGTTCGTCCTGTTTGTCCCAGCGGCCGTGCTGCACCAGTCCGAGGCGGAAGGGAATACGCAGGCCCGCCAGCGCCGGAAAATAGTCGGCGTAGCGGCTCACCGTCCGGCGGCCCTGATAGCTCTGGATCACCAGCTCATCCACCGGTAACGCATTCAGCGTGGCGACATTGCCGGTTTTCGCCCAGTCCAGCAGGCCGGTGACGCCGAGGGAGAATTGAGCAGGCAGCACCTTTCTCAGGCGCTGCAGAAACTGGCTGTACTGATCGAGTCGGTGGGTGGCAGCATCAAAATCAATCTGCAATCCCACCACCTGATTCCCCGCCTGTACCCAGCGCTGCGTCAGCCGCACCATACGCTCCAGCATCTCGTCCGGGACCTCCAGCGTTTCCATACGTACGGTGATCCAGACCTGCGGGAACGTCAGGCGGCTGACCGGCAATCCCAGCCGGTCAAACACCGCCTGACCCCGGCGGCTCACCACCTCTCCCTGATGCAGATAGACGGTGTGTGCCGCGCGCAGTTCCGGGCCGGGACGCACGCCTGACCAGAGCCAGAATGCCTGATAGTCAGCGGCGTTAACCTGCTGTGCAGCACGAGCAGGAAACGCACACAGTGCTGCCAGCAGCAGGCTTACCAGTAGTATTTGAGCTTGTCTGCCCACGGGCTTCCCGGATACTGTTTTTTCAGCTGTGTGAACCAGCGCTGGCGCTGCTTCTTATCAACCTCGCTGCCCCCGCAGTCGTTGTATCCGGAAGGGGCATAGCACATCACGGCGCGATACAGCGCATAGCTTTTATCTTCCGGTTCCGTTTTGCTGTTGCCGATCACCTGCTGGTAATAGTGCTGGCGGTCGGGCTGACCGGGGCGTTTATCAACGGCCACGCTGTTATCCAGCGAGCCGTTACCGCCGCTGTCGGCCCAGGGACTGACGGAGGTGTGAGTGGTACGGAAGAACTCGCTCAGACAGTTCAGCGCGTGGCTGTTGTTGGCCTGCTGGTTCAACTGGGTGACCACGGTATCCAGCGTCGGGCAGGCGTAGCCTTTCTCCGTCTGTTCACCCGTCCAGTCAAACACGCTGAGCTGAACGTCACTGAAGGCTTCTGCCACTACCGGCCGGGTAATGTGACTTTTCAGGGCACGGTCCTGCAGCCACTCACCGTAGCGTGCTTCGGTCAGATCCCTGACCAGCAGGGTATGCAGCGCAATCGTGCGTTCCTCATCGTTTGGCCCACTGCTGGCCTGCTGGCGCAGCAGGTCTGGCGTGGCGCGGGTTTTCAGCACCAGCGAACGGTAGCGCAGACTGGTCACTTGACTGTCCGGGGCAAAGATTTTTGCCGTTTCATTGCCGGAGACCAGCGCCGCAGCCAGACGGGCCTGCAGGAACTGCTGCTGCTCGGCATCCTGACTCAGCTTCAGCAGGTGGCTCCAGTGGTCGCGGGCAGCAGGCCACTGCTGCTGAGCCATCAGGGCATCGCCGTACAGCACCTGTTCACTGAACAGCACAATGTCACGGGCGGGCAGGGCGTCCACCGGTTTGATGGCGGCGACCACCGCAGGATAATCCGCGCTGCGGAATGACTGCATCAGCGTCAGGTAGCGCCAAAGTGGTAGCCGATCGGGCTGCGCGAAAACAGGTTTGATGCTGTCAAGATAGGCCGCATCAACGCAGGGCTGGCGCGGGGTGCAGTCGCTGCTGCGCATCAGGCGCAGCGTCTGGGTAAAGGTCAGCAGCGGGGCTCCGGCGGCACTGATAAACATCGTATCGCCGCTTTGATCTTTGCTCTGCAGCTTGAGATCGTTTTCCGCGATCAGGGCCACGATGTGATCCATGTCGGTGGCCTGGGTCAGTGACTGTTCATACTGCTGTGCCAGCGTATCCCAGTCTTCCAGATACCAGTTAATACGGCGCATCATCCCCTGAGCCGAGGCCACGTAATGCCCCTGGGGCCAGGCCGTCAGATAGGCGTGTGCTGCCGTCAGCGCCTGGGCGGCCATCGTCTTGTCGATCTTTTTAACGTCGAAATCACCATATTCCCCGCTGGCATTCTGGCTGCTCTGATTGAGCGCCGTGCGCATCAGCATATAGCTGGCGGTTTCTGCCACCCACGGCTGCTTCGCCGTCTGCAGGCTGGTGAAGGCCTGTGCGGCGGCCGGATAGTTACCCTGATAAAAGTCGCTGGCAGCCAGCAGATAGTCACGAAAAGCGCGTGCAGCAGATCCTTCAGGATAACTCAGGGACTCCGTCTGCTGGCGGTATTCAGACGTGTCAGCGAGTGAAATACGGGCAGTGGCCAGCGCCTGGCGCTGTTCTGCGCTGAGCGTGGTATCGGCCAGCAGTGCGCCATAGAACAGCGAAACGGTGCTCAGCGTATTCGAGACAAAACGGTTTTCCTCTTCACCTGGCGCCATCGGTGTGATCTTGAGAATATTGCTGTTAAGACCCAGCGCGGCAATCTGACCCTGCAGCGTCGCAGACAGGGCGTCCTCTGTGACAGCAGGGCTGGTTGCGGCGGTGGGCTCAGCGTCATGGTAGCCGAAGAAGAAGGAACGGCTGCGAGTTACATCCTCCGGCAGGGGCTGTGCAGGCAGGGTGGCGTGCTTCTTTTCACTGACCAGGCGTAACAGGTTATCGCGGGTATCGTTGGTCACGTCCAGCACCGGCAGGCTGACAATAACGCAGTCGCTGCTGCCCCACTGACAGTCCTGAATATCTGATGAGGCAAACGTCTGGAAACTGGCGGTCAGCGACGCCAGCACGGTAAGAGCAATCCTTGATTTACGCATGATCCTTTTCCGGCAGGTGATGGAGCGTTGATGGACTGGCGAATTCTAATCTGAAAAGATGTTGCCCATCAATGTCATTGCTATCACTACTCTACATCCATTAGCCTTAACAACGACCTTAACGAATGCCGCAGGGTGTTTAAACCGAATATCATCGACAGGGAGTGACCATCAACAATGAGAAAGCGGACATGACGATATGGCAGTGTTACCTGCGCGGCTGGAAAGGCTACGTGAATTTTCAGGGACGGGCGAGCAGGAAGGAGTTCTGGCTGTTTTACGGCCTCAATATTGTGTTGTCACTGCTGCTGGGCGTACTGGTGATGACTCTGTTTATGCTGGCGGGTAACGCTTCGGCGCAGTGGTATGGTTCGATGACGCAGTCACTGTTTGCGCTGTTGTTCCTGATGCCGTCTGTTGCCGTTGGCATTCGTCGTATGCACGATATTAACCGTTCCGGCTGGTGGTTTGGTTCGGTTTTTCTCTGCTCCATCCTGTTCAAACTGTTGGTGAAGATCCTGCGGGGGTTTGCCACACCAGACACCTTTGTCTATGCGCAGCTGGGACTTTCTGTCCTGCTGGGCTGGGTGCCGCTGATTATGGTGGTTTATCTCTGCTGTAAAAAAAGCGTGGCGCCAGAAGCTCAGGCCGAATAGGCCGGTGTGACCCGGCGCACTGTCAGTCAGTGCACCGGGCAGGTGGGGTTACTCCTCGCGCAGTTTAAACACCCGCACCATCTCCAGCAGCAGCTGCGCCTGCTGCTGCATCGCCACTGCGGCGGCGGCTGAGGCCTGCGACAGCGTTGCGTTTTGCTGAGTGGCGGCATCCATATGCACCACCGCCACGTTCACCTGGTCGATACCGCTGCTCTGCTCGCCGCTGGCCATGGAGATAGTTTCTACCAGCTGGCTGACGCGCTGCACGCTGCTGACAATCTCCTGCATGGCGCTGCCCGCCACTTTCACCAGCGAATTCCCCTGATTAATCCGGGTTACCGAGCTGTCGATCAGCGTGCCGATCTCTCTGGCAGCAGTAGCAGAGCGCTGTGCCAGCGCGCGAACTTCGGCGGCCACGACCGCGAAACCGCGTCCTTCGCTGCCGGCGCGGGCTGCTTCAACGGCGGCATTCAGCGCCAGAATATTAGTCTGGAAGGCGATGCTGTCGATCACGCCGATAATATTGCTGATTTCGGTCGAAAACTGGTGGATCTCACTCATGGTCTGCACCACCTGTTCCACCACTTCACCGCCCTGGCTGGCGACGGCGCAGGCCTCAACAGAAATATCGCTGGCGATGCGTGAGTTCTCCGCGTTGTTTTTCACCACCGAGGTCAGTTCCTCCATCGATGCCGCCGTTTGCACAATGGCGCTGGCCTGGGCTTCATTACGCGTTGACAGCTCGCGGCTGCCGGTGGCGATCTCGCTGGAGGCCGCAGCGATGGTTTCCGTACCGCTGCGCACACCGGAAACGATGCGCGTCAGGTTGCCGTTCATATCGTGCAGGGCGTGCATCAGTTCGGCCGTTTCATCGCGGCCGCTGACCACAATCGGCGTCTGCAAATCCCCGGACGCCACTGCGCGTGCGATGGTTACGGCCTGCGCCAGCGGGCGGGTAATACTGCGGATCAGCCACAGGGTGATGATAAGACCGGCCAGCAGCGTCAGCCCCATCGCCAGCAGCAGCATCAGGCGCGTCTGCTGATACCGCTGCTGATTGCCTGCCTCACTTTGCTGGCGGATCTGCACCGCCTGCTTCAGCGTGGCGCTGACCATCTCATCAATCATGCGGGTCGGTTCGCGGTCAATGCCTGTCACCAGGCTGTCGACCCGGTGGGCGCTGTCGCTGTCCTGCGGGTTGTACTGTTGCAGGGCGGAGAGATAGTGCTGCTCCAGTTCGGCATGCAGTGTACGGGTTTTCAGGACTTCGGCGTTGCTGATGCCGATTTGAGGCAGCAGGGTACTCAGGCGATCGAGCAGAGTCTGGGTTTTCTGACTCTGCAGGACAAACGCGTCGCGGTATTTATTAAATTTATCCTGCCCCTGCGTGCCGCGAAGCAGGGTGTTTTTCCACTCCTGAACCTGGATTTTAAACTGCACCTGCGCGTTACGCGCGGTATCGATGCTTTCTGCAATGGTCTCTTCCGTGGCCAGAATATGTTGATTCTGTTTCAGCCCGTCAGCATTGACCATCAGGCCGCGAATGCCAATAAATAGGGTGGACAGCAGCAGTACGGTCGCCAGCAGTCCCAGGCGTTGCCCGATGGAGAGATGATTAAGTTTCAAAGCGTCAGAAATTCCCGGTGAAATATAAATTAAGTCGGTACGCCAGTGGTATCGACCTGACCGGCAGCGACTTTAATCGGGGAAGAGGGGCAAAGCAGAGGATATTAAGGCTAACTGACTCATCTTAAGGGGAAAATTCGATTTATGACGTTTTTGTGACATTAACTCCCCCTCCGTCAGGGCAGGGGGATGCCGTGTTATGCTGCTATTTCACGCACTTATCACACTGGTTCTGGCGGATCTGCTGGAAGAAATCGCGGCCTTTATCATCGACCAGAATAAAGGCCGGGAAGTTTTCGACTTCGATTTTCCAGATAGCTTCCATTCCCAGCTCAGGGTACTCAATGCACTCCAGGCTCTTGATACTCTGCTGTGCCAGCACGGCTGCCGGGCCGCCGATGCTGCCGAGGTAGAAGCCGCCGTGCTTGTGGCAGGCATCGGTCACCTGTTGGCTGCGGTTGCCTTTCGCCAGCATGATCATGCTGCCGCCGTGGGCCTGCAGCTGGTCAACGTAAGAGTCCATACGTCCTGCAGTGGTCGGGCCGAGCGAGCCGGAGGCATAGCCTTCAGGTGTTTTTGCCGGTCCTGCATAGTATATCGGATGGTCCTTGATGTACTGCGGCAGGCCTTCACCGCTATCAATCCGCTCTTTCAGTTTGGCGTGGGCAATATCACGACCAACGATAATGGTGCCGCTCAGCGACAGTCGGGTTGATACCGGGTACTCAGACAGCTGGGCCAGAATCTCTTTCATCGGGCGGTTGAGGTCAACGTGCACCACATCGCCTTCGCCCTGCTGACGGAGCTCAACCGGGATGTACTGGCCCGGATTATCCTCCAGCTTCTCAATCCAGATGCCTTCGCGGTTGATTTTCGCCTTGATGTTACGGTCAGCGGAGCAGGAGACTGCCATCGCCAGCGGGCAGGAGGCACCGTGACGCGGCAGGCGGATTACGCGGATATCGTGGGCAAAGTATTTACCGCCAAACTGTGCCCCCAGGCCCAGCTGCTGTGCAGCCAGCAGCAGTTCCTGCTCCAGCTGAACATCGCGGAACGCCTGACCGTGCTCGTTACCTTCGGTTGGCAGCTCGTCGTAGTAGTGTGTTGAGGCCAGCTTCACCGTTTTCAGCGTGCTGTCGGCGGAGGTGCCACCGATAACAAAGGCGATATGGTATGGCGGGCAGGCGGCCGTGCCGAGGCTGCGCATCTTCTCCGTCAGATAATCTTTGAGTTTGCCGGGGGTGAGCAGCGCCTTGGTTTCCTGATACAGATAGGTTTTGTTGGCGGAACCTCCGCCTTTCGCCATGCAGAGGAATTTGTACTCATCGCCGTCCACGCTGTAGAGGTCGATCTGTGCAGGCAGGTTCGTGCCGGTGTTGACCTCTTTGTACATGTCCAGCGGGGCATTCTGCGAGTAGCGCAGGTTGTCTTCGGTGTAGGTGTTATAGACACCCTGCGCCAGAGCGGCTTCATCGCCACCGCCGGTCCAGACGCGCTGGCCTTTTTTACCCATGATAATCGCGGTGCCGGTGTCCTGACAGGTCGGCAGGATACCTTTGGCAGCGATTTCCGAGTTTCTCAGAAACTGTAAGGCGACGTACTTGTCGTTTTCACTGGCTTCCGGGTCTGCCAGAATCGCCGCCACCTGACGCTGGTGGGCCGGGCGCAGCATAAAGGATGCATCGTGAAACGCCTGCTGGGCCAGCAGCGTCAGGGCCTGCGGCTCAACTTTTAAGATTTCCTGCCCTTCGAACTCCGTCACGGAGACGTGATCGCGGGTCAGCAGGTAGTATTCGGTATCCTCTTTGGCAAGAGGGAACGGGGTCTGATAGTGGAAAGGTTTTTTCGACATTGTGCTCTCACTTAATGATGTGCTGCCCTCCTTCTCTGAAGCGGAGGCTCGGCAACATTAATGGCGATATCTGTTTTATTGTGGTCCTGCCGGTCCGGTTCGGGCCGGCAGGTGAGGAATGGTATAACATTGGTGCAACATCTGCATGTCTGAGTGCGAAATTAACCGTTAATCCCGCATCAGAACATCATCACCATCCACGGGTAGCCAATCAGCATCATGGCGCAGAGGAAGATAGCGCCGAAGATGGTGCCGAGACGCCAGTAGTCTTTGGTTGGCAGATAGCCGCTACCGTAGTAAATCGGGCTTGGGCCGGTGCCGTACGGCGTGATAATGCCCATCACGCCCAGTGAAGTACACATCATCAGGCAGAACACAGGCATATTGATGCCGGGAATAGAGGCCGCAATGGTCAGCATGGCCGGTAACAGTGCGGTGGTATGCGCCGTGGTACTGGCAAACAGATAGTGCAGCAGGAAGAAGGCAATCATCAACACCACCGCCGAGACCTGAGGATCATAGCCCTGCAGCAGCATACCGCCCTCTTTACCCAGCCAGGCGATGAAGCCAACGCGTGCCAGACCATCTGCCAGCGCGACCAGGGTGGCAAACCAGGCGAAGGTATTCCAGGCCGGTTTATTGCTGGTAATGTCGTTCCAGTTAAGAACACCGGTCCACAGCATCAGCACCACCACCAGCAGCGCGGCCATCGCCGGTTCAATCCAGGCCGTGGCGAAAATCCACATCAGCAGGGCAGAGACCACAAACACCAGCAGCAGGATTTCGTTACGGGACAGTTTGCCCAGTTTTTCCAGCTCGCTGATCGCCCAGCGCGGCACTTCGTCGTTGAATTTCACTTCCGGCGGGTAGAGCCAGTAGGCCAGCAGCGGCATGGTCAGCAGTAGCAGCAGGCCGAGCGGCAGGAAGGCCAGGAACCACATCCCCCACGAGATATCAAAACCGATAATGCTTTTCACCAGCGCAAGGGCCAGCAGGTTAGGGGCCAGCGCCGACAGGAACATCGAGCTGGTGATACAGGCGGCGGTGATAGCAACCCACATCAGGTAAGAACCAATTTTACGCGCGCTCGGGTCATTCGGTTTTGAACCGTACAGCGGCGGCAGGTTGGCAATAATCGGGTAGATAGTGCCCCCGCTGCGCGCGGTATTAGATGGGGTGAACGGGGCCAGCAGCAGGTCAGCAAAGGTAATGGCGTAACCCAGCGTCAGACTGCGGCGACCAAGATACTTCACCAGAATCAGCGCCAGTCGGCGGCCGAACTGCGTTTTGTCATAGCCAGCGGCAAACATAAAGGCACCGAAGATGAGCCATACGGTGGAGTTACCGAATCCGCTCACCGCCCATTTAAACGCCTGAGTAGCCGTTTTAAATTTCGGGTCGGCCAGTTCTGCCGGGCTGAACAGCAGCCACTGACTGAACAGTGCGATAACCACTACGCCAGTGAGGCCGATAACCGCACCGGGTAACGGTTCGAAGATCAAACCAACAATCACCCCAACAAAGATAGCGAAGAAGTGCCATGCGTGAGGTTCCAGCCCTTGCGGGACCGGCACCAGTAGCAGCAACACCGCAACCAGCACTGGCAGGAACAACATGAGCAGGCGTTTTTTTTGCGCCGCAGCAGCAGGAGGTGCTTTTGCGGGTTCACTTACTATAGATGTCTGTTTCATAGTTTTTGTCTGCAAGTTAATAAGAATGCGTTAAGTGTCCCGGTACGTTATAACCGATTTTTTTACTTTCTTTTCTATTTATTTGGTTTTTATACCGTGGCATCTGAAAGGATTTTCACTGTTTCCCAATGGCGATGACCGTTATTTATTGGGTTGATATAAATATAATGCGACATCCTTAAATATAGACTTTGATCTGGATCAATAAAAAATGGAGCACCCTTATATTTTTAACAAATGTGGCTGATTTATTAATACTGATTTTCATTTGACCACCTGATCGCTCCAGATACAGTAGGGTAATTTTCAAAAAAAGCAAAGTGATTTTATGTAATTTATTGATTTTAAAGTGATTTACTTTACTGTAAACGATAGGTTGATTTTTTGTTTCTGTTGATTAACAATTAATAGAACTATTTGCATCATTTCGGGTTAATAAAAAGGACTCTTTTATTTAAAAGTTAAATAATTAAAGTTATCGCTTATATAGCTAAAGAAATTGGTATATTAACGTCATGACATCGGACCATTCAAATAATTAATAAATAGCCGTCCGCGACAGAATTCAAAACTTTTAATTTGGAGTCCACCTAATGAATACGTTAACCCCTATTCTTAACCCGCTTACGCTGCCTAACGGCGCGGTACTAAAAAATCGCTTACTGATGGCCCCGATGACTACCTGCACGGGCTTTTACGATGGCACCGTCACCAGCGAACTGGTTGAATACTACCGCGATCGGGCGGGCAGTATTGGTACGGTGATCGTCGAATGCTGCTTTATCGACCCGAAAGGTCCGGCCTTCCCCGGCGCAATTGCTATCGACAGCGATAACAAGATCCCCGGTCTGGCAAAAATCGCTAAAGCAATAAAAACCGAAGGTTCGAAAGCGATTCTGCAGATTTACCACGGCGGCCGTATGGTCGAGCCAGAGCTGATTGGCGGGCGCACCCCGGTCGCACCCAGCGCGATTGCTGCACCGCGTGAAGGGGCGACCACGCCACAGGCGCTGACTGCAGAAGAAGTCGACGTGATGATCACCAAATTTGGTGATGCGGTAAACCGTGCGATTAAAGCCGGATTTGACGGTGTGGAAATCCACGGAGCAAATACCTACCTTATCCAGCAGTTCTATTCGCCGAACTCTAACCAGCGTGATGATAAGTGGGGCGGCAGCCGTGATAATCGTGCCCGTTTCCCGCTGGAAGTGCTGGAAATCACTCACAAAATGGTGGAGCGCTTTGCCGATTCATCATTTATTATCGGTTATCGCTTCTCTCCGGAAGAGATTGAAGTACCGGGCATTCGCTTTGACGACACCCTCTATCTGCTGGAAAAACTGGCCGCCCGCGGGCTGGATTACGTTCACTTCTCGGTTGGACAACTGCTGCGTTCGTCGATTGTTGACCGTGAGGATCCGACCCCGCTCATCACCAAATACCGCGCTGCACGTTCAGAGACGCTGGCAAAAGTGCCGGTGATTGGCGTGGGCGGCGTGGTGAACAAAGCCGATGCGGAATTGGCGCTGGAGTCTGGTTTTGATCTGGTGGCGGTAGGTAAAGCCTGTATCGCCTATCCTGACTGGGCTGACCGCATCATCAAAAACGATCATCTGGAACTGTTCATTGACAGCACCCAGCGTGAAGCGCTGAATATCCCTGAACCGCTGTGGCGCTTCTCGCTGGTTGACGCCATGATCCGCGACGTCAGCACCAGCGGACGTAAATACAAAGCCGGGGTGTACCAGGAGAAAGTGGAAGCCGAAGCGCTGAAGCTGAAAATCAACGTCACCCTCGACACGGACCGTATTACCGACATCTCCCTGATCCCGGATGATACGCTTGACGTTGACTTTACCACCACCTTTGAAAGCCTGCGTACCCGTATGCTGGTCGCTAACAGCCCGCACGTGGATGCGGTGACCGGAGCGACCACGCAGAGTGAGGCGCTGAAAAAAGCCGTCTCACGTGCGATGACCACCTCCAGCAAAGAACACGTTATTGAAGAGGGCGGTAACCCGCAGGCACCGCAGAACTACGATGTAGTCGTGGTCGGCAGCGGCGGCGGCGGTCTGGCTGCGGCTATCCAGGCCAGCGATGCCGGAGCTCACGTGGTGATCATCGAGAAGATGCCTACCATCGGGGGGAACACCATTAAAGCGTCGGTCGGAATGAACGCCGCTGAGACCCGCTTCCAGAAGCTGAAAGGGATTGAGGACAGCAAAGAGCTGTTCTACAACGAGACGCTGAAAGGTGGCAAGTTTAAAAACAATCCGGCACTGCTGCGCGAGTTCGTCAATCTGGCACCGGAAGCCATTGAATGGCTGGCAGGGAATGGCATCGAACTGAACGATATCACTATCACCGGTGGCATGAGCATTGACCGTACGCACCGTCCGGCCGATCGTTCAGCGGTTGGCGGCTTCCTGATTAGCGGCCTGGTGAAAAATATTAACCAGCGCAATATTGAAGTGCTGCTGGAAACCTCGGTTGCCGAAATCCTGATGGAAAATGGCGTGGTCAGCGGGGTGAAAGTTGTCGATGAATACAATGACACCCGCATCCTGAATGCCAAAAGTGTGATCGTGGCAACCGGTGGGTTCAGCGCCAACCGTGAGATGGTGGTGAAATACCGCCCTGAGCTGGATGGTTTTGTCACCACCAACCACAAGGGGGCGACCGGTAGCGGGATTGCCATGTTGCAGAACATCGGTGCCGATACGGTGGATCTGGGCGAAATTCAGATCCACCCGACCGTGGAGCAGACAACCTCTTACCTGATTTCCGAGTCGATCCGCGGCGGCGGGGCCATTCTGGTCAGCCAGGCCGGTCACCGTTTCTATAACGAGATGGAAACCCGCGACAAAGTCTCTGCTGAAATCATTGCGCTGCCGGAGAAAAGTGCCTGGATCATCTTTGACGATCAGGTACGCAGCAACAACAAAGCAGCCGATGAGTATATTGCTAAAGGGTTTGTCATCAGCGCTCCGACGCCGCATGAGCTGGCAGTGAAGCTGAATATGGACCAGGAAACCCTGCAAACCACGCTCGGTCGCTACAATCAGTGCGTTGAGCTGCAGAAGGATGAAGACTTTGGCCGTACCACGGCGATGCGTCACCCGCTTAATCAGGGGCCGTACTATGCCATCCGCATCGCCCCTGGCGTGCATCACACCATGGGCGGCGTGACCATTAACACCGATACCGCCGTGCTGGATGCACAGAAACAGGTGATTAACGGTGCCTGGGCCGCAGGGGAAGTGGTGGGCGGCATCCACGGTGCTAACCGCATCGGTGGGAATGCCGTAGCCGATATTATCATCTTTGGCATTCTCGCCGGACGTAACGCGGCGGCGTACGCCAAACGTTAACCGGCTGTAGATGTAGCCTGAGTAAAGGCTGACCGAAAAGGTCGGCCTCTGCAGAAAAAGGCCGTCCAAATCTGTAGGGGACGGCCTTTCTTTCCCTTGAGGAACCATAAATGACACTCTCCTCAGAACCTGGCGTTTACGCCTTCTCCGCCGTCCTGATGGGTTCCCCCATTCTGCTGAAGCTGTTCGAGCATAACGAACCGCTGGCCCGCAACGTATTCCGTCTGATCAAACACCAGGAAAACCTGTTCACCGTTAACCGCGCTCAGTCTGAAGTGATGGCGATAAACCATGCGGCGGGTCTGCATCCGGTGGTGGTCAGTTCCCCCGTCTATCAGTTGATTAAGCGCGCCAGTGAGGTCAGCAGGATGAGCGGAAGCTGTTTTAACTTCACCATTGGCCCACTGGTTAAACGCTGGAAGATTGGCTTTCAGGGGAATACGGTGCCGTCACACAGTGAACTACAGGCTTTACTGGCGCTAACGGACCCGCGTCAGGTCATCCTTGATGATACGCAGTGTTCGGTGTTTCTGCAGCGCAGGGGGATGGAGATTGACCTCGGGGCGATCGCCAAAGGCTATATTGCCGATGTGGTGCGGGATTATCTGCATCAGCAACAGATCAGTGATGCGCTGATTAATCTGGGCGGCAATGTTCAGACGCTGGGGCACCCGGCGGAACAACGCTGGGGCATTGGCCTGAAACAGCCGTTTGCTGAGCCTGAAGCCCTGATTGGTGCGATTAACGTAACCCACAAGTCGGTAGTGACCTCCGGCGTGTATGAGCGCTATTTTGAGCGGGATGGCCGACGTTATCATCATATTCTTGACCCACGCACCGGCTTCCCGCTGGACAACGAACTGCTGAGCGTGACGGTTATTTCCGATGACTCGATTGACGGGGATATCTGGACCACGCTGCTGTACGGCCTCGGGGTAGAAAAAAGCCTCGATACTTTGCGGGCTAACCCGCACATCGAGGCTATTTTTGTCACCAGAGATCGGCAGGTGATCTGTTCTTCACAACGTCAGTACGGCTTCACGCTGTTTGATAACCAATACCAGCTTACTGACAGTATTGTTTAAGCAGCGCGCTGTGCTCCGGCTGCAGACGGTAGCGGTAGACCGGGCGTCCGGTAGCACCGTAGTGAATGCTGGTAAACAAAATATTGCTGTGTGCCAGCCAGATCAGGTATTTACGGCAGGACACGCGTGAAATATTGACGGCGGCGGCGAGGTCGTCGGTGGAAAACTCCTCATTAGGATGTGCATCAATCCACAGGCACAGCGTACGCAGCGTTTGCGGGGTCAACCCTTTCGGCAGGCGTTTAGTATCTTCCACCGCCGCAGGATTGCCATGCAGCAGCTGGTCGACGTCGGCCTGTTCATAGAACGGATGGTTGTCCATCAATGTTTTCTTCTGCTTCCAGCCGGTCAGCGCCTCTTCAAAGCGCGAGAACTGGAAAGGTTTGATCAGATAATCGACCACACCATAATGCAGCGACTGTTTGATGGTGGCGGCATCCGCGGCGGATGAGATAACAATCACATCGACGGACCGTCCGGACTCGCGCAGGGCGGGCAACAGGTCAAGGCCGTTGTCCTGCTGCATGTAGACGTCCAGCAAAATCAGATCGATGGCGATTTCACTGTTCAAGACCCGTTCTTTTGCCTGTTGCAGAGTGGATGCAACGCCACAGCAGGTGAACCCTGGCAGTTGGGCGACATAGCAGCGATTCAGTTCTGCGACCATCGCATCATCATCGACGACTAAAACATTGATCATGCGTTTTTATTCTCTCCATCCCAGGGCAGTTGTACAAAAAATTGCGTATAAACGCCAGGTTCGGACTCTACAATAATTTTCCCGCCAAGGCTCTCGGTTTGTTGTTTTACCAGAAACAGCCCGACGCCGCGCTCATCGCCTTTGGACGAGAAACCCTTATCGAAAATTGCCTCCAGCCGGTCGGCGGGAATGCCGGGCCCATCGTCGCTCACCTCACAGGCCAGGAAGCCGTTCTGATAGTGCAGCAGTACGCTGACTTCGCCTTCAGCGCTCTGACCGAGCGCATCCAGCGCATTTTCAATCAGGTTACCCAGCACGGTAATCAGCGCGGCCACCTGCTGTTCATTTCCGCTGTCCGGAAGCAGGCAGTCATCGCTGATCAGCAGATGATTGCCGGTGTCGGAGGCGCGGTTAATCTTACTTAACAGGAAACCGGCAATCACCGGCGACTTGATTTTTCCCAGCAGTGAACCAATTTCCGTCTGATAATTATTAGCTGTTTTTAGAATATAATCCTCTACTTTGCCGTAACTTTTCATATGCAGCAGGCCGAGGATGACGTGCAGTTTGTTCATAAACTCGTGCGAGCGTTCGCGCAGCGCATCAACATAGCTCACCATGCCGTCCAGGCGCTGCATCAGCTGACTGACTTCCGTTTTATCCCTGAAGGTGCAGATGGCACCAATGATTACGCCGTTGCTGCGTACCGGCATGGTATTGCAAAGCAGGATCCTGCCTTTGAAATTAATCTCCTCGTCGCGCCGCGGTACGCCATGTTTAAGAACATCGCGCAGGTTGGAGATCAGTGGTCCCGATGCCGCCACCATCTCGCCGATATCACGGTTGGCCGCCAGCGGGATGCCGGTTTCGCGTAACAGCTGGCGGGCAGCCCGGTTGATCAGCGTGACCTGCACCCGATCATCAACAGCGATGACGCCCTCTTTCATCGATTGCAGCATCGCCTGGCGCTGTTCAAACAGCGTCGAGATCTCGTAAGGTTCCAGACCAAAGAGGATGCGCTTGGCGGCATTCACCAGCAGAAACGTTCCGAGAGCCCCCACCAGTATGCCGAACAGGGCGGACCAGAAGATGTTCCAGCGGCTCTGATTGATCTGTTTAGAGACTTCACTTAACGAGATACCTATCGCCACCACGCCAATCTGCCGCTGCTGTGTGTCATACACCGGGGTAAAAAGCCGCAGCGCTTCGGCTAACTTTCCGTGATTGATCGCCATATTTTCGCGACCAAGCAGTGCCGGTTGCAGATCCTCACCAATAAAGTGTTTATTGATCAGATCTTTATTAGGGTGCGAGTAGCGAATGCCGTCCATATTGGTCACCACGACAAACAGCAAGTCATTACTGTCCTGCACGGCGCTGGCAATCGGCTGGATGATCCCGCTGGTTGGCGGCAGCTTCAGAGCCTGCTGGATCTCAGGTGAGTCTGCCAGCGTACGTGCCACCGCCAGCGCTTTATCTTTCACGCTCTCCTGAGTGACGTGACTGATCTGAAAAAAATAGAACAGATGAACAATCAGCAGCACCGACGCGATCACCGCGCTTACCATCAGGCTGACTGAGGTGCTGAGCTTCATTGGACGCTTACGCACCGGTTGTGGCTGCGGGTCGCTCATAGTGACTCCTGAAAGAGGGGAAACCGGCTTAATCTCGGGCTGATGTTGCGCGTGAGCGCTTCAGGGGGATGATTCTACCTAAGAAAAGGCAGCAGACCACGCTATTCTGTCAGGGGAAGTGGGATGGGGAGTAGGGGGAACGAAAAGATCGATGCAGCAGGCAAAAAAAAGCCCCGTCAGGGGCTTAGTCAGTTAATTCGGCAGTTCACTTAATTCTTTAACGTCACTTTTGTTAATCTGCTGCTCCGTGCCGTTGGCATCGGTATAGCCGATCATTCCTGTCTTGCTGTCTTCTTTAGGTTTGCCATCACTGACAATGGTCCTGCCATCATTAGTGTGAATCGCGTAGCTGCTGCGAGTACAGCCAGACAGTGCGGTAACGCAGAACAATGCCGCCAGAGATAATGCCATGATCTTTTTCATTTGAATTCCTGTTATTTAGTTGTCCAGTTCACTCATGTTTTTAATCTGTTCACGGTTAATCTGTTCGGTCTTACCCGTCTGTGCATCTTTATAAGAGACCAGCCCGGTTTCGTCATCCACCTGCGGTTTTCCATCGGTGACGATAGTTCTACCGTCGGTCGTCTGAAGTGACTGATTAGACGAACACCCGGCAAGCGCAGACAGAGACAGTATTGCGATTAAGGTTGCCTTAAACATTGTGGCTTTCATTGGGAATTTCCTTATGTGTTTTTAACCCTACGTCTCAATTATAGATGAGTTTGAAATTTTTGCCGCAGAAACGGTAAATTATTACTCGAAAAGAATCGCTACCATAATGTGTCCACATCACTATGCGGATTACTCCTAAAATGCAGTCCCGATCTTGAGGTTCTTTAAAGGCACTCGCATTGTTTTGATCGCGATAGCTATAATTACGGTTTTTTCAGGTTGATATCAGAATAGAAAATCCTTTATGTATCATGAGGTTTTATCAAACAACCTGAAAGGCTTTTAATATTGGCAGGAACAGAAAGGGCACTGATGTGCATTATTTAATGTAAAATGATAAGCTATAAGTACATACAGCCAGATAAGGGGCGAATGTGCACGACAATAATAAAGGTTATCCAAAAGAAATTTATGCAGTTATTGGGCGGGCAGTCTCAGAACTGATTATGTCCCGGCAGCCTCTTGATAAGAAGAGCGTGCTAATTATGCTGCAGTCGCAGAGTGCCAGAACGTCTGACGCTGACGTTCAGAACATATATCGTCAGGCATTTCGTTATCTGCTGGAAAGTTTTCACTAACAGGTGGGAACGGACTCATTGATTGAAAAGTTGGGTGGTACACCCCACCGCTGAGTATTTCAGTCAGATGGGGTGACCGCCAACCGTGGCATTAATCCATTAATTATCAGGCATCGTCAGGAGTCATTCCCACCACGACCTCGAGCACCTGGCGGTAAACATCTAACTGGACAACATCACTGGTCGTCTCCAGTTTTTCAATAAGCTTCAGGATGATAGCTTTATTGTTAACGTGCCTGCCGCCTGAGGCCAGTTCTTTAATGACCGCGCCAAGAACCTGTGTTTCCTGAGAAAATTTCTCACCGCCACCCTGGAAGTAGTTAAGGATTTCAGTTTCAGATGACATTTGCAGCATGTTAGTGGCCTTATAAAAAGTGGAGAAAAACTTTCTGGATCAGTTCAAAAGGTTATGCTCAGTGGTTTGAGGCACAACACGCTGATACTAAAAGCGAAAAAGTGACATCGTTAAACGAAACAATCTGCCGGTGTATAACGCCACCCCCCTTCAGAACGACAGGAAGAGGGGCGACGAACAGAAAATGCCACTTAACACCACGACTGAGCGTAGTACACCCAGCCGGAACCATCAGTGTTTTTTTGTTCCGTCTGCCGGGCCTTCGCTGGTGAAGAGATGTGTCACGTTATCGCGATCGCGAATTTCTTTAGTGTCACTGGCCCGGTCAGCGGCCTGACTGTCTCTGACCTCGGCGATAGCGCGTCTGCAGGCGCGCTGCTTCAACGTCTCTTGCTCAACGGCGGCCATAGACTGTAACTGACGTATAAGAGCTGCACTGCTGATAGCCGCATCGGATTTCAGCAGAACCATAACAGCTTCGCCTAACATAATTTCGGAAAGTAATTCTTCTTCGTCTTCGTTTCTGTACATACCAACTTCTCTGAATCAGTGATACAGGCATAACGGTCATACCTGCAGAGACCTGCATCCCGGTTGTGAATTCCAGCAACTTGCCGGAGAGCGGGACGGTCAGATGGTCGGACTGAGTCGTAACGTAACGGGCACTGAAACGTCTTCAATCAGCAAACATAATGCTATAAAACTCAGTCACCGCGGCCAAAAAGCATGCCAATCAGTTCTTGATAGTGCCGTTCCTGCTCCGGTCCTGATGCCAGTTCAAGGCGCGTCAGCAACTTTGAACAGATAGCTTTTCGGTTAAGGTTACGGCCTGAACGCAGGATCTCAACCACAATATGGCCAAGTGTTTCCTGCTGAGAGGGCATGATAACCTCACTAAAATAACGGCTGATGTCATTTTCAATCTTTGGATTGGAACCGTCCTGACGCATTAGAATGTCCCTCAGTCGTAGAGTTCAATATTGTCAAAATTTACGCACTAAAGTTATACATCTATGGGTAACTTGTACAGTAATAGTGAATTTTGATTCATTATTATCTTGTGCAAAAAGTGCTATTTGATAGATATCATGATGTTACAGATTATAGTGCGCACAGATGATACATTTCTGTTACGCAGAGAAAATGGGAAATATTCTGAATTTTATGACTTCTGGTGGGATGCCGTCATCCGTGACGGCATTTTTCCGCTGATGATATTAGCGGCAGAGTTGAGGAGGGTAGGGCCTATCTTGAGCGTTTCGGGTTGTCTGAGTCTGCATAGAGGCCCATATGTATATCAGACTCCTTACTGGCCGGATCGCTCTGGTTGTCCGGGGATGCGAGCCAGTGGTTGCCAGAGGGGGCAGTCAGGGCACCCTTCTTAAATTCAAGCAGCCACTTCCTGGCTTCCCAGATTTTCAGGAGCCGATCGTCATCTTGCTCAGCGCTGGCCATACTCTGCAACTGATTGATCAGCGCCCCGAGGCTGATTTCTTCCCTGTTGAAGATTAGATTCATGGCAGCCTCGCCGATCACGACGTGTTGTTTTTCATCTTCATCAGAAATAGTCAAAATACCTCCATAGAGCTTTTATAAAGATTAACTTCTTACCTGCAAAATAATTATAAACCATGATGTTAAATAACGCTGAAACTAATTTGGTGTTCGCCCGATATTATTAATAGGCTAAAACGATTGAACAAGATTAACATATAATAACTTTATGATTTTATGAGTGATTAACGATGTTGCTCGCTCTGGCTGGTGTCAGGGTTGTCGGGTATTTATCAATTTTAAACGGTGAAATCAGCTGATATTAGGATGTTTCCTGGTATAACGTGGCGCATTATTTTAACTAATATTTTTATGAATAATGAGTCATTTCAACCTGTTCAATACGATTAATCTATAAAGTGACACGCCCTCTGCGCAAACAGAGTTGCCATCCATGAGAGGCGTTTTATTCTGTAGCAGCGTGCCGACAGCATGTGCGGCCTCAGGCCTGGCCGAGCACTATCGCCCGGCTGACGATCGCAGCCCGGACGGCGAATCATTTTTTGCAACATCATAACCCGCAGCGATATATGGCTAAATTATTCCAGTTGTGACAATTAACTGTGAAGTCAGTCACTTTACCCCCTGCACACTTTGTTATTATTCTGCCGCATGCTGACAGGACGAGCAGCCATGAATAAAAAATGAAAAGGATTTTCAATCATGTTATTGACGATATCTCACAGATCAAAAATTCTGCTGTCTGGTGCCATACTTACGTTTTCTCCTCTGCCGCTCTATGCTCTGGCTGGAACGCCAACGCTGTTACCAGACTCAGTAAATAGCTTTTTTACCAACAGCCATATGGATATCTCCCTCAGGAATCAATTTAAGAACCTCAATACTTCTGACGCTGGCCGGCGGTCTGTACAGACTGCCTGGGGGCAGGGCGTTTCCCTCGATTACAGCTCCGGTTATCTGGCGGATATTTTGGGCGTCGATGCATCGTATTATCAGGCATTTAAACTGGCGGCCAGCGATGATTTCTGGGGACGCAGCATTCTTTACAACGATAAGGGTAAGGCGAAAGGATTCCACAAGTTTGGCCAGCTGTTCGCTAAAGCGAAACTGG
Organism: Erwinia sp. Eh17-17; assembly: GCF_039675725.1. Classification (NCBI taxonomy): domain Bacteria; kingdom Pseudomonadati; phylum Pseudomonadota; class Gammaproteobacteria; order Enterobacterales; family Erwiniaceae; genus Erwinia; species Erwinia sp. Eh17-17. Next base: position 24,460 of record NZ_JBDFQT010000002.1, on the reverse strand, counting down.
AGGGGGACGACAGCTATTTAAAACTGTATGCAGGCTGGCAGATTGTCCACCAGTGGGGGGCGATCACCAACTCAAGCCGCACCATTCCCAGTACTTATCAGGGCTGGCGTATGGATAGTGGCATGGGGCCGTTTATCGTCCGCGGTGCATGGCTTACGCGCTACAGCGACAGAGGATCGCCGGAGCAGATTCGCTTTACCACGGCGGATCGCAAAAAACAGATTGGGCATTTGTCTACAGGCGAGTTGCTGTATCAACAGCAGGGCTTCAGCGCCCTTTATTTCTTTGGTGAAAGTCAGCGTTATTTGCAACGGCATGGCGTTCAGTTTGGCTGGCAGCCTGCCGAATCTGAGCACCAGGTTAACGTACTGGGGATGCTCTACTACAACCACGGGCTGAAAAACTGGCAAGCGATGAGCCCTGACGCCCGCCCGTTTAATCACGATGCCTGGCACCCGTCAGTGTATGTTGAATGGCGGCAGAATAGCTGGAAACACAAGGTCGGTGCCTCCTGGACCAAAGCGAAATCTACCGATCGGCTGGGATATTTTGAGCGCCATATGGCGAAAAATAGCCGTGGCAGATTCGACTCGATGGCGAATGCCTGGGGTAATGATTACGTTGGCAATAACGAAAAAATGCTGGCCTGGACCACCGAATATCTCATCACGCCGCAGGTCAGGGTGGGGTTGCAAAGTGCCTTTGGCTGGGGAGTCCGCTATCAGGACCACGCTATCCGGCGCGGCGAAACCCTCTTCTTTTCAAAATGGCAGCCATCGGGGGTGAAAAAACTCAGTTTTCAGCTCTCCGGTGGGCCGTCATGGAACTATCAAAGCCAGAATAACCGACCGATCCTCAACAGCGACGGTACGCCAAAGCGTGCCGTTAACCATTCAGTCGAATTCCAGGTCGACTACGCTTTCAACCTGTTCTAACTTCACGATTAAGGATGTTAAATGTCTTTGCTAAAACGGCCCTCTTTTTACCTCACGCTGCTGGCCTCTCTGTGGTGTACCGCTCCGGCGTTCAGCGCCAGTGAGCCAGAAACGGTGCAAGGCGCGGGTGCAACCCTGCAGCAGCTCAACAGTCAGTACGCTATTCACTGGATATCGGTTGAACAGATCGCCGCGGAACTGAAAGATAAGCCTCCGACAGATGTGGGCTTTGATCTTGACGATACCCTGTTCTATTCGACCCCGGCTTTCTTTCATGGGCAGCAGATGTTTTCACCCGGTAATAATGACTTTCTGAAGAATAAAGCGTTCTGGGAGCAGGTCAGTAACGGCTGGGATGCTTTTTCCGTTCCAAAAAAATCAGCGCAGGCGTTAATTAAACTGCACCGGGATCGCGGGGATCGCATCTGGTTTATTACCGGGCGCCCAATGCCGGGCAGCGGTCACGAGGCGCTGACGCCTCAGATTGCTAAAGATTTCGCCATTCCGACAGATGAAATGAACCCGGTCATTTTTTCCGGGGAAGGTAAAGGGGCGAAAGTGAATGACATCCGCAGCCACCATATCCGGTTCTATTATGGTGATGCGGATAACGATATTACTGATGCGCGCGCTGCCGGCGCGGAAGGGATCCGGGTACTCAGACCGCTTAACTCATCTAACCTGCCTCTGCCGCGCAATGGCGTGTATGGAGAGCGGGTCGTAATCAATTCTGATTACTGAATGGTGCCGTGCTGTCAGTCACCCGACAGAGAAGCAGTGGGGAGGGAGCCGTAACGCCCCCTCCTGGCAGGTTGAGTTTACCGCCTCTGGCTGATGTCGGATGCCGCTTCGCTCACCGGATCATATCCCTGTGTTTCCATGAAGTCCGATACCGCTTTTTTTGCAATATTCAACACGTCATCCAGCGGCTGATTGGCGTCAATATTTACCAGCTGTGCGCCCCCAAAAGTCAGCAGGGGAGTTACGGCAATTTTTCTGGCCAGCGACTCCGGTTTGTGATCGGGTTTGCGGGCGCAGGCGACCTCAAGATCGACGTTCAGTTTTATCACTAAGTCCGGCTTTTGTTGTGCCATCCACTCGAAGGCTTTGCGTTCCAGATGTGCCAGCCATGACACGAATCGTCCCCCTGGTGCATTAACAGGAAAAACGGTGCCGTCGTAGGTGTTGGGAATTTGCACCTGCGGAAACCGATCGGTTAAAACAATCAAATGACGACGACGATAAGTCAGCATTTTCCTGAAGCGCAATAACCGGCGAGCGACGAAACTCATAATCACCAGGCCAGGCAGTGGGCCAGGCAGTTTTTTGGTATTTCTGACTTTATTGCGTTTAATCGCCTTATTAAGAGAATGACCCAATAACGGCAGTTTAATCACCGCGCGCTCTACGTTACCCGCCTGTTTCCCCAGGTGGACTCTGACAGCAGGGCCATATTTTCTCACATGTTCAATAAGATGTTCACAGACCGTTGATTTTCCCGATCCGTCACTGCCAATAACCGCGATAAGCGGCGGCATTTTCGATTCCATACTCATTCCTCCCTGAAATTATCCCACGGAAAATACGCTCTTATTCTGATGTCATCAAGAGTCTGGCTGTTGAAAATAGCCTGAGTTCATGAATAATCACGCTTTCGCACTTAACCGCAAATATCAGAAAGATAAGATCAATTAACATCGGGCAAATTTCTGATATTGGGTTTTAAGTGAACAGACAGACTTCCTCTTTTTTTAATCATGCGCCTGTTCGGGTCATCGCAATTGCTGGTTGTGATGGTTCGGGAAAATCAACGCTGGCTGCAAGCCTGGTGAATCACCTCTCTTCTCTGGAGCCGACCGAATTACTGTACCTTGGACAGTCTTCAGGTCGTATCGGTGAGTGGATGAGTTGCCTTCCCCTTATTGGCGCACCTTTTGGCCGTTGTTTAGTGGCGAAGGCGCAGCGTGTTCATCAGCGTCCATCGTTACCGCCGGGGGGGGGCACCGCACTGGTTATCTACCTGCTTTCCTGCTGGCGGGCAATTAAGTTTCGGCGAATGTTGAGCCGCTGTAAAAAAGGCTGTTTGCTGATTACCGATCGCTATCCGCAGGCTGAAGTGGCTGGGTTTCGCTTTGATGGCCCGCAGCTGGCAAAGACTGCAGGCGGGAGCGGTTGGATACGCGCGCTGCGCAGGCGTGAAATAAAACTGTATCAGTGGATGGCGTCTTACCCCCCATTACTGCTGATCCGGCTGGATATTGACGCTGAAACGGCGCATTTACGTAAACCCGACCACCCGCTTGCCGTGCTACGCGAGAAAACTGCAGTGATCCCCCATCTGACGTTCAATGGTGCGAAGATCTTTGACGTCAATGGCCGTGAGCCAGCGGAGAGTATTCTCAATAAGTCATTAAGCGCGATTCGCGCCTGTCTCGCCTCATCGCATCCTCAGTCTGTTGATTATGTTGAGGAATGAAGCTGATGTCAGACAATAAACCGGAGGCTAATCACGCTCCCGCTTACATTGCGGGACTGGTGGCGGTGGTCGGCTGCGATGGCACGGGTAAATCGACGCTTACCGCAGACCTCGTTAAAAACATGAAAATGCGCTGGGTAACAGAGCGGCGGTATCTGGGCCTGGTATCGGGTGAAGATGGCGATAAAATTAAACGCCTGCCTGTTATCGGCGTCTGGCTTGAGCGTCGGCTGGCGGCCAGGTCTTCAAAGACTCAGAGCATGAGCACGCAGGCTCTCCCATGGTGGGCGGCGTTGATCATGTATGGGTTCTCGCTGCGCCGCATGGCCCATTTACGCCAGGTGATGCGTCTGGCCCGGGACGGCGTCATGGTGATCAGCGATCGCTTCCCGCAGGCTGAAATTTCAGGTTTTCACTACGATGGCCCCGGCATTGGTGTGGAGCGTGTGAAGGGGAGGCTGATGAGGCGTCTGGCAAAACGTGAACGTCGTTTATATCAGAGAATGTCACGGTATCGGCCTGAGTTAGTGATCCGTCTTAATATCGATATCGATACTGCTTTTTCCCGCAAACCCGACCACGACTATCAAGAGTTGCGGGATAAAATCGCGGTCATGGGAAAGATTAATTACAACCATGCCAACGTTCTCGAGATTAATTCACGCGAGCCCTACTGTGATGTGCTGGAAAAAGCACTAAATGCCGTCTCTGCGGTTGCAGAGTCCTCACACAGAAAAATAATCTCAGGGTGATCGACAAATAAGAGCTGTCTGATGCATGTGCCGGGTTAACTTATCCTTATTGGTTATTGATGCCCAGTAAGGCAGGATTATTTAATATGGCTGGTTTTTTTCATGAAACATTGGTTTTCTGATGGCGCTCTGCGCACCATTATCCGCAACGCTGCGTATTTAGGTTCCAGTAATGTGGTGGGTGCGCTGCTGAATTTACTGGCGCTGTCCTGTGCGGGCAAAGGCATGTCTCCCGCAATGTTTGGGATGCTTGTGGTTATTCAGTCTTATGCCAAAGCAATCAGTGACTTTATTAAGTTCCAGACGTGGCAGCTGGTGGTGCAATACGGTACGCCGGCCCTGGCCAGCAAGAATGTGCAAAAATTTCGCGATGTGATCGCCTTTTCATTTGGTCTGGATATTGCCAGCGGTACCGTTGCGGTGATCGGAGGCATGCTGCTGCTCCCGCTACTTTCTCACTCCTTAGGGCTCGATTCCCATCACTTCTGGCTGGCCATGCTCTACTGCACGCTGATCCCCTCCCTGGCTGCATCAACGCCGACAGGAATTTTACGCGCGGTTGATCGCTTCGACCTGATTGCGGTTCAACAGGCGACAAAGCCTTTTCTGCGTGCGGCAGGCAGTGTGATTTCTTACCTCTGTGACTTTGGTTTTACCGGTTTTATTATCACCTGGTATGGCTCTAACCTGGTGGGGGGAACCCTTTACTGGTGGTTTGCTGCGCGCGAACTGCGCCGCAGAGATATCCATAACGCATTACGCCCGCGACTTTTTGACGCGGGCCGTAAAATCAGGGGGGCGTGGAATTTTGTCTGGACGACGAACTTTGCCCACTCTATCTGGGCTGCGCGCAACTCGTGCAGTACGGTGTTAGTCGGTGTTGTCCTGGGGCCGTCGGCGGCAGGGCTATTTAAAATTGCCATGACGTTTTTTGGTGCCACCGGAACGCCGGCAAAATTGATAGAAAAAAGTTTCTACCCGGAGGTCATGCGGCTGGACCCGCGCACAAAAAGACCCTGGCTGCTGGGGCTGCGGTCGGCTTTATTAGCAGGGGGAGTGGGCATTATTGTTGCTCTTATTGTAATGATTACCGGAAAACCGTTGATTTCCCTGGTCTTCGGCCATCAGTACCTGATGGCATACGACTTAATTGTGATCATGCTGTGCGCCATTGTCGTCTCGATGCTGGGGTTCCCCCAGGAATCATTATTGTTTATGGCAGGGAAACAACGTGCGTTCTTAGTGGCACAGACCCTGGCATCAGTATGCTATATCGTGCTGCTCGTGGTGTTGTCCCGATGGATGGGGGTGTCGGGGGCCGCATTTGCTTTTTTGGCAGGGCAATGTCTGGACGTGCTGTTCTCCTTTATTCCTGTCTTACGTGCCTACCGTCAGCGTCATTTAATAACCTTCAGTGTGCCGAGTGAGAGTAAGCCATAATGAGAAAAAAAGAGCGAAAAAGATTTTTACCTGAAACCGTTCAGTTGTTATTTAATGTTGTCGATGAAGATGATGTTGTTGATGAAAATGTCAGCCTGCCTCCGGTTATCCCACTGCAATGCACGATGGATAATATCAGAGATAATTATTCACTGTGTCTGCAATACTGGGAGGAGGGGGTTGAACGCACAGCCTTACTGAATCTGGTGCTGAAGGTTTTAAACGGGGGGGAACTGTCAGCCGCGGAGAGAATGCAATATAAATATATGCGCTCGCGCTACAAGCATTTGCGATTTTCCCAGCGGCTTTACAGTAAAAGTCACACCTCCAGGTTTTTGTTCAGTAAGACGACTGTTTTTCTCGGCCGCTTTCAGGATGCGTTTCGTAACGAAAATAAGCAGTCGGTGAAACATTATGGCCGGCTTTTGCGATTTTATCTGAGTGCCCCAGTCTGGGCATGGGTGAGCAACTCTTTGCGTCGGATACAGCTGGAAACGGTAGATGACTTTATGGCTTATCGTCAGGCTCAGATGCGCCTGCTTCAGGGATTACTTATTAAACCGCAGCTGACAGGCGAAGAGTTCCACTCGGCACGTAAAATAATAAGCCAGCAGGTATCTTACTATGACACCATAAGGGCGATTCGGCCGGATAATCAGGATGCCCGCCAGATTTCCCGCTTTCTGGCCGCTATTAATGGATTGATGGGCGACCGCCATGATGAAATGGTCAGAGATAACCTCGCAGGGCTTAATTCCTATCAACGGCCTTCTCAACTGGATAATAATATTCGGCAACGTCTGGAACTGTTTCTTTCTCGCTTTCCTTTACAGGACTTAACCAGGCCAGACGCCGGTGCCACTATATGGCAATGACGGTGGCTGGCATATCTTTATCCTGAATGAAAATCAGCGCCGATGTCGGCGTTGAAGATTGAAGGCAACTCGTCTGTTTTGAATCATTTCAAGAAAGGATGCACTATGATATTAAGTCGTTTACTGGTTGTTTCAATATTATTATTTTCGCTGGTGGCCAGTGCACATAATTTCCTTACCGGTCACCGGGTTCCACCGATAGCTGTGACAAACCGGGGGGAACTTTTACTCAATAATCAACATATTCACTATCAGCCCTGGCAGAGTTCACAGTTCGCCGGGAAGGTTCGTGTTGTGCAATATATCGCCGGACGTACCTCGGCGAAAAATAAAAATTCAATGCTAATCGGGGCAATAAAGAACGCAAATTTTCCGACCGACCAGTTTCAACCTACGACCATCGTCAACACTGACGATGAGATCCCCGGCTCTGGTTATTTTGTGCGTAAAAAGATTGAGAAAAATAAACGGCGCTATCCCTGGGCACAATTCATTATCGACAGTGAGGGGCTGGGCCGAAAAGCCTGGCAACTTGATGAGGAGAGTTCAACCATTTTACTTCTGGACAAACATGGCCGCGTTCAGTGGGCAAAAGATGGCTCACTGACGCCGCAGGAAGTCACTCAGGTGCTGACCAGGGTCCGTAAGCTGCTTAATAAATAGTCATTGGGATGTCCGGACGTCATGTATCTGATAGAGCGCTACATTGTGACTCAGACCCATCGGTTAATTCTGACCATCGTGGGTTTCTTAATCTTTATTTTTGCCAGTTATTCCGCCCAGCGCTATCTGACCGAAGCGGCCAACGGCACTCTGGCCCTGAAGGTGGTGGCTGACATCGTGTTCTACAAAGTACTGATTGCACTGGAGATGCTGCTTCCCGTGGGCCTCTATGTTTCAGTCGGTGTGACTTTGGGCCAGCTTTACAGCGACTCAGAAATTACGGCTATTTTTGCGTCTGGCAGCAGTCCGCTAAGGCTCTATAAGGCCGTGATGTTTCTGGCTGTTCCGCTGGGAATACTGGTTATGCTGCTTTCTCTGTATGCCAGGCCCTGGGCCTACGGACAGATTTATCAGCTGGAGCAGCAGTCGCAGTCTGAACTGGACGTCCATCATCTGAGTGCTGACAAGTTTAACGTTAATGATGAGGGCAGGATGGTTCTGGCGGCAAAGATTGACCCGGCGACCAGCATATTGACCGATGCCCTGATTTATACCTCCTCAGGAATCAAAAGCAGCATCTACCGCGCCAGAATGGTCAAGGTGACCGACCCGTCGCCAACCCGTCCTACGGTGATGCTGCATTCCGGTACGTCTTACGTGCTGGACCATCAGGGAAAAGATGATAACGAAACGATCTACCAGCACCTCAATCTGCATCTCAAACCGGTCGTTCAGAACCTGAAAGTTAAGCGTAAGTCGGCATCGTTATCTGCACTGGCGCGGTCGACCAGCCTGGCGGACAGGGCAGAATTGCAGTGGAGAGAGACCCGTGGCGTCAGCACGATTTTGATGGCACTTTTAGCCGTCTCGCTGAGCCGTCTGAAACCCCGGCAGGGGCGTTTTGCCACGCTGCTTCCGTTAACCGTATTATTTACCGCTATTTTTTACGGCGGTAATCTCAGCCGCACCCTGGTAGCAAATGGTGCCATTCCCCTTATTCCGGGGGTATGGCTGGTGCCTGTTATGATGCTGATCGGGGTTCTTTTCCTGATCGCGCGCGACCTTTCACTCCTGCAGAAACCTTTTCGATGAACATTTTCAGACGCTATTTAATCCGCAACGTCTTTCTTGGCTTTGCAGCGGCGGCGGGGCTTTTACTCCCCCTGTTCACCACGTTTAATCTGATTAACGAACTTGATGATGTCAGTCCCGGCGGCTATCGCTGGACACAGGCGGTGATGGTGGTGCTTATGACGATGCCCAGAAGCCTGATCGACCTGGGGCCATTTATTGCGCTGCTAGGAGGGATCGTCGGTCTGGGGCAATTATCGAAAAGTCTGGAGTTAACGGCCATACGCACGGCGGGTGTTTCTGTTGTTGGCATTGCCGGGGCGATTTTGTGTGCCGGATTGATATTTACGCTCACGCTGGCTGCGCTCGATGAGTGGGTGGCTTCTCCGTTACAGCAGCGCGCATTGCAGCTGAAAAACGTCGCTATGGCTCAGGATAAGGAGAGTAATGACAGCGTTGCAAACAGGCTATGGGCGAAGCGTGGCAACGAATTTGCTACGGTAAAAACCCTGGATGAACATCATCAGCCGGTGGGCATTGAGGTCTTTTATTACCGGCCCGACCTCTCTCTGGCGTCTTATCTCTTTGCGGAAAAGGCCAGCGTTCTTGCTAACGGAATATGGGTGCTGCACGGCGTTAATCAGAAGCAGTGGACGGGGCGTACAGAGACGGTAACACACTTGACGACGTTGCAATGGCACTCCATTTTTACCCGCATCAGTCTGGCGGAACTCATGCTGCCCAGCGACAGCTTTTCCATTCACCAGCTCTGGCAGTACATCCATTACCTGCGGGATACTCACCAGCCGGATAGCGAGTTTCAGATTGCGCTATGGCAAAAGCTGGGGCGGCCGCTACTGACCCTGGCGATGATTTTGCTGGCGATCCCGTTTACGTTCAGCACGCCCCGATCGCCAGGCCTGGGAAGCCGCCTGGCTGTGGGCGTGATAGTAGGCCTGCTTACCTATATCAGCTATCAAATCATTGTGAATTTAGGGCTGCTATTTGCTCTGAATGTGCTGCTAACCACGCTGGCACCCGCAGCACTGCTGCTGCTGCTCGCTATGGGGCTGGTATATTGGTTTGATCGGCGTCATTAACGGAGCGGGGAAGGAAGACATGCCGCCACAGGTCTGTGTACGGCATGATAGTACGGTACGGGGCGTCTAGTTTTTCAGCTCAGCAAAGGCCTGAATAATACGATCGATTTGCTCTTCGCTGTGTGCGGCATTCACACTGCAGCGCAGTAACGTAATATCTGACGGGGCTGCCGGCGGTAGCACCAGGTTCACATAGACGTTTTTCTCAATCAGGGCGCGCCAGAAGCTTAAACCATCCTCTTTTGATCCGATCATCACCGGTACCACCGGACTGATGTGGGGGCCAAGCTGATAACCTGAGGCCGCCAGGCCCCGGTAGAGTCTGCGGGCATGACTCCACAGTTTCTCACGCAGTTCAGGATGCTGCGTAATGGTTTTTAGTGAGGAGCGGACGGAGGCGATACTCGACGGTGAGGGCGAAGCCGTGAAGATATAAGGACGACTGCTGTAGCGCAGAACCTCCATCGCGCGGGGGCCGACGGCAAAACCGCCAATAGAAGCCAGGCTTTTGCTGAAGGTGCCAACAATAATATCCACATCCTGCTCTACGCCAAGGGCTTCTGCCAGGCCCCGTCCATTCGCGCCCATGACGCCGAAGGAATGGGCTTCATCAACCACTAAATAACCGCCGAGACGTCGCTTGATGTCGACAATTTCCTTCAGCGGAGCCACATCACCCAGCATGCTGTAAATGCCCTCAACGATGATGATGGCTTCGCGAGCTTTCTCCCCCAGACGCATCATACGGCGCTCAAGATCCCCGGCGTCGTTGTGGCGAAAGCGGATAATGGTTGCCCCCCCCAGTGCGCAGGCGTCATAGATGCTGGCGTGGCTGTCCGCATCCAGTAATACAATGGTTCCGGGACCGGCAAGCGTACTGATTATCCCCAGGTTAGCGGTGTAACCGGTTGAGAACACGATAGCAGCAGGGCGGTTAAAAAATGCTGCAATTTCCTGCTCTAAGGCGAGATGTGAACCGTAGCTGCCGTTCGCCATGCGCGACCCGGTGGTTCCGGTACCCTGACTGCTTAATGCCGCCTGAGCATCCGCAATCGCCTGCGGATTAAAGGTCAGACCGAGGTAGTTATTAGTGCCAGCCAGAATGACCTTTTTATTCCCTATTCGCCCTTCCGTGGCGGAGTAAATCTCATCAATACAGGTGCCGAATGGATTAAGCCCGGATGTCTGAAACTGTTTCCGGTAATCAGCAAGGCGTGCAAAACGATCATAGAGACCCATAGGTTTTCTCCAGATGTGGGAGCAATGCGTCTCGTAATTGTCCGGGGGTTCTGACGTCCAGCAATATATTGATAGGGATAGGAATATCAAATCTGTCTTCCAGCATCATCAACAGATCCATCACCTTGATAGATTCCAGACCTAACTCATCAACGAGGTCGCTTTCTGGTTTGATTTCCAGTTCGCTGGCGACCATTCCTCTTAAACACTTAAGGATGTAATCCATCACCGCTTCATGATTTAGCATAGAAACCTTAACTTCCCTTTAGTCAGATGATCAAAATAGTCTTTCACGCAGCGCGTGCTCCAGACTTATCTCCGGACGCCACGTAATCTGTTCAGTGCAAACTTTATTGCTTGCTGACCAGTCGTGGTGTGTTAATTCATGGATTTTGCTGCGCGTCAGCATGGGTTCCCTGCGGGTTAAATGGGCGAAAAAGACGCTGATGTCGGCAAGCAGTTTGAGTACGGGTAAAGGAACACCGACTAACCGTACAGGGCCCTGACGCACCCTGGCACCTATCTCCTGCAAGCGCTGCCAGTTATACCCTCCGTCAACCCCGTCACAGAGTTCGCAGGGGCGGGTGGGTTGGGGAGCAGAGGCTAACCACTGGCCCACGGCCTGGGCTAAATCACTGACGTGAATAAACGACAGCCGTGACTCCGGTGAGCCGAGGCAGGGGAGAACGCCACGCAGCAGCCAGGTCAACACCGGCTTGAGTTCTTTGTCACCCGGCCCATAAACGGCCGTTGGCCGGAAAATGCCCAGTGATGTTTGCGTGGCCATGGTGGTTAACTGCTGTTCGGCAACAGACTTCGACTTCGCATACCAGGAGAGTTCTGGATGACGTGCCGCCAGAGAAGAGATAAATAAGAAGCGTCTGCAGCCACGACTCTCTTCAGCCGCCTGCATCAGGCGCAGGCTACCAGTGACATTACCTTCAGTAAAAATGCTTTCTTTGTGCCCACGAACCACGCCCGCACAGTGAACCACACTGTCAGCGCCATCTACCAGTTCTGCCAGTGCGTCAGGGTGTTCCAGTGAACCCTTTATCCAGGTCACGTTGGTCACTGTGCCTGTATCGGGTTTACGAGTCAGTGCCCTGACGGCAAAACCGCGTGAGAGCAAATTCTCAGCAATATGCCTGCCGATAAACCCTGTCATACCGGTCAACGCTACTGTTCGGGTCATGTTGTTTACCCTGCCAGTTCAATATGAGGGCTGATAGCGTCAGTCAGCGCAGTGAGGTAGCGTTTTCGGGCCTCTGCGCGCGCAGGTTTCCCCGACGAGGTCCGGGGGATACTGTGTGGCGGCAGAAGTTCAATATCGACAGCCACGCCGAACTCGCTTTGAATATGTGCGGTCAGGGAGTGAACGATTTGTTCCCGACGCTCTTCAGAGCTGAATTTGCACTGAATCTGCAAAATAATTCGTGCGCCCTCGTCGTGATCCTGGTGGGTGACAAAAGCAATCGCATCACCCGAATGGATTTCCGGCTCCTGCTCCGCAACATATTCAATATCCTGCGGCCAGATATTACGGCCGCGAATAATAATCAGGTCTTTCTTTCGCCCCGTGACGTACAGATAGCCATTGAGCAGGTAACCTAAATCGCCGGTATCCATCCACCCTGTTGCCTGAATTTTTTGCTGCGAGGCGGCATCCTGGAAATAGCCGCTCATTAAGCTGGGGCCGGAAATAAAGATATGGCCCACTTCGCGCTCTGCCAGAGTGACACCCTTTTCGCTGCGGATTTCAATCCGGTGGTGAGGCAGCGCTTTGCCACAGTTAACAAAGGTAGAGGTCGCTTTTGTTTTTCTACCCGGCGGCACGGCTTTACTTTCGTATTCCAGAATACTGCGGTCAACGTGATCAACCAGCACGCCTGAGGCCTCTGGCGAAAAGCTTACGGCTAGGCTATTTTCCGCCAACCCGTAACAGGGCATAAACGCCTGACTGTTGAAGTTGGCGCTGCTGAAGTGTTCGGCAAACAGCTCCAACTGCCCGGCAGATATCGGTTCAGCCCCGATCCCCGCCACACGCCAGCTTGAGAGATCCACTTCGGCTAATTCTTTTGCGTTACTTCGTCGCAAGCACAGGTCGTAACCAAAGGGAGGGGCCACGGTCACCGTACAGCGGTTTTTACCGATCAATTTCAGCCACTGCATGGGGCGCATGGCGAAATCCTGTGTACGTAAATAGTCAACGGATAACTGAGTGGCCACCGGGGTTAACAGGAAACCCACTAACCCCATATCGTGATAGAAAGGGAGCCAGGAGACGCAGCGATCGCCGGCACGTAATTTTATGCCGTCATGGCTGATAGCCTGCAGGTTCGACATCACCGCACGATGAGTAATAATGACGCCGCGAGGAAAACGCGTACTGCCAGACGTATATTGCAGATAAGCAATATCTTCAGGCGAGGGGGGCGGCAGCTCGGTTTCTTTCTCAGGCAGAGATTCGAGGCCTGCGTTGCTGAGAATATGCAGATCCGGGGCATCGGCAGTGGCTGAATGAATCAGAGGAAGCCACTCTTCACTGCTAATAACGGCGGCGGGCTGACAGTTGGCCAGTAAACCGTGGAGTTTAGAAATATAGGAGTCACGCTGACCTACGCCCATTGGAATTGCCAGCGGCACGGCGACTAAACCCGCGTACTGGCAGGCAAAAAAGGCCTCCACGAATCCCACATTGGTTTCAGCAATAAGAGCAACCCGGTCGCCTTTGTGAAGGTTCAGCGATAACAGACGCCGTGCTCCCGCCATGGCACGATGTTTCAGTAAGCGATATTCCAGAACCGCAGTCAGCTGATTACGACGGTCGTAAAAATTCATCCCTGTATTTCCTTCAGCGGCATAATCCAGCGCTTCCACCAGAGTGGGGAAGTCAGCATAGCGCATGGGAAGGGAGTGGGTTGAGCTTGTTTCAGACATATACAATGAAGCCATAGATTCAGAATTACCAAGATGATACAGAGAGCCACGCAAGTTAAAGGTCATTATTTTGTAAAAAATTTACTCAGTAACTTTAGTGTGATGAGTTTTCTTTAGCATTTGTGATTAATCATGATTTATTGATGGTTAACACAAAAACCTCATGTATGGATTGCCATTGTTATTCAGGTTCATTAGATTGCGCCGTTTTTTAAGGACGTTAGAGATACCCATTTTTTCGGCCGCCGTGGGCCGCTGTGACATATAGCTAACATATTGGATGAATATACTGAGGTATTATGACGGCATGTTTTTCAAAAAGGTATGGTTACTTTTATAATGCTACTGATAAAGGCATTAAGTGGTAAAAATACCCCTGTTTATTAAGATAATTTCTGCAACATATTAAGTTTGGGTGTTATTGGCTAAAGATTCTGGTAGGGATTGTGTCAGTAATGATTTCTGGGTGGTGAAATCATTTTCTGCACTCTTTCTTAATAAATGGTGCGTTAGATTATTTTAAATGACGACAGCTTTTTTGAGCGACTGTTGCAATATTTTTTCGTTGGAAAAGGTCGACCAGGGTTAACCGCAGCAAACCGCAAGCTTACGCTGTTCGGATAGGTTTACTGTGTTCTGGTGAATAACAAAAAATTAAGGTTTCTATGATTCTTGTTGAAAAAGTCAATCATAAGCATGAGCTTAAGGAGTTCATTGCTTTCCCCGCGACATTATATCCTGATGACCCTGCCTGGATTGATCCATTGTATATTGAGCGCGCAGAACATCTTTCTGAGAAAAATCCAGGCACTGAGCATATCAAATGGCAGGCCTGGATTGCGCGAAAAGAGGGGCGGATTGTCGGGAGGATTACGGCACAGATTGATACCTTACATCGCAAACTTTATGGTGACGATACCGGACATTTCGGGTTGATAGATGCTGTTAATGATGCGGAGGTGTTTCGCGCATTATTTAATGCCGCAGAGATATGGTTAACGTCTCAGGGGGCGCGCAGAATCACCGGCCCCTTTGGTTTGAATATTAACCAGGAAAGTGGTTTGCTGATTAATGGTTTTGACCGTCCACCCTCGGCACTGATGGCTCACGGTAAACCTTATTATGGTGCCAGAGTCGAAGAGCAGGGGTATGTTAAAGGAACGGACTTACTGGCCTACTGGATGCGTCTCGCTGAACTGCATTTCTCCCCGTCAATCACCAGGCTGATGGACAAAGTTCGCCAGAAGGTGACGATTCGCCGCCTCAACCGTAAAAAGTTCGCTGAAGAAATGCAGGTTATGCGGGACATTTTCAATTCCGGCTGGCAGAAAAATTGGGGGTTTGTTCCTTTTACCGAGCATGAGTTTGCCACCATGGGCGATCAGCTGAAGATTTTAGTCCCAGACGATATGATCTATATTGCCGAGATAGATGCAACGCCGTGTGCTTTTATTGTTGGTTTACCTAATATTAATGAGGCTATCGCGAATCTAAAGGGGCGATTATTACCCTTTGGTTGGGCAAAACTGTTATGGCGATTAAAAGTCAGTGGCGTCCGCACGGCGCGGGTGCCTTTGATGGGGGTGCGGCTGGAATATCAATTTAGTCGCACAGGTCCCATTATGGCGTTACTACTGATTGAGGCATTGCGCGACTCATTCGCAAAACACAATATCGACGCTTTAGAGATGTCCTGGATTCTTGAGGCCAACAGCGGGATGCGAAACATGCTTGAGCGTATCGGAGCGGTGCCCTATAAACGCTATCGCCTGTATGAAAAGCAGCTCGGCTGAGCGCATCGCTGAGGCGATATTGCCGCATTAAAAAAGCTCACGCCGCAGCGTGGGCTTTCCTTTGGCTGTGAGTTTAACGGGTTCGGAAAACATCGGAATTCCGACACCCTGGACTTACCTTTTTCTGTTTGTCTGGTCGAAAATAAATCTATTAGCATATTTCTTTAACCGTCCTTGTACCTCGAGCCTGATTTAGGTCATACGCCTCAATGCCAGTAAACCAGATAAGTCAGTGCGGCAGCCGAAAAGAAAGCATAGGGGCTTAAAAGCAAAACATCCGAATAAGGAATGTCAAATATCCTGGTAACAGGCCATGCCAGTACAACCAGCCATATCAAGAGCGTGGCACACACTATGAAAAAGCTACCCTTTACGGAAGCATCAGGATAAAACCGCTCTGAAATCATCGCTAATGGTACGCCGATCATGAAAGAACCTATCATGGTCCCAATAATGCTTGTCATGACGATAAAGAGATAAGTAAAAATGAGGCCCGGTGCGGATGTGCTGCTATTTCCCCAGGAAAGATATATTAAAACGAGCAATGAACCCACAATACTACTAAAAATTGCTGCTCTCGTAGATGCCACAATCAAACTGTCGTCAATCATTTTCTTCATAATTTTCTCTACGTTTGAGCAGCTCTACTTCATGCGGCGTAACCGCTTGAATTTTCGGCGTGAGGTTTGAGCGCAAAACAGGGCTACAGCACGACACCGTCGCGCGATCCGATGAACAGTATAGCAAAATCAATTAGAGGTAAAATGATGCCTGAATCAATGCGTCATAATGATGCAATGGACTTCGTTGAATAAATCAAACTTTTGCTGAGTTGAAGGATAAGATCACACATCATCCGACATGTAGCTGTCTGTGTGATGATGAGCCAGCCCAGGAATGTCCGTTACCGCTTCACCGTATGGCTTGTCTGAAAATGTCCGCTTCTGGCACGAAGGGGATGAGTTACCTGAGCTAAAGGTCCGCTCTGAGCGAGAAGCGGAGCTTTTATTCATGACGATTACCTGTTTTCGTTGCTCTGAACAGTACATCCTTACGAAGCGTTTTGACTGGCAAACTAACAGAGTGTCAATTACTATCCTAAATCTATGGATGTGAACATTTTTGGCTTTATGCCAGCACTACTCCCTGTTGCACTGTCCCCTGGAGCAAGTTTCACTCTCGTTATGAACAGCGCTCTGGCAGGGGGTCACAAAGGCCTATTCAGAACTCTTGCCGGAACAGCTTTGGGTATATATACCCATGCGGTTTTTATCGGGCTTGGTCTCACTGCTGTGCTCATCTCGTCTCCAGCAACTTTTGCTGTGCTTAAAGTTGTTGGAACTGCTTATCTGCTTTGGTTAGGAGCGATGCTTATCCGCAGCGGGATAACAGTAAATACAGGCGGGTTTACTGATACAAAGTATTTGGTAACTTTAAAAGAGGCCTGGCTGGCTAATGTTTTGAACCCTAAAGCCATCCTTTTTTATCTGACAGTCGTTTCTCAGTTTGCAGGGATAAAGGGAGGCGTTTGCAACTACCTGACGCTGGCTTCAGTACATGTAGTGGTTATGAGCATTTGGCTTTACGCAGTCAGTCAAATACTGATCTTTTCATTTAAAAAAACCAACCCATTAATGCTTAAAAAATACGTCAACATTGCCGGCGGGATGTTGCTCATTGCTTTTTCTCTGTGGGGGATCACCAAATTCTAATTCAGAGAAACCAATAGTTTTTTCTTCTTTTCTAATCTCGAATGTCACTTCGTTCTCCCTGAATCATTGATGTTTTGGCGACAAACTCGTTAATAAATTAAGAAATTGCGCTATTTTTTTTCAGGCCAGCCATTTGGGTCAGCTGGCCGTCATTTGAAACGGTGTTATCTGGTGCGTGGTCAGGTCAGCGCAACCCGCACCTTTAGTCCGATAACCAGGGTGGCCAGGAACATGATGCAACCCGCGGTGATGAAAACGCCAGTTACGCCACTGATACCAAAGAGTAAACCTCCCAGCGCAGCACCAGCAGCAATTGAGGACTGAACCGCTGCGACGACCATGCCGCCGGCGGTTTCAGCCTGATCTGGCACGGAACGAGCTACCCAGTTTGACCACGCAACGGGTACGCCACCAAATGCCATCCCCCATAACGCGACCAACAACATCAACCCTGTTTCCTCCAGCGGCAGTAAAATCATGCCCAATGCCGCTAAACCCACCACCGCCGGCATGACTATCAGGGTAAGACGAAGGCTTCTCTCCATCAGCCACCCGGCCAACAGCGTACCGATAAAATTAGCGACACCGAATCCCAGCAGTATTAAAGACAAACGATCCACATCAAGTTGGGCAATATTTTCAAGAGCCGGGCGAATGTAGGTGAACAGCGCATACTGGCCAGTATGAGCAATGACACATCCCGTCATTCCCATCGCAATGCCGGGGCGACGGAGCAAATCCATGACAGATGCCGTCATCATCATTTTACGCGGAGCCATGCCAGGAAGGGTAAATAGCTGAAAGAGAAGTGTTAGCACGCCTACTGCGCTTGCCGCGAGAAAAGCGCTGCGCCAGCCATAAAGCCCGCCTAAATAGCTCCCCAATGGGATCGATACTACGGTACCGACGGCAATCCCGCTAAAAATAATGGAGAGCGCGCGTGGGACACGTTTCGCAGGGACCAGCCGCATTGCTACGGCTGCAGCCATACTCCAGAAGCCTCCCAGCGCAATGCCCAGCAGAATGCGCATGACTAACAGAACAGCCAGACTGGATGAAAGTGCGACAAGCAGGTTGGAGGCAATCATCAGCACGGTAAAACCCAGCAAAACCTTTCGGCGATCGTGATTACGCGTCAGGCGGGGAACCATCAGACCAGCAAACAGAGCCACCACAGCCGTTACTGTCACCGCCTGACCAGCCAGTGCTTCGGTCACACCGAGATCGGCGGCCATGGGTGTTAACAGGCTGGCAGGAAGATATTCTGCAGTCAGCAAGCCAAACACGCCCATCGCCAGTGAAATGACGGCCATCCATGCCGGTTCTTTGGGTTCCATACTATTGAAACTGGCGGATACAGTTTCAGTTGTTTCAGTTGCTTCAATTCTCATAACACACTCTTCTTAGGAAAAAATTACAGCTCCAAGTCTAGAGTTGAACAACTGGACGATCTATGATGGCGCATCTTGATTTTTTACCCGAAACTCCGATTATGCATGAAAGTAAACATTTTGCCCTGTCATCCGAGCTCATCAGCGAACTGCTGCTGGAAATGCGCCTGCGCGGCGTTCAGTATCGCCGCTTCCAGACTGGCTCTGAGTTTGGCGTCGGTTTTAGCAACAGGCCGGGATACGCCTATTTCCATTACATCGCTGTGGGTACTGCTCTGCTTCGCACACACGACGGTACGCTGCACGAGCTAAAAGCCGGGAGCATGGTATTCATACCTCAGGGTGAGGATCATCAGCTTCTATCGGATGCCAGCTGTTCATTTCAACATATCGACACGTTAGGCTCTGCTCCTCTGGGCGATGCCGTGAGCGGAATCAATACTTGCCCCAGTTCGCTTTCGACACCCAGCACGGTTCTGTTTTATGGCTGTATGGAGTTCGATCTCGGTGGAATGCAGGGTCTTGGTAAACTGATGCCGCAAGCCATAGTGGTTGAGGCCAATGAACAGAGCTATCCGGGGCTGGTCCCCATTGTGGGCGCGATGAAATTTGAAATCTGTTCCGGACGCGCTGGCTTCGCGGGAATTCTGGCACGCCTCGCTGAGGTGGCGGCTGCCATGATCGTGCGTGGGTGGATCGAAAACGGCAGCGAGAATGCCGCGGGCCTTATCGCAGCCTTACGGGATCCGCGACTTGCCCGGGCCATTCTGGCCATTCATCGCGATACGGGCCGGGAGTGGACCGTTGCTGAGCTTGCTGCCCAGTCGCATGTGTCACGTTCTGTTTTTGCTGAACGCTTTAAGTCAATCATTGGCATCCCCCCCCTGCGCTATGCAAGGGAGGTACGAATGCGTCTCGCAGGTCATTGGATTAATCACGATAAGATTTCAATTGATACGGTAGCCTTACGCCTCGGCTATGCCTCACAGGCAGCGTTTAGCAGAGCTTTTAAGCGCATCACTGGATATCCGCCGGGCGCTATGCGGCAGCGATCAGCGATCAGCGAAAAGCGGACGTCGGGATTTTAGAAATATTGAAACTGCGTAAAAGAAGAATGGCATCGGAACAAGACGGTTACAGCAGTCGGCCTGAATATTGACTTATTCAACGCTGATGACGTTCATGTTCGATATCCTCCTAATAAGATCGAAACCGAATCTAAGCATTCAGTTAAAACGGCACAACCGAAATTCAGACGATCATTTTTTTGCAAGTTTGTCAGGTCAGTCTGGTCTGTGGGGCAGATCAAGGAGTAACGTTTTGGGGTCTGCTCCTGGCACAGGGCTGCTGTAGCAACCCTGATAATCCTCGACGTCAATCGGTTCAGAAACGCCAACGCATCACCGACTTTAATACACAGATAACGAACCGTGTTTTCCAGTGTCGTATCCCTTCACGTGCAAAAAAAGAAAAACGTAACCAGTTGCTAACCAGAGCCGGCCCATCAGTTTTTCTTTGCTACTTTTAATTTACAAAATCAACCTCAGAAGAGGGGATATTCAGACCCAGGCTTCACTTTTGACATTGTTTTTCTCAGGTCACCACACCCGCAGGCGCGGCAGCGCTGTTGATTTCCTTTATGTGAGCCCGGAGTCGTAATGAGCAAAAAAACACACCGTACCGTGCCAGGCGTCCATCCCTATGATGGCCCCGCAGGCGGCTGGGGCGCCCTGAAAGCGACGGCCATTGCCGTAAAAAATCAGATGGATACCCTGAAAGCGCCGCCCACGCTGATGCGCACCAATCAGCCTGACGGCTTTGACTGCCCTGGCTGCGCCTGGCCAGATAAAGATCACAAATCCACCTTCCAGTTCTGTGAAAATGGCGCTAAAGCCGTGACGTGGGAAGCCACCACTAAACGCGTTACGCCAGCGTTTTTAGCCGACAATACCGTGTCATCGCTGCTGGATCGGACAGACTTTGAGCTGGAAGGGTACGGCAGATTGACCACGCCGCTGCGCTATAACCGCGCCTCCGATACCTTTAACGAGCTCAGCTGGGATGACGCCTTCACGATTATCGCCGAAAAACTGGCGGCGCTGCAGCCGGACGAGGTGGAGTTTTACACCTCCGGACGGGCGTCAAACGAGGCGGCCTATCTGTTTCAACTGTTTGCCCGCGAGTACGGCACCAATAATTTCCCGGACTGCTCAAACATGTGCCATGAAGCCACCAGCGTCGGCCTGCCTCAGTCGATTGGTATCGGCAAGGGCACGGTTTCCCTGGATGACTTCGACAGCGCAGAGCTGATCCTCTCCTTTGGACACAACCCCGGAACTAATCATCCGCGCATGATGGGGACGCTGCACGAGCTGGCGCGCCGTGGCGTCCCCATCATCGTCTTCAACCCGATGCGTGAACGCGCGCTGGAGCGCTTTGCCGATCCGCAGAATGTCATGGAGATGGCCACCAACAGCTCAACCGATATCGCCTCCACCTACTATCTGGTTCGCGCCGGCGGTGACTCGGCCGCGCTGAAGGGCATCGCTAAAGCGGTGCTGGCGATTGAGGCCGCGACCGGCGCGGGGCTGGATCACGCCTTTATCCGCGAGCACACCGACGGTTTTGCGCAGTTTGCGGCCGACATCGAGGCCACGTCCTGGGCTTCGGTGGAGCTTGAGTCGGGCCTGACGCAGGCGGAACTCAGTCAGGTGGCCCAGGCTTACGTGAAGTCGAATGCCACCATCCTGACCTACGGTATGGGCATCACTCAGCACAACCGTGGCACTGACAACGTACGTCTGCTGGTTAATCTGCTGCTGTTACGCGGCA
The DNA here is from genome assembly GCF_039675725.1 of Erwinia sp. Eh17-17. Taxonomy (NCBI): domain Bacteria; kingdom Pseudomonadati; phylum Pseudomonadota; class Gammaproteobacteria; order Enterobacterales; family Erwiniaceae; genus Erwinia; species Erwinia sp. Eh17-17. Next base: position 3,244 of record NZ_JBDFQT010000002.1, on the reverse strand, counting down.
ACATGGGCAAGCCCGGCGCCGGGGTCTGTCCACTGCGCGGTCACTCCAACGTGCAGGGTAACCGCACGGTGGGGATCACGGAGAAACCTTCTACTGATTTTCTCAGTAAGCTTGAGAAGGTGTTCGGGTTTACGCCCCCGTCGCACCACGGTCACGATGCAGTGCAGGCGATGAAAGCCATCGTGGATCGGCGGTCAAAAGCGCTAATTTGCCTCGGCGGCAATTTTGCCGTGGCGCTGCCTGATTCAGGGGTGAGCTTTCCGGCGATGCGTGAGCTTGAACTCAGCGTCCACATCGGCACCAAGCTGAACCGCACGCACCTTCTGACCGGGAAAGAAACCCTGCTGCTGCCCTGTCTCGGGCGCACCGAACTTGATGAGCAGGACGGCACCCGCCAGTCCGTCACCGTTGAAGACTCGATGTCTATGGTGCATGCGTCTTCTGGCAAGCTGAAGCCAGCTTCGCCGCTGCTGCGATCGGAACCGGCCATTGTCGCCGGGATGGCCAAAGCGGCGCTGCCTGGCACGAGAGTGGCATGGGATGCGCTGATTGCCGATTACAGTCTTATCCGCGATCTGATTGAAAAAACCATTCCCGGCTTTGAGGATTACAACGCGCGTATACGGGAACCCGGTGGCTTCCAGATGCCGCTGCCGCCCCGGGATCGCATCTGGCCGACCCCGAGCGGTAAAGCGATATTTTCGGTTTATCAGGGGACGCATGAGGACCTGTCCGTGCCGGGCGACAACGTCCTGCGTCTCATCACGCTGCGCAGCCACGACCAGTACAATACGACCATCTATGCCCTCGACGATCGCTATCGCGGGGTGTTTGGCCGCCGTGATGTGCTGTTTATGTGCGACGATGACCTTAACCGTCTGGGGCTTGAACACGGGGATGTGGTCGATCTGGAGTCAGCAGTGAAGGGCTACAGTATGCGCCTGGAAGGCATGACGGTGATCCGCTATGCCATCGCCAGGGGATCGATCGGGGCCTACTACCCCGAAGCAAACGTTCTGATCCCTCTTGATTACATCGACAGGGAAAGCGGTACGCCGTCTTACAAATCGGCTCCGGTTCGCATCACGCTGCGGTCACGTGAAATCGCCACCCCCCTGACCCCCGGAGCTGCCTGAACCGATCCTGACGCGGACAGGTGGCCCTCTTCAACTGCACGGCTATCCTTTTCGTCCTGGCGCCGGAGCGTTCCGGCGCGCAATGAAAGGGGGGGGCTTAACGTGATACGGCCGTTCTCTGCGGGGGCTCAATACCTAAAAGCGCAAAATCAAAGGCTTTGTTTTTAATGATTTTCTTATTGGTTCTCAACTTTTCTTTTATACCATCGTGATATAAGGACGGGTTGCAGGTGAGGGCACAGTGAATAAATGCAGCCGGATAGGAATAGTCTCTCGGAGAATACAGAACGTCATCAATCGTCCGTTCTGAAGGCAGGATGCATCCGACAACGACGGGGACATAGTACTCCTCAAGGACGCGCCGGATGTGCCTGGACACCTCACTGGCTTGCTCAGGGCGGGGCACAGCGATATGCCCGTAAATACCGGGACTGAACTTTTTATCCTGCCGTCCTGAAGTGGTAAATGAAAAGCAGGCATCACTGCCCAGGTTGCTTTTATAAGGCATTTCTATTTTAGACAGGCTGTCAAACAGGGGGCCACCAAAGACATGCCCGAGCAGGACAAAGGCGTGCGCCTTGACCAGATACTGCAAAGACAGCTCCGCGACCAGCTTTTTTTCATAGCGAAATTTCAGGCCCCGCTTAACTGCCGTGACGGCCAGTGCGTGACACCCGATATGTTTGAGCTCGTTTTGCAGCTCCCCTTCAAAATAAATCCGATGTTCCTTGCTCATGGCTCACCCTTGTATCAAACCTGTACCTGCACCGTTTTACCCCCGCTGCTGCAACCAACCCCGACCCGACAGGTTGCCAGGCCGAAGAGGTGCCCGCCGGCCCGTCTCAGGCCCCGTCGAATAACGCGCAGGCTTTATCCTGAAGCGCGATGCCGATATCCTCATATCGCGCAAGCTCATCCTGATGATAAAAGGCATCGGCAACACTGAATCCCATAAAGACATCGACAAAGGCCAGTGCCAGCTTCTTCGGGACCGTATCCTGTTCTCTGTAATGATCGATCAGGACATCGATAGCCAAAAACAGCTCGTTGACCTCCTCCGCGGATACGCCTTTTCTGGTGCGAATTTTTAGCGGGATGGCGTTTTCCCCAATCAGTCTTGCACAAACCACCTCAACCGCGCGCTCTGAATCCATCATCCCCTCCCCGAAACCGTTAATCTTACTTCATATCCTCGAGCATCACGCGATGATTTCTTGCCTGCTTCGCTTTCCAAAGTTTAAGGCACAGCGACATCTTTCAGGCCCCTGACCTGAAGGCATTGTGATGATACTGTAAGTATCCCGTATAACAGTGCCATGTGATTTTAGATATCTTGACTGAAAATATCGTAATGTTCGCAAGGTCCGCTTCTGGTACGAAGCGACCGAATTAACTGAGCATAAGGTCCGCTGTGAGCGAGGAGCGGAAGTTATTTCTCTGCTTACCTAAACTGCATAATGCAGTGTAACTATCAGATCATGCTAAAGTATTAGCAAAATACAGACGTTCTAAAATAAATCCTCTTATCCAGAAGCCATTTTCATAATGAAAACATTTACTAAAAAAGTTAGCGTTTTTCACTTCAGTCCTTTTCGTTATCTGTTTGCTGCTCGCCTTCTTACCGTTCTGGGCAATGGTATTGCACCGATTGCATTAGCGTTCGCAGTGCTTGATATTGGCGGATCGGTATCTGATTTAGGTCTCGTTGTTGCGTCCCGCTCCATCTTTAACGTTTTATTCTTGTTGATCGGGGGCGTATTAGCGGACCGCTACTCTCGTAACCAGGTATTGGTATCCTCTTCTGTTATTGCGGCAGTTTCGCAAGCTATTGTCGCATGGTCTGTGTTGGACGGTTCAGCAACTGTGATGAGTCTGGCATTACTTGGAACTTTGAATGGAGCAGCAGCTGGCATCGCATTACCTGCATCCTCAGCACTGGTCCCCCAAACTGTTCCAGTGCAGAATTTGCGAGCAGCGAATGCTGACCCGCTCCCCGTATGTGATCCATTCATAATCAGGAATAACCGGCTTCATTCTGGCTGCATATTCTGGCAACCGGCAGATTTTTCGGCAAATTCAGAGGGCGTCATCCAGCCCAGTGCAGAATG